>CAYNEI010000057.1:0-11198 GCA_964396185.1 uncultured Thermoplasmatales archaeon
GGACGGCAACGCGGCCGTCGTCACAGTCCGGGGCACGAGCGGCGGTCTGCAGGACACCGGCTGCGCCGGAGCCCCAGTCGATGCCAGCACGCCTGACGATGCCACGTGCTTGTCCGTCTCCGTGGCCGCGGACCTCGACCAGGACGGGGATGCTGGTGCTGACGAGGCCGTCTCCATCGCCTGCCTGGCTGATGGGCCCGAGTGCATCGCTGCCAACCCCTACCTCGTCCACCACATCACCTTGACCACCGAGCCCACCGAGGACCGCGACGCGATGGCGCCCACGGTGACCATCACCGAGTCCTCGCCAGATGGGCACACCCTGCTCGGCGACCACAGCATCCGCCTGTGCGTGCCCGACGACGCCGACGAGCCCACTGATCCGGATGTGCTCCGGGCGAAGGGATGTATCGACGATATGGATGAGGATGGCCGGTGGCTCGATGAGGAGCTTCTCTTCTGCTCGGATCCGACGGACCCGGGTTCCACCGAACCCCCGGAGAACTACCCCGAAGATTGCTGGCCCGCGAACCGAGCCGGGCCCGCAGAGGACCTCGCTACCGCCATCCTCGCGGACGCACTGGCCATCCTAGGCCTTTGAGGCCGTCCCAACCCGCAGACCCACTGAGGCTCTTCGACGTCTACATCTTTCTCCGTCTGGCATGCACACGGCGCCGATTTTGACGCCAGAACCTCCTCTCGCGGCGCTTCGAGGGGGTCGCCTTTAAGTGCCCATGGGTGTCTGTGCCATCTCCGCGGTGCCCGAAGGGTGAGCTTGGTTCACCTGACAGGCAGCGTGAGGGAACCGTTGGGAGCTAGAGGCATGGAGTTCGTACGACGAGTCTACGAGAATGCGAAGGTAACCATCCCGAAGGAGCTCCGCGAGCTCCACGGGATCGAGAACGGCGACTACGTCAAGCTCCAGATCATGGACGTCATCCGCAAGGAGGACGTCCCGGTCAACGGCGAGCACGGCTCCAACGGGGCCTCCAAGGAGGAGGCGTGAACATGACAGGGAACAAACGGCTGGCTCTCCTCGTCGTCGCCACTTTCGCCCTGGCAGCGCTGGCACCCATGGTCGATGCAGGGCACCAGGCGGACCCTCCGCCAACCGCGGAGATCATCTCCACCACGCCCACGAGCCCCATGCAGGCGCTCTCCGTCGGTGATGATCTGGAGACCGTGATCGACGTGGTCACGCACATCGACGGCATGGAAAGGGTCACCATCCGCGCCCTGGACGCTTTCACGGTCAACCAGAGCGGGACGAGCGGCCCAGAAGACTACACGATGAACCCCGGCGACGATGATGTGGTATTCACCGGGATGGATTCGGGGACAGCGATCAAGACCTTCACCGTCGCCTGGACAGCCACCGCCGATATCCCAGCGAGCGCATCGTACCAGGAGCTTAGCTTCGAGGTCACCGTCAACCACGTCACGACCCCACCGAACCCACCTACTTCACCCCGAGCCGTCGATGCCGAGGATCGACCCATCGTAGACGCCCAGCCGCCCTCGACGACAGCCACTGTGGCGCCCGTCTCGCCGGATGGCGACAACGGGTGGTACACGGCCCAACCCGAGATCTCCCTGATCGTCACAGACAACGTCGACGCGAGCCCCACGATCGAGTACAGGATCGACGGCGGTACGTGGACCGAATACGTTGCCCCATTCACGGTCCCCGAAGGGCAGGGTGTGACCGTCGAGGCCCGCGCCACGGACGAGGCTGGCAACGTGGAGGCGCCTGCGATCGACGTGGGCACGTTCGATGTCGACACCACGAACCCCGTTGTCTCGGTCTCTGGCATCCCTTCGACCCCAGTGAACGTGGCCCCCGAGCTGGACGTGACTGTTGACGAAGACCATCCGAGCTCAACCGAGTGCGAGATCCAGCACCAGGATGCCGGGACGCCCACGGACGAGGGCGACTGCAGCACGGCGCCATGGACGCCGACTGTCGGGCCAGACGGGACCTACACGGTACGCGTCAAGCACACCGACCAGGCCGGCAACGAGGCCGTGACGACGGACACCTTCGCGCTGGACGCGACGGATCCAATCGTGACGATCACAGGGCTACCCGATGACCCCGTGGACAGCCCACCCACCTTGACGGTCACTATCGATGAGACCCACAAAGCCGCCACGACGTGTTCCGTGAACGGCGTTGACGAGACCCCGGCCGATTGCGAGGGGACATGGACGCCGTCTGTGGACGGTGACGGGACCTATGGACTGACGGTCGAGCACACCGACGGGGCCGGCAACACAGACGAGGCGACGGGGTCGTTCGTGCTGGACACGACGGACCCGGTGGTCACCATCGACGGGTTGCCGGCCGGACCGGTGGCTACTGCGCCGGAGCTGACGGTCACCATCGCGGAGGACCACCCAGGCACAACGACGTGCTTGGTGAACGATGCCGAGGAGACGCCTGCGGACTGTGAAGGCACCTGGACACCGACCGTGGCTGGCGACGGGACCTACGCACTCGAGGTTTCCCACACCGACGAGGCTGGCAACCAGATCGTGGAGACCGGCTCCTTCGTGCTCGACTCGACGGACCCGGTGGTCACGATTACGGGCCTGCCTTCGGATCCTGTGGACAGTGCACCCACCTTGACGGTCACCCTTGACGAGGACAACCCACACGAGACCATCTGCTCCATCGATGGAGCCCCCGTGGGCGACTGTACAGGGAGCTGGGATCTGGCGAGCGAGGACGCCATCGACGGTGATGGCACGTACGAGCTCAAGGTCGTGCACACCGACGCGGCCGGCAACGCGGCCAGCGACTCCGGCTCTTTCACCCTCGACACCTCCGGCCCCACCGTGAGCTTGACCCGGACGACGCTTACCGACGCGGGCGCCGTGGTCTCCGAGGCGCCGAGCTTCGACGTCTCGGTCGAGGATACCAACCCTGGCACAACGACGTGCTCGGTCAACGGTGCCGATGTCGGGGACTGCACGGGCACGTGGACGCCTTCGACCAGCAGTGGCGATGGCCTCTACGAGCTGACGGTCGAGCACACCGATGCCGCTGGCAACACAGATGAGGCCACCGCCTCGTTCGTGCTGGATACAACCGACCCCATCCTTACACTTGAGGCTCCCACCGATCGCTCCACCTTCCGTGGCGGGCTTCCGGTGCGGGGATCGGTGGACGAGGCCAACCTCGATCAGGTGACCATCATCCTGGACGGTGGCCAGCCTCGCGTCATCGAGACCGACGACGCAGGTAGCTTCGACACGCGCATCGATCTGGTCTCCGGGAAGTACACCGTGGTCGTGACGGCCACGGATGCTGGAGGCCGATCCACATCGAGCGCCGAGCTGAACGTCCAGATCGACGCGAACCCGCCGCGGCGGACGAGCGGTTTCTCAAGCGACTCCGGGTCGTCTGACGACTCATCGAGCTCCAGCGACATCACCGACTCGAGCCCCGACCCCGCTGGGATCGAGCTGGCTGCTCGCAGCGGGTGGATCACCGAGGCACCGTTCACGCCCTCCGTGTCTGCTGATGGGGCGTACGAGTGGCGCCTGGGCGACGGGGCCTGGCGCGTTGCCCCCATCACGGTGCCCGAGGGCGTCCACGACGTGAGCGCGCGATTGGTCGGAAGCTCGGAGACCGTCGAGCGCACCTACCGCGTGGACGCAACACCCCCCACCCTGGACATCTCCCTCTCCCCGGACCCCGCTGGCGCGATCTCCAGCGAGCCGGTCACCGTGCTGGCCGACGCCTCGGATGCCATCAGTGGCGTCGAGCAGGTCGACGTCCGCGTCGACGATGGCCCCTGGCAGCCCCTCGATGGCTTCGTGCTGGATGGCGAGGTGGACCACGAGCTCACCGTTAGAGCCATGGACGTAGCCGGGAACGCGGCCGAGGCCACGACATCCGTGCGCGTGGACACCGTGGGGCCCCTCATCGAGGCCCCCGACCTGCTGGCCCTGGGCCAGGAGCTCGTGCTCACGGTCACCGATGGGCTCAGCGGCGTGGATCAAGTGGTCCTCACAGGGCCTGACGGGCTCGATCTCGAGGCCTCACCCCGCGCCGACCAGGCTTGGATCGTCGAGGACGTCGCTGGCCTTGCCGGCCTGGACGAGGTGACCGTGACGGCCACCGACGGCGTGGGCCACAGCTCCTCGCTGGTCCTACCGGTGGGTCTCCCAGACACCGACGACGTCGAGGAGGACGAGGCCCTTGAGGAACTCGAGGCAGACGATCCCGAGGCGACGTTCAACATCCACTCCATCGTCGTCTCCCCCACCGACCCCGAGCCGAGCCAGACCGTCCGCGTGACCGCCATCGCCAGTGGAGTGGCATCTGGCCGCCTCCTGCTGGTCGACGCCGACGGCGAGCGTATCGACATCGGTGCGTTCACGGTCGAGGACGGCAAGCTCACTGGCGAAGGTGAGGCCCCAGGGCCAGGCAGCTACGATGTGGTCTTCGAGCTGGTCACCGTCGACGGAGAGAGCGTGGAGCACGCTGACGGTAGCATCGTCGTTGAAGGGGACGAGAGCCAGGGCGTGCCCGGTGCAGGCCCCGCCGTGGCGGTCCTGCTGTTGGCCGGGCTCGGAGCCCTCGTTCAGGTCCGGCGGCACTGATCTCGCACCGGTGCGCTGCGTCACGGGGCACCGGGCGGTCAGACCGCTGCGGGGCCTGACGGGTCGACGTCATCGGCGCCGCATCCCACGCCTGGGTGGGCGGACACCTCGGTCGATCGTCACGCTGTCAGCTCAGACGGGTGGCGCCGTCACGCTGCAGTCCGAGAGCACGCACCACTCGGAGGTGTCGACGTCGCCCTCGGTGCCATCACCGATGGTCAAGTCCGACATCAGGGTCCCTGTGGGCGCATTCCAGTAGTTCTGCGTGGCGTCCAAGGTGCCCGTGCCGTCGTTCAAGACGCCGACATCGTTGCCGTCGAACGCGCTCAGGTGCACGGAGACGCTCCCGGCTTCAGGGGTTCCTGGGAAGTTGTCGAACAGGCCAAGACCCACATCGTTCCCCGAGAACGTCGAGTCCTGGATCTGGATGTCGGTGAACCCGTCGTACTGGAGGTAGACGCCAGCGCCCTCGTTCGAGAACGTGGAACCGGTGACGAGCACGTTGTCCACGGTCTCTGTGCCAGGTGCGTAGAGGGCGAGCCCGCCCCACGCGTTGGCATCCGTGGTCACGGTGTCGAGGGTCACGGATGCACCGTTGCGCACCGCGATGCCGTTGCCTCCGTTCTCTGTGGCTTCCACGTCGGTGATCTGGGCGTTGTCGACGGTGTTCAGGTCCAAGCCGGTGCTGCCGCTTTGGGAGACGTGCACGTCCTCGACGGTGAACCCGTCGATGTGGGATGCCTTGATCCCGTAGTCGTCGCTGCCGAGCAGCGTGAACCCTTCCAGGGTGAGATCATCCCCGCTTCTCACATCGATGCTTCGAACGGATGCGCTAGAGGCGTCGATGGTGACGTCGTCGCTGCCGGCCCCAACGAGGGAGAAGCCGTTCAAGCCGACGATTTCGAGGGTCTCCTCATACGTTCCCGGGCCGACGAGCACGGAGTCACCGTCAGAGGCCGCATCGATGGCCGGCTGGATAGCCTCGAACCCTCGGAGGTTGTCGAGCCCGTGCCAGTGTGCCTCGTAGTCCTGGACGGTGAGGCCAGGCCCAACGTCGGATTGCCCGTAGTTGAAGCTGTTGTAGAAGACCTCGCCCACCGTCACCGAAGGCTCGAGCCAGGAGACATCGTCCACCGGGAGGTCCACGGTGATCAGATCCTCGCCATCCATGGCGAACGTGTACTCCTGTGCGTCGACATCGAGGGAGATCGTGAGCGTCACCCAATCCCCGTACTCGACATCGGCGTCGAGATCGATCCAATTGTGTCCGGAAACCCAGACACGCCACCGGTCGTCGGCCTCGAACTGGTCGGCACCCTCGTTGAATGCCGCCGTCGTGAACTCGAAGATCCCCCATCCTTCGCTCCGGTCGCCGCCGTCGGCTGGGGCGGCATCGTACCCGGCTGCCCATACACCTGCGCGGACCGGCGTGCCCTGCCAGGCTTCGTCCACGTAGAGATCCGTCTCTATCACGTGACCGACATCCTTCTCAGTGCGGATCCCTTCCGTCCGCCAGAACGCGCTATCGTCGGCCTGGCTGGAATCGATCCCCAGTTCCAGGACGTCGGTGCGATCCTCGAACGAAACTGATCCCCAGCCAGCAGTGGGCTCGGTTCGATCGGGGACCCAGTTGTCGTCGAGCTCCTGCTGCGTGAAGTCAAGGCTTTGTTGGAGCAGTACGGTGTCTGCGGGGGCCGTTTCGTCTGCGGCAACGGACGGGGCTAGACCCGCGATGGCCAAGCTGAACCCGGCCACCATGATCAGCGCCAGACAGAGGGCGCGCATCTTCTCGTTCAAGTACGATCGCTTACGCTGTATATTCGATGTTGGAGTTTGGTCTCTCATTTCCTTCCTCCCATGGGGGCGAGCGGTCGACACCTTTAAAACTCTTCCCGGTACCAATCCCGCGTCCGTGTGGGGCATGTCGATGATGGGGTTTCCATGGTCGAGACCGGCAGGATCGAGCCGGTCGTGCACAACCCCGTCGTCACCCCGTTTTGAGCCCGGCACAACCAGATGGCGTGCAGCTGAACGAACGCGACCACGCAGCAGGCCAACCATGCGATCCATGGCCCGGCGATCTGGCTCTAAGGGCACCCGGTGCAAGTCTGGATGATAGACCTCTTTGCGCGAGCGTTCCCGGGAGATCCGGGACGCCTCCTCTTCGTCTCGGGTTTCGAGGGCGTGATCGCGAACCCACTTGGCTCCGGCCTCCCGATCCACATCCGTACCGTGTTCGATGAGCAGCCGCGCTTTCCGGTGCGTGGGCGCGCGGGGCACGTCGGCCTCTTGCTCCCAGTGCTTGTTGGATCGTTTCACTCGTCACCGGTTGGACTGTTGGTGCGTGTGGGTCGTATCCTATCACCTTACAGCCGCGATCCCCTCGCCGCGGGTTCCTCCCTCGAGAGCGTGGCTAGCGGCCAAGCCGCGGCCCCTTGCCGGGCGCGACCCTGGCTCCGGTGCCACCTTGGGGGAGACTCTACGACTGTTCCACCAAAACCCTCATATAGGTCTCGGGCAGGTTGTGTAGCTACGACGCCCCTGCGCCGTGCGGGTTCGGCAACACCTCGTTTCTCGGCCATGGGCGTCTACCCTTCTCCTCATAGCATCGGCTCTGCCGATGCTTAGCGCACCGGCAACCGCGTGCGGAACCCCGGCCCGGTCAGCACGTCCATCCTGGCCGGCTTGCTGGCATCCAGGCCAGCATCCCCCGTGTCCACACGGAGCTCATCGAGCCCGCGCAGCTTCTCGCTCGTGGCCAGCACACGGAGTCGCTCCCAGCCGAGCCGGCCGAGCAGGCCCGGGCTGAGCTGCTGGTTGCCTCGCCCGATGATGAAGCCCTGGCCGCCGATGGGGGAGACGAGCAGGAGCGCGTCCTCTGGCACCTCCTCCAGTTGCCGGGCGGTCACGTCCTGACCGATGAGCTCTCCTGTGCCCTTCTCGTCCATCGCGAGCACATCTACGCCTAGCAAGCTGCCCTCTCCGGCGAGCGCGCGCTTGACGGCCAGCATCGTGGAGCCCGGACCGATCACCATCGTGGATCCCGGCTTGGCGAGCTCGCGGGCCGCTTCGACCACGCCCTCAAGCGTGCCTCCTGGCTCGGCCTTGCTGGCCTGGATCGCCTCGTGCACAGGCACCAGGAGGCTGGAGAGCGTCGCCGGCTCCAGCGCTCCGGCACGCAAGGCTGCCTCATCGATCTCCACCACCTCGCGCTCTTCGGCCTCGACGAAGCCCGCCAGGTAACCCGTGGCCACCGCTGCCCCCTCTTCGGGGGTCTGGGCGAACACCGCGCTGTTCATCTTCACCCCGCTCGGGATGCCAAGGCAAGCCAGCTCGTGGTCGATGGCCTCGGCGATGTCCAGCGCGGTCCCATCACCACCGACGAACGCGATCAACGGGACACCCGCCTCCATCATGGCCCGGGCGGCCTGGCGGGTGTCCTGGGCCGTGGTCGGCTCCTCGATGTCGACGAGCACTTGGGCTTGCAGGCCGGCTTCCCGGCAGGCGTGCTCACCCATGGGTCCAGCGCACGTGACGACCTCCACCATGCGAGCCAAGCCCTGGAGGAAGCGAACGGCTCGGTCGTGGGCCACGGGCCTCGCACCCCGCTGGCGGGCCTCGTCGAGGACACCGTCGGTGCCCTTGAGCGCCACCGCGCCGCCCATGCCTGCGATGGGGTTGACGATGAACCCGAGGCGCGGGCTCGGGGCCTCGGAGACGCCTTCAGCGTCCGGGGTCGGTTCGCGGGCAGCGGCCACGCACCGGCTAGGGCAGATGGGGGAGAAGAAGGTTGGGCTTAGCCAAGCCCGAGCAGCCGGATGCGCTCCTCCATACTCCCGAAACGGTTCGCCTCGATGCGGGGACCGACGTCGTCCCAGAGCCGGTGGATCGGGTAGAAATAGTAGGAGATCTCGACCGGGTCGCCGAAGACGACCTCGTGGTCGACAGCGATGTTGTGCTGAACATCCAGGGGCAGGAGCTCGAAGACCCGCAGGTCGTAGCGGTCGGGCGCTGAGCCCAGCAGCTCCCGCCAGGCCCGACGGTTCACCCCGCGGTCGCGCTGGCGCGTGATCACCGCCACATCGATATCAGAGCGCGGGGTGAAGGTCGAGGCATCCAGCGAGCTCCCGTAGAGCACGACCTCGTGGTCCGCCAGGGCCTCGAGTTGATCGCGGATCTCCTCCATGGCTGGGGGGCTTGACCGTGCTCGCTCGGTGCTCATGCTCGATCTGCTCCAGGCTGCTGGCTGCCGAGGTGGTCGTCGATGGATCGCACGAAGGCCACCAAGTCCTGCTGGATCCGGTCGAGGTTCTCAAGCACCTCGGACTCCTCGAACTTGTTGTACTTGTGGACGATGGCGTTGCGCAACCCGTTGAGCGTGGCCAGCCGTTCCGCCAGGGGCTCCGCGATGAGCTCGAGGTCGCTGAGCTCATCCAGGTTGTGGTAGTCGTCACGCACGCGCCTGCCGTGGTCCTTCGTGAGCATGGCCGCCACATCCATGACTGCGTCGATGGCCACTTGGACGAGGTGAAGGACCCCTTGCGTTTCGAGGTTGGAGAGAGTCTTGGTCCCATCGGGCAGCTCTTCGAGGCTCTCAAGGATGGTCCCGAGCTTGCGCCGGTAGGCCTCGGCGTCTCGCATCTTCCAGATGAACCCCGGAATGGGAGATAAGGGTTCGTTCTCAGCTGTTAGTCGCCTGAACACCCCGCTCGTAGGCCTGGATGCTCTGCCAGTGCGGGACCATCTGGTGTAGGCTGAAGACCGTGGCCTTGCCCAACTCGGTCAAGTGGTACACCTTCTGGTCCCGGTCCAGATCCACCCCTTGTTGGATGAGGCCATCCTCGCGGAGGCGCCTGAGCGCCTTGGTGAGGACGTTGTCGTTGCGTCCGTCGAGCAGCGGCGTAAGCTCGCTGTAGCGCTTGGGCCTGCCGACGAGATCCTCCAGGATCCGTCGATCGAAGGGCGGCTTCTGGTTCAGGAGTCGGAGTGCCAGGTGGTACTCCACATCCCGTTCGGGGAGCGCGAAGAACTCGGACACAACATATCGATCGGTATGTTACTTATGTAACATCTTTGTCGATGGGCCTTGTAGCAAGCTCCCGTCACGCCGAACTCGGGTCCATCGGAACCGTCCCTACGACGCCCTCGAAGCCCCCGTCGAAGGTGGCGACGAGGGCATCGTGCTCGCGGGCGTGGAGCACCAAAGCGGCATCGGTCAGCGAGAGCCCCTGATCGTGGTGCTGGATCTGGAATTCGCCAGCGGCTCGATGGTCGTCGAGGCTCGCCGAGAGGACCTGGAAGGGTCTAGGGAAGGCCTCCCAGGGCCCCCAGAACAGCTCGTGGAAGGCCACGAGGAGCTGGCGTGTCCGTTTCCGTCGGCGGATCAAGGTCATGCCCTCACCGTAGACGCTGGCCGTCGTCAAAAGCATGCCATGTCGCCCAGCTAGGAGCGGTTCCATGAGCCTAGTTGCCTCTTCATGGAGGTGATCGTCACGATCCATGTAGGAGACCAAGGGGCCGGTGTCCAGGAGGACGGTCATCCGTAAACAACCTCGTCGATGTCGTAGGCCTCGTGGTCACCGGAGGCCACCTGGAGACCGCGGAGCTGGTCGATCTCCTCTCGATCCAGGGGGCGCCAGGCGGCCTCGCTGAGGAAGGCGTTCCGGTGGCGCTCGAGGTAGGCTAGGCACCGGTCGAGCAGCTCCTCCTGCGTGGGCCGTTGGCCCCGGCTTCGGTGCCAGGCGTCCTGGAGGCGCCGCATGCGCTCCTTTGCGTCGTCACCGATGCGGACGGTCGAAGGCATGGTGTATGATGTTATCCCGATTGTATAAAAGTATATCGACCGTGGGTGGAACGTCGTCGCTCAGGGCGCGCCTAGCACTACTTGGCCGGGTTAAGTCGTGCTAGGCCGGCACCAGCCAGGCGGTGTCCGTGCCCTGGTCCACCAGTTCGACCCGCTGCATCCAGTCTCTGCCGAGCGGGCTGATCTCGTAGAAGCTGTATTCCCGCGTCTCGGACGGTTCGTACGTGTTCAGGACCAGCCCTGTCTGCACCAACGGCCTGAGGTGCTGGGCCAGGCTGGATCCCTGGAGGCTGGCCTCATCGCCCAGCTCCCGGAAGCTCAACCGTCCCTCCCCCTCTGCGTTGTACAAGATCGCCAGGAGCCTCAACCGTCGATCGCTGTCCAAGGCCTCGATGATCGACCGGGCCTGGCTGGCCCGGGCCGGGATCTTCGCGTCCATCTTACCTCAATTCGTCTTCACACAACTTAACTCTTCTCCGTATGAACCAACTCATCTCAAACTGAGGTGTAGTCGTTGCTCCCGGAGCAACTCCAAGACCCTGGCGGTCATCCGGGGCTCCCCGGCGTGGGACCAGCGCCCGGGCCCCGCCCACCAGCTACCCACCTAGAGGATGACCCCGTGCTTACGATCTTCGTCCTCGGCGCGTACCGCACCTTCGACCCGGGGAACCGGGACCTGCTCCTCCTCCAAGGCCTTCGGGATGCGCTTTGCTCCGAGGGCTGGGACGCGTTCCTCGCCATCGACGACCGGGCGACCGAACTTCTCCGCGGAACTGACCCCCAC
>CAYNEI010000057.1:11298-14299 GCA_964396185.1 uncultured Thermoplasmatales archaeon
CTCCGCGCGGCCGCCTCGAACTACGCAGCCATCCTCCACCGATACGGGCCCCTGCGCTGACGCGGTCATCCGTAGACGACGTCGTCGAGATCGTATCCCTCATCGCCACCCGAGGAGACCTGTAGGCTGCGGGGCCGGTCGATCTCCTCTCGATCCAGGGGGCGCCAGGCGGCCTCGCTCAGGAACGCGTTCCGGTGGCGCTCAAGGTAGGCTAGGCACCGGTCAAGCAGCTCCTCTTGCGTGGGCCGTTGGCCCAGGGTCTCGTGCCATGCGTCCTGCAGGCGCCGCATGCGCTCCTTTGCGTCGTCACCGATGCGGATCCTGGATGGCATCCTGCACGAGGATTCGTCAAGCTGTATGGAACATGCTCGCCCCATCGAGCTCAAGCAAGAACCGCCAAGCCGGTGCGACCTCGACCATGCCGTGCTCTGTCTCAAGCTGGTCGGTCTCATCCCACGTCAGCACCGTGCCGGTCTCCAACCCGAAGTGGTCCATGGCCGAGGCAAGCGCCTTGAGCTCGCGCTCCCGGGTCAGAGCATCGTCGAGGGACCACGTGATCTGGAGGGCTTGCTCGGGGCGGCCGTCGGGGGCCAACAGGACATCGATCTCGCGCTGATCGTCGTCGCGCCAGTGGTAGATCTCCAACTCCCTGCGGGCTAGCTCGAGGACCACTACCGACTCCAGCATGCTACCCCGATCCTGGGTCGGGCGGGAGGCCGTGGAGGCGACCAGCCCCGGGTCGATGGCATAGAACTTCCGTGGGCCGCGGTAGCGCTGCTGGGCCTTGAATGAGAACGGTGGGAGCTCGAGGAAGAGGAACGCGTCGACGAGGAAGCCGGTGTACTTCGAGACGGTGTCGGGGGCCATGCCAGTGGCGTTGGCCAAGCGTCGGAACGTGAAGGGGTTGCCCGAGTTGCTCAGCAGCACCGAGGCCAGCTTGCGGACGAGCTGTTGGTCGGCGCCGTGCCTGGCGGAGACATCCCGGGCGAGGATGTCGTGGAACAACTGGGTGAGAACCCGCTTGCGGACGACCAAGTCGCGGCCGACCACCTCAGGGAATCCGCCCTCTTCCATGTAGGCGGTGAGATGGTGGAGCGCCTGTCCCTTGTTCGCAGAAGCCACGTCGGCATCTAGGCCGGCGCCGTTGTCCCATCGCGCCCAAGCTTGGCCGCGGTGGACGAGGTACTCCCGGAACGAGAACGGGGAGAGCCGGACCGTGAGGTGCCGGCCGGAGAGGACGCGGGCGAGTTCGCCCTCCAGGAGAGAGGAGGAGGAGCCGGTGATGAGGAGCTGGTCGAAGCGGCCCTGGTCGTAGAGGCGCCGGACCCATCGCTCCCACCCGTCGCGTTCCTGCACCTCGTCAAGCAGGAGGACGGCCACATCCGGGTGGACCGTGGACACTGCATCTAGGAGCTCGTCGAACCCAGCCTCGAAGATCGCGGGATCATCGAAGTTCAACAGCGCGATGTGCTCCGGTCGGTGACCGCCTGCGAGCAATTGGTCGACGAGTTGGTAGAGCAGGGTCGTCTTGCCGCAGCGACGTACGCCGACGATGTCCTTGACATGGCCGAGGTCGAGGAGATCCAGCAGCTGGGACAACCGCCGGCGCTGGGTGCCGTGGAGCTCGTCTGGGACCTCCTTGGCCGCCCACCACGGGTTCCAGGCGCGGATGCTGTCCTCCAGCATACCCCCCACCAAAGGCCCGAAGGATTTTATACGTGTCGATGGCCGTCGACAAAAATTAGGTCCCGTGTCGACGGTGGTAGACAACATGGATCAGGTCCCCAGGCTCAGTCCCGCCCCCAGGTACTCCCGAACCGGTGCTCGGCCTGGGACCCGTGCAACGCATCCCAGTCGATCTCGCGAGGGAGCCGGCGCTTCTCGTAAGCGCCGAGGAAGGCCTCGAGGGTCGCCGCCCCATCTCGTTTCTCAAGGATGACGCGGCCCCCTTCGGTTCGGAAGCGGACTGTATCACCGGGCCGGATCCCCATCTGGTCCCGGATCGATTCGGGGATCACAATCTCGCCCTTGGCACCGACCTTTGCTTCCAACCAGATCATCCAGCCACAAGATAGGGCTAGACCATACTTGACAGTTCTACCACGTTCCGGGCCCGATGCGCTACGGTCGTCCGAGCGTCCGAGCTCAGAGCTCGGCCAGGCGCTCAAGGGCCTCACGGTTGCGCTCGATGCTGCGCTCAAGCATCTCGCGCTCCTCGTCTGTCAGGCCCTCATCCTGCGGGTCTTCCGCCTTCTTCGTGTCGGCCATCGGACTCGCTCGTACGTTCCTCTCGTTCATACTTAACAGCTGAGGCTCGAAGGGAGATGCCCGATGGGAGCGGCCAGGGAGGGACAAGGGGCGAGTGGAACGGCGAGCCGCTCCCACCGGGGAAGGTGAGGCAAGCGCGCCGGAGGGCCCGGCGCGTCTGCACGCCAAGGGGTGGCCTCAGGGGTCATGAGGGTTGTCCGGCTGGCATGCACACTCTGCACACGCTTGCCGGAGCAGGAGCGCCCCGAGCGTCGTCTCAGGCATCGTCCCTGGCTGCTCGCTGCGCCTGATCCCAGGTGAGGATCGGTTCGCGGGCGGCCTTGACCTCGTCGACCCGGCGCACGGCGGTGTTGTGCGGGGCGCTCTTCACGACCTCTGGGTCCTCGGTGGCGATGTAGCCCAGCGCGTCGATGAGGAAGTCGAGCTCCTCGCGCGACTCGGTCTCCGTGGGCTCGATCATCAGCGCCTCGTCCACGTTGATCGGGAAGTAGACCGTGGGCGCGTGGATGCCGTGGTCGAGCAACCGCTTGGCCACATCGCCTGCCGTGATGCCCTTCTCGCTTTTGAGCTTGGCAGCGCTGGCCACGAACTCGTGTTTCTTGATGTCCTGGCCTGGGGCAGGGTAGTGCTCGCGCACCTTCTGGTAGACGTAGTTCGCGTTGGCCACGGCAGCCCGCGTGTTGGCCTCCAGCCCGTCGCGGCCGTGCTGGAGGATGTAGGCCAGCGCGCGCAC
>CAYNEI010000058.1:0-2851 GCA_964396185.1 uncultured Thermoplasmatales archaeon
CTCTTGGTCCGCCGATGTTCGACGTCGAGGACAACCTGTTCCTCCTCGCTGGGCCCGTCAAGCTGCATCCCCGGGTGCAGCGCGCCATGGCACAACCGGCCCATGCGCACCGGTCCCCGGAGTTCACCGAGGTCAACCGAGAGCTCTTCGAGACGCTCCAGGCCGTCTACCAGACCGACGACCCGGTGCTCACCATCGCCGGGTCCGGGACGGCGGCCATGGACGCCAGCGCCGGCTCGCTCCTCGACCCGGAAGACACTGCGGTCGTGCTCGACAACGGCAAGTTCGGCAACCGCATGGCCCAGCTCGCCCAGCGCTACGCTGGCGAGGTCCGCGTGGTGGAGGCCGACTGGGGCCAGCCGTGCGACCTGGATGAAATCCAGGCGGCCCTCGACGGGGCGAACGCGTTGCTGTTCACCCACAACGAGACCAGCACTGGCTTCACCCACCCCATCGAGGAGCTGACCAAGCTCGCCCACGAGCAGGACGCGGTCGTCATCGCGGATTGCATCACGAGCCTGGGCGGCGTCGACGTGCCCGTAGGCGATCTCGGGATCGACGCGTGTATCACGGGCAGCCAGAAGGCCCTGGGCGCGCCGGCTGGCCTGGCTTTCGTGAGCCTTTCCCAGCGCGCCCGCGACCGTCTCCACGACCACCCGAGCTTCTACCTCGATCTCCCCAAGTACGTCAAGAAGTGGGAGGGCCACCAAACACCATACACGGCGGCCACGCATCTGCACCTGGCCACGCTCGAAGCGCTCAAGCTCATCCTGGACGAGGGCCTCGAGGCCCGCTTCGCCCGGGTCCGCGCCACCGCCGATGCCACGCGCGCAGCCGCGCGAGCCATGAACCTGGAGCTCTTCGCCCACCCCGACCACCGCTCGGACACCGTCACCGCCATCCGGATGCCCGATGGCCTCTCGGACGCGGACTTCCGCGGCGGGTTGAAGGAGATGGGCATCGTGGTCGCCGGGGGCCAAGCCCACGTCAAGGGGAAGATCTTCCGCATCGGCCATCTGGGCCAGATCGACGTGCGGGACATCGCTGGTTTCTTCACGAACATGGAGCTTCTGCTCGACCGTCTCGGCCACAAGGTCGACCACGGTGCAGCGACCGCGGCCATCGCTGGGACCCTCAGGTGAGCATGGATGGACCTCGCCGACGAGTACCAGCTCGCGTTCTTCGACGAGCAAGGCTTCACGCGTAAGCAGTGCACGGGTTGCTCGCTCTACTTCTGGACGCTCGATCCGGAGATGGAGCGCTGTGGGGATCCTCCCTGCGTCGAGTACAGTTTCATCGGCTCGCCCATGACGGCCAAGCGCTTCGATCTGGCCGAGATGCGCGAGCGCTACCTCAGCTACCTGGAGAGCCACGGCCACGCCCGGGTTCGACCCCAGCCCACCGTGGCGCGCTGGCGCGACGACATCTACCTCAACATCGCCAGCATCTCGAACTACCAACCCCACGTCACCGGGGGCCTGACCCCACCGCCTGCCAACCCGTTGGCGGTCAGCCAGCCCTGCATCCGGTTGAACGACGTGGACTCGGTGGGTCGCAGCGGCCGGCATCTCACCACGTTCGAGATGATGGCCCACCACTGCTTCAACTACCCTGAAGGCCATCCCTTCGTGCGGGAGACCGATGGTGAGCTCTACTTCAAGGAGCGCACCGTGGAGCTCTGCCACGGGTTCCTGGAGGCCCTTGAGGTCGACCCGGCCACCGTGACGTACAAGGAGAACCCGTGGGCCGGCGGCGGCAACGCTGGCCCGGCCTTCGAGGTGCTCACCCACGGGCTCGAGGTGGCCACGCTGGTCTTCATGCAATGGGAGGCCGACCCCAGCGGGCCGATCCAGGTCAAGGGGGACAGCTATCGCCCCATGGACATGCAGATCGTGGACACGGGCTACGGGCTCGAGCGGTTCGTCTGGGCCAGCCAGGGCACGCCCACGATCTACGAGGCGGTGCTCCCGGAGACCGTGGACTTCCTGGTCAAGGAAGCGGGCACTGATGTGCGCGAGGACCCGGAGCTCGCCCGCATCCTGGCCGAGCATGCCAAGCTGTCCTGCGTGCTCGACGTGGACACGGGACAGAAGCTCTACAACCTGCGCGCCGAGGTGGCAAACCGCTTGGGCGAGCGAGGCATCCAGATCACAGCCGAGGAGCTCGGCGAGAAGCTCGGGCCCCTGGAGGCCCTCTACGCCGTGGCCGACCACACCCGCTGTCTGGCCTTCATGCTCGGCGATGGGATCGTGCCCAGCAACGTGCGTGCTGGCTACCTGGCTCGGCTGCTTGCGCGCAAGAGCCTTCGGTTGCTCGATGAGGCCGGCGTCGAGGTCCCGCTCTTCGACGTGGTCGAGACGCACCTGGAGGCCCTGCGCGACGACTTCCCCCACCTCTGGCGGGCCAGGGACACGATCCAGGAGATGCTCGAGCTCGAGACCGAGCGGTTCGACGAGACCCTGGCGCGTGGCCGCCGGCTCGTCCAGCGCGAGGTCCAGGGCATGGGCGAGGGTGAGCGGTTGCCCACCGAGCGCCTGGTGGAGCTCTACGACAGCCACGGCATGCCCCCGGAGATCGTGCGCGACGTCGCCGAGGACGCCGGCGTGGAGCTCGAGATCCCGGACGACTTCTACGCCCAGGTCGCCGGGCGCCACGACCACGAGACCATCGAGCAGGCCGCGGCCCAAGAGGCGCCACCGGACCTGCCAGCCACGAAGCGGCTCTACTACGATGATGCCCTTGCGCGCGAGTTCACCGCCACGGTGCTCTGGTGCAGCCAGGAGCCTGACGAGCAGGGCTGTTACGGTGTCATCCTGGACCAGACCTGCTTCTACCCCGAGGGCGGCGGTCA
>CAYNEI010000058.1:2951-14081 GCA_964396185.1 uncultured Thermoplasmatales archaeon
GCTGTTACGGTGTCATCCTGGACCAGACCTGCTTCTACCCCGAGGGCGGCGGTCAGCCCGCCGACCGCGGGTTCCTGTTCGTACGGGACAAGGCCCACGAGGTCCGCGACACCCGGCCATGGGGTGATCTCGTGGTCCACCACGTCGACGCCCCGGTCAAGGTGGGTGAGACCGTTCGTGGCCAGCTGGACTGGGGACGGCGCCAGGCGCTCACCCGCAACCACACGGCAACGCACCTCATCGGCGGAGCAGCGCGCTCCGTGCTCGGCGAGCACATCTGGCAGTCCGGGGCCCAGAAGGGCACGGATCGCTCCCGCATCGATCTGACCCACTACCAGCGCATCGATGACGAGGAGCTCCGCGAGATCGAGAGCCTGGCCAACATGATCGTGCTCGAGGGTCGCCCGGTGGAGAAGGTCTGGCTCGATCGAGCCACGGCCGAGCAGAAGTACGGCTTCGTGCTCTACCAGGGTGGCGTCCCCGCAGGCGACGAGATCCGGGTCGTTCGCATCCCCGAGTTCGACGTCCAAGCCTGCGCGGGCACCCACGTAGGGACCACGGGCGAGCTTGGCCTGGTCAAGATCTTCCGCACCGAGCGGGTCCAAGACGGCGTGGAGCGCATCGAGTTCGCCGCGGGCATGGCCGCCGTCAACGAGATCCAGGCCAGAGAGGACATCCTCAACGCCGCAGCCGAGGTCTTCGAGGTGCCCGCCGAGGAGCTCCCGAAGACAAGCCAGCGCTTCTTCGACGAGTGGAAGCGGTACAAGAAGGAGGCCGAGGAGCTCAGAGCCAACGTCGCCATCGCGCGCCTGGCCAGCCTACGCGACGAGGCCGAGCGCGTGGGCGGCGCCGAGATCGTCGCCGCCCGGGTGGACGTGGACCTTGACGACCTGGTCAAGGCCGCAGGCGACCTGATCGAAGGCGGCGGCGTCGTGGCCATCGTGGCAGGCGTCCACGAGGGCAAGGCCGGCATCGTGGCAGCCCGCTCCAGCGACCTGGACCTCGACGCCCGCGAGATCGCGCAAGCCGGCGGACAGGCCCTGGGCGGAGGCGGTGGGGGGACCCCTGAGCTGGCACGCGCGGGCGGGCCCAAAGCCTCCGCGGTGGACGAGGCGCTGGAGGCAGCTGAACAAGCCGCCAGGGACGCGCTTACAGGGTAGCTCACGGCGTCGTCGATGCAACAGGTTCTTGCCAGCAACCCCCGTTGGCCGCGCTGTGACCCTCCACGACCCCCTAGACACCTTCCGCCAGGGCCCCGAGGGGGAACTGGACGACCAGATCGCTGAGCGCGGCGAGCAGCTGACCGAGCTCTGGGCCCGGGGAGGCGAGCCGATCGCCCAGACGGACGCCGCGGTCTGGCTCGTCAGCGACGAGACGACGTGGCGGATCCCGCGCGACGATCTACGCTTGGTCGGGGCCACCCGCTCGACGGACATCAGCCAGCTGCGCTGGGGCTTGGCCTTCTACTTAGGCGCGCTCCCCTTGGCGCTGTTCGGTCAGCTCATCCTCGCGCTGGCTGCCGCGCTGGTCGGCGGTGGCTTGGTCATGCGAGGCTACCTCCAGCGAGCCGTGGTCCTGATCGTGGAGGATGACCGGGTTCCACCCTTCGTGGTGCCCCACAAGAAATGGCGCCAGGTGAAAGCCTCGCTGGATGATTGGAGAACGTGAAAGGGCCACCGGGCCGAACAGGCCCGGCGGTGGACGATGCGATGCCGGCAACGCGCCAGCGACACACCCAGAGGGCTAGTGCTGGAGAAGCCCCAGGCTAGAACCGGATCGCGCGCCCGGGCCACGAGGCCCGGGCGTGCACCGTTGACTTAGCCGAAGAGCGCACCGAGGCCGGCAGCGGCGTCCTCCTCGGACACCTCTTCCTCCTCTTCCTCTTCCTCTTCCTCGGCTTCCTCCTCAGCCTCAGCCGCGGGAGCGGCGGAGGCGGCGGGGGCAGCAGCGGCAGAGAAGGCGGCGGACTCGATCGCAGCCTCGACGTCTACGCCATCGAGGGCGGAGACCAGGGCCTTGACGCGAGCCTCATCGGCATCGACGCCTGCGGCTTCGAGGATGTTCGCGATACCGTCTTCGTCGATGTCCTTTCCGGCGGCGTGCAGCAGCAGCGCGCTGTAGACGTACTCCATTTTCAGTTCCTCCAGTGATTCAGTTGATCGTCATTCGTCTGGCTTGGCCGGTTCCTCGGCCTCGCCGTCGTCGGTCGTCTCTTCCTCGTCGGCCTCGGCGTCCTCCGCTTCGGCTTCCTCAGCCTCGTCAGCTTCGGCCTCTTTAGCGTCCGCCTCGTCGGCCTCGGCTTCGTCAGCTTCAGCCTCTTCAGCGTCCGCCTCGTCGGCCTCGGCTTCGTCGGCGTCAGCCTCGTCAGCTTCAGCCTCTTCAGCGTCAGCCGGTTCGTCCTCGCTCTCCTCGCTCTTCTCGCTCTCCTCGGTCTCCGGCTTCGAGGCCGGCTCGGCGGGAGCGCCGGGCTCGTACCCGACGGAATCCGCGAGGCCAGCGGCGTGCGCGTGGCCTCGGGCGAGGATCTCGTCCACGATGCTGGGTTCGAGGATCGCTGCCTCGAGGGCCAACGCGCGGGCCTCTCGGACCGCCTTCCCGATGGTCATGGGGAGCGTGGACGCGGTGGGGAAGCCAACCTCGATGGCCAGCGCCTGGGCGCGGGCGTGCGCGTTGACGAGGTCGCCCAGGATGGCGTCCTGGTCGATGTCCAAGGCCTCGCGGTCGAAGACCGTGCCGTCCTCCCAGACCGCCTTGAGGTCCAACCCCACGATCATGGGGTGGATCTCGAGGCGCGTGAGCGCACTGGCGAGGTCTGCCGAGATGGGCTCGCCTTGCTCGACGACGGTGCTGGTCTTCGCGATGATGACCTTGCCGCCCTCGATCTTGGCTGGGAGACCAGCCTTCTGCAGGTCGCCGACCACGGGGCCGGGAGCGAACGGGGTGTCACCCTTCTCGACCACGATGTTCTTGGGCGCCAGGTCCCCAGGCTTGGCTGGGGCGTTGGCCTTGGAGCCCTCGATGGTCTTGAAGAGCGTGAATGGGTTGGTATCGGTGAGGATGATGGCGATCTGGCCCTCGATGTGGTCCTCGAGCTCGTCGATGTTCTCGAGATCGCCGTCGAGCTCCTCCAGCGCGAGCATGAGCAGACTGTTCTTGGACACGCGGATGGTGGCCGAGTCGCGGACCTTCCCGCGGATGTCCTGGAACTGCTTGCTGGGCAGCTTGTCGACCTGGGCGACGCCCACGACCGGGCTCTCCTTGAGCAGCTTGGTGAGCTGGCGGACCTCTTGGCGTTTCCATGGAGCGACGCGTGCCTCGTACTTGGCCATCGTGGACACCTCACAGGATCTTCACGGACGGCCCCATCGTCGTGCTGATGTAGACCGAGTGCAGGTTGTTCTCGTGGCGCTCGAGCCCCATCGTGATCCGACGAAGCAGCGCCCGGATGTTCTCCGCGAGCTCCTCGGGGCTGTGGTCCTCGGTGCCGGCGGGCAGGTGGAAGGTCATGTTATCTTTGGATCGGGCGCGCACGGTTCGTCGCAGGCTATCGATCTGATCGCTGGGATCCGAGCCCGGCTGCACCGGGGTCGGCATCTTGCCGCGGGGACCGAGCACGACACCGAGGGTGCGCCCGATGGTGGGCATGAGGGGTGCCTCTGCGAGGAAGAAGCTCATCTCCTCGGCCAGGGCCTTGGCTTGCTCCTTGTCGTCGGCCAGGTCCTCGAGCTCCTCGGGGCTGATGATGGCGTCAGCGACGTCGCCGACCTTGACAGCCATCTCGCCCGTGCAGAAGAGCCCGACCTTGACCTCCCTGCCTCGCCCGTTGGGGAGCAGGACCTCCGTGTCCACGCGGTTCTCGGGGTTCGAGAGGTCCACGTCGCGGAGGTTGATCGCCAGGTCGATGGACTGGGAGAAGTTGCGGCCCTTGCCTCCTTCGAGGGCCTCTTGCACGGCCCGGAGGATATCGTCGTACTCGACCAAATGGATCACCATGCGCAGTCCAATCGGCCCCGTGGGGCCTCCTGCGTCGGCGCGGCTATACAGGGGGTCCTATTTGAAGCTTCTCCAGGCGGGAACGTGCGATTTCCTGTCCTCACACAGGAACGTGCGATTTCCACCGTGCGATGTGGATGTGCAAGGGCGCGCTCTTAGCCGAACTTAGCCCTCGGCCCTGCGCCGGACGATGTCGGCACCCTCGACGACCGGGCGTACCTCGGCCGTGCCTAACTCCATGATCGGTGCCATGAGCGCCTCGACGGCCTCGACGTCCTGGGCCTCCACCAAGAGGAACACGGTGTGGGCCGGCGCATCGACCCAGCTGCCCACGACCTTGGCCCCGCTGGAGCCGTCGTGACCGAGCACCTCCTTGTAGCGCTTCGCGCGGTCGGGGTGGTCGTAGGCACAGTGGTCGACATCGTGGCGGTGCGTGATGTGGATGAGCATCGTTGATCCTACCAGTCGTCTTCGGGACAACGAGTAGATAGAGGCTCCGGGCGGCAGGCGGCCTCGCAGCGGCCTCAACGGTGGGGTTGTTCGACCCCCGTTCTCCCCCTTGTGCACTTGCACGGTGTGTCGGCAACACTTAAGACCCCTGTAACCGTCTGACACGACTGAGGTAAGGTGGTCCATCTGAGATTCTCCATCCACGGGTTGATGTTCCTCGCACTCCTCCTGGTCGCCGCTCCGGCGGTGGCCGACACCCAGTCGTCGGAAGAGATCGAGCAAGAGATCTCGACCCGGGAGCTCACGTGCGAGATCGGCGACTCGTGCGACGGACCATCTGTCGTGGCACGCGCCAAGCTCATGGTCCCCGACCCGGACCAAACCGCTGACCCCCACCTCGATGAGATCAACTGCCTGGCCGATCAGACCGGCGCGGTCACGATCGAAGAGGAATGCGCCCCAGAAACGCCCTCGATCGATGCCGACGGTGTCCGCCTGTACGCCGCCATCGACGGCTTGCAGACCTCCAACGACGGCCAGAGCGCCTCAACGGAGAGCGCATCCAACAACCAAGCCGCCGCTGCCGACGGCCTGCTCAGCCTCGACACCGAGGCCGCCCTGCTCGTCGGCGCTCTCGGCCTGGGCGCATCCGGTGCCGCCGCCTTCTTCGGTGCACGGCGCCTACTGACCTTCCTGCTTGCCCCGTTGGCCTCGCGCCTGCAACCGAGCGAGCTGCTCGACAACGACACGCGCAGGGCCATCTACGAGGAGATCCAAGGCAACCCGGGGATCAACCTCCGTGGCCTGGCTGACGAGCTCGATCTCGCCTGGGGCACACTGCTCCACCACTTGCGCAAGCTCGAGAAGGGCCACCTGGTCGTCAGCGAGCGCTACGGCAAGTACCGCCGCTTCTTCCTCAACGGCTCCACCTACACCAAGGACGAGCAAGCCCGCCTGGCCGCACTCTCCGCGCCCTCCACGGCGCGCGTGGCCGAGTACATCCTGGAGAACCCCGGCTCCAGCCAAGCCGAGATCGGTGAGGCCATCGGCGTGACCGCCTCCACGATCCTCTGGCATGTCCGCCGACTCAAGAAGGTGGACCTGGTACACGAGGAGCGCGAGGGCCGCTACGTCCACTACTACCCACGCATCCAAGAGCACGAGGCCGAGCAGCTCGCCGCTGCGTGAGCAACGGGGTGGCTTGCTTGACCAGGCTCGCCATGGTATGCGTCCTTCTCTTCGCAGCCCCAGGCCTGGCCGGTTGCCTCAGCGACGACGCGGGTGACGACGATCCGGAGACCACCACCACGCGGGTCAAACCCACCGTCTCGGCAGATCTCGGTGCCATCGAGGGCGTGGTCACCGATCCAGCCGTCCAACCCATCGCCCAGGCAACCGTCACCGTGGTCGAGACCGAGCAGAACACCACGACCAGGTCCGATGGGAGCTTCGTGCTCAACGAGCTGGCCCCCGGAAGCTACACGCTTGCCGCGCGCCACGACGCCTTCGTCTCGAGCCAGCAACCCGTTCAGATCGCGGCTGGCGAGATCACGGTGGCCGACTTCCTGCTCGTCAACCTCGTCAGCGACCTGCCCTACACACAGAGCCTAGAGCTGGCTGGTTTCATGTCGTGCGGGACCGCGGTGGGCTGGAACGCCACCAACGCGCCCGCCCCACCCTCGCCGGTCCCCGATCCCCGGACGTTCCGGGTCTCCTGGACCATGTGCGAGGACGTCGATCACGCCCTGGGCAACAGCACCCAGGACGAGACGTTCTGGACGTGGGAGATGGACGCGCCGCTCCACACGCTTATCTACGAGATCGAGTGGGATGCCCGCGGCAACGAGCTGGCCACCCATTTCACCAGCCGCGTCAACATCGCCGAGTGGGCCCGGGAGATCACGGCTGGACCCTACACCGTGCTCGACGTCAACGGCGAGAGCCCGCTGCATGCGCGTGTGGACCGTGCCGACCTGGTGGCCCTTCAGGAGAACTTCTCTGCTCTGTGCAAAGAGGGCGAGGACGCCTACTGCGGGTACGGGTTTTTCGACCAGGGCTGGGCCTTCGGCGGCGCTGTGCTGCCGAGCTGGCCGTGCGCCAACGACCGCGCCGGTAGCTGCCTGGCCGCCCAGCAGCCCTTCACCCTCTACATCACCGGGTTCTACAACGCGCCCGGTCCAGAGGGCTTCAGCATCGTGGAACGCAAGCAGAGCTGACCAACCAGGGGTGAGACCACCGATACGCCTTTGAACTTGGAGACCTCCTGGATGGTCGTGGCCCACGAGGAACCCAAGCTCTCCACGCACGTCGAGATGTACCTGGAGACGATCTACTCCTTGACCGAGCAAGGTGGTTCGGCCAAGACCACAGAGATCGCGTCCTCCTGGGAGGTCTCACCGGCCAGTGCGACCGAGATGGTCCAGAAGCTCTCCAAGATGGGGCTTGTGGACTACAAGCCCTACCACGGCGCCACCCTCTCGGACGAAGGCCTCGAGGCCGCCCGTGGGGTCATCCGCAAGCACCGGTTGCTCGAGCTCTGGCTGCGCGATGTCGTCGGCATGGACGACGAGGAGCGCGTCCACGACGTCGCTTGCGAGATGGAGCACACGCTGGCCCCCGAGGTCGAGGCCTGGATCACGGAGCAGCTCGACCATCCCCGACAAGGGCTCCATGGCAAACCCATCCCACCGGGCCCCTTCGACAAGGAGACCGAGGTGGACGCATGAGTCTCAGCCGATCCGATTTCCTTGGCAACCTGCTCATGGGTCTGCTCTACGAGGAGGAGGCCATCCTGCGGGACTACAAGACCATGATGGCCAAGGTCGAGCACGAGGAGGTGCGCGAGTTCCTCTCCGAGATGGTCGAGGAGGCCGCGCACCACAAGGGCGAGATCCTGGACATCATCGAGGAGGTCGAGGCCGAGGAGTTCGCCGCCCGCAGCGTGCTCACCCACGGGGGCGAGGGCGAGTGACCAGCGGGACCGAGGGGACCAACGGCGAGACGGGCAAGAGTGGGACCGTGGAGGTTCTCGAGCAGATGCTCGGCCGCGAGCTCACCGCGAAGACCTTCTACGAGGATCTTTGCGAGCGCGTGAAGGGCACCGAGTTCGAGCGCTTCCTCCCGGAGCTCACGGACATGGCCGAAGAGGAGGCCGAGCACGTCGAGCAGGTCGAAGCGCTCCTCAAGAAGTACCGCGACGCTTGACCTCCCTCCCGTTACCAAGCTCGCCTGAGGGCCCCCCCGCCCATCCAAGCGCTTTAGCCAGGCACCCCCATCCGGACCCATGTCCGTGCGCCACGACCGCGTGGAAGGCGTCGCTTCGATCACCCTGGATCGCCCGAAAGCCCTGAACTCCTTCGACCAGGCCACCGCCGAAGCCCTGCGGGACGCGATCCAGGACGCCATGGAGGACGAAGCCACGCGAGCCATCGTGCTGAGTGGCGCAGGTGAGAGAGCCTTCTGCACGGGCGCGGACATCGCGGCCTTCCGCCAGGCCCTCAACGACGGGCCCAAAGGCGCCCAGGCCGCCGTGGACGCCGTGGCCACCCCCATGAACGATGCCATCCATTCCCTGGTCACCGGGCCCAAACCAGTCGTGGCGGCCGTCAACGGGGTCGCCGCCGGTGGCGGGCTCGGCCTGGCCCTGGCCTGCGATCTCCGCGTAGCCAGCCAGACCGCCCGGTTCCTCACCGCCTTCATGAACGTGGCCGTGAGCCCGGATGCCGGGACCACCTGGCTGCTCCCGCGCACCGTCGGCTGGGCCCGGGCGCGAGAGATGATCCTCACGAACCCTGTCCTGGACGCCAAGCAGGCGCTTGAGTGGGGGTTGATCACAGAGACCGCCACGAGCGATGCCGTGGTCGAGCAAGCTCACAAGCGCGCCCAGACCCTGGCCCAAGGCCCCAGGCGGACCGTGGCGTGGGCCAAAAAGCGCCTGGCCAACCAGCGCCCCCTGGAGGACCACCTGGCCTGGGAGAAGGAGGCCACCGTGGCCAGCGCTGGGACAGCCGACTTCGCGGAGGGGCTCGAGGCCTTCTTCGAGAAGCGGGAGCCCCGGTTCGATTAGCGGCCGGCGTCGCCGACCGCTTCGACGCTCCACTCCAACTCGAACTCGGGCAACAGCTTGGCCAACCGCTCCACGGTGAACGCTTGCGTGGGCGTCACCACGCCCAAGGCTTCCACCTCGTCGCGCGCCAGGGCAAGGGCTCCGCGCGCGGCAGCCGCAGCGGTCAGACCGTAGGGATCCAGGCCCGTCACCAGCGAGCGCTGGCGGTGGCCGTCCCGGTCCTCACCGATGCCCATGATCTGGAACCAGCTCTTCTCGCGCCGCTCCTCGCTGGGCCCGTGGCCCACAGGCGGGGCCTTGCGCTCGAAGAGCTTGCCCAACAACGGGACGTAGCTGGCGGCCAGGGTCACCGGCCAGGCGCGGTTCATGCGCTGGACCGTGCTCTCCCCGGCGGTGAAGAACGTGCGCACGTTGCGTGCTCCCGTGGACCGGGGCGCGGTGGCCACGTCCCCCCATGGGATGAAGAGCGCGTCCTGCTCACCCAGATCTGTCGGGAAGGTGATCTTGCGCGTGTAGCGCCCAGGCGGGGTACGCACGAACTTGCCTTGCTCGTAGCGCCAGCCCTTGCCGGCCGAGCGTGCCATGGTGCGAAGCGTGCCTGCCGAGCGCCCGGAGTTCGAGGCGATGAACAGCTCGATGGTCTCCACCGGGTCCAGCCCGCGGGCGGCCAGCGAAGCGGCCATGTCGCTGGGGACCACGTCGAAGCCCATGGCGTTGACCACGGTGACGCCCGCGCGCCGGGCGCGGGCGTCCTGGTCGGCGGCCCAGCGAAGGAAGGCCTGCTCACCGGTGATGTCGGCGAAATGGGTGCCCTGCCGGATGGCCGCGTCCATGATGGGCGGGCCGAGCTGCTCGAAGGGCCCAGCGGCTGAGAGCACCACCCGGGCGCGACCGGCCAGCTCGTCCAGGGCCTCATCGTCATCGATGGAGGCCACGATGGTCTCCGGCTCGGTCGAGAGGCGCTGGGAGAGTGTCTCAAGCTTCTCCGGCGTCCGGCCGGCCACGGCGAACGTGGCCTGCGCCTCGTCCAGGGCCTCTGCGATGAGCTCGCCGGTGTAGCCCGTGGCTCCGTACAGCACGACGTCCAGGTCCCGCGTGGGCATGGGGGGGCAACCTCGCGAGGGCACATAGGTTGTTGGGCCGCGAAGAGCATGCCATGGCGGGGCCGGGGCACCGCAGGACGGGACTTGTGTCGGTCCCCGGCAGTGTTATCGCTTGGTGTCCTTGTTCTTGCGCATGGAGGTGCCTCGGATGCGACCGGGTATCGCTGCGTGGCACGAGGAGGTCGAGGGATGACGGAGATCGGGAACCTCTTCACGAGCGGACTCGTGAACACAGCTGGCGCGTTGTTGTTCGTGGGCATCGGTCTTTTCGTCGCGACATTGAGGGGGCGCGGGCGCGCGAACTTGGGGTTCGCGTTGTTTCTTGCGTCGTTTGGAGCGTTCATCGCGGTTGGGAACGTATCCGAATCTGTTCTGGGCATCCCTGCCGCGCCGTGGTACCTTGGGCTCCAGGGAATCTTTGGCGCGTTTGCGTTGGCGGGCGTCGTCTTGTTGTTGGTTTCGTTCCCGGGCCGGGTCGGGCTTGATGACTGGGGCGTGTTCTGGGCGGCTTTGGGGGGTTCGGTGTACGTTCTCGCGTTCGGCATCGCCGCGTGGTCGACGCGGGGAGAGATCGTTGCGGGGTTCGCGTTCCCGGGGGGGCGCGAGGGGTTCTTCCCGGGGATCGCCACTGTGTTGTTCTTCCCGTTCGTCTTCGGGGGGTTGTACGCGCTCTTGTTCTCGTTGGCGCTTCGATGGCCGTCGTTCGGGGTGAGTGCGCGTCGGGAGGCGACGTTGTTCAGCGCGGCCCTGGTGGTCTATGTGGGGTTCACGGCGGGCGCAGGGTTCCACCCGTTGATCAGCCCATTCTCGGGGTTGGTGGTGGGCCTCGTTCAGTCGGTGGTGGGCATCGGTTTGCTGGTGGGGCTCTGGGGTGTGTGGTTGTGGAACGTTCACAGAGTCCCGGAGGAGAGCGGGACCGCGCGGAACATGGCGTTGTTGGCGTTGGCCTTGCCGTTAGTGGGGTTGGTCCATGCGTTGTACGAGTACTGGTGGGGGTACGGCGTGGCACGCACGATCGGCGTCTTGATCCTGTCGTACTCGATCCTGAAGCACCAGTTGTTGGGCATCGAGTTGAAGATGAAGTGGACGTTGCGGAAGAGCACGGTGGCGGGGGTGTTCATCGCATCGTTCTTCGTGGTGAGCGAGAGCGCGGCGGAGTTCCTGGGTGCGCAGTGGGGAACGTACGCTGGCATCGTCTCGGCGGGCGCGTTGTTGTTCGCGTTGGCTCCGTTGCAGCGCGTGGCGAACCGGTTCGCAGATGTGGCGATGCCGGGCGTGGAGGCGTCCGAGGCGTACTTGGAAGAGCGGCGCGCGGTGATCTACAGGACGACGGTGGAGTCATTGATGTCGGACGGTCACGTCACAACCAAGGAGCGGCGCACGCTGTTGCGGTTGCAGGAGGAACTGGGGTTGTCGGGGGACGTGGCGAACCGGGTGGAGGCGAGTGTGTTGGATGGGGTCTAGAGGGCATCGACAACCGCACATCCGTCAGCCCGCAGGGCCAACCCCCTACCCCCC
>CAYNEI010000059.1:0-13905 GCA_964396185.1 uncultured Thermoplasmatales archaeon
AAGTGGGACGGGCCGGACTTGAACCGGCGACCTCTCGATCTTCAGTCGAGCGTTCTCCCAACTGAACTACCGTCCCAACTTGGGCGTGGTGGCGGGATGGGGGCCTGGTGCAAATAGGTTTCGAGCTTGAGGCTCCTCTTCGAGCTCAAGACTCCTCTCGCGAACAGCGTACTGTACCGTTGGGAACGTTCAGGGAACTGACGAGAACACTTATGAGGCGGTCGCGCAGAAGGTTACCATAGGTGCGACACGATGAGCCTCGGTGAAGCGATCATGGCGACGGTTCGACGCCGCCGCCTCATCAACGCGCTGCTCGACCGCGAGGACGACGAGTGAGCGCGCTGCCTCAAGACCCCTGAGATCCGGGGTTAGAGGCGTTGCTGGATCGCTTCGCGAACGAGCCTGCTGATCGTCTCCCCGTCTGCTTTCCCCTTCAAACGGCCCATGGCCTCGCCCATGAGCGCGCCCATGGCCCCCATGCCGCGCTCTTCCACGAGCTCGCTGTTCTCGTCCACGAGTCCCTCGACGATCTCCACGATCTCGGTCTCGTCGACGGTGCCGAAGTCCTTCTCCTCCAGCACCTGCTGCACACTCCAGCCCTCGGTGGCAGCCGTGGCGAGCACCTCGGGTACGGCTTCTTTCGCGAACCGCTCGTCTGCCAGCGCGCTCAGGGTGTCGAGCACCAGAGCGTCGGAGACCTCGACATCGTGCTCCTTCTCGACCTCCGGGCGCGTCTGCAGGAGCACGCGGGCGGCCTCGCGCGCCAGTCCAGTGGCTTCGACGAGATCGTCGAAGAGCTGGGCCTCCTGGCCACGGGCGATGGTGGTGGCCATCTCCTCGGGCAGGCCATGCTCGTCCTGATAGCGCTGTGCGCGCTCGTCGGGCATCTCGGGCAGATCGGCGCGAATCTCGTCGAGCCGCGCGCTGTCGATGGGGGTCGGCGGCACATCGGTCTCCGGGTACATGCGCGCGCCACCCGGGAGCGGGCGCAGGTAGCGGCTGCGCCCATCCTCCAAGCCCTCGCGGGTCTCCTCGGGCACGCCGTCGAAGGCGAGGTGCGCCCGCTCCAAGGCCGCCTCGAGGGCGCGCCGGGCCACGTCGGCCTCCGCGGCGACCAGGCAGCAGGCATCCTCTCCTGGGGACGTTCCGAGGGCGTTGTGGACGGCGGCCACCTCGTCTTCCGTGATGCCGTAGTCGGGCAGCTCGTCGGTGTGGAAGAGCCCGCTTGCGCCCTGGCTGCGCGCGTAGCCGGCCAGCTCCCAGCCGAGCCGATGGGTGTCCTGCTTGGTGCCGAGCAGCCCGTGGAACCCTGGAAGGGCCAGCGCCCAGATCGCTCCTCCTTGATCGAGCACGCCGCGCAGGACCTTGCTCTTCGTCTCCGCCAAGGTCGCGGTGACGTCGGCTGGAGCGTCGGGCAGATCGTGCTTGTCGGTGGCCTGCTCGAGCTGCTCGGCCAACTCGACCAGGAACTCCTGGCGCTCCTGCTCCATCTCGACCACGGTGGGCAGCAGGTCCAGGTCCTGGACGCCCTTGATCTCCACGCGCGCGCCAGCAGGCGTGCTGATGTTGACGTCCTGGCGGATCGTGCCGAGCCCGCGCTTGGCCTTGCCCGTAGCGCGCAGCATCTGGCCGATGGTCAAGGCGGCTTCCTTGACGTGCTCGCCGGAGTGGAGCACAGGGGCAGTGGCGATCTCGATGAGCGGGATGCCGAGGCGGTCGAGGCGGTAGTGGGCCTCGTGGGTGCCCCGGGAGACGATGCGGGCGGCATCCTCCTCGAGGGCCATGGCTTCCAAGCCCACCGGGCCCTGGCTGGTCTCGATTTGGCCGCCGAGGCTGACCAGGGCGGTGCGCTGGAAGCCCGTGGTGTTGGAGCCGTCGATGACGATCTTGCGCATGGTGTGCACCTCGTCGGCGGTGCGCGCGTCGGTCATGACCGCGATGGTGAGGGCGACGTCCAGGGCGTCCGGGTTGAGACCGTGGGGGGGTTCCTCGTCGGCCTCGACCAGGCAGCTCGTCTCGTGGCTGGCTTCGTAGAGGAAGTTGCGGCCCTTGCGCGCCTCGGCCACGGCGGCCCGGTCGACCTCGCCCAGCTCGCTCTGGGTGGGCCGCAGGGTCCGCCGGATCTCGAGGTCGATGGCCTCGTCCAGCTCGGTCGGGCAGCGGCAGAAGAGCTTGCCCGTGTCGAGTTGTTGGTGGATCTCGAGCCCGCACTTGACCGGGTGCTCGTCCGCCATCAGCGCTCACCTCCATCGGTGGAGGGGTAGTGGAAGGAGCTTCTGGGAGCCAGCTCCCGGGCTTGCGTGGCCTGGAAGAGCTCCATGGCGCGCTCGCGATCACCCTCGGCGGTCCCGAGCGCCCAGCAGAGCTTGGCGTAGGCCGTCTCCGGGAGCATGTCCTCGGCCTCCAGGCACCCGGCTCGCACCAACTCGCGGCCGGTCTCGTAGACGCGCAGGTTCGTGCGGCCGTTGAGGCACTGGCTGGCCACCGCGATGAGCGCGCCTTCGTCGACGAGCTCCTCCACGACGGGGATGAGCCGTCGAGGGATATGGCCCAGGCCCGTGCCGGCGATCACGAGGCCGTCCCGGCATGCCGCGCGCAGCTCCTCCTCGCTGAGGCCGGGGTAGCTCCAGACCAGTCCAACCTCGTCGGAGAGCGTGCCGGTGCGCACCAGGCTCTCCCCGGCGGGCAGGGGCTCGCGCGTCCACTCGATGGCCTCGTCCGTCACGCGCCCGAGCGGCCGCTCGTTGATGGATTGGAAGGCATCCCTGCGGCTCGTGTGCATCTTGCGCACCCGGCCAGCGGGGTGGATCGTCCACGCCTCGTCGCCCATGCCCTCGTGCATGACCACGAGGACCTCTCCCGCCTCGGTCTCGGCAGCCACGCGCACTGCGCTGGTCAGGTTGGTGGCAGCATCCGAGCTGGGCCGGTCCGAGGAGCGCTGGGCACCGACGAGCACGACCGGGCCAGCCAGCTCGGTGAAGAGGAAGGAGAGGGCGGCGGCGGTGAAGCCGAGGGTGTCGGTGCCGTGGGTCACCACGACACCGCGGGCGCCGTCGTCGAAGGCTGCCTCGATGGCATCCGCCAGCTTCATCCAGTGCGCTGGGGTGAGATCCTCGCTGAACGCCTCGAAGACGACCTGTGGGACCAGACGCGCGTGCTCGAAGGCCTCGGGTACGGCGGCGGCGAGCTCCTCTGGCGTGGTCGCCGGGTAGACCGCGCCGGTTCGGTACTCGACGAAGCTCGCGATGGTCCCGCCGGTGCCGAGCAGGCCGACCTGCGGGAGGTCGCCAACCTCGTCTCCGAGTTGCGGCGTGACCGGCTCCTGTGGGTCGCGGGCCTCGAGCTGGGTGACCTCATCGTCCTCGCTGAGCCGGAGACCGAGGTTGTACCCGCTGTCCAACTTGAGCACGAGGGTGTCCGGGGCCGAGAAGCTGTGCCGCGGCATGAGCACGCCCTCGTACATCCGCTCGCCACGTCGGACCTCGATCCGATCGCCTGCGGAGGCGCCGGCCTGCTCGACCAGGAGGTCGGCTGGGGAGCCGTTGGCTGTCATCTTGGGGCGCGCACAGGGCTGGGATGGTTAAGCTTGTTCCCCAGGCACGTCACGGCAGGGGCAGGAACTCGAAGATGTCGAAGAAGTGCTCGACGTTGTGCGCGCCGTTGTCTCCGGAGACGCCGATCCCCACGCCATCGACACCTTGGACCCAGAAGGCTGCACCCGTGCTGCCGGGTCCGGAGAAGGTGTCGCTGCCCGAGGCGTCGACGAAGATCCCGGTCCCTCCGGGGAAGCGCATGTCGAGCGCCGCGAACCCGGTGCCGTACCCCTGTGCGAGCGGCCCGGCTTGGTACGTGTCGTTCCCAGTGGCGTCGAACAGGATGCCGAGGCTTGGTCCGATGCCGGCGCCCTGGGCGTAGCCCACGGTCCCGCCGCTGGCCTCGAGGGTCTGGAGGTAGGCGTCGTCGCCAGCGGCGTCGACGAGTAAGCCCGTGCCCTCGAGGTAGCCCGTGCCGGCGGTCCGGGCCGAGGCGAACGCGTTGCCGGGCTCCTCGGAGAACGCGCGTGCCACTGTCGTGTACCGGTCCTCCCCAGAGAGGTCGAGGAGCAGGCCTGTGGCGGGATCACGTAGGGAGCCGGCGGCTGAGCCCTGGCCGAAGGCCTCGACGCCTGCTGAGACCCCGCCGGTCCCCTCGACGTCGAGAACGTAGGTGTCGTCGCCAGCGCCATCGAGGAGCAGCCCGACGGCGTCGAAATCCGCCGCGCCCTGGCCCGTGACCGAGCCCGAGGCACTGCCGTCTATGCTCGCGACCTGGGCCTCGATGGTGTACACGTCGGCGCCATTGGTGTCGAGCAGCACGCCGGTACCGGAGAAGAAGCCGGATCCCTGGGCGACCATGGTGACGATGTTCCCGAGGGTGCGGGCCGTGTAGACGTCGTCGCCGCCAGCATCCGCAAGCACGCCGATGCTGGAAACCGAGCCCGTGCCCTGGGCCGAGAGCACCCGGGACCCGAAGGAGGCCTCACCGGGGTCGAAGATGTACGTGTACACATCATCCCCGGCGAGGTCGATGAGCGCACCGAGCCCGATGGTCCCGAGGCCCTGGGCCCCGAACCCACCGCCGGAGCCTTCGACGTGGTAGGTGTCGTTGCCGCCCAGATCCGCGAGCAGGCCGATGCCTCCCACGATACCCGTGCCTTGGTTGGCGTACCCGGAGCCCGTGTAGAGGTCGTCCCCACCAGCATCCAGCAGCAGGCCGATGCCGCGGCTGGCCGAGCCTTGGGTGTAGCTCTCGGGCGGCGCATCGTAGATGTCAGGGGACGCCCCGAGGTCGATGGCGAGGCCGACGGGTCGCGCCTCGCCTTGGGCGCTGCCGGCCTCGTTGAGGTAGGTGTCGCACCCGCCGAGGTCCAGGCTGACCAGGTGCGTGTCGGTGTAGACGGTGTCCTGGCCGTCCAAGTCGAGGGCGATGAGCCCGTCGGCCAGCACCTGGGGTGGCGTGGGCTCACCGTCGCACGAGGCCGTGTTGGGCCCTAGGGGTGTCTCGCCACCCAGGTTGGCAAGGGCTGTGTCCGTTGCCTCGGCAAGCGTGGCCGCAGCCAAGGTCAGCTGATCCAAGTCGACCTCGTCGGTGAGCTCCGTCAGTCGCGGGTGGGGGACCCAGCGATGGAGCTCGTCGTCGTGGACGACGGGGTGCTGGAGCAGCGTGAGCGTCTCCGCGTCGAGCACAAGGCCGGAACCCGTGGCCTCGGCACGGATCGTCTCGGCCTGCCGGGCGCCGGCCAACAGCCAGGCCAGCGCGGAGCGCGTGTCGGCATCCAGGGTTGGCAGAGCGGCAGCAGAGGCATGGGGCCGGTCGAGCTGTGTGGTCCACCACGCGAGCTCTTCCTCGAGTGTACCCGGGGGTGAGAGCTCAGCAGCCGGGAGCCCTGGGATCGAGGCGGTCAGGGCTTCGGTCAGGGTCGTGGCTCGTTCGAGAGCAGACGGGTCCGGCAGGTCCATCGACATCGGCGCCGAGGGGGGAGTCAAGGATGCCAGCTCGGCCCAAGGGGTGGGCTCGGCGGCCTCCCCTGGAAGGGGTTGCTGGGTACCGGCGGCCATGGGGAGCACGACCGGCGCGACCAAGAGGACGGCGGTGGTGATGATCACTAGCAACGACGCTCGACGACCTTGTGTTTCTCCTCCACGCATACGACCCTGCCTCCGTGGTCATGTGTATCAAGCCCCCCAAGTATATTCGTTTCGTACATCGGGATGGTGGAGACTGAGGCCTTGGGCGAATCGAGTGTCCGCCGATGCCCTCGGGTCCTACCCCTCGTAAGACACGACCACCAAGTCGAACCAGTCCGAGCTCATGGACGACATCCCGATGTAGACCGAGTCCCCATCCGGTGCAACTTGGAGGGTCTCGCCGGAGAACGCAACCATCGAGTCCCAGGCACCGTCGGTGGTGGTCTGCCAGGTCTCCTCACCTGTGGCCGGGTCGAGGGCCCGGGTGATGATGCGCTGGACCGAGGAGGGGCCCATGGATTGGACCGCGAGGTAGACCGTCGACCCGTCGGGGGCGAGCTTGACGTCCCACGCGATCTCGTCGAGGCCGTACCCGCCGTCGAGGCGGTCCTCCCAGAGCAGATCCCCGTCGTCGGGGTCGAGCGCCACGGTCCAGGCGTCCTGGTTGCGCAGGTAGAGCCCGGCGGGCCGGTCCAGCGTCGTCCAGCTCCGCCCGGTCACCACGAGGGTCCCGCCGTCGGGTGAGATAGCCAACGCCGTGGCCTCGTCGGTGGCCCCCGCGGGCCCGTCGAGCACGCGCTCCCACACCGTCGTACCGTCAGCGGCGGCCAGCGCTGCGACGCGGTAGTCCTCCGCCAGCGGCTCGCCGACGGAGCCGGCTACGTAGAGATGGGTCCCGTCGGGCGAGGGGGTGATCTCGACGCCGCCGACGGGTACGCTCCACAGCACCTGGCCGGTCGCGGGGTCCAGGCTCGCCGTGGTCGGCTCGCCGTCCGCGTCGGCACCGGTGACGACGAGCGCGGTGCCGTCCGGGGCCAGCTGGAGGTCGTCGCCCCCGACCTCGGCGCGCCAGAGAGCCTCGCCGGTGCTGGCCTGGTAGGCGCGGGTGTGCCCGGCGAAGACGCCGAGGCTGGCCTCCCAGGCGGTCACGTAGACCACGTCGCGAGCGGGGTCGGCGAGGACGCCGTAGGCCTGCCCCTCGCCGTGTTCCAGCACGGTCCAGAGGGGCTCTCCGGTGGCTGCGTCGATGGCACGGAGGAGGACACCGCAGTCGCCAGCGCAGTGCCCGATGCCGGCGGCGTAGACCGTGGCGCCGTCGGAGGAGACCGAGACGGCGTAGTAGGTGTCGTAGCTCTCGGTGCTGAAGCGTTCCAGCCATGTCCGCTCGCCCGTCGCCGCGTCGATGGCCATCGCCGGCGCGTCGTAGTCCCGAGGAGCCCCACCCCAGTCCCGGCCCACGGCGAAGATGGTACCGCCGTCCGGCGACACGGCAAGCGCGTTCGTGAAGTCGGCCTCGACATCGGTGTAGCTCGGCGTCGGGTGGTTGTACCGGCTCCTCCAGAGCTCCCGGCAGTGGACGACGGTGTCCCAGCCGGGGTCGGCCTCGCAGACGGGGTCGACAGCGCCGACGTCGGTGTCCACGCCGGCAGCCAGGGGGCCAAGGCTGGTGAGGGTGACGGTCACAAGGGCGAGCGTCACGATGGTGGCGATCGTTCTCTGGTGGTTCATGGTCTCACCTCGTCCTCGACGTAGCCCACTGCCGCGCCGGCGATGGTGACGGCGTTACCGAACTGGGGACCGCAGTCCACCCAGACACCCTCGCCGCGCGTGCCCAGGCAGGCCGGGTCGGCCGGCTCGACGGTGAAGCTGTCGCTCTCCCCCGCATCGCGGTCGTGGAGGAGTGCGGTGCCCAGGGAGTGGATGGAGGCCTGCGCGTTCGAGGATGGGTTGGCGCCGGTGATCAGCCCGGTGCCTGAGAGGATCTCGCCCTCCACCAGGGCCTTAGCGGTGTAGGTGTCCGCTCCACCGCGGTCGAGCAGCGTGCCCTGTCCAGGCGAGGCGCCCGAGCCGCCGGCGGCGCCCTGGGCGGAGATGGATGCCTTGGAGAGCCGCACGGTTCCTGTGGGAGCATCCGCGGTCCCGGCCACACGGGTCTCGACGCTGTACGAGTCTTGCCCCGCGCGATCGTCGAGCACGGCCACCCCGCCGATGCCCACGCCTTGGGCGTCGCTCGTGGCTGGGTTGGGTGTCGCGATGGCCTGCTCGTCGTCGCGGGCCCACGCCTCGGAGAGCACAACCACCTCGTAGCGGTCGTCCCCACCGCCATCGATCAGAAGCCCTGTTCCCGCCTCGGAGGCCGAGCCCATGCCGCGGGCCTGAGCGACGACCCAGTTGGGCAGCCCCATGGTGGCCTCGGCGATGCCGGGCTGGCCGGTGGCGTCCCGGGCTGCGGTGTTCCGGACGTCCAACCGGTAGACCGTGTCTCCGTCGGCGTCGCTAAGCATGGCCGCGCCACGGAAGCCGGCCTGGGCGATGGCGTTGAGCCCGGCGATGCCGGTCCAGGTGGACTGCATCGTGACCCGGCCTGTGTACGTGGCCGGCCCATCACCGTGCAGGGCTGCGCTCACGCCACCGATGGAGCCGCTGGCCATCCCGGCAGGGAGGATCAACGGGGTCTGCTGGACCTCGCGTTCTTCGGTCGCCTCGATGACCGGGACGATGGCCTCGAGGGTGACGGCGTGGGGGCCACCGCCGTCGGCCAGGATCGCGACACCCCCGATGCTTGTGAGCGCCTGGCCGTTGACGTTGAGCCCGCCGAGCTTGAGCCCGTCCTCGTCGACGAAGGGGCGCTCGGGGGCGGCCCGCAGGGTGTAGGTGTCCTCGCCGTCGCCGCTGTCCAGGAGCAGGCCCACCCCGGCGTTGGAGGCGCGGGCTTGGCCTGCAGCGAAGGTCGTGGTCACGCCTTCGGATTCGACGAGGTAGGTGTCGTTGCCTGCGCGGTCGGCCAGGATCCCCACCGCGCCGGTGACCCCGTTGCCCTGGGCGGTGACGCTGGCTCGGTCCCCGGTCGACTGGGCGATGTAGGCGTCGTCGCCGGCCTCGTCCACCAGGATCCCGACCGCACCGAGCGAGCCGATGCCGTGGGCGCTGGACCCAGGGGCGCGGTAGGTGTCGTTCCCGCCGAGATCCAGGGTGATGCTCACAGGTCGGCCGTCCAGGGGGCTGGCCGCTCCGGCACCGTGGCGGTGGAGGTCGTCCCCGCCGAGATCGATGAGGAGCACAGCATCCTGGGTGTAGGTGTTGGCCGCCTCGCTCCCGATGCACAGGGCTGGAAGGGCATCCAGGACGTCGCATCCTTCGACGGGGTCGGCCGAGGCGGGCCCGGCGGCCGCGTGCAGCACGGGGAGCGCCTGGTCGATGGTGCGGGCCAGGGTGAGCGCTGCGGCGTACTGGGCCCGCTGGTCGACCAGCCCGCGCACCGCGTCGAGGTCTTGCATGGATGGCTCATCCAGCTCAATGCTGGTCGCTCCAGCGTGGAGGACCGGGGTCTGTTCCACGAGGGCCTGAAGCTGGGTGAGCTCATCGTAGCTCGTCGGTGGGACGGCCTGGAGAGTCAGAGGAGCGGCTGTCTCGATGGCGCCGAGGAGCTGGGCCACAGGAGCGGCAAGCTCAGCCGGGAGGCCGCGTGGGAGCAAGGTGGGGACGGGCTCCAGAGCGCTTGCCTCGACGCCAGCCAGCCCGGCGGATGCGGTAACGGCGGCTTCGAGTGTGGCGGGAGGCCAGGCCCCGTCGATGGGCCGGAAGAGCTCGGCCGGATCAGGAGAACTGATCTCCCCCGGCTGGCCCAGGGCTGGCGGCAGGCTGGGCAGCGACGTGGCCACCGCTGGCGCCGTCAAGAGTAGACAGATGAGGATCGTGAGTGCTGGACGGGATCGGTGCGTTCGCATGGGTCGCCTCCCGAGGGCCCAAGCGCTCAACAGAGGCTTAGCTGTATGGGCGAGACGCGCATCCTACGATAATCGAGATGTTCATACGTTATTCGCAGAAAGATATATGCCTGATAACTGTTCTCGCGCCTCGAAGTCCGGACAACGGATATTAGGTTGAGCCCATGGACGAGCTGGATGAGCGGATCGTAACCCACCTGCGCCGCGACGGCCGCGCTCCCTACACGGAGATCGCCGAGGCCGTCGGCACCAGCGAGGCCACGGTGCGCAACCGCGTCAAGCAGCTCGTCGAGGACGGCACCATCCAGCGCTTCACCGTGCGCGTGCGCGGTGCCAACGTGCGAGCCCTCGTGGAGGTCCAGGTCGAGGTCAACGTCAACGCTGGCAAGATCGCCGAGGCGATCCTCGGCCTGCCTGGCGTCGAAGAGGTCCTCGAGCTCACCGGCGACTGGGACATCGCAGCCGTCGTCGACGTCGACTCCACCGAGGGGCTCAACCAGGTCGTCGACGGCATCCGCGACATCGGCTCCACCCGCGCCACGCGCACGCGCGTCATCCTCACCGAACGTCTCCCCAACGGAGGACCACCCACATGACCCAGACCCAAGCCATCCAAGCATCGACCCCCACCTGCCCCGAGTGCACCGAGGCCCTCACCCTCGAGGACCCGCTGCTCGGGGAGCTCGTCGACTGCCCCGACTGCGCCGCCGAGCTCGAGGTCCGAGGCCTCGACCCCATCGTCGTCCAGCTCGCTCCAGAGATCGAGGAGGACTGGGGCGAATGACCCGGTCCCCGATCCGCGATCCCTCCTCATCCTCGTCGGTCCCGGGCAGCCCCGGCGCTCCCTGGGAAAAACGTGCGTGACCCCTTCCTCCTCCAGCCCAGCCCATCCATGCACATCGAGCTGCTGGACACCACCCTGCGCGAGGGCGAGCAGACCCCCGGCGTGGCCTTGAGCTTGGAGGCCAAGCTGGAGATCGCCCACGCGCTGGACGCCTTCGGCTGTGACGTCATCGAGATCGGCCACCCCGCGGCCAGCGAGCGCATCGCCTCCCACGCCGCCGAGCTGGCTAGCCGGAATCTGGATGCAGCCACCCTGGCCCATGCCCGCGCCCTGCCGGGCGACATCGAGGCCGCGGCTGCCAGCGGAGCCGACTGGGTGGGCATCTTCTTCAGCGTCTCGGATGCTGCCCTGGAGCAGCGGTTCCGCCGGGACCAGGAGCAGGCCACGGCGCTCATCGTCGAGGCCATCGAGCTCGCCCGGGACCACGGCCTCCAGGTCCGCTACACGCCCGAGGACACGGTGCGCACACCCCTGCCCACGCTGCTGGCGGTCAGCCAGGCTGCCTGCCAGGCCGGGGCCCACCGCATCAGCGTGGCCGACACCGCCGGGTGCATGACGCCGTTCACCATGGCCCAGCTCGTCACCGAGCTCACCGAGGCTCTGCCGGTGCCGATCCATGTCCACTGCCACAACGATCTGGGCATGGCGGTGGCGAACAGCCTGGCAGCTGTCCAAGCCGGTGCCCAGGTCGTCGACGTCACCATCAACGGCCTGGGTGAGCGCTGCGGCATCACACCCCTGGCACCCCTGACCTTGGCCGCCGATCGACTGCTCGGCACCGAGCACAACTGGCAGCTCGATCAGCTCCCAGCCCTCTCCGAGCTCGTCGCCCGACACACGGGCATCCCGATCCACCCGCTCGAGCCCATCGTGGGCGCCAACGCCTTCGCCCACAATGCTGGCCTCCACGTGGCCGCGGTCCTCCAGGACCCGAGCCACTACGAGTTCATCCCGGCCCACCTCGTGGGTCGGGAGCGGCGCATCGTGCTCGACCAGCTCAGCGGCCGAGCCGCCTGCGAGCATCGCCTCGAGCAGATCGGCCTGGACCCCAGCCCGGCCCTCGTGGACCAGGTGCTCCATGTGGTCAAGGCGCTCGGGAGCCAGGAGCTCGATGACGAGCAGCTGACCCAGCTCGTACGAACGATCGAGCTGGCCAGGGAAGCGCCGGGCCGGGAAGAGGACCCAGCCGAGGTGATCGCTTGAACCCAGAACAAGACACCATCGCCGAGCAGCTCCTGGGCGCGCCAGCCGGCTCGCACGTCATCCGGGACATCGACCTCACGTACAGCCACGACGGCACGACCCCGCTCTCGATCGAGAGCTTCAACGAGCTCTTCGAGGGCACGGGCCGCGAGCCGCAGCTCGCCCACCCCGACCGGGTTGCCGTGGTCTTCGACCACGCCTACCCACCACCCACGGTCACCTACGCCGAGCACCAGCAGCTCATCCGGGCCTGGATGGACGAGGTAGGCGTGGAGCACTTCTACGCGGGCCAAGGCATCTGCCACTTGGTCCTAGCAGAGAACGGCCACATCGGCACCGGCGACATCGTGCTGGGTGCGGATAGCCACACCTGCAACGGCGGGGCCGTGGGCGCCTTCGCCACCGGTGTCGGCTCCACCGACGTCTCCATCGCGTGGGCCACCGGGCGCTCCTGGCTCCGCGTGCCCGAGAGCCTGCGCGTCGAGCTCACCGGTGAGCTCCCCCCGGGCTCGACGGCCAAGGACATCTGCCTGGAGCTCGCCCGGCGCATCGGACCCGACGGTGCCACCTACCTCGCCGTGGAGTTCGGCGGCCCGGGCTGGGCCACGCTTGGCATGGATGCCCGGTTCACCCTGGCTAACATGGTGGTGGACATGGGTGCCAAGACGGCCACCTGCGAGACCGACGAAGCCACGAGCGCGTGGCTTCGGCAACACGGGGCCCCAGCGGGGCCCAACCTGCGTGCAGGCTTGGATGCGAGCTACACCGGGGTGGTGGAGATCGATCTCTCTAGCGTCGAGGCGCTCGTGAGCGGACCCCACCGCCTGGAGGCCCTCCAGCCCGCCCGCTCGCTCACCAGCGTGACCCTGGACCGAGTGGTCATCGGCTCGTGCACGAACGGCCGGGTCGATGACCTCCGCGCCGTCGCCCAGGCGCTGGTCGGGCGAAGCGTCCAGGTCGAGACCCTGGTCGTGCCCGGCAGCCAGCACGTGGCTCGCCAGGCCCGAGAGGAGGGCTTGCTGGACGTGCTCGAGCAAGCCGGGTGCACCGTGCTCGCCTCCGGCTGCGGCCCGTGCCTGGGTCGCCACCAGGGCGTGCTCGCACCAGGCCAGGCGTGTCTGACCACCCACAACCGCAACCCCCCCGGCCGCATGGGCAGCCCCCAGGCCGAGATCTACCTGGCCAGCCCCTTGGTCGCCGCGGCCTCGGCCGTGGCCGGCCACATCGCGCCACCCACCGCTGAACCCATCCCTGCAGGAGGTGGGGCTTGATGATCGAGACCCCCGTGAGACGGCCCCCCCATCGACCCCCTCTGACCCTCGTGCCCTTCGTGGAACCTTCGTGTCCTTCGTGTTCCAGGTCCGTCGCGCGTCCCGGAGGTGGTGCGTGATGGCGCGAGCGTGGGTCTTCGGCGACCACGTCACCACGGACACGATCACGCCCGGCCGGTACAACGTGACCACCGACCCGGCCAAGCTGGCCCAAGCCGCGTTCTGCGAGCACCGGCCGGCCTTCCAAGCCGAGGTCGCGCCTGGCGATGTGGTCGTGGGTGGAGAGAACTTCGGCTGCGGCTCCAGCCGCGAGTCGGCCCCCCGAGCCCTGCTCGCCTGCCAAGCCGGGGCCGTGGTGGCTGAGAGCTTCGCGCGCATCTTCTACCGCAACGCCGTCAACGTTGGGCTGCCGGTCTACATCGCGCCTGGTGTCAGCGGCGTGGTCGAGGACGGTGACGAGGTCACCCTTGAGACCGAGGCAGGCCAGCTTCTCGCACCGGGAGGCGTGGTCGAGCTTGAGGGCGCCTCGGGCCTGCTAGCCGAGATCGTCGAGGCTGGCGGCATCATCGAGTACGTGCGATCCCAGGGGGTCCAGCTGTGAGGCTGCTCGTGCTCCCCGGCGATGGCATCGGACCCGAGGTCACCAGCGCGGCCACCCAGGCGATCGAGGCCCTTGTCCCGTCCGCCGAGCTCGTGCACGCGACCATCGGGCGCACAGCACTGGAAGCCCATGGCGCTCCCCTGCCGCCCACGCTCGTGGCCAGCCTGGAGGACGAGGTTTTCGATGGGGTCCTATTCGGCGCCACCGAGACCCGGCCCGGCGAGGCCTCGGCCGTGCTGGCCCTTCGGAGCATCACCGGCGCCCGGTGCAGCATCCGGCCCGCCCCCCTCCCCCAGCGCGAGGGCGACCCTGCTGACGTGACGGTCTACCGAGAGCTGACCGAGGACCTCTACGTCCAAGACGAACAAGCCACCCCTGGCAGCGCCATGGCCCAGCGACCCATCACGGAGGCGGCCACGCGACGCTTCGCTGAGATCGCCCTGGCCCACGCACCCGCCGATCGTCCAGCGATCGTTGCCCACAAGGCCACTGTGCTCCCGCAGACCGACGGCCTCTTCCTCTCCACGATCCA
>CAYNEI010000060.1:0-13636 GCA_964396185.1 uncultured Thermoplasmatales archaeon
GCGAGGTCGTAGGCGTCCTTCTTGCGCTCACCGCCGCGATCGCGTTCTTGGATGGCGTACAGCTTCGTCGCGAGCAGGAACTCGAACGAGAGCAGCGGCACATCGAGTGTATCGGGCGGCGGGTGGTCTTCGATCGGGAAGTGCTGGAACGGGCGGGCCTCGATGTCGGCTGCGTCGAAGTCCCTTGGAGGGTAGTCGTGGATCACGAAGAGGATGCCGTCCGGTGTGAGCGAGCAGAGGTGGATGCCGGGCGCCATCCGCCTGGGTTCGTGGCCTTGCTGCTCCATCCAGGCCGTGACTGTCTCGCCGTCGGCGGTGGTGATGATCTCCAGGTCCGTCGAGTAGCGGCGCAGCTCGACCGGCAGGTAGGATTGCAGGGCCGTGCCGCCGGTCAGGCCCCACTCGAAGGGTGCTGTGGCGAGCAGGTTGGCCAGGGTGTCCAGGAGCGTGGCGGTGTAGCGTTCCCGCTCGTCGAGGTCGCCTGGGAGTCCTTGCTCCCACGCCTTCCATGTTGCCAGGTCCAGCTCAAGCCCCCCTTGCAACCAGAGGTTGGGCGATCGTCTCGAGCGCGTCGTAGCTCAGATGGGGTGGCTCGGTTCTGCGGAAGCGGGGGAACACGTCGCGCCCAGCCATGCGGTTCAGGGTGACGAAGATGCCGGCCAGCTCAGGCCACTCATCGCGTCGGCGCAGCCAGGGCCAGTCCAAGTCGGTTGTCTCTTGGAGGACGGCCTGCAGCGCGAGAGCGAACGTCTCACTCGGCGCGTGTCTGTAGACGTGGACGAGGGCCTCCTCGAGGCGCGCCTCTTCCTCGCGCACGCGGCCTGGGTAGAGGCAGACGGCGTCGTCGTCGGCCTCGTATGCATCCACCAGGACCCTGCGCTCGGGGTGATGCTCCGCCAGGTAGGCCTGGATCTTGGGGATCTTGCCGGTGGGGAGGATGAACTCCAGCGGCCGGGGCCCGGGATAGCGACGCGGGAGCACGCTGAAGCCTGTGGCCTTCGCACCCATACGCTGGAGCTGCTGGACCAGCGGGTCGCGGGGCTGGGCCTCCCGATCGGCTACGCGCTGGGCCTCGCCTGGGAGCAAGAGCCGGATGAGGCCGGGACCCGTGGACTCGGCCAGACCTGAGGAGCGGAAGCGGGAGAGGATCACGTGCGCGTTGTTGCGGCTGTAGCCTCGGGCCTCAAGATCGGCTAGGCTGAGAGTTCTCTCGGGGCGGGACCCGAACTCCCGGTAGAGTTCCAACATCGTCGTCATATGTAGGTACTTATCTTAGACCTGTAAGTACTTATATATTACGTTGATAGCCTTTCCGAAGGGATCCACTCGTCGAACGTGCTGGGAAAGACCGCTGTTACGGTATTGGTCCAGCAAGTTGGGTCCCATCCACCTTCGGCCACAGGATCCGTAACAGCCCACCCCTTGACGCCCGTGGGGGCCTGGTGTCTCTCCGAGACTCTTGTCTCGTCGAGACAAGAACCGGCTGTTTCGCTCCACTCCCACCGCAGGGCCTTATGGTCCGGGCACCCGTGCGCGCCAGGAACGCACATGAGAATCCTCGTCGCCGGCGACTTCCACGGGCCCAAGCACCCGACTGCGAGCAGTGTGCGATCAAAGAGGGCGCCGTGGAGATGCTAGAGACGTTTCTCGACGAGCGGGGCGTGCGCTTCACGCCGGAGACCGGGTGGACGCCTCCTCGCTGGCAACGTGGAGGGTAGGGTCGCCGGGGCCCCATGTAGATCGGCGAACCATCTCTGTCGAGCCCCAGAACATCGCGAGCGCGTTGATCGTGTGGAGCCCGGCAACCCATGGGTGGCTGGCACCTGCGAAGTCGTACTGGAGGACGATGGCGCCGAAGATGAGCGCTGGTGCCAGCTTCTGGAAGAGGCTTAGACGACCGACTAGGGCAGCCGCGAGGAGCAGCAACGGCAGCGGCTGGAAGACCTCGACGAAGGAGACGTGGCGAGCCAGGTAGGCGCCGTCGGCGAGCACACCTGCTCCCGCCAGGAACACCTGGAGGCTGATGGCGACCAGGAACGCCCATGCGGCGACGAGGTAGGTTCTGCGGGCGACCGTTCGGATGCGGGATGGAGTCCGCTGTCGTGAGTGTGTTGGGGTCATGGTTGCACGTCCGGTCGTTGTCGTTCTCGTTCTCGAGGTTACTCGCCGTACAGGTTCCGACGGATGGTATCCCGGAGTTGCTTGCTGCGGGCCAGCGTCTCCTCACGGCGTCGTTGCGTTTCATCCGCGAGGCGCCGTAGGAGATCGAGCTGGGGATCCTCCGGCGGCTTGCGGTCTTCCCTGAGCCGGGTGTGGAGGCCGATCAGCAGGCCCACGCTGACAGCCGCAAGCGCGAGCAGGATGAGCAGTGGTGTGGCCAGGATCGAGACCATCGTCACACTTCCCGGAGCAGCCGCTCGATGTCCGAGAGCAACCGGTTCGTCTCCTGGGTGGATTCCGCGAGCATCCGTTGGTGGCGAACCGCCTCCTCGGCCAGCGCCTGGTACTCCTGGCTGGCCTGGGCTCGCTTGGTCTGGACCAGGAAGTAGGTCAGAAGCGTCAGGGCGAGGCCAGCCAGGGAGAAGACCGAGATCACCGCGGCCACTTCAACGGCCACCGTCGTTCCCCTCCACGATGTCGGTGATGCTCTCTGGGGTCAGGCGCAAGTCGAATGGTTTCAGCTCCAGGTATCTCATCGCGGTTCCTCCTTCGGTTTCGCGGTGCCCCTTGACGAGGTCCGCGGCCTCGAGCTTCTCGAGGTGCATGTAGAGCAGGGGCCGACTGATCCCAACGCGTCGGGCGAGTTCGCTGACGTGGAGGCGTTCCCTGTGCAGCTCTGCGATGATGCGCAACCTGTGCGGGTTGTCGAGCGCGGCCAGGGTGGTCTCCAGGGCTTCGAACGGGATCATGCGTCGGCCTCGTTGCTGCACCGACAGGGATCATGTCAAGAATCCCTTACGGTGTAAACAAAATATGACGGGTCTAGTACTTATGTTCTCGCCCGGGGGCGACTCAACGAGCTCGAAGGGCGTCGCCGTCACGATGCCAAGGCGCGGTCGCTCGGGTAGCGACGCGCTCTCACCTGATCGAGAGCCTCTCCTCGATCCGCGATCTTACGTCCTCCTCCCGCCGGGAGGCCGGTGGCGAGCGCACGAGCAGGTCGACAAGGTTCACCAGGTCCAGCGTGGCCGCAGCTGTGAAGGCTGCCTCGTGCTCGTTTCCATCTCCCCAGTACCCCTGGATGAACCCCCGGTGGAACGCCTCCCCTGGATCCCATCGGAAGAGCTGGCCGACGTCCATGAGGGCAGGCCCGGCGTAGGCGAACTCCCAATCCAGCACGAGCAACTCGCCATCGGCCGTCCAGTGGAGGTTGGAGGCCTTGAAGTCGCCGTGCAGGAGCACCGGCTGCGCCAGCACATCCCCCAGACGGCCAGCGCTCGCGCGGAGGTGGGCCACAGCACGCTCACGAATGGCCGTGTGACCAGTGCCGAGCTCATCGGAGCCGTCGAGCAGGTGGCCGATGTAGGCCTCCAGCACGTCCGGCATGGCTCGCTCGACCTCCAGCTCACTGGACAGGAGGCCGTGGGCCTCGTAGGTGGTCTCGTGGATCTCAGCCAGAGCGCGCCCAGCGGCCTCCGCGTGGACCCGCGAAGTCGTCAGAGGTTCGTGCGGGACGTACTCGAGTAAGAGGAAGTCCTCGCCGACGTCGAGCACCTGGGGCACTCGGAACCGTCGCCAGGATCGTCGGAGGAGCTGTGCCTCGCGGGCAGCCGCTCGGGGCTCGCGTTGGTAGACCCGGAGGACCTGATCGCCGTCCAGGAGCAGGTTCGTGTTGGCCTGGCCGCCGGAGAGCACCTTGATCTCGTCGGGCACCCGGTCGAGCCTGGCCTCAACAAGCCCGCGGGGGTCTGGGGCAGGCTGCGCGCGCTGCCAGGCGGTCTCCGGGTTCGGCAGGGGTCCAGGACCGCTGCGATCCGGACCCATGGCTGCGCCTCAGTCCTCTGCCAGACGCTTGAGGAGCTCCCGGTCCTCCTCCAGTGTCTCCGCCACGAGCCGATCCCACTCGTCGTCCGAGATCCGGTCCAGCGTCGGAGGGAACCAAAGAACTAGTTGGTTGGAGTCCATGCTGACTGCAGCGAGGTTGGAGAGCCCCTCGAAGCGGATGGATGAGTTACCTTCGACACCGACAAGGTCAGGCATGGTACTCACACTTCGCAAGTCAACCTCAACTGTATTTAATGTTTTTGGAGGCGGTCCTCGATCCATGCGGCGATCTCCTCCTTGCTCGGTCCGTGCTCGCCTGCGATTCTCCTGCATAGCGCCTCGGCCTCGTCGACCGAGGCGTCGATGGTGAATCCGTTGGCCTTCAGGAAGTTCTTCGCGACCACCCAGCCTGTCCGCTTGTTCCCTTGCTCGAACGGGTGTCCTCCAACGATGTGATGAAGGAAGGCTGCCGCGGCCTCAGGTAAGCCCCCTAGGCCGAACCGTTCGACTAGTGTCCCAGTTGCACGTTTCAGCGTGCTCGAGGAGCATGTCCCTGGCCTCCCCGGACCCGCTCCATGAAGCCGTCTCGGATTAAGTGGTCGACGTCCTCCTCCACCGCTCGCCGTCCCGGGCAAGACAGAGCACCCGGCGCGCACCCCCGTCACGATCGCCCGGTCACGCGGGCCAAGGCCTGGCTGACGCGGTCCAGGGTGCCGGCGGCGAGGAGGCCATCCACGTAGGCCTCCACCGCCTCACCCGTGAAGCGCTCGTGCGCGGCGATCAGTTCCGCGCGCAGGGAGGACTTGACGGCCGCGAACGTGGGGCCGTGGTGGTCCCCTGCGCGCCCAGCCCGCTCGACGGCGGCGCCGAGCACCGACGCCTCGCCGGCAGCGCCCGCGCCCGGAACGTGGTGGTGCGCCCACCCCCTATCGACGAGCTCGCCGCCCGCGCGCTCGACGGCCTCGAGGAAGGCTGGGCCGTGCTCGCACCGGGGTAGGGCCGCCCGGCACAGTTCGAACTCCGGTGGCGGGAAGTCGACGCCGACGGCGACCTCGGTGAGCGCCATGCGGCTTGCATCCCCCACGACGCGGATGTCTGCGGCGAAGGCGAGCACCGCGCCACCAGCGATGGCGGGACCGTTCACCGCTGCCACGACGGGGACGGGCGCGGCCACCACAGCCTCGGCCATCCGCACGAACCCGTCGAACAACGAGGCGAGCTCGCCGCGGTCCAGCGTGGGAAGGGCCTTGAGGTCGAGCCCGGCCGAGAACACGCGATCGTTCCCTACGAGCACGATCGGCTCACCAGACGACACCGCCTGTTCCCACGGGTCTAGGAAGCCAGACACGAACTCCTGACCCATGGCGTTGACCTTGCCGTCATCCATCCTGAACACGCTGACGCCCTTGGCCGCCGTCTCGGCGTGGAACATCGGGCATGAGTGGCCTACCCACCACAAGTACATGCCGGCGTCAACTATTTCTGGGGGCATACCCCCTACCTCGTCATGGGGAGCCCGCACGCCGTCGCGGAGCCCATCCGCGAGTTCAACCGGTTCTACACCAAGGTGATCGGGACGCTGGAGCGCAGCTACCTCGAGACGCCGCACAGCCTCCAGGAAGCGCGCGTGATCTACGAGGTGGCCACGCGGCCCGGGTGCACGGCCAAGCAGATCCAGCAAAGGGCAGGCTTCGACCAGGGCTTTCTTAGCCGCCTGATCAACCGGCTCGAGGACCAGGGCCTGCTTGATCGCGAGCGCGACCCGCGCGACGGCCGCGTGCGCCAACTCCGCCTCACCAAGGCGGGCGAGGAGAGGTTCCAGACGCTAAACGGGCGAGCGGACAAGCAAGCCCGGGAGCTCGTCGACCACCTCACGCCAGAACAGCAGCGAGAGCTGGTGGACGCCCTGGCTAGCGTGAGGCGGCTCATCGATGCCGATGCGGACCCCCCACCGGTCACGCTACGGCAGGGTGAGCTCGGCGATCTTGGCTACCTCTTCCACCGCCAGCCCGTCGCGTACAACGAGGAGTTCGGGTTCACCCAAGTGTTCGAGACCTACTTCTCCAAGGGGCTCCCCGTGTTCCTGGAGAACTTCGACCCCGAGATCGACCGCCTCTGGGTCGCCGAGGCGGCACACCGCCCCGTGGGGTGGATCGCGATCCACCACGTGGACGATCGGCCGGGCTGGGCCAAGCTCCGGTGGTTCTTCGTGGAGCGCGAGGCCCGCGGGAATGGGCTCGGATGGCGCCTGCTTTCGCGAGCGGTAGAGTTCTCGCGGGACGCGGGCTACGATGCCATCTTCCTTTGGACCGTCGACAACCTCGGCGCCGCCAGCCGCCTGTACAGGCGCGCCGGGTTCGAGCTTGCCGAGCAGACCGACGACTGCCCCTGGTACGAGGGGGCCCGCGAGCAGTGCTGGGAACTCGACCTCATAGAGCTCATAGAGGAGGACAGTTGATGCGAAGCCACCGACTCAACGTACGGTTCCGGGACCTGGATGCCCTCGGGCACGTGAACAGCGGCGTGTACATCGCCTACATGGAGACCGCCCGGGTCGCTTTCGCCTCGGAGCTCTTCAGCAACGAGCCCTGGTACCGCGTGCCGCTCATCCTCGCCTCAGCCCGGTGCGAGTACAAGCGCGCGATCGAGCAGCCCGTGGCCCTGGAGGTGAAACACTGCGTAAGCCGCGTCGGGGCCAGCTCGTGGGATCTCGACTACGCCATCGAGGACGAGGGAGGGAACGTCTACGCCATCGGCCGCACGACGCAGGTGTGGTACGACTACGACGAGGGAGAGAGCGGGCCGATCCCGGCAGAGGCGCGTGAGGCCCTGGAGGCCGAGCTCGGAGAACCGCTGGAGCTCCGGGCGAGCGGGGGAGGGGGGTGAGCCACCATGGTCAACATCGCGCTTGCCGCCGCCTCCATCCTCCTCATCGCCATCGGTGCAGCGCACTCGATCCTCGGCGAGCGGTACATCATCTCGCGCGCGCTGCGCATGCCGCAGCCCCGGCTGTCCGGCGACGACGTGTTCACCAAGCGAACCATGCGGTTCGCCTGGCACGTCACCACTGTGGCCTGGTTCGGTCTCGCCGCCCTGCTCGGCCTGGTCGCGCTGGGAGTACAGATGGACCCGATCAGGGTCGTCGGCTCGGTAACGGCGACGACGCTGGCGGTCACCGCTGTGGTCGTCGCAGTGGGATCGAGGGGACGCCACCTCGCGTGGCTCGCCTTCGGCATCGCCGCCGTGCTCACCTGGGTGGGAACCGCCTAGCGGGATCGCCGCTCAACCGGCCCGAAGGACCACAGATCATCCAGGCGCACCGAGCGCGCGAGAGAGCAGCTCGCCGTGGAGCATCACGAAGTCGGTCTCATCGAGTTCACCGGGCTCGACGTAGTCGAGCTTGGCCCAGTGCTCCGGTGGGGGATCCGGCACAACCGGACCCTCGATCTCGTAGATGAACACCACATCCCAGTGGTGGTGGCCGGGCGACCTCCGGGACGGCCCCGCCTCGCTCACGATCTCGGGCACAGGTGGCTCGAGCTCGCCGGCGAAGCCGAGTTGTTCCTCCCAGACACGCCGGGCTGCCGCGTCCGGGTGCTCCCCCTCCCGGACGTACGTAGCAGGGAAGCGAAACCCGCTGAACGCGGCCTCGAGCATGGCGTCGTCGTAGTACGAGAGGTTCGGAGCCCACGAGGCACGCCACGTGTCCAGCGCCCCGCGTTCCATCTCGCCGGCGAGCAGCCGGCCGCGTCGACGCACCACGAGGAACGTCGAGAGGCAGAAGCCGCCGGCTGGGTACCCGAACTCGCTCCCGAAGAGCCCGAAACCGTGGGTGCTCGGGCCGACATCACGCGTCACAGTCGTAGCACGCTCCCTCGCTCAGATAAGCGTTCACAGGTCTGCCTCCCGCGCTGAAGACCCGGCGCGAGCACGAGGTCTACGGCGCGATCCAGCATCGTCAAGCTGCTGCGCTGGGGGTACACGCAGCAGAAGCGCCCTGAGCGTCTCTGGGGGTCTATCTCTGATACTTATGAATCGACCAAAACAGAGATATATCTCTATTGCATATAAGGAAGCTGAGATAGAGATATGTCGTATCCGAGCCCCCAGCGGGACAAACTGCTCCGCGCGCTCCTTGGTAACAGCGCTAGGAACGTGCCGCTGTCAGCGCAAGCAGAGCTACCGCTGACATCTCTCTACGACCTCAGCAAGAGAACCGGCATCGTTTACTCATGGGTGCACAAGAACCTCAAGACGCTTGAGGCCAAGGGCTGGGTCACAACGCAGGACCGCATCGAGATCCTGGACCCGGCGGCTGTCTTCGAATGGTGGAAGGCCCACCGCACCGAGCCCGACATCCATAGCTTCCACATCGCCGAGCCGACAGCTGCCGTCGACGCGTTGTATCAGGACGAAGGCATCCGCTACGCGATCACGACGTACTACGCAGAGAACACGGTCCAGGGCCACCTGTTCCCACGACGCATGGACGTTTACATCGCGGACACCGACCTTCCCCGTGCCAGGGATGCTCTGATCGACGCCGGCGCCCAGCTGGGCGGTACCAACTTCCGCCTCTGGACCGGCGACGACGCGATCCTCGAAGAGATTGTCTCCATCGGACAGGGGCCAGCGCAGCGTCGCTATGCCCCTGTCCCCCAGGTGATCGTCGACCTCATGACCGAGGGCGGCAGTGCCGGGGAAGCTGCAGACCTCCTCATCCAGCGAGCCTATCCCCATGCCAACACCAGTCTATCGTGACATCCTGACCGAAGAGAGCCGGGACCGTCTGGTCCAGCTCGTGCAAGACCTCCCGCATCCTGTCGCACTGGCCGGTGGCCACGCCGTCCGCTACATCGTCCAAGCCAACTGGATGGACCGCTTCGGGGAGGGCTACTTCGGAAGCCGCGACATCGACGTCTGCTACTACGTCGACCCCGAGTGGACCACCGACGAGTTCCGCAACAGCGCCGCTGGCCGAGCTCCGCAGCGGATCAGCGAGATCGGGTACAAGCCGATGGGCCTGTTCCGCTTCGGGCTCTGGGTCGACGCCGACGGGAACGTCCTCGACGAGGAGCCGGAGTCACCCAGCATGCTCGGCGTCGACTACGACATCCTCTGCATCGACCCCATGGTCACCCACGTGCACCAGGATGCCAAGGAGGTGCTCGGGTACAACCCGATCGACGAGCCACTGCTCGCCCACACATTCACCGACGAGACACTGAGGACCACCGTAGACGAGTTCGGCCCCGACGTCTACGTTCCCACTGCCCCCCTGCTGTCCACGACCAAGCTGAACAGCCTCCCCGACCGGGACAAGCTCGACAAGGCCGTCAAGGACCTCTGCGACATCTACGTCCTCGCCGCCCACGGTGGCGCAAGCAACCGAGCGATCCGGACGACTGTGCACCAACTTCTCCCGACCGCTCCGGAGCTGGTGCGCGGCGCCCTCAACCACGAGTCCCTTCCCACCGCCCTCGACCACCTCGACCTCGTTGAGGCTGACTTCAACGCCGTGGTCGGACCCTTGGAGTTACCCCCATGAGCGATGTTCTCACTCGGTGACCGTGTGTGAGGATCCTCGTCACCGGCGACTTCCACGGCCCAAATGGCCTCCAACTCGCAGACAAGATGGCCCAGGCCAGGGGGTGCGACATGATCCTCCAGGTCGGCGACTTCTGGGCTTACAAGCAGCAAGTGGAGACGCCCACCAAGTTCATCTGCGGCAACCACGAGAAGTGGCCAACCATCCGCGCCCGCGCGTTCGGGGAGAACATCGAGCTGCTCGAGGACTACCAGGCCTACGCGTTCGGCGGCCTCACCTTCGGCTGCTTGGGCCGCATCCAGAAGAGCGATGGCCACCTGCACCTGATCGACCGCGGCTGGTTCATCGGCGAACCACCACACATCTGGGTCGAAGAGGATGTCAAGGCGGCTGCCGAACTCCTCGGGTCTGACGTGCTAGTCTTCCACGACAAGCCCCACTTCGAGCTGGCCGACGAGGACTTCCTCTGCGGCTTGATCCGGCGCGTCGAGCCGAGCCTAGTCCTGCACGGCCACATGCACCGCTACGAGGTGACCGAGCCTGTAGACGGGACCACCGTGGTGTCGCTCCCGCCATGCGACCCGACGGGGCCAGTGCTCCTCAGCACTGGTGGACAGTCGAAGGGCGCAGTGACGGAGACGTTCGTGCTCGACACGGACGAGCGAACGCTGTGGCATGCTGAGCACGGGACGCTGGAGTGGTGAGCCCATGTACCTTGCCGTCCTCGGGGACCTCCACGGGAACTTCATGGCCGCCTACGACGCGGTGGCCCACTGGGAGCACCACCACGGCGCTCCCGTGGACGCAGTCCTCCTGACGGGCGATCAAGGCCTCTTCCATGATCCGGCGAAGGCCGACGGGGCCACGGTGCGGCACTACTGGCGCGACCCCACCGAGCTCTGCGGCTCCCTCTACGCCAACGGCGTGCTCAAGCCCACCCACCCGACCTACTTCGTGCGCGGCAACCACGAGGACTTCGACCACCTGCTAGCCCACAAGGGCGAGGCCATCGAGCTGGACGGGCTGCTCGTGCACCTGTGGGCCGGCCAGCCCGTAACGCTCGAGGACGGCGAGACCACGTGCCACATCGGTGGCTTGGGCGGCATCGACGGCTCCATGGCCTCGGCCAAGAAGCAGCGCATGCGCAGCGGCCGCCAGTACTTCGACCCAGACGAGATCGAAGCGCTCCTGGATCAGGCTCCGGGGGGCCTGGACATCCTGCTCACCCACGACGGGCCCAAGGGCAAGTGCCTTGTGCGCAAACCCGAGGCTGGCTCCGAGGTCATCACGGAACTCGTCGATCACATGCAACCCCGCTACCACTGCTTCGGCCACTACGGGGCCCCGCCGCCCCCCTTCAAGACGGGGAGCACGCACGTGGTGCCGATGGAGCGCAACGCAGACTGGCTGCTGCCCGGCAGGCACACGGGCTTGGGCATCGTGGACACCTCGGACTGGTCGTTCCGGTTCGCCCGGCCGCACGAGGTCGAGGACGCGCCACCAGACTGCGAGCAGTGTGCGATCAAAGAGAGCGCCGTGGAGATGCTAGAGGCGTTTCTCGACGAGCGGGGCGTGCGCTTCACGCCCGAGACCGGGTGGACGCCTCCTCGCTGGCACCGTGGAGAGTAGGGTCGCCTGGGGGTCAGTGCAACATAGAAGGGCGGCCGGTCATGGGTGTGTCAAGTACGGACACAGAACATGGTTCAGTTGACCTTCGGGACGGATAGGGACGCGGCTACATCCTTGATCTTGGCTTTGGCGGCCTTAATCTGTGCCTTGGTGAACCGTTTCTCCTTCTTGGCCATGGTCACCCCATCCACGTAGGTAGTACGTGACCGTCCTACATAAGCGGGTTTCTCTGGCTCAGGTTGCGCGCTTAGGCCGTGCACCGGCATACGGCGGGACTCCCTACCCGTCCAGGCAGGCACTGTCTCCTGCCCCTTGCCCGGATAGCTCAGCAAGCTTTATAGCTCACCGAGCTTATTAGCTCACTGAGCATGAGTTCCGCCACCGTCACCTCCGCAACCATCTCGGCCCTCGAAGACGCCGGCCCAGGCGAGGCCCTTCCTGTCCAGGAGATCGTGGACCGGGTCACCGCTCGGCTCGAACAGCGGGAGCGCACGCCCAAGGCCAACGAGATCCGCGGGCGTCTTACGCGCCTGCTCAAGGAGGGCATCGTGGAGAAGCCCGAGCGCGGCCACTACGCGCTGGTCCGGACCGACCAACCCGAGACCGCCAGGCTGAGCCAACTGGCGGACGTCATCGAGCAGGTCGTCCGGCCCGACCAGCTTGGCCGCATGGTCCTCTGGGACGCCACACCGTACCTCGAACTCTCGGAGGACGGCGGGCCAGGCACGCGCCTGGTCGTCGAACACGACCAAGCCTCCGCGCTCAGCCAGGAGGTCGAGGTCGCCTGGGCCACCGACGAGTCCCTGATCACGTGGACAAGCAAGACCACCGGCCCGCTTGGCACCCTTCTCTGGGAGCCCGACGAGCCAGCCCCCTACCGCATCCCGCTGGGCATCCTCTTCGTCGACCGCGAGAAGCTAGGAGCCACGGGCCTGACCAAGCGCGGCTACCGTGCCCCGTTCCCCGAACGCGTCATGATGGAGTTTGTCGGGCTCGAAGGTCCGGGCGAGGCCACACCCATCGTCCAGAGCATCTTAGACGATCCGGACACCGACTTCCGCCGCCTCTGGCAGGCCGCCGAGAACCTCGGGACCGTGATCGATCTCAGCGTGCTCATGGCCGGCCGCCTGGATGAGTTACAGCCCAAGTTCCGGAACCGGTTCCTTGAAGGGGCCTCGCCCGTTGTCCGGACCCTCATCGAGGGGCGCAGATGAACCTCTTCCACGACGACGACCACGACCAGCTCATCGCCCCACCCGAGCTCTTCGACGCCGATGTTCTCCGTGCAGAGCACGAGGATTGGGGCCACCAGTTGCTTCGAGCAGCCACGGCGCTGGAGTTCCTGGCCCAGATCACCGAGCGCGGCTTCGAGGTCCTTCTCAAGGGAGGGACCCTGCTCCAGAACTCCATCTCCTGGCCCCCACCGCGGGCCAGCATCGATTTGGACCTCGAGACGGACCGCGCCGACGAGCTAGAGGACACGCTCTCCGACATCGCGGATGCGTTCTCCACCACGGGCCTCACCATCGACCTGGAGGACACCCCGCTCCCCGGGTTCATCGCCTACGTCCGCTTCCCTCGAGTGCAGAAACCCGCCTGGGCGCTTCGCATCGACGCACTGGAGAACGACCACCAGCCAACTGGCTGGGCTCCCTGGGACCAGCTGCCCGAGCCGTGGTCGGATGCCGAGCCCCCGCTGGCTGCCCCGGTGGAAGCCCGCGCCGCGCAGAAGCTGCTCATGGCCGCCGAGCCCGTCTACGGCCGCGACGTCACGAACCACTTGGGTCGCCAGAATTTCGTCAAGGACCTCTTCGACCTCCACTGCCTTGGCGAGCTGCGCCTCGAGGGGAAGGCCCTCATCGACGCAGCAGGCGAGGAAGTCGGACGCAAGTCCCGATACCTCGGCCAAGCCTACGAGCTCGACACGATCCTCGAGCAGGCGTCTGTATGCTTCAGACGGTTCGCCGACCCGCCGGTCAACGACGACAGCCTCCAGGGCAGTCTCTGGCGGGCCTACAACCGGGTGAAGGGCTCGATCCGCGTGCCGTTCACCCAAGCCTCGCTTCGTACGAGCGCCGGGTGCGCCCACCACTGCATCGAGGGCATCCGGCGAGGGGAGATCGAGTGGGAGGACGCTTGGCGCCCCGCCGTTGAGAAGGCCCCCCGAGCCGCCTGGGAGGGCAGGGAGATCCGGCCCATCGTGGCGGTCGAGGACGACTACGGTCCCGTTCCAGGCCCGCTTGAGGCGTGGGCCGCGTATGAACCGTGAAGTGGCGGGCGACGGGCGCACTGTTGAGGATGGCCGGGGTCGCGCTGCGTGAGGCAATGCCACCGAACCAGGCTCCGGGCAATCGGCAGCACGGCAGCCTCCTCGATGGGTTTTTACGGATTCAGGACCAGTCTAGGGGGAAGCAGTTGGAGGGGTGGAGATCCAGAAAGGCTACGTGAAGGCGTACTCGGGGGGGTCACTCCGCG
>CAYNEI010000061.1:0-13583 GCA_964396185.1 uncultured Thermoplasmatales archaeon
CGTCTGGGTGGACCCAGACGTTGGTCTGGCCGAACATGGTCTCAGGACGCAGGGTGGCAGCCACGAACACACGGCTGGCATCCCGCACGGATCTAAGCTTGATGAGCGTGAACTCCTGGGGCGTGACGCCCTCGCCCTCCACGCGGTCGTGGTCCGAGAGCACCTCGCCCTCCACCGGGTCCCAGACCACGGGGTGGCGGCCGCGGCGCACGTAGCCCATGTCCTTCAACCGGCGGAACTGCCACCGGATGAACGAGTCGTAGAACGGGTTCATGTCCGTCGTGTAGAACTGTCGCCGCCAATCGATGGCCAGGCCCAGCCGGTCCACGTCCTGGCGCCATTGCTGCGGGAAGAACTCGACCCACTTGATCGGGTCCGAGAAGCGCTCGACGTCCTCGTCTGGGATGCCTTGGTCGATGAGCTGGCGGATCTGGGTCTCCTCACCCTCCCGGATCCGGTTGGCCGCGGCCACGATCGGCGTGCCTGTGACGTGGTAGGCGAAGGGGAAGAGCACGTTCTTGCCCAGCATGCGCTGGAAGCGGGCCATGAAATCGCAGCGCAGCATGGTGTACGCGTGGCCCACGTGGGCGTACGCGTTCATGTAGGAGTACGGGTAGGTGAGGAAGAACTTCTCCCGGCCAGGCTCCGGGTGGGCATCGTGGACCTTGCGCTGTTGCCATGCCTTCTGCCAGTGCTTCTCGATGGCAGTGAGATCGAGGCGCTCACGCTCGGCGGCATCAGAGTTCTCCTCCGTAGCGGCCATGGCTGACGCTCGGAGATTGGTCCGGTGCATAAGGCGTTATCGCCGTGCGATCGAACGGAGCCTGCGCTAGACTCGCTCCCGGTAATAGCCCGGCCGATCGTCCTCATCGAGCTCGAAGTAGCACGACGGGCAGGCGTAGACCCGCTTGGTGTGCTTGCTCTTCCGCCGGCCCTCCTCCACGTTGCAGGCGTACCAGACATGGCTCTCCACAGCCTGCTCGCAGATGTGGCACGTCCGCTTGAGCAACGGCATGGATGGCTGCTCCTCCTCTCCGGCACCAGTGGCCATCATCTCTGGTTAGATGGGCGTGGACCTTGAAAGCTTCTCTCTTGGCCCGGCGACCACGGCGGGCGATGACAGTGGTCGGCCTTTTAAGCTAGCGGCCCCAACGAGTGTCTCTGGAGACCACGACGGAGGAAGAGTTTTGACACGCGGACGGGTTGATGGGTCCAAGGGAGGCACCCTCTTGCGATCATCTCAGGCTAGGACCCCTGCCAGCCGTACGCCTGGCATCGTCCTCGTGACCATCGTTCTCATCACCGCTGGCTTCGCTGGACCCTTGGGGGCCGCGGATGCCCAAGGCGAACCGGACGGCCAACAGGGCGACCAGGACAGCGCTCGAGAGGACGGGGCCCGGGGCGCCGAGCCCGAACCCGTCCCACGCGAGCGAGCCCAGGACGACGAGGTCAGTGCACGCTCGAGCCAGGCCAGCCCCACCCGCATCGTGATCGCCTTCGAGCCTGGCACCAGCGCGCCACGAGATCGGGCCCAGCAGGGCGCCCAAGACCACGGTGGCGAGCTCGTCCGGTTCGACGAGACCCTCGGTTTCGCCGTGATCGAACTCCCCCCAAGCCACCGGGACGCCGCTCTCGAGGCCTTCCAGGACGACGAGCACATCCGCTACGCTGTGCCGGATGTCCAGGCCCACGCCGGTTTCGTACCCGACGATCCCCTCTACAGTGACCAGTGGGGTCCGCCGGCGATCGGCATGGAGAGCGCCTGGGACACCACGCTGGGCAGCCACAACCGCACCGTAGCCATCCTGGACACGGGGGTACGCGCGACCCACGAGGACCTCCAAGCCAACATCTGTCATGTCGGCTGGGACTACGCCAACGGCGACCCGGACCCCGACGACGACCACGGCCACGGGACGCATGTGGCCGGCACCGTGGCCGCCACCCTCGACAACAGCGTTGGCGTGGCCGGCATGGCCAACGCCTGCCTCATGCCCATCAAGGTCCTCCGGGCCGACGGGGGAGGCTCCTTCGCGGACATCGCGTCGGCCATCGTGGACGCGACCCTGAACGGGAGCGACGTCATCAGCATGAGCTTGGGCGGCTCGCCAGGCCTCGACCCCGGCGGGCCTCTGCCGGATGCCGTCGCGTTCGCCTACGAGCAGGGCGTGACCCTCGTGGCCTCGGCTGGCAACGCCGGCTGCCTGCCCACGGGCTTCCCCGCCGCCTACCCGGAGGTCATCGCCGTGGGTTCCCTGGACGAACCCGGTACCACGCGCTCCTCCTTCTCCAGCTGCGGCCACGATCTTGAACTCACGGCCCCCGGCCGCGGCATCCTCTCCACCATGACGGACACGGGCGAGCCCATCAGCGACTCCTCCGGCTACGGGTCCATCAGCGGCACCTCCATGGCAGCACCCCACGTCTCGGGCGTTGCCGCGTTGGTGCTCAGCCAGGACACCAACCTCACCAGCGTCCAGCTCCGCTGCATCCTGAGGGCCACGGCCGATGACCTCGGTCCCACGGGCCACGATATCGAGTACGGGTTCGGGCGCCTGGATGCCGCCGAGGCCATCACGCTTCCAACACCGGATCAGGCCTGTGTGGACGAGCTCGCCCCACCCATCCCGCCCACATGCCCGCTCCCATGCACCGAGAGCTTCGACGATGGCCCGGCCACGTTCTTCCGCACCACCAGCCTCTGGCACCAGACCTCCAGCTGCGCCTCAGCACCCTCCGGGGACACGCTGCTCGCCTTCACCCGGGAAGCCACGTGCACCTACGAGACCGGAAACCGCGTGCGCGGGTTCGCCGAGGTCCACGTCGACATCCCCAGCGGCGAGAGCGCATCCGTCACCTTCGACCACAAGACCGAGGCGTCCAGCGACGCCTCGACCGAGGGTCTCTTCCTCGCCTACAGCATCGACGGGGACGACTGGTTCATCCTGGAGGACTTCCGCTCCTCAGCCTCGACCCCGTGGACCACGGTCACCGTGGACGCCTCAGCGCTCACCGGGATGGCGGTGCAGTTGCGCTGGTGGTTCGACACCTTCGACGAGGTGGACAACGACCACGCTGGATGGTTCATCGACAACGTCGTGATCGAGGGCCCCAACCGCTCCCCCAACGCCTCGTTCACCTTCGAGCCGAGCCAGCCCACCACCGCCGACGAGATCGCGTTCACGGACACGTCCGCCGATCCCGACGGCACCGTGACCTCGTGGTCATGGGACTTCGCGGATGGCAGCACGAGCACACAGCAGCATCCCACTCACAGCTTCGCCGATGACGGCACCTACAACGTGTGCCTCACCGTCGAGGACAACGAGGGGGCCAGCGACACGGCCTGCCAGGACATCACCGTGGCCAACGTGCCCCCGGAGGCCTCGTTCACCTTCGAGCCCAGCGAGCCCACCACCGCAGACGGGGTCACCTTCACGGACACCTCCACGGACCCCGATGGCACGATCACGTCCTGGTCGTGGGAGTTCGGCGACGGGAGCACGAGCACGGCAGCCCAACCGACCCACCAGTTCACCGACACCGGCACGCACACCGTGTGCCTGACCGTCACCGACGACGACGCCGGCTCGGCGACCACCTGCCAGGACCTGGAGGTCACGGCGGTCAGCATGATCGGACGAGCCACCGTGCTCAACGCCACGGCCCCCATCGGGCGCCTCACCGTCGCCGACACGGGCGCGGTCTCCACCACCGAGGAGAGCCGTACCGAGGAACACGGCGCCAGCATCGACGAGGGAGGCCTCCGGGCCACTGGCTTGCAGGGCCTTGTGACCACCGAGGTGGTCCGCGTGGAGGCTACCGCGCGTGTTTCCCATGTGGAGGTCGACCTGACATCGAGCACGACGCTCACGATCTCCGGGCTCCAGGCCCACGCCTGGGCCGAGTGCGCCGACATGGATGCCAGCATGACGGTCACGAGCGTCCAGATCGGCTCTTTCACGCTCCCCACGGGGTTGTTTGGCATCCCGGCCAACACAGAGCTCTCCCTGCCCGGCGGAGGGACCTTGGTGCTCAACGAGCAGACCGAGACGGCCCACGGCATCGAGGTCATCGGGGCCCGCCTGGAGAGCCCACAGCTCGGGGATCTCGAGTTCTCGACAGCCAGCGCGGCTCTCGAGGGCTGCTGAGCCGGGTCCCAGCGAACCGGTTCGCCAGCGCCCGAAAGGACAAGGCTTAACCTCGCCGAACCATCCCGCAGGACCGTGCGATCCGTCCTGGCTTTCGCGCTCCTGGCGCTGTTGATGGTCGCTCCCACGCCGCTCGTGGCCGCCCACCACGAGACCCCCTCTGGGGCAGACGAGGTCTCGTGGAGCACTGGAGACGAACGCACCACCTGGCGCGACGTCGCTTGGGCGCCAGATGGCTCGCATGCCGTGCTCGTGGGCCGCTGGCTCGACGAGGAAGCCAACATCTCCACCAGCCTCGTGGCCGAATGGCGCCCAGAGGAGGGCCTCACCGAGGTGCACAACGAGAGCGGCGGTGGACTGGTGAGCATAGACATCCGCCCGGATGGCACCCAGCTCATCGTGGGCCTGCGAGAGGTGATCCTCTACGGCCAACCAGGCGACTACCGCAACCTCTGGGAGGAGTCCAGCTTCAGCGCGGATGGGAACTTCGCCTTCTTCGGCCTCGGCGCAGGCTTCCGCCCCGGTGGCCAGGACGCCGTGGTAGCCGGCTCGAGCCTGCTCCGCGTGACGCCTGAGGGCGACCTGGAGGTCATCCACGGCGGCCGCAACGCCTTCTTCCGAACCGTGGGATGGAACCCCACCGGCACCTTCGCCTGGGTCGAGACCGCCATCCAGCGCGAGGACCGCGCGTTCCTGGGCAACCTCTGGCGCACCAACGGCACACCACCGCTGGCCAGCGAGGACAACGTCCAGGTCTACGGCCGCCTCAACCCGGGCTCGGCCCTGGCCAACGCCATCAGCTTCTCCCCAGACGGCACCTACGCGTTGGTCGCGGGCCGCGACGGCGCCAAGGCCAGCGTGCTCACCTGGAGCGTTCACCGGCAAAGCGACCATATCCACGAGGACCGCGATGAGCCCCACGACCACCGCTGGCAGTACCAGCCCACCAGCAAGCAGCCTGGCCCCATCACGTGCATCGACTGGCACCCGGACGGAGACTGGGCGCTGGCCACCGGGCTGGATCGCGACGTCGTAGGCGTGCTGGGCCGCCAAGCCTTCGCACCACTGCTCCACCAAGGCCCCGGGTTCCATGGCTGCGCCTTCCACCCGGATGGCGACATGGCGCTGGCCGTGGGCGAGCAGGGCGCTGTGGCGCGCATCCAACCAGGAACGAGCCCCCTGGCCGCTGTGATTCAGCCGGAGGCAGGCGCGCTCACACCCCCCCGCGAGAACCAGACGTTCCTCGTCGATGTCATCGAGCGCGTCCCCACCGCCAACATCACGGTGACCGGATGGATCGAGGCCGACGACACGGTGCGCACGGCTCGACCCAGCGGAGCCTTCTGGGCGCTCAACGTCACCACGGCTGACTTAGCAGACGGCACGCACACCCTGCACATCGAGGCGAGCACGCCCGAGGGCACCGCGCGATCCACCCACACCTTCCTGGTGAACAACGACGAGTTCACGCCCGAGCGCCCCGAGATCCAGCGCCCCACGGGGCTGGAAGGGGAGAGCCAGGATGCCGACGGGAAGTTCACCCTCCATTGGGAAGACCAGGACGCGCCTGTCGTCTACGAGGTCGAAGAGCAGCTCACCGGCTCCGGGGCCAACGCCACGCGCAAGATCCAGGCGAGCGGAGCCAACAACGTCACGGTCCACGTGGGCAACGACGGCTCGTACCTTTACCGCGTGCGCGCGGTCAACGGGTTCGGCCAGGCCAGCCCCTGGAGCGCAGGCATCGTGGTCAACGTCGTGCTGGACAGCGACGGTGACGGCGTGCCCAACTCCCGGGACCCGGAGCCCTTCGTCGAGAACGTCTGGGGCGACACCGACGGCGACGGCGTGGCCGACGATCGGGAGTACAACCAGTGCTCGGACCCCTTCGATGCCGGCTCGACGCCATCCACGGACGACGACGATGACGGGATCCCCAACGGGATCGAATGCCGCCAGGGGTCCGACCCGCGCGACGAGAACGATCCGGTGCGCCAAACGGACCCCAACGACACGAACGAGACGCCGCCCGACGAGGACCCGCCCAACGGGAGCCCGGGCCCAGCTGCTGGCCTGCTCATCGCCTTGCTCGCCGTGCTCGCCTACCGTAGGAACCGATCGTAGGGGTAAATCGTGGCGTGCCGCGAACTGGCCGGAGCGGTGGCTGACGACCGCGACCGGAGGCCCTGAGGAAGCGTGACTGCTTCGGGCTTAGATGTCCTGCCAGATGAGCTCGTTGAGCGCATCGCACCGCTTGCGCCAGTCCTCGGGGTGAGCGAAGCGCGTGCTGGCGGCGATGTTGCTGAGCAGCGCGTTGCCATCTTGGGGCGTGAAGCAGAACCCAGTGACCGTCTTGCCGGTCACGTGGATCGTGTCCGTGGCCACCACGCCCTGGTTGACCAGGCGCCCGAAGGGCCCGAACTCGCGGCCCACGTTGAACACCATGTTGCTGGTGTCCTTGTCGGTGAGCGCTACGAGCGGGTCGGCCTGGATGCGCTCGATCACGGTGTCGCGGTCGATGGCCTCCTCCAGGTCGAACTGGAACCAGATCGTGTGCATGTACTGGGTCGGGACCTTGATCGCCGAGCTGAACAGATCCAGCTCGACGCCCTTGGTCCGGTAGAGCTCGATGACGTCGTGGGCATGGTGGGTGCCCTCGGTCTCGTCGTGGATGCTCACCTTGGGTGCCAGCGGCGCTGTTCCGGACTGGCCCACGTCGGTCCCGCGGCGGATGCAGAGCACGCGGCCCCGGTCCAGACCGGGTCCATCGTTCTCCAGCGCGATGGCTCGCACCAGGGCTGCGATGTTGTGCGTGTTGCAGGAGACGATGTGCACGAACCGGTCGTCGAGCGCATCGAGCTCCTCGTCGTTGACCCGGGCTGCATACGGGAGACCGAAGCCGGCCTCGCTCCCTTGAGCCAAGAACCCCTTGGGGCCGTCCATGGCCTGGTAGTCGCTCTTGCGGTCGCGCGCGATGCCGCTGGGCGTGGCCTCGATGATGACCGTGGCAGCCTCCAGGGCCTCCTGGTAGGTGCCATCCACGAGGAAGCCAGCGGACTCGAACGCCTCGCGCTTGGCCTCGTCCACGACGAACGTGCCGCCGGTGGCCTGCAGCTTCTGCACGAGCGGCAGATCCGAGCTTCGTGGGGTGTTCTTGGTGAATGTGACCTCGGCGAAACCGAGCTCGGTCCCGTACCGGTTGAAGAGATGGATGAGCGGGGCTCCGATCGTCCCGCTGCCTTGGATGTGCACGTGTGCCATCGTGCTCGCTTGCTCGGAGCCAGGGGGAGGTATAAAAGGTTCTTCCCGGGCCCTACTTACAGAGCTCGACGAAGTTCTGGAAGATCCGCTCGCCGTGCTCAGTGTGGGAAACCTCGGGATGGAACTGGAGCCCGAAGAGCGGCCGGTCGGTGTGGCGCATGGCCTGGACCTGGCAGTCCTTGGATGAGGCGAGCACCTCGAAGGTGTCGGGCAGCACCGTGACCTCGTCGTTGTGGCTCTCCCAGACGAGGCTGCGCTCGGGCAGACCTTCCAGGATGTCCGTCTGGTCCACAGCGTCGGCCAGCACGAGCTCGGTCTTCCCGAACTCGGGGACCTCGCTGGGCCCGGCCTCGCCGCCGAAGTGGCGGGCCATGAACTGGTGGCCCGCGCAGATGCCCAGGATGGGCACCTCACCCTCATCGAGGTAGGTGGCACACTCGCCCAGGGCATCGTTCAGGCCCACACGAGGCGCACCGCCTGAGAGCACCAGGCCGTCGACATCAAGCTGGTCCAGTGGCGTCGTGTTGGCCACGATCTCGGTCTCGACGCCCAAGTCGCGCAGCACGCGCCACTCTCTATGGGTCCACTGGCCACCGTTGTCCACCACGAAGATGCGCACCATCGAGGCTCCTCCACGCACCCGGTCATCGGGGCGCGCTGGCCGCCACAAGGTCGACCGCCAGATAAGCCTTCTCCGGGAACCTAGATCACGAAGGCCTCCAAGGGGCTCGAAGGCCACGAAGGACCCTCGCGGGCCACGAACCAAGGACGCTCGAAGGCCACGAAGCGAGCCCGGAGGCATGCACGACCCCCAGGGAGATTTAAGGGGGCGTGCCGGTTCACGGGCTCCATGGTTGACCGCGCTCCACGCTTCGATGAACCTCTCGTCGTGATCAACTACAAGGTCTACCCGCAAGCGCTGGGCAAACGCGCTGTGGACCTAACCAAGCGCTTGGAGGCAGCCGCGTCCAGCTTCCCTGAGGCGACGGTGGCCGTCTGCCCGAGCCACCCTGAACTGGCATCGGTCACGCAGGCCACCGAGCTCCCGGTGCTCGCGCAAGGCGTGGACGGCTCCCAGCCGGGCTCCGGGACCGGCAAGGTCCTGCCCGAGAGCCTGAACGACCTCGGGGTCCGGGGGAGCCTGATCAACCACGCGGAGAACCAGGTCCCCTTCGAGGCGGCCAGCCAAGCGGTCAAGCGCCTCACCGAGCTCGACATGGCCAGCATCGTCTGTGCTGCTGATGAACAGGCCACGCGCGGTCTCGCAGAGCTCCAGCCTAGCTATGTGGCCATGGAACCCCCGGCGCTCATCGGAGGGGAGACCTCGGTCACCACGGCGGACCCAGGCATCATCGAGGCCAGCGTAGCCGCTGCCCGAGAAGTCGATGCTGAAGCGCGCGTGCTCTGCGGTGCTGGCGTCAAGACAGGCGAGGACGTGGCCGCAGCACTCCAGCTTGGCACCCGAGGCGTGCTCGTGGCCTCAGGCGTGGTGAAAGCTGACGACCCAGGCGCCGCGCTGGCAGGGCTGCTGGAAGGAGCAACAAGACACCGCTAAGCCACCTGTGGAAGGCCCGGAACGGCTCAAGCGGCCCGCTCGGGGCCAGAGAGATATAAGGGAGGTGGGGCCGAAGCCCCACCGGTGATCGAGGACTACGACTTGCGGAGGTACGGGAGGCCTGTGGTGTCGTTGACACCGACCTCGTACCCGTCCGGCATGTCGCACTTGTTGCCGGACTTAGGCGTCTTCTTCGAGAAGAAGTAGATCGTCTGCGTTCCGCCGTTCTTCAGGTCCACGTCCCTCTTGTATAGGGTATATCCGTTGTGTGTGTACGGCATCCCTTGCACCCGGCCATGAGAAGGCACCGCTCGGGATGAAGGTTCCGCTTTAAATTGTACACATCTGCGGATTATAGGTGGTGGCTAAGGGGGCGCGCCACCAGGCGCGCAAGCAAGCGCGCACCAGCGCGCCATGCGGTGGTTTTCATCGAGCCAGGCTGGCCTACCCGGACTCCATCTCGATCCGTACCGAGGCAGCCTGCTCGCGAAGCTTGTCGTTGAGCGTGGCGGCCCAATCGAGCACGTGGCCCTGGTCGAAGCGAGCGCGCAGGCCATCGAACCGGAGCAGGGGGTCCAGCAAGGCCACCACGGCGATGTCGGCAGCGGTGAGCTCCGAGCCGACCAGGTTGCCGTGGTCCGCGAGCAACCCATCCAGGTGAGCCAGCGCTGCCTCCATGAACGCCGCATCCTGGCGCGCCACGGTGGACGTGACGCCCTCGTTGAGCAGGGACCATCGGTTGGCAGCCAACCCGACCAGGTAGCCGCGCACGCCACCGCCGAAGGCTTCGGAGAGCTCGTCCGGCTCGTCCTTGAGATAAGCGTGCGTGATGCGTTGGGTGCGATGAGCCAGGTCGAGATCCGCCCAGTCCTCCAAGGCAAGGCAGAGCCGGCGCGCTTGGGGCTCCTCTGGGTACAGGCTGGGTTGTGGGGCTTCCTGTTCGATGCGTTGGGCAGCGCGCTCCCATGGGATGTACTCCCCGTCCACCTCGAGCACGGGCAGCTCCTCGACGCCAAGCTCGCGCGTCACCATCGGGGTGTGGGAGAGGGGGACGATCCGGCTCGTGTACGCGATGTCCTTGATGCCGAGCAGGTACTCCACTTTCGAACCCGTGTGGGCGTAAGGCGGGGTGTAGAGCCGCCAGTTCGTGTCCTCTGCCATCGCTCCCGCATATGGGGTCCAATTAAAAAGGCGAACCCCCTTGCCCGCGGCACGGATATGGAGGCCCGCCCACGACAGCTGGAGCGCTCGGTGGTGGAGGCATAGTGGTCGGCCCCCAGGATCTCGCCCGGTACGCGCGGGACCACGGGGTCCCGGTCAGGGTGCTCTCCGACCTGGGTTCTGTCCGCACCGTGGTTGAGGCCTCCGAAGCCCTGGAGCGAGCTCCTGGCCAGATCGGCAACACGGTTCTGATCACGGTCCGAGGGGACCCGGTGCTCGTGGTCGTCCCAGGCGATCGCCGGGTCGACGGTGCCGCCGTGGGCCGCGCCATGGATGCAGGACCCCTCGAGGTCGCCCTGGCCACCCAGAACGAGGTCCGGGAACATACGGACTCCGAGCCCGGGCTGATCCCCCCGTTCGGCCACCCCACCTCGATCCCGCTCTTCGTGGACGAGCGCGTGCTCTCCCACGACCGCATCCTGGTCCCGGCAGGCTCGCCGGACACCCTCATCGAGCTCGACCCCAGTGGCCTGGCAAGGCTCGCGCAAGCCCAGGTCGGGGACTGGAGCGAACCCATCGACACGGCTGCGAGCTGACCGCTCCGCGGAGAGAACGGGTCACCACAACGGCACAAAGGTACAACGACGCACAGCGAGCTCAAGGAGGCAGAGGCCCCCTACGGTCCCTGGGCCGTTGGGCTCGTTGTGCCGTTGTGGTAAGCTCGGCGAATGGAGAGGTCAAAGGACTTATGACCGGGCCGAGGCTATGCCGGGCTCGCACGCCCATGGCTGACGACGACGATAGTCAAAGTGACCAGTTCCGGGGACCCCTTCCAGACAAGCGGAAGCGGGAGATGTTCGCCATCGCAGAGTCCCTGCTCGGCGGCTCCCGCATGCGCGTGATCTGCGAGGATGGCCAGTCGCGGATGGCCCGCATCAAGGGCAAGCACAAGCGCCGCATGTGGATCCGCGAGGGCGACCTGCTCATCGTGAAGCCGTGGGACTTCCAGGACGAGAAGTGCGACGTCGAGTACCGCTACATCAAGAACCAGGCCCAGTACCTCTCCCGCCAGGGCCTCATCCCGGACGAGCTCGATGTTTTCTAAGCTCGTTCCAGGCTCGGTCCTGCGCCCCACCGCAGCGGCCTATCTTTAAGTAGGGGCCTCCCGTCCTTCAGGACACCGCGATGCGAGACGCTGAGGACTGGGAACAGATCGTCGAACGCGCCCTGGAGAAGGTCAAGGTCGACCCTCGCCTTGAGGCTGCAGACCTGTTCAAGACCGAGGCCGAGGTCTTCGACCTGCGCACGATGAAGACCCTCTCCAAGCTCATCAGCGACCGCTACATCGACACCCTCGATTTCTGCGTCAGCACAGGCAAGGAGGCCAACGTCTTCCGAGGCACCACGCCGGAGAAGACCGAGGTCGCTGTGAAGATCTACCGCACCAACACGCGGACCTTCCGCAGCCACATGGAGTACCTCTGGGGCGACCCGCGCTTCCGGCCCATGGGCAAGTCCAACCGCCAGGTCATCGATCTCTGGGCCAGCAAGGAGGTCAAGAACCTCTACCGCTTCCTGGAGGCCGACTGCCGCGTCCCGCGACCCATCACCCAGCACCACAACGTGGTCATCATGGAGTACATCGGCGAGGGCACCGCCATCGCACCCCAGCTCCGCCAGGTCGACCTCGAAGACCCCCATCCAGTCTTCAACGAGCTCGTTCAGTTCGTTCGACGGGCCTGGCAGGAGGCCAACCTCGTGCATGGCGACCTCTCGGAGTACAACATCCTCATGACGCCAGAGGAGACCATCGTCATCGACTGCGCCCAAGCCGTCGTGCGCGACCACCCCCGCTCGATCGAGTTGCTCGAGCGCGACGTGGCCAACCTCTGCAAGCACTTCGGCCGTTTGGGGGTCGATGCCGATCCCGAAACCACGCTAGCCACCATCCGAGGCGAGAGCCCTCCGGAGGAGACCCAAGGATGAACATCCCACCGATCCGGATCCCCAAGGAACGCATCGGCGTCCTCATCGGACCCGATGGCACGACCCGCCAAGAGATCGAGGAGCGATCAGGCACGGAGCTGGACATCGACTCCGAGACCGGCGAGGTCCGCATCCACGACGACGAGGCCTACGACCCCGTGCTCGTGCTCAAACTCCAGGACGTCGTCAAAGCCATCGCCCGGGGATTCAGCCCGGAGCGCGCCTTCCGGCTCTGGCAAGACGACGTGTACCTCGAGCTGATCGACTTAACCGAGTACGTGGGCACGCGCAAAGGCCAGATCGACCGCGTCAAAGGCCGCATCATCGGGTCCGGTGGGCGCACGCGAGAGACCATCGAGGCGCTCTCAGACGCCCAGGTCAGCATCTACGGGAAGACCGTGGGCATCATCGGCGAGGTCGAGGAGGTCCAGGCCGCCCACGAGGCCGTGGACATGCTCATCGACGGCGCCCCCCACTCGACGGTCTACAAGTTCCTCGAGCAGGCCCGACGCGAGATGCGCATGCACGATCTGGGCCTGGGGTGAACCGACAACCCTCAACCACAGACGGCACACGAGCTTTCCCCGCTGTGGGGCCTCTGTGACCTTTGTGGTCTCTGTGGTTCCTGGTCCGTCGCCCAAGACCGAAAGCGACATTTCGATGACCCCACCTGACCATTGATGTACCCCCGGAACGGAGTGTAGGCCTGATGGGACTCTGGCGCAAGCTCAAAAAGTGGTGGAAGCGCGCCACCAGCAAGGAGGGCATGTACGCCCGGATCGAGGGCCCCGAGCTCCTGGAGCACGAAGCCCGCGAGGAGATCCTTCACACGCTCAAGCGCGAGCCGGGCCTGTGCTTCCAGGACATCCAGGAACGCGTTGGCCTCGCACCCGGGACCACCAAGTGGCACCTGGACAAGCTCGAGCGATCCAGCTTCCTCTCCAGCACCCGCGATGGGCGCCACACCCGCTTCTACCCTCGAGGCATGGACAAGCGCGAGGTCCGCGCCGTGGTTGCCCTGCGCGACCCGAGCCGGCTCATGATCGTGCGCATGGTCGAACGCAACCCCGGCATGAACCAGGGCGACATCGCCAACGCCACCGGGCTGGCCCAATCCACCGTGAGCCACCACCTCACCCGCCTGGCCGAGGAAGGCATCGTGGACAAGCGCCGCGACGGACGATCCGTGCGCTACTACCTCCCAGACGGGATGCGCGGGATCGTGCGCAGCGCGGTCGGTTACGTCATGTAACGCCCTTTTCTTTGGGTTGGGGCCCCTGGGACGCGTGGGCCCCCCAAAGAAAACGGCGGCGAAGAAGAAAGGGGGCCCACGCGCTGTGCGGGCCCCGAGGATGGTTTGCGGGGTGCTCCAGGCCGTGATGGTGCTATCCGGGAAGGGGCGCCCGCGGTCGCTGGCCAGGTCACGTTTATAACGGGGCACCGGGCTGGCCGGCTCGATGCCGCGCCGTTCG
>CAYNEI010000062.1:0-2759 GCA_964396185.1 uncultured Thermoplasmatales archaeon
GGTCCCCGCACCCACCCCGGGCCCCGGCTCCCCCTCCGTTATGTGGTCGCCCCGGCGCCCCCGGGGGGCCCCCCGCCGCGCCCGGCTGCTCACCGGCGCAGACGCAAGCAGAGCTGGTCCGACACGTCAGGCGGCTAGTCCAGCCAACCGATGCCCCCAGAGCCGTCCGCGGGTTCCTGCGCCGAGTCGAACACGGTTGGTGGCTCGAGCACGACGGGCGGTTCAAGCTCGTAGAGCCCATCGTCGAGGGACGCGGGCGCCAGGTCCGCCTCATCCCACGCTGCGGGGAGCGCGTCCCCGTCGATCGGGACGACCTGCGGAACGAGGGGGCCGAAGGTGGCTGGCGGTGCCGCTATGGTCGTCGACGGGTCCACGGTGGAAAGCAGCGCCACCACCCGCTCGGCGTCGCCGTCGTGGATCGCCTGGAGCAGGGCCAGGCGGATTGGCTCCGCCAGGCGGTCGTCGGTGACCGGAACGACCTGGCCGAGCTTATCGCGGTCGGCGTCTGTGAGGGTTCGGCTCAAGAGCACCTTCTCAGAAACGGTGACTGGCTGCTCAACAGGCGCATCCTCGAAGCCGAGCCTCTCGGCGTACACGACGTAGTGGAAGGGCACCTCGCCGCTGCCACCTGGGTTCTCCCGGACCTCGAACCCGTTGGGGCCCAGCGTGCCCTCGGGCACGTAGAGACCTTCGCTCGGGCCGGTGGGCGTCACCGAGACCGTCATCTCGCCGGAGGCGAGCGCGCTGAACGACGAAGGCAGCTCGATGGTCGCGATGCCGTCGGCGAGCTGGCCTTTCCCCCGGTGGAAGATGTCGCTCGAGGGGCCCTCGAGGCTGTAGTACTGGAGCTTGGTGTCCGGCTGTCCGGGGTGCTCTTGGATGAAGCTCTTGGACCCAGTCGCGAAGAAGTTGCCGACGCCCAGATTGCCCCAACTCCCTCCATTGTGGGTCGTGAGGTAGATGTACCCGTTCTGCGGATCGTACAGGCAGCCGTCGTCGTTGAGGCCAGCGAAGCAGCCCCCGCGGTTCGAGCCGAGCTGGACGAAGGTGTTGCCGACGCCGACGTGGGTCGAGGGGGCGTTCAAGAAGCTACGAGCCTTCAGGCTGTCCGCGTTGGTCTGGCCGGGCACCCAGAAGTTCCGTCCGTTGAGCACCTGGATCCAATTGGGGTCGTTCATCGCGATACCGCTCCCGTGGTCCAGGCTCCACCAGCCTTGGTTCCCCCGTGAGAAGAACCACCCGGAGAACGAGTCATCGGAGGCGATCAGGTCATCGGAGGCGATCACGTCGCCCCAAGCCTGGATCGCCCCGCCCGCCAGTACGTCGCGGGCGGTCTGGATGCCGTCGCCAACGGTCATCCGACCGTTCACTTGGGCGTCACCCCGGACGAACGTATTACCGTCGGTGATTTGGTGGCTCAGGGCCACGAGCGGGCCCGCGGATTGGACTTGGCCTGTGGCGTGGAAGTTGCCGCCGCCCCCGGCGTTCGGTCGCTGAAGCAACCAGGCTGCCCGCGTCACGACGGAATCCTCAGACGAGCCGACCCCATCGTTCTGACTCTCGAGGACCAGAGCAGAGCGATCCCCGCCCATGTTCTCGACCTTGATGGCCGCCTGGTCCCCGCTCCCGCCGAGCGGGTTGGCCGGGAAGCGGATCCCGTTCGTGGCCGCGAGCGTCAGGTCCCTGCCGAGCAGGTTGCCGTCGCGCACGAACGAGTTCAGGTAGGTATCGCCGGCGGTGCGGGCGTTGGCTTCCTGGGCTAGATCGCTTGCCAGCGCGCTGTCGCCGGCGATCCGGTCCGCGATCTCCTGGTCGAGCTTGTCGATGATGCCCGCGTCGTGCTGGATGAAGTCCTCGGCGCTGAACCCATCGAGCAGGTCGGCGTCCATGCACGACCCGGTCCCATGGTTCAGGTTCGTCCAGACGATCACTGGTGACATCAGCGTCGCGTTGCGGATGGCTTCGGCTGCCGCATGCTGGGCGAACTGGACGGCCATCCCGGCCTCAGACACGGCCTCGGCGAGCCGCATCTCGACCGCCTCGGTCGCGTTCGACGTAGCGTTTTCCGGGTCGTTGGCCAGGCTCTCGACAAGCATGACGAGCTCCTCGGCCTCGCGGACGGCCTCGGCGATCGATTCGTTCACCGATCCCGCGGTCTCGTTCCCGAGCTCGTGGGTCCTGCTCAACGCGTCGTTCACGGCCTCCTCGGCGGCGGCGGCCGTCGCTTCTACGAAGTCGACCAGCGGGGCCGGGTCCGGGTTCTCCGGGTCGATGGACGCGAGCACCCCCTCGATCTCCCTGAGGGCCTCTGCTAACGCGCCCTCACCCTCGGCGAGCTCCATCTGTGCGCGCTCGAGCGCGTTCACCGGGCACGGGTGGTCGCCCGGCTGGATCTCCGAGGCCGTGGGTGCTGGTCCCGAGGCGGTCGGAAGCGGTGGCGCCACAACCGCGCTGGCACCCATGGTCAACATCAAGCCTACGAGTATGACAGCCGTCATGCTGCGGTTCAAGTCACTCCCTACTCCATGAAAGGCCGAAGAGAGCACTACCCCTCCCCCGGTCTCCCCGCCGCGAGGACCGGTAGGATAGGAGAAATAGGTTTCCTCAGCACGGGCCCGCTCGGGGGAGGTCGACGACGTGCTCCCAACGGTATCTCAACCGGATCCTCACTCATCCCGCATGCGGTCGAAACTCCATGCGAGGTCCGCTGTGCGGTGTCGTCCGGCCCCGCACTTCGACCGAACATCCGTGCTGTTGGT
>CAYNEI010000062.1:2859-13370 GCA_964396185.1 uncultured Thermoplasmatales archaeon
GCCGGATGCTCGGCCTCGGTCGTTCAACCGGATCTCCGCTAATCCCGCATCCGGTGCTCGGTGCAGTCTGCGGTGCCGGCTTCGTGGTGTCGTCCGGCCCCGCACTTCGACCGAACATCCGTGCTGTTGGTGCCGGATGCTCGGCCTCGGTCGTTCAACCGGATCTCCGCTAATCCCGCATCCGGTTGAACGACCACCCACCGAACAACACCGCAGCCACGGTGAACCCGCTGAGCACGACGAAATCCAGGAGCAACCCGAGCTGGAGCCCGCCCACGAGCAAGCCACGGATGGCGTCCACCGAGTAGGTGAGCGGGTTGATGCGCGTGAACCACGTCAGCCACATCGGGAGCCCGGTGATGGGGAAGAGCGCCCCGCTCAGGAAGAACACCGGGAAGGCGATGAACGTGCTCGTCACCCGGAAGCCTTCGAAGCTCGTGAAGTAGCTGCCCAAGGCCAACCCGAAGCTCGTGAACAGCACCGCGGTGAGCACGACGAACACGAACACGAGCGGCAGGTTCACCCAGGCCAGCTGCGGCACGAAGAACCAGCCCACCACGAGCAACAAGGCACCCTCGATGATGGCTTGCGTGGCGCCTCCGATGACCTTGCCGAAGAAGATGATGCTCCTGGGGACCGGGGTCACGAGCACCGCTTTCAGCACGTCCATCTTGCGGTCCCAGACGATGTAGACCCCGTAGAAGATCGTGCCGAACATGATGGCCTGGGCCAGGATGCCGGGCACGATGAACTCGAGATAGGAGAGCCCCGCCGGCAAGCCCTGGGGATCCAGGCCGCGATCGATGCCCACGCCCACGATGGCGATCCACATGAACGGGCTCACGATGCTGGCCACGATGCGCGAGCGCTCGCGCAGGTAGACCGTGGCCTCCCGGCGCCACATGCCCATCAGCGGGCGCAGGTGGAGCTCCATCTCAGCCCCCTCCTGCCTGCTGGAGGCGCTGGTAGTCCTCGGCGAACCCGGCCCCGCCCTCCTCGGCGTCGCGCAGCTCTCGGCCCGTGAGGTCCAGGAAGACGTCCTGGAGCGTGGGCGTGCGCACCTCGATGCCATCCACGCCCTGGATCTGGCGCAGGAACTCGGGCAGGCCTCTTACCCCCGTGTCCAGGCGGACCGAGTAGGTGTGGGGCTCGTTCTCGATGGCATCCGCCTCGGCCACGCCGCCGGTGGCCCGGATGGCCTCGATCTCCAGCTCCTGGCCGCGCAGGTAGACCACGGTGTCGCCCAGGCGCTGCTTGAGGTTCTCAGGCGAGTCCAGGGCTTGGATCTCGCCCCGGTCGATGATGGCGATCCGGTCGCAGAGCGCGTCGGCTTCGTCCATGTAGTGGGTGGTCATGAGAACGGTGGTGCCCTGCTCGCGCAGGCCTCGGATGTAGGTCCAGAGGCGCTCGCGCGTCTGGGGGTCCAGGCCCAGGGTGGGCTCGTCCAGGAAGAGGACCTGGGGGTCGTGGAGCAGGCCTCTGGCGATCTCGAGCCGGCGCTTCATGCCGCCGCTGTACGTGTCCACCCGGTCATCACCCCGGGCGGTGAGGTCCATGACCTCCAGCAGCCGCCCGATGCGCTCGTTGGCCTCCTTGCGGGCCAGGTTGTAGAGCGAGGCGCTGAGCAGCAGGTTCTCGCGGCCTGTGAGCAGGTTGTCGAGGCTGGGCTCCTGGAAGACGAGCCCGATGCGCGCACGCACCCCCGCTGGGTCCTGGGCCACGTTGACCCCGGCCACCGTGGCCCGGCCGCTGTCGGCATCCAGCAGGGTGGAGAGGATCTTGATGAGCGTGGTCTTGCCAGCGCCGTTGGGGCCGAGCAGGCCGAAGATCTCGCCCCGCTCGATCTGGAAGCTCACGCCCTTCAACGCCTCGACCACGCGCGGCGGCTTGCCGAAGCGCTTCTCGACCTCGTCGACACGGACCGCTGGCACGCGGGGCCCAGACGTGGTCCTCTACATAAGCCCAAGCCAGCGCGCAGACAGCTCCTCGCGGAGCCGTGAAGCTCGCGGAGAAAGCGAGGACGCGCAGGACGCGGAAGATGGCAACCGTTCGATACCACGCGCACGAAGGTTGACTTATAATGGTTATAATTTCGTGATCTTCGAGTCGTTGTGTCGTTGTGGTTCAGGGTCTTTGGCAGGACCGAAAGGTGTAAGCACGCGCCCACGTGCTGGCAGGTGTGCACGAGGAGCCGAGCTTCCAGGAGGCCGCCGCTGCGTTCTTGGCGCGCTGGTGGCCCGCCCTCTCGCTCGTCGGCTGCCTGATCGGCTCGCCTGTGGCCTACCTCGCCTTCGTGGGCTTCTCTCCGGCCACCGCGCTGCTCACCTCCTCGATCCTTGGTCTCGGAGCGTTCATCTTCGCGGTCGTGCTCGCCTGGCCTCTGGGCCACCGGATCACCTGGCAGCGGCGCATGGAGGTCTTCGGCTACCGCGCCGCGGCAGGCCTGGGCATCTACCTGGCGGTGGGCTGGGTGCTGCTCTTCCTCATCAACGTGTACAGCACGAAGACGGTCCCGCTCGAGTGGCCTGAGGGCTACCTTCGACGCGTGCCGTTCTGGCCCTTCTACTCCATGGCCGTAGGTGGATGCGAGGGCTGGTGGGCGGCTCCGGCGGGAGCGTGTTAGCCCAGGGAACGTGTCAAGGGCTCACGTCTCCCGTGCCAGCACGACCGCCCCACCGAAGGCCACCACGCCCACGCCGAGGGCCGACCAGGGGATCTGTCCGCTCCCGCGCTTGAGGTGCGTGACCGTGATGACCTCGGTGGTGGTGGCCGTCTCGTTGGCATCGGTGCGCACCGTGAGCGTGATGTCGTAGGCCCCAGGACCGTCGAAGGCGTGCTCCAGGGTGGCGTTCTCGCTCTCCTCCTCGAGCACGAGATCATCTCCGAACGTGATCGTCCAGTTGTAGGCCACGATGGTGGCGTTGCCGCCCGTGCTCTCTGAGGCGTCCAAGGTGCACGTGAGGTCCAGGCAATCGGGGGTGAAGCGGGCCTCGGGGGCCGGGCCGTGCTCCTCGCTGGCAGCGGTACCGGCCAGCACGAGCAGAAAGCCGGCGAGCAGGGCGACGAGCGGGAACGCGCGGGGTCGCATCGACCCTCGCACAGGCGCCACCTATCTATCTTTTTGGGGTTCGGTGGACGCACCGCCCTTCAAGCAGTAGGAAGCGGGCGGTGGAAGAGACGCGGTTGCACTTCGTTAGCCGGCGCGTTCGTAGGTCGCTACGAGCTCGCCCCACGCCTGCACCCGGCCATCGAGCGCGTCCGCCAGCTCGGCGCGCCCGGCGCCTGGTTGGAGGCTGAGCTCGGCGTCCACCGCGTAGGCCTGGAAGCGGTATCGGTGGGCCTCGTCGTCCACCGGCGGGCATGGCCCGGTGTACCCGTGGGTCCCTGCGCTGTTGACCCCTTCGTGCGCCCCCTGTGGCGCGCGGTCCTCGGGGAAGGTCACGCTCGGGCCGCCGGCAGGGGCGTTCCAGGCGAGGTAGTGCGTGAACGTGCCGGACGGGGCATCCGGGTCGTCCACGACGAGCGCCAGGGTGACGGTCCTGTCCGGCAGTCCCGTGATGTCGATCTGTGGGCTCGTGCTCGGTCCATCGCAGGTGTGTTGGCTCGGGATCGAGGCGCCTTGCTGGACCGTGGGGCTCGTCACCTGGAGGCTCTTGGGCGCATCCAACCCGCCCCGCAGATCGCCTCCGTCGGTGGCACAACCAGCCAGGCCCGTGGTCACCATCAGCAGCCCGACCAGAAGCATCCGGGAGCGCATGGGGGTGACATCGAGCCCCGGGGCCATGAGCGTTGCCACCTCGTCGGTTTAAGAGTGGGAGCGCGTTGGGCCCAGCGTGGCCCTGCTCGCCTGGTTCGCCATCGGCTCCGGGCTCCTCGTCCTGGTGTTGGTGCTCAGCCTGGTGCTCAACCGCAAGAAGCGCACAGCTCGCCTGGCCGTCCGTCTGGCCGAGGCCTACCGCTCCCGGGGCCAGTTCGAGGCTGCTCTTGCGCTCTACCAGGTGCCCGCTGAGCTGGATCAGATCATCGAGGAGGCGCGCGAGGGCCGCCTGATGGCCGAGCAAGAGCTCACCGATCCCGTCATGGACGCTGGGCTGGTGGAGGGGGCTTGCCAGTTGCTCGAGGCCGACCGCGACCGGTTGACGGATTACTTCGAGCAGCGAGAGATCGCTGTGGACCTGCCTCCCCTCTTGTCGCCGCGCGGGGAGGGAGACGACGCGGCTGGCTGATCAGCCAGCCGACGTCTAGCACCCAAGCGGCGCTCTACTCAACGACCACGTTGTCGACGAACCAACCCTGCTGGTCGTTGTCCACGTTGTCCACGCTGTCGAACAGGAACCGCACGGTGACCGGCTGGCCCGTGAAGCTGTCCAGCGGCAAGGACTCGGTGGCCCAGTCCAGCTGGTTGTCGTCCAGGCTCGTCCACTCGGCCAGCACGCTCCAGCTCGAGCCGCCGTCCGTCGAGACCTGGACCGCCATGGTGTCGTACTGGCTGCAGCTGAGCAAGCCGCACGCGTTGGACTCGGTCTCCCACCGGTGGTCGAAGACCAGCTGCGCGGACGAGACGGTGGAGAGGTCCACGCTGAACGCGGCTGCTCCGATCGTGGTGGACCCGGTATCGTAGTCGCAGGCGCTCGCGCGGTGGTAGCCGAGGTAGTTCGGGCTGGATGGGGCGGCTGCGCAGGCGTCGTCGACGTGCCAGAGCCCGCTGGTGCTGAACCCATCGGTGGTGCCGTCGTCGAAGTTGGCCGCGAAGAGCGGCGCGTCGCCGGGGGGCTCGGTGACGGTGACGTCCTGGCTCGTCTCGCCGGTGGCGCCATGGTCGTCGGTCACGGTCAGGGTCACGGTGTACGTGCCCCCTTCCGAGTAGGCGTGGGTGATCATCTCACCCGTGGGGGTGGCGCCGTCGCCCAGCTCCCACGCGTAGCTCTCGATCGCGCCGTCGGCGTCGCTGGAGCCCGAGCCATCGAAGGTGCACTCCAGCTCCGTGCAGTCGGTGGTGAAGGCGGCCGTGGGGGCCTCGTTCGTGGTGCCGTTGTCCCCGCCGCCGCCATCTCCGCCATCGTCTCCGCCACCTGATCCACCGGCGGCCTGGACGGCTGCTGCTGCATCGAGCTCTCCATGGCCGAAGCGCTCATCCCAGCCCTCCTCACCGAGGTCCTGGGCCGTGCGGGTGAGCAGCTCGCGCAGCTCCTGGTGGGTCAGACTCGCGTTCACGCTGAGCACCAGCGCGGCCACGCCGCTCACGTGGGGTGCGCTCATGCTCGTTCCGGAGAGCTCCCGGTAGCCGCCGTCGTTGTACGTGGAGAGCACGTCGTCGCCGGGGGCGGCGATCTCGGACTCGGGCCCGTCGCTGGAGAAACGGCACTGGGTCTCACCCTCCTCGGTGCAGGTGACCGCCATGACCTCGGGGTAGGCGGCTGGGTAGCTGATGCAATCCGAGCAGGGCCCGTCGTTGCCTGCGGCAGCCACGAGGAGCACGCCCTGGTCCCAAGCGTACGCCACCGCGCTGCGCATGGTGCTCGAGGAGCTAGACGTGCCGATGCTCATGGAGATGATGTCTGCGCCCTCGTCGGTGGCCCACGTGATGGCATCCGCGATGTCGCTGGTGGACCCGGTGCACTGGACGAGCAGGGTGTTGGTGAGCGCCTTGCCGATGAGCAGGCTCACCTGGGCTGTGCCGGCCACGCCCCGCGCGTTGTCCGTGTTGGCCGCGATGGTGCCGGCCACGTGGGTCCCGTGCCCGCACGCGTCGTTGGCCACGGCGTCGTTGTTGGAGAAGTCACGCTGACCCGCGATGACCCCCTGGAGATCCGGATGGTCCTGGTCGATGCCCGTGTCGATGACACCCACCTTGACCGAGGCCTCGCCGAGGGTGGTGTCCCAGGCGCCCGGCGCGTTGATCTGCGGGAAGGCGTACTGCTCGGGGTAGCGGGGATCGTCCGGGGTGGCCAGGGTCACGAACTTGGCCGGGTCGTCCCACTCGACGTAGTCCACGTTGGGATCCTGGTGGGCCTGGAGTTGGAGCAGCGCAGGGTTGGAGGTTCGCACGAGCGCGGTGCCCAGGGCCTCGTTGACGCGCACGAGCTCGTGGCCGTTCCAAGCATCGTCGGACAGCTCAGCGGCCTCAAGGTCGTGGAAGGCCACGATGTAGCGCTGGGCTGAATCCTCGACGGGGATCTCGAGGGCAGGACCCTGGGGCAGGGCAAGCAGAGCAGGGGCCAGCAACAGGATGGCAGCGAAGAGAGAGGCTCGCGTCAGGGTCTCCACCTGGCAGACCCAGCACAGGCTGAGAGGACATACGTGTTTCCCAGACGAAGGAGAGGACGAAGTGCGGGCGCTGGGATTTGAACCCAGGCAACAAGCATGGCAAGCTTGTGTACTACCAGACTATACTACGCCCGCAGTAGGGCTGGGCCGGTGCAAAGGAGAGGTCGTATATGTGTTTGACGCAGCAGCCGAGGAGCGCTTGTCCCGGTGCTCTGGCCGCTACCTCTCCTCCCTGATCCTCCCGGCCAGCGCCCCGTACCCTCGCTTCTCCAGCCAGGCCACCAACCCCTCCCGATCATGGCTCATCCGGCGCTCCACATCCTCGACCAGCGGGTGATCGCTCATGGGCTCAGTGGACCGGTCCCTGATGGCCTCCAGTCCCACGCGCGCCTCTGGCATCCCCACACCAACCTCGCCGGAGGCATGGTAGAACGCCTCGGCTGCAGCCCACGCGCCGGCACAGCGATGGACCTCGCCCAGGGCGAGCAAGGTCATGGCCTCGTGGCGCTGCTGGGTCTTGCGCCAACCCACCACCAGCAAGCCGAGCACGCCCAAGACCGCCAGGCCGGGGATCAAGATGTCAAGGACCATGCGCTGCCCGCCTGCTCACGCATCGCCGGCGCCGACCACGCGCACGCGCTCGGCGGCTCGCGCGGCCGTCTCGCGCGCCTCGTCGGTTGTGGTACCCGTGGCCACCACCACGCCCATGCGCCGGCCGGGGTAGGCTTCCGGCTTGCCGAAGATCCGCAGCTGCGTGCCAGACTCCTTGAGGGCGTCCGCGATGCCCGTGTAGGCTGGCTCCCGGATGGCCTCGGTGGCCAGGATGACGTGCGAGGCACCAGGTGAGGTCTGCTCGATGATCGGGATGGGCAGACCCAGGATGGCGCGCACGTGGAGCTCGAACTCGCTCATGGGCTGGGTGCCAAGCGTCACCAGCCCCGTGTCGTGGGGGCGGGGGCTGAGTTCGCTGAAGAGCACCTCGTCGCCCTTGACGAAGAACTCGACGCCGAACAGCCCCCGCCCTCCCAGCGCGTCGGTGACGCGTTCGGCGAGCTCTTGTGCCCGCGACAGGGCCTCGGGGCTCATCTCCATGGGTTGCCAGGACTCCCGGTAGTCCCCATCCTCCTGGCGGTGACCGATGGGTGGGCAGAAGCTCGTTCCGCCAGCGTGGCGGACCGTGAGCAGCGTGATCTCGTAGTCGAAGTCCACGAAGCCCTCCACGATGACCCGGCCCGTGTCCGACCGGGTGCCCTCGTGGGCGTAGTTCCAGGCCTCCTCGACGTCGGCCTCGGTGCGCACCAGGCTCTGGCCCTTGCCGCTGGATGACATGGTGGGCTTGACGACGCACGGCAGCCCGACGTGCTCGATGGCTTCCAGGTAGGCCTCGTGGTGATCAGCGAAAGCGAAGGGGCTCGTGGGCACGTCCAGCTCGTCGGCGGCCAGCTCGCGGATGCGTTGGCGGTCCATGGTGAGCCGGGTGGCCCGCGCGGTGGGGATCACGGTGAAGCCTTCCCCCTCCAGGCGCTCGAGCTCGTCGGTGGCGATGGCCTCGATCTCCGGCACGATCAGATCGGGTTGCTCTTTCTCCACGAGCCGGCGCACCTCGGTGGCATCCGTCATGTCCACCACGTGGCTGCGGTGGGCGACCTGCATGGCGGGTGCGTTGCGGTACCGGTCCACCGCGATGGTCTCCACGCCCAGGCGCTGGGCCTCGATGAGGACCTCCTTGCCTAGCTCGCCGGAGCCGAGGAGCAGGAGCTTGGTGGCGGTCCCGGTGCCAGGCGTTCCGAACGAGGGGGCAGAGGTGGCCATGGGATCACCACGAGGGCTGGGTCGATAAGCCTGACAGGGGCGTTTCCACTGGAGCTTCCACTCGGTGGACTGGCGCGAGTCGTGTCATCGCGCTCCGCTCTCGGAAGGCCCCGAGCTGTCAGGATGTCCCGCTGGTGCTGTGGGAGCCTTCACCTGCTCGGCCGTCCTCCGGGGGCCGAGGCGAGTCCATGAGCACTTCCGATCAGCCACCAGCGCGTCGACGCGTCCTTCTCGTCGCGTGCATGATGCTACTGACCACGTTCCACGCGACATCCGTGCTCGCCGACCACGTCTTCGACCCGAAGGGGACCAGCGTCATCGCCAGTGGCGGGGGGACGGCTAGCGGCTGGGTCGTCATCGAGTTCACCACCGACGGGGCCACGGCCTACCTGGACCTCCTCGCGGCCGAGATCGACCAGCCAGGCCACGCTGGCGCGTACGGCTTCCGAGCCGACGGCTCCTATGCCGGCGGGGCCCAGGTCATCGCCATGAACAGCTACGACCACCTCTTCGTGGACGTCACAGCGCCTGAGCAGCAGGGCGTTCACCACGAGGCCACCACGGTCGCCGTCACGGGCGGCTGGGGCGCGGCCGTCCGCATCCGCGTCAACGACCCAGGCGACGGAACCCCCACCGAGCGCACCCTCCGTTACGTCCTCATGGCCACCAACGCTCGAACGTGGTCCTGGGAGCTCATGGGCGGTCCGGGCGTCGAGCTCGTCCAAGCGATCGAGGGCGACACGGCTGTGGCGCTTAGCGGCAAGGATCTCGTGGGTCCCGCCAACGCTGGGGCCTACGTGACCGGCGTGGGCGGCCAGGCCACCGTGCTCAGCGAGCACCACGTGACGCCCGAGCACACGCTGGTCGGCACGTTCTTCGCAGTCCAACTCACAGGTCGCTACGTCATGGAGAAAGAGGCAGGCGGCGCCACCATGAGCTGCCCGTGCGGCTTCGGGTCTACCGCCGGAGCAGGAGGTCCAGGGGAGGGAAGCGAGCACGTGTTCCGCGCCACCGGTGCTGGTGGGGGCACCTCGAACTTCGGCGGGCTCTTCCTCGCCCACGCGGACGTCCCCATCCCATGGGGCCAGGGGTGATGGCCAGGGCCAGGGGCTGGGGGAGGTCGTGCTAAGGCCCCCAGCGGCGGCAGTTCAAGGGGCTCCCAGACCAAGGCGGGACAGAGTGAGAAGGGATGATCATGAGGATCAGGTTGACCCGCGCCAGGGGGTTCGAAGGAAACCATGATATCACGTGACGCGGTTTGGCGGGCGCGACCCCCCGGTCGCGGTGAACCATATGACCTCTTGCAACAACGATCCTTCAGAGACGGCTCCGCGGACGACCCTCATCGTCGTCCTCGTCTCGCTAGGTTTGATCGGACTCTCCTTCGGCGCCGGGATCGGCTCCGCCGCAGAGAAGCCCAGCGCTGAGTGCCACCCGAACTTCCCTGGCGGGCACACATGCACCGTCCAAGCCGGCGGATGCACGGTGACCCACACCAGCTCTCCGTACGGGGACGACACATCCGTGTCTTGCTGAGCTAGCGGCGGCAAGTTGAAGGCGCTCAGGGTCCCTGGGACGGCATGGACGGCCTGGACGTGCGCATCCTTCGCACCATCGGGATCCGTCCCTTCCGGTCCACCCCATGTCCCCCAGATGTCCTGAAAACCGGGAGGATCGCGGATGCGGTGGGCGTCACCCCCGACACGGTGCGGGCTCGCTTGGCCCGCATGGAGGACCAGGGGGTCATCGCGGCCTACCAAGTGGTCCCGAACCTGGCCCAGCTCGGCCTGTCCGCCTCAGCATTCCTCTACCTCGTGGACCGATCGCTCGACAAGGACGAGGTCGTGGCCCGCGCCCGCGCCGTGGACGGGATGCTCGAGATCCACGACTTCATCGGCCCCGGCGTGTGCCTGGACATCGCGTTCCAGGACACAGGCGAACGGGACGAGAAGCTGAGCGCGCTCTCGGAGCTGACCGGCCACCTCCACCCCCGGCTCTCCTACCACCGGCGCACCCCGGAAGTCAGCCGCCCCCTCTCCCAGCTCGACTGGCGGATCATCCGAGCGCTCCGGTGGGAGGCCCGCCGCTCGCCCACGGAGGTCGCCAGCGAGGTGGGCGTGACGGCTCGCACGGTCAAGCGCCGCCGGGACCGGATGCTGCGCGAGGGGAGCCTGCTGATCGCGCCGCTCTTCGACCCGAGCCGCGCCGATGGCCTACTACTCTTCAACCTCCTCGTGCACCTCGGCCCGAGCCCGGCCCTGGGGGTCAAGCGTGGGCTCATCGAGACCTTCTCCGAGAGCTGCATCCATGCCCTCAAGCCAGCGTCCACGTCCATCGGCGCCTTCAACCTGGTGCTCTGCGCGCACAGCTCGCGCGAGGTGGAGGCGCTTCGCCAGCAAGCCCTGGAGCTCCAAGGGATCCGGAAGGCCGAC
>CAYNEI010000063.1:0-13124 GCA_964396185.1 uncultured Thermoplasmatales archaeon
GATGTGGTCCGTGTTCCATGGGCTGGTGGCGACCTCGGGGAAGATCTCCCAGGTCACAGCCACGAAGATGAACGCGGCCAGCAGACCCACGATGACCAGGCCGAACCCGATGCGTCGGGACTTGCCGGCCCCGAAGTAGGCGGTGAACAAGCCGGATCCCAGGGTGACCACGGCGAACGAGGCGAGCAGCAGGCTCTCGAAGATCTCCAGTTCCATGTTAGAACCTCGTCCCAGTGAGTGTCTTGGTGTCGTGGACGCCGTCGATCGAGCGGATCCTCGAGACGATGATGTGGCCAAGGGTGTCGAAGTCCTCGGCCTCCACCTTCGCGATGAGGTCGTACTCGCCGAACAGCGGGTGCAGCTCGACGATCTCCGGCACGGCGAGCAGGGCGTTGTAGACCTCGTGCTCCTTGCCCGCTTCAGCGCTGACGAGGACGAAGCCTACTGCCAATCTGTCACCGGGGCCGCATCCCGGGTTCCCCAATTAACCGTTTCGCAACAGCAGCCTGCAGGTCGCAACGGCGGCGGGCCGGCCCTGGGTGGATACGCCCCGGGCCGCGCTAGACCGTGGGAGGCTGGCTGGGCGGGCAGCCTCGGTCTTATCCGGCTCCATCGCCGACGATCTCAGCCAGCCGGTCCACGCCCAGCTCGTCGAGCTCCTCGAGCATCTCCTGGTGGACGAGCTGGGCGAAGCTGGGCCCTCGGTAGACGTAGCCCGTGTAGGCCTGGAGGATGGTGGCGCCGGCTTGCACGCGCTTGATGGCATCCTGGCCGGTCTCGATGCCGCCGACCCCGATCAGCGGGACCTGGTCGCCGATGGCTTGGTGGAGCCTCGCGAGTACCTGGGTGGCTTGCTGCTTGAGGGGTTGGCCCGAGAGGCCCCCTTGACCGGCGTGCTGGAGACCCGGTGGGCGCCAGGTGGTGGTGTTCACAGCGATGATGCCTGCCGCGCCGGCGTCCACAGCACCCTCGGCCACGGCGACGAGCTCCTCGGCAGGCGCGTCGGGGTGGAGCTTGAGAAGCACTGGGTGGGGGTGGCCGGCGTCGTCGAGGGCCTCGATCACGCGCCCCACGAGCTCAGCTGCCCCGTCGGGGGTCTGCATGTCCCGCAGGCCCGGGGTGTTGGGGGACGAGATGTTCACGGTAACGTAGTCGGCAGGCCCAGCCAACCCGGTCGCCGCGGTCTCGTAGTCCTCGATGGCCTGCTCGGGTGGCGTGGTCTTGTTGCGGCCGACGTTGACACCGACGATCCCCTGGGGTGGATGCTCGGCCAGGCGCTCGGCAGCCGTGGCCACGCCGGGGTTGTTGAAGCCTAGCCGGTTGACCAGGGCATGGTGGCTGGGGTAGCGCTCGATGCGCGGGGTGGGGTTGCCCTCCTGGGGCTCCGGGGTCACGGTGCCGACCTCCACATGGCTGAAGCCGTAGGCCGTCAGCGCGTTGTACACCTCGGCACCCTTGTCGAACCCGGCAGCCACGCCCAGTGGGCCTGGGAAGGCAAGCCCGAGGGCTTCCATGGCTAAGCGTGCGTCCGGTGGCGGGTGCCGGCGCGCGACGCGGGCCTGCTTGGCAGCAGAGGCGTGGATGCGGGCCAGGTGCCAGATACCCAGCCGGTGGGCCCGCTCAGGGTCCAGGCGGAAGAGCAAGGGCCTCAGCAAGCCGTACACTGCCCTGGCCAACGATGGCGGTGCTATCAGTATCCTCCGGTGTGGGCCAGGACTGAACCCGAAGGGCGCGAAGGCCATGAAGCCGGGAAGTATATGGGGAAAGGAACCACGGGGAGCGCGGGGGACACGGGGACCCACAGAGGCGACGGACGACAAGGGGAGGGAGCGCACGAAGTATGGAAGCCAGTTGCCGCGGGAGGACGCAACGGACAACGAACCCGCAGAGGATCGCGGGAGCGGTGCCGCCGCGGTGGTTCATCCACCGTGTTGATGCCGAGAGCGCCACAGACAAAGCGATCGCAAGCGCGGACATCGAGAGATAGCGCCATCAGTGCCTCCAAGCACCCCGTCAACCATCCTTGGGCCACGCCCAGCGCGGGGGCGGCGTTTCTTGTTTCGAGGACCCACCGCGTCTTGGCCTGAGGGCCGCTTGCTTCCGCTCTTGCCAGAGCGGTCTTTGCGCCGCCCCCGCGTCCCCGGTGGCCCAACCAAAGAAAAGGTTGAGACCAAAGAAAAAGCTGGCGAAGCGTTAAGACCCTCACGCGACTTCGATTGAACCGATGGGTTCCCCCCTGCTCGTGACGACCTGGTTCGGCAGCTTCCTCCTGGAGGATGGCGAGGTGCGCGAGCAGGCGCTCTTCCCGAAGGATCCTGGCGCATTGGTCGAGCGCTTGGCCACGGTGCGCGAGGGTGGGCGGCTGGACGAGGAGGAGGCGTTGGCCAGCAAGGTGGACGAGGTTCTCGTGCCCAGCCGGCGCCTGCTCGGTCTGTCCAACGCTGCCACGGGGCCTCGCACCCGCGTCTACCTCGACCCCGAACCCCACGGGTACGACGCATCGCTTCTCCACGAGACGCTCCACGCCCTGGCCGAGCAGACGGTGCGCGAGGCCCTTGCCGACAAGACCCTGCACCTCATGCAGGCCATCAGCTACCTGGATGAAGCCCACGAGGTCGAGAACCTGCTCGGGGAGCGCCTGGTGGCCTGGTACGAGCTCCATGCCCCCGAGGTGGTCGCCCGGTGCGAGGATCACCTCGAGCTGGCCAAGCTCATCGCCGAGCACGGCAGCGGGGCCGAGATCCGCGAGGCCGAGGGATGGGGTGAGGACGTGCTCGGCAGCGAGCTCGCTGATCGGGAGCGTCAAGCCGTGGAGGGCCTGGCGGTCTCGCTTGTCCGGCAAGCCGAGTCCCGGGCCCCCCTGGAGGCCTACGTGGAGTCGGCTGCCGAGGAGATCGCGCCCAACATCTCCAAGCTGTGCGGCCCGAAGATCGCGGCCAAGCTCATCCACCACGCAGGCGGGCTCATGGAGCTGGCCAAATCGTCCGCGGGCACGATCCAGATGCTCGGGGCCGAGAAGGCGGTCTTCGCCCACCTCGTCGAGGGCGCCCCGCCCCCTAAACATGGTGTGATCTACCAGCACCCTCTGGTCTTCCAGGCCCACCCGAAGGACCGGGGCTCCATCAGCCGGGCGCTGGCCGCCAAGATCGCCATCGCCGCCCGGGCCGATGCCTTCACCGGGAACAACATCGCCTCCGAGCTCAAGGCCGAGGTGGAGGCGCGCGCCGAGGAGGTCGCCCGCGTCGGACGCCGACGCGCCATGCAGCGCCGGAAGGGCGGCAAGGGGAACGGCTCGGCCAAAGGCAAGGGCAAGCGGGGGGGTCGCTGATGGCCCGCCACATGAAGGGACAGGGCAAGCTAGGCGCCTACATCACCAACGGCGGCAAGAAGTGGGACGCCGACGAGGCCGAGAACGTCCTGTACCTGGGTGCTGCCCAAGGCGTGACCGCACGCTGGATGGCTCACCTCGTCCCCCAAGGCCGTATCCTGGCCGTCGAGAAGAGCCCGGTGGCCAGCATCGGGCTCATCCGGCAAGCGCGCGAGCAGGCCAATATCCTCCCCTACGTCGGTGATGCCAGGCGCCCCGAGACCTTCGCGCCTGCCGTCCCAGAGCTCGGCTTGCTCTACCAGGACGTTGCCCAGCGCGACCAGGTGGATATCTTCCTGCGCAACGCCGCGACGTTCCAGCCCAGACGCGGCTTTTTGGCGGTTAAGGCGCGCAGCATCGCTGTGGAACGCGATCCCACCGAGGTGATCCAAGAGGCAGCCGAGCAGGTTCAGGGCCCCGGCGACATCGTCGATGTCGTCCGGCTGGACCCGTATCACAAGGACCATGCGATGATCGTCGCGGACTTTCGAGAGGATCGGTGAAGGCGTGGAAGAGAACCAGCGCCAAGGGCGCGTGCCGGATGTCCCGTTCCTGTTCAGCAACGGGCGAGCCACGACCTTCGTGCGCTTCACGCTCCCTCTGGCGGCCATCACGAGCCTGATCCTCTCGGTGATCGTGGTCTTCCCCGGTAGGGCCGGGGAGTTCTGGGGCCTGCTCGTCGCCTACATCATCCCGCCTGCAGGCAAGGAGTCCATCATCCCCACCGCCGTAGGGGCGGGCTTCGAGCCCTTCCTGGTCGCCACGTACATCGCTGGGCTGGACATGACGTTGGCTTGGTTCTTGGCCTGGAACTGGGATGATGTCACGCGCCTGCCTCGCGTCGGCCCGTTCGTGGAGAAGTGCATGGAGGGCGGTCAGACCTGGATGGCTGACAGTGCGATCTTGGGGCGTTCAGCGTTCATGGGGTTGGTCCTTTTCGTCTTCTTCCCGCTCCAGGGCAGTGGTGCCTTCGCTGGGGTCATCGTGGGTCGGCTCATCGGGATGCCGGCCCAGCGGGCCTGGGTGGCGATCATGATCGGTGCCCTGGCCGCGGCCTTCACGTGGGCGTATGCCGCCGGCTTCGTGCGCGATCTCATCGCGCTGTTCGGCTTCGAGCCCGTGCTCCAGGGCACCGTCGTCGTTTTAGGGCTGGCCGCCGTGGTAGCACTCGCGATCCGGAGGACCATCAGATGACCGAAACACGACGCGCGCTCGTCACCGGCGGAGCAGGGTTCATCGGCAGCCACCTCACCGACGCTCTGCTCGAGCGAGGGTGGGAGGTCACCGTGTACGACAACTTCGTGAGCGGCAAGCGCGCCTTCCTCGAGGGCGCCGACATCGAGCTCATCGAAGCCGACTTGCTGGACGCCGACCGGGTCCTGGAAGCCACCGAGGGTTGCGAGCTGGTCGTCCACTCCGCTGCCGACCCGGACGTGCGCGTCGGCGTGGAGGAGGCCGAGCGTCACTTCGAGCAGAACGTCGTGACCACGCAGAACGTCATCGAGGCGTGCCGTCGCACCGGCGTCGAGGACCTCCTGTTCATGAGCACCTCCACGGTCTACGGCGAGGTGGACATCTTCCCCACGCCGCTGGACTACGGGCCCATGAAGCCCATCTCCACGTACGGTGCCAGCAAGGCGGCCTGCGAGGCCATCATCTCGGGCCACGCCCACACCTTCGACTTCAACAGCTGCATCTACCGGTTCGCCAACATCCTGGGCCCTCGGCTCACCCACGGCGTCATCTACGATTTCGTCCACAAGCTCAGAGCCACGCCCGAGCGACTCGAGATCCTCGGCGACGGCAAGCAGCAGAAGTCCTACTGCCACATCGACGACATGGTCGACGCCGTGCTCACCCTCTACGACCAGGAGGACCGGGACCGGGCCGAGATCGTCAACGTGGGCACCGAGTCCTGGACGACCGTCACGCGCATCGGCGAGATCGTCGTCGACGCGCTCGGCCTGGACGACGTCACCTTCGACTACACGGGTGGCGTCGATGGAGGCCGGGGCTGGAAGGGCGACATCAAGAAGATGCGCCTGGAGATCGAGGGTCTCAAGAAGATCGGCTGGGAACCCAAGTACACCAGCGACGAGGCCGTGCAGGTCACGGCAGAGTGGATGGCCGCGAACACCTGAGCGGTTGGGGAGTCGGCGGAGACCTCTCAACACGGAGACACGGAGCGAACGGAGAGGGGACGGGAGCTGGTTGGTGGGAACCGGTGGAGGGGATGCCAGCTAGGCAAGGTGCTCGACTGTTACAGGGTAGCTTGTCCGCGGAACCTGCTGTAGGCTCCTTCCTTCGCCTTCCCTTCCGTTCCTCCGTTCGCTCCGTGTCTCCGTGCCTCCGTGTTGGAGTCGTATGACTGATCGATGAACTCCTCTGCTCCCTCTCCCGCCATCCATCAGGCCGTCGGCCGGTAGCGGTCCAGGTAGAGCACGGGCTCCTGGAAGCTGAACGCGATGCCTTGGCGGGTGTACGAGAGCTCCTCGATGCCGACGTAGTCGATGTCGACGATGCGGCCGCGCTCGCGAGCGGCCTCGGCGGTGTACCCGTACTTGAGGGCCACGGCCTGGAAGATCTCGAACTTGGACGTGTTGGCCTCGATGCCGGCCCACTCGTCGTCCTCGACCCTCGGCGGGCCAGAGGTGATCAGGTGGTTGTAGAGGGCGCGGTTGCGTGAGCGCACGTGCTTGAGGCGCTCCAGGTTGTAGAGCTCGTTGACGCGGGTGGTGAGGTAGCGGTTGACCTCGTCCTTGCTGACGCCTGCGATCTCAGCGATCTTGCGCAGGGAGTGGCTCTCGCCTTGAGCATCCAGGGTCTCGACAGCGTCGATGAGCTTGAGGCAGTCGAGCTCGTACTTCTCGACGGCCGAGGAGAGCTCTTGCTGGGACTCACGGACCATGCCGTCGTCCATGGCGCCCAAGACCGTAGCCATACGAACAACAGTGGCGCGGGTCACGCATAAACGTTCCTGACCAGGCCCCCATCCCTTCCTGTCCACCGATCAGGGGAACTCGAGCTCCTCCCAGGCCTCCAGGAAGCCCTCGACGATCTCGTCGGGGGGCTGGTAGCGCACGAGCAGCTCGGAGACGTGGTTGGGGTCCACGACGCGTAACACGCGCTCTCGACCCTCGCGCTGGCTCTCCACCAGGCCAGCCTCCTCCATCTTGCCGGCGTGGTAGTGCATGGTGGAGGCGGCCACGTCCACGGCTTCTGCGAGCTCGCCCAAGGTCGCCTCGTCGCGGTCCAGCAGGACAAGCGTGGCGTGCAGCGGGACCTTGCGACGTAGCATGGAGAGCGCGCGCTTGTCGGCGCGGTCCAGCACGTCGCGGGGCCCGATGTCGCTCTCGGTCTTGGGGTAGAAGCGCCAGTAGCCGCCCTCCTTGCGCGAGGAGACGATCTGGTGGCGCTCAAGCACCCGCAGGTGGTACTTGGCGTGGTTGGTCTCCATGTCCAGTTTGCGCGCGATGCTTGAGAGATGGAGGCCGGGGTAGCGTTCCACGGCCCGGTAGAGGGCTCGGCGCGCTTCGAGGTCCAGGGGGTCCTTGGTGCGCCGAGCCAGGAAGATGACCAGCTCAAGCAAGACCGCGTCCATGGTCCCCGTTCCTCGCGCCACCTCATCTAGCCCCCGGGTGCGCTCAGGTCATGACCGCGACGTAGAAGACGCCAAGGATCCCCAGGTCGAAGACGAGGCTCGGGAGGAGCAGACGGTTCCAGTCCGGCGCGGTGAAAAGCCCGATGCTGAGCATGAGCCCTTTGGCCAGGAAGAGGGCGAACCCCAGCGTCAAAAGGCCAACTTTACGCGATCTGGCATGCCGCCACGCCCTGGCCGCCACGAGGGTCAACCCCAGGGCGATGACGGTGAGGGCTGCGGTCACGAGGTTCTCGATGACGGCTGGCATGAGCTTCTCTCCCGGCCAGCAACGGGCCAGGGGATGTATCCACCGGTTGGCAACCGGACCCTAGACCGCGCAGCGACCCCGGGCGGGGGGGCCGCCCGGGGCGCGTGTGCGGTCCTTGTGGTGTGCCGGGCAGGGAGGGGGGTCGCCCGGCCAAGGAGGTGAGGGAGGGCTGGAACCTGTGCGTGTGTGAGAGGGGCGAGGGGAGAACCAGCCCTCCTGGTCCCACCTGTTCGGCGCCTGGTGAGGCGCCGAGGTGCCTTGTGCAAGACGGGTCACGCCCGTCTGACCACCGGTGGGCCTGCAAGCATAAGAAAGTCCTTTCAGGCGTTTCGAAACGAGCGGTCACGGCCCTGGCGCAGCTTGACGACCGCTGCTGCACCGACGCCGACGGCGGCGAGGCCGAGGCCGAGCAAGAACAGGGGCGCGTCGCCCAGGATGCCCGCGATGACCTCCTCGAAGGTTTGTGAGGGATGGATCGCGCCGAAGATCATGGTGTGTCTGATCTCGCTGGCGTGGTCCGTGGAGAGGAACATGATGGCTTCCTCTCGCTCCCCGTCCTGCAGGGGTTGCTCGTACGTGGTCACTCCGCGGTCGGTCTCGGCGCCGTCGAGTTGGGCCTGCTCGTCCCAGGTGAAGTGGATCTCGGCCCCGTCACCCTGCATCTCGACGCGGCTGTCCGCCTGGTCGACGCCGTGGCCGGCTGCGCGTAGTTGGACAGCGATCTGCGCGTCCTCGGCGCGGATCGGCACGTCGTGGACCGTGACGTTGAGCCCCATCTCGGTGGGTCGCAGCTCTCGCTCACCGAGGTGGTCGATGGTGTCCGTGGCCGCCATCTGCACCTCGACGAACCCGCCTCGTACCAAGGGGTAGGTCGCCTTGGCTCCCTCGAAGCCGCGTGGGAGCGGGTCGTAGACGATGGTGGGCTCGCGCCGGTTGTCGAAGCGGTCGTGTTCGAGGATCTCGTCGCCGAGATCGAAACGGCCGTTGTCGTTGAGGTCGCGGAAGACGTAGACAGCTTGGAGGGTCAGGCTCGTGTTGGCCCGGCGCTCGGGTACCTGGTCGTCTGGTGCGAGGTGAGCGTACTCCACAGCCAGGGTGGCCGTGTTCAGATCGAAGGAACCGTTGAAGAAGGTCGATGCATCCTCGCTGTGCTGGGCGTTGCGGAGCTCGAATCCTTCGCCCACGTGGAAGTCGAAGGCGAGCTCCCAACCGTCAGATTCGGCGGGCTCGCCGGTGCTCTGGGCTGCAGCTTGCGGGGGGGCCAACAAGGCCAGACCGGCCAGGATCACCAGCAAACAGTGACGTGACACCGGGGCCCGGCGGCCCTGCCTGAGCGGGCGAGAGGGACCGGTGGTCATGGTGCAGGCTCGCATGAGGGGCACGGGGGGTATAACGGTTCTTTCACGATCCTCGAAACGTTACGTCCGCCGCGGCACTCAGTCCTCATCGGGCATGCGCACGACGAGCACCGGGCAGTCGGCGTGCCGGATGACCTTCTCGGTGACCGAGCCGAGCAGCAGGTGTTCGAGGCCGCTGCGGCCGTGGGTGCCCATGACGATGAGGTCGTGGTCCTCGGCAGCGGCCAGGATCTCTTCTGCGGGGTGGCCCTCGCGGACTTGGACCGTGCACTCGAGCTCGTTGGCCTTGCAGGCGTCCTCGAGGTTGGCCAGGGCCTGGTCGGATTCCTGGGCCATGAGGTCCTTGATGGTGTCCCACTCGAGATCGCCGGGGAACGCGGCGTACGCGCTGTTGTCCATGACGTAGAGCCCGGTGACCCGGGAGCCCATCAGCCGTGCCATCTCGATCCCTGTCTCCAGCGCGACGTCGCTTGTGTCGCTGCCGTCGGTCGGGATCAGGATGCGCTCGAACCTACGTTCCTCGAAGCCTTCTCCTTGCACTTTCTTTCCTCCAGGGGACCAGCGTACGGGGGTTGCAGACGGCCTTCCGGAGGCCATCGCTCGCGTCCAGGAGCACCACAGGCGCTCCAGGCTCGATCCTGGGGACCGGCTCGCCATCCAGGTGGAACCCGGTGGCCATCTCGAGGATGGTCTCGGGTGCGAGCTCGGGCCAGGTGCGCGCGGTGTAGGCCGCTTCCATAAGGGTATCGGGGGCCTGGAACATCGCGTTGTCGGTCCCCAGACCCACCCGCAGCCCCGCCTCGACGAGCTCGGGCACGGGTGGTTCCTGGCCGAAGAGCGCGTTGGACCGGGGACACAGGGCCACCGGGACCTCGGCCTCCGCGATGGCCTGGATGTCCTCGGGCGTCGCTTGGGTCAGGTGGACGAGCAAGTCGGGTTGGAGGGCCAGGGCAGCGTCCACGTCCTCGCGCCGGCCCTCGGAGAGGTGGAGCGCGACGCGCTTGCCGTGGGCGTGGCACCAGGCCGCCTGGTCCTCGGTCACGGCGGCGGGTTGGTCCTCGAGGCCCGAGATGCCGAGCCCGTCGACCAGGTTCACCAACGCGCCGGCTTCCTGCTCCCAGGCCTCTGGACGGGTCGGTCGCCCGAGCACCGTGAGCTCCACGGGGCACCCCTCGGCAGCCCGGTGAGCCATCCGGGCGCCTGCTGGGCCTCCCTCCCGGAAGTCGAGCAAGCGCACCGTGCCTGCCGCGTGGGCTTCGCTGAGCGCTTGGCCCATGCCGGCCACCAGGTCCTCCGGGCTGGCAGCACGCAGGATGCGGTGCTTGAGGCCATCCGGGGGGGCGACGACCTCCTCGATGCTCGTGGCCTCCACCTGGCCGCGCGCGATGCGATCGGCGATGTGGGTGTGGGCGTTGACCGGTGCGGGGAGCACGATGCCAGGCTCGTCCACCGGGCCGTCGGGTGCTCCGCGGTCCACGGCGGTGAGCTGGCCGGAGGCGTCGATCTGGACCGTGCCCTCGATGAGCTCGCGTCCCTCGAACAGGTGGCCGCCCCAGGTCTGCACGCGCCGCGAACCCGGCGGTGCGTCTTAAGGGTGCGGCCCGTTCTTGGATAGATGCTCCCCAGAGAGTTCAAGTACCCTCAACGCGACCTTGCGCCGATGCGCAACGCCTGGGTTCTAGCAGCCTTGCTCCTCTTCGCCGTGCTACCGGGACCTAGCGGGGCTGAAGCCACCGACCCCATCCCCCACGTCCTCGTGGCGGTGCCGGACAGCGGCATCAACCCCTACCACCAGGAGTTCCACCGTCCCGAGCTCACCGACCACCCGTGCACGTACATCGAAGACTTCCCCTGCAATGTCGAGAAACTCGAGCTCAGCATCGGGGATGGTCTGTCCTACAGCCAAGCCGTCTCCCAGGACCGCCCGGTCTGGGACAGCCTCGAACCGGGCACGTGGTACTGGATCCCGGAGACCCCGTTCGTGGCGGTCATGTGCGAGCCAGACAACACCGGAGGCGCGACCTCGGATCCGTCCGAGAGCTGCATCCTTGACGACGGCACGAACCATGGAACGGGCACGACCTCCTCGGTGATCCGCGAGAACCCAGACGCGCTGATCGCGTTCAAGCAAGGGGGCGCAGGCCACCAGGCATTCCTTAATGCAGGGCTCCCGGTGGACGTCTTCAGCGTCTCCTGGAGCCACGTGGTCCCCCTGCCGCTCACCCGCGACACCGACGGGATCTACGTCAAATCCTCCGGCAACGACCCGAGCTCGTCCTTGATGGACGGCTGGAGCGGCAACCCGCGGGCCATCACCGTGGGCGGTGCCTACGCTCGCGGGTTGACCGCCGGTCCCCACGAGGAGGCGCTGGCTACGAAGCAACCAGACGTTGTGGGCCCCTTCTGCCGCAGCGTCGCCAGCGCGGACTCCACCACAGCCTCTCGCAGCGCTTGCGGCACCAGCTTCGCGGCGCCCACGGCAGCCGGCGGGCTCTCGAAAGCGATCTCGCTGCTCCGGGAGGACAGCGGCTACACAGGCGCCACGGTCAACGGGTTCGTGGACCCGCTGCTCGGCATCACCACCCAGGACCTACGCGATGCCATGAACCGCACCGCAACCTACGACGCCTCCCACCGATCCGAGCGCAGCATCTTCGGCGTGCCCATGGCCCCGATGGTCCCCTGGCTCCAATGGGGCTGGGGCTGGTACGACGCCCACACCGCCGAGGCCACAGCCAAGCACCTGCTCGCCATCGACCCAGCACCGGCCAAGCCGGAGGCTGCCCGCCTCTACATGGAAACCGTCTACGAGGCCCGCCTGGCCCTCTACGATACAGGCGTCGATCAGCACCAGCCCGAGGCGGTCCTGCGCTTCGATTGCGACGGTCTCACCTGCACCTTCGACGGGACCCAGTCCAGCGACCCCGACGGGCAACCCTTTAGCTACCATTGGGATCTGGGCGACGGGACCACCGCCACGGACGCGATCGTCGAACACACCTACACCACCGGGGCCAGGGACGTGACCCTCACCGTCTCAGACGGCCAGCTCACCGACGCCACCACCACCGAGGTGTTCACCCTCCCCGAGGCCCTCCTGGATGTCTCCACAGACCGGTCCAGCTACGGCCTCCAGGACGATGTGGTCGTGACCGCCACCCTCACAGAGCGTGAAACCGGGGACCCCATCTCCGGGATCCCCATCGAGCTCGAGGCCCAGTACCAGGCTGCTGGCTCCAACGGGCTCCACCAAGGTCGCACCTACCGTGCCATGGACGAAGCCGACACCGGCCACCATGAGACCACCGTGATCACCGACGACGACGGCATCGCCACGTGGACGATCCCCAGCGATGTCGCCGAGCAGGAAGAGCACCTCAACCTGCCCACCGGCACAGAGGAGGTCGCCGTCACATCCACCTTCGACCGCGGCGGCGTGCGTTTGTGGGACAAGACGACGTACACGGTGAGCCCCCTCTGACCCCAGCGTGGATGTCCAGAACCCCGAGCGTGTCTCGCCGACCCTACTTACGCGACCCGGTGATCGTAGGGGTTGACCGCCCCCGCATCCGACGGGGCGCGGGAGGAGAGGTAACAGCATGACCCGATCCACGATCGATTGCAGGAAGTTCCCGAGCGAGAGCGGCTGCACGGTCTCCATCTCCGCTGACAGCGAGGAGGAGCTCCTCGCGGCTGCGGCCCAGCATGCCGTGGCCGTGCACGACCACGAGGACAGCCCCGAGCTACGCTCAGAACTGGCCAAGCTCATCCTCCAGGACGCCTGAGCCCGCAGCCACGGCTTGTACCGTGCCCTCGCCCCCGGAGGCGAGCCTGGTTACTTCTCGACCTCGCGCACGAAGTGGTAGGCCACAGGGTGCCCGAGGAAGGTGAGGGGGATCATGTCCGTCTCGGCAGCGAAGGTCTCCCCGTCTTCGCGCAAGCCACGGAACCGGAAGGTGACCGGGCGCTGCAGGCCGCGCACGTTCGTGTGGTAGTTCGTGGCGTAGCGCTCCCGATCCTGCTCGGCCACGAAGGAGGTCAGGAATTCCGCCACGCCGCACCAGTCCTCGACGGTCCGTCCGAACAGGGCGGCCAGCTCCTCGTTGCAGGCCTTGTGGGTCTCATCGACCCAGACGTAGATCCCCTCCGGGCTCGCGTCGAACACGGCCCCGAGGTGCTCCATGGCTGTCTCCAGCACATCGGCGTGCGTGACCTGCGCCGCCTGGACCCTTCCCTCTCGCTCTCCGTGGTCTACATCGCTCATCAGCTACCCTCTGAGCCGGGCGACGGCGCGGACCTATTTAGGGGCCGGCCGAGCCCCTCTCGGCGTTCCCGACAGCCGAGCGTTGCCGGCGCCCCTGAACACCCTTAGCGCGGTGCTCGATCTCGTCGTCCAGCCAGTCGCTGGTGTCGTGGACGCCGCGGAAGAGCGCCACGTCGGCCTTCCGGATCCCTTGGAGCTCCAGGGCTTGCTGGCGAAGCGCCTCCACC
>CAYNEI010000064.1:0-12942 GCA_964396185.1 uncultured Thermoplasmatales archaeon
GGTTCGAAAGGCCCTTGATCAGCGGCTCGGATAGGACCGCCGGACGTCCTCTTCGAAGGCTCACCCCCCCACACCCTCCGGCAAGAAGGGCTGAGGCGGGTAGTCCAACACCGGCCCCTCACCGCCCAGCGTGCCCTCGGCGATGGGGAGGACCACGTGGCTGGCCTCAGCATCGGTCCCACCGTGGACCGTGACCAGTGGGTAGTAGGGCTGAGCCTGGTTGAGATCCCAGCCATCCCCCGAGATCACCACGGCCAGGCGCTCCCCAGAGGCCAGCGTCCAGGCCTCGTTGTAGATGTCGACCCGCACCGGTGCGGGCTGGCCGACCGGGAAGTCGGTCCCCTGGTAGCTCCCGTCGTGGAAACGCAGATCAGCAGCCCCGCTGGCCATGTGGGTGAAGCCCTGGGGCTGGTCCTCGCAGCTTCCGTCTGCGTCCACGGCGAAGAGGTCGACGGTGACCAGCCCGCCAGGCAGGGAGCTCTCGATCTGCAGGTAGGCCATCGGGTTGCCGGCCAGGCGGACAGCCTGGTCGACAGGCTCGCTCAGGAAGGCCAGGGCGGTGGTGGGTGTGTCGGCTGGTAGCGCGTCGCGGCAGATCCAGGGCGGGCCGGTTAGGTCCGGGAGTGTGCTGAACGTGGAGGCCCCCTGGCTGGGTGCCGTGGCCAGCGAGCCGGCTGGGGCGAGGTAGAGCACCTCGTCGCTCGCTTCAGCGGGTGGCCAGGCATGCGTCTCATGCCAGGCCTCGTCATCATCCTGGTAGTGCACGGTGCCCACGTGGAGCTCGTCGGGCTCACCCTGGCCCTTGAGCCAGTAGTCCAGCCAGGGCACCAGGGTGTGCTCGTGCCAGTCGGCCCCGAAGGGTGCGTTCTCCAGGAGGTCCGGGGGTGGGGGTAGGTCGTGGCCCCACTGGCCCAGGATCATGCGCTTGGGCGTGTCGGCTGGCAGGCTCTGCCAGATGTCATCCTCCTGGAACGCGTGGCCGGTGTCGTCGTTGAGGCCGTGGCTCACCAGCACCGAGGTGGTCACGTTGGGCAGGCTGGTGATCAGCCGGCGCTCGTCCCAGAAGGGACCGTCGCGCAAGTCGGTGAACTGACCCTTGGCGGTCTCGGCCACCACGCTGGCCACCTCAGGACAGAGGCGCTCGGGGTAGTGGGGCAGGTGCTCGGCGGTGGCGTGCTGCGGCCCCCCGCCCAGTGGTGGGATGAAGTTGAGGCTGGCGGTGAACCCGGCGTTGAAGCCGCCGCTGATCCAGGATGGGGCTCCCTGGGGCGAGTAGGAGAAGGTGTACGGGTCGGTGACCACCCCGCTGGCCACGATGGTCTTGAGCGCCTCGGGCTGGTGGATGGCGGCTTGCCAGGGGGTCCAGCCGTGGTAGCTGTGGCCGTACATCGCCACGTGCCCGTTGCTCCAGGGCTGCTCGGCCAGCCACTCGACGAGGTGGACCTGGTCCCGCTGCTCGGTGGGGCCGCCGAAGTCGAAGCACCCGCCCGAGTTGCCCGTGCCGCGCACGTTGACGATGGCCACAGCGAACCCGTTCTCCACCAGGATGCTCGGGTCGACGCGGTAGCCCCCCTCGTAGATGAACTCTGTGTCGCTGGACTCCATGCAGAGCACGCCCCCCAGCAACGCGTTGAACGCACAGCCCCCGGTGTACGGTTGGCTCCAGAGCACGACGGGCGCGGCGACGTCGTCGGGCAATTCCGGGAGGTAGAGGGTCGTCTCCAGGGGGGTGGCGTCGAAGCTCTCGATGGGATCAGTGAGGACCTTGCCCAGCTCGAAGGGGCCGGTCAGCCCAGCCGGCCAACCCTCATCCCCGTCGGGGAAGGGGTGTTGGTCCAGGCCAGGGGCCTGGGAGGGCTGGAGCGTCTCTCCGTTCTCGGCACCGATGCAACCCATCAGCAGGGGAGCGATGAGTAGCACGGCTGCCAGCAAGCCTCGGCGGACCATGAGGGCCAGTGGACCCGGGGGGTCAAGAAGGTTCGCTCTCGCTCGCCCTCTGTTGGCGGACCCTTGAAACCCACCCCTGCCCTTCTGCTCTCCATGGCCCCGAGCCACGCCCAGCTCCCACCCGGCTCTCGACCCACCGGCCTCACCCTGCGTGTGGGGGATCTGGACGCCATGCTGGGCTTCTACCGGGACCTCCTCGGCCTCGAGCTCCTGGGCACCGAGGATCGACGCGCCAAGCTGGCGCCAGGCCAGCGCGCCTTCGAGCTCCAGCTCATCGAGGACGCTGATGCGCCAACGCGCCCCCGACCCAGCGTGGGCCTCTACCACTGGGCGCTGCTCCTGCCCGAGCGAGCCAGCCTGGCCCGCATCGTGCGCCGGCTCATGGATGCCGGGACCCGCTTCCAGGGGTTCGCGGACCACGGCGTCTCGGAGGCCGCGTACCTCGCCGACCCCGAGGGCAACGGCGTCGAGCTCTACCGAGACCGGGCACCCGAGACGTGGCCCCGAGCCGGCGCCGAGATCGCCATGATCACCGAGCCCCTGGATCTCGACGGGTTGCTCGCGGCGGCCAGTGAGCCGGCTCCCCTGGACGCCGGGACCCGGCTTGGTCACATCCACCTGCACGTTCCGGGCTTGGATGAGGCCGGGAGGTTCTACCGCGCCCTGGGCCTCAGGGTGACGCAATCCAGCTACCCCGGAGCGCTGTTCCTGGCCGCCGGAGACTACCATCACCACGTGGGCCTCAACACGTGGGCGGGTGCTCGGCGCGCACCGCCCGACGCCCGGGGCTTGGTCGAGTGCGCCTGGACGATCCCAGAGGAGGGGTTCGAGGCGTGGCGGGAAGGCCTAGAGCCTAGCCTAGGGGGCGAGGATCGAGGGGGAGCTTGGGTGGCCCAGGATCCAGCCCGCATCAAGATGGTCTTCGCGCCGGAGCGCCATCCTTGAGGTTGCGGAGGCGAAACCATATTGGCCACCCTACCTTTCCACTCCACATGGGCGCTGACCTCCTCGATCCTGTTGACGATGCTGAACGGTTGGGCGAGGCGCTCGACGCCCTCTCATACCCGAACCGTCTCGAGCTGCTCGCGATGCTCCGCGTCCCTCGAGCCGTGGACGAGATCCATCTCAAGCCAGCCCGCGACCGCGAGGGATCCAACCCGGACAGGCCGCTGACCCGTCAAGCGGTGCGCCACCACCTGGGCAAGCTGGAGGAGGCCGGCCTCGTCCGACGTCAGCTCACGCGCGACGAGAACGGCCGCGAGCGCCAGACCTTCGTGGCCGACGAGTCGCGCGTCTATGCTGTGGCCGAAGCGATCCGGCGCATGGCCAAGCACAGCTCGGATGTGGACCTCGACCCGCTGGCCACCCAGGAGCTCTCCCCAACGGATGAGGGAGGCTGGCCGCCGGGCGCCCGGGTCGTCATCGCCCACGGTGCCTGCGAGAAGCGCGTCATCCCGCTGCGCCAGCGGGATGTGGAGCCGCCGCGCGGCTGGATCATCGGGCGAAGCGCGAGCGCTCAGATCACGTTGGAGTACGACCCGTTCGTCTCTGGACAGAACGCTGAGATCCTGGCCGGCGAGGATGGGTACGAGCTCCTCGACCTCCGGACCGCTCGCAACGGGACGTGGCTCAACGGGGAGCGGCTTCCGGCTGGCGGGAGCGCGAAACTCAACCACGGCGACGTCGTCGATGTGGGCTCTTCCACCCTCGTCTTCCACGAAGCCTGAGCGCGTCCCAGGCCGGCAAATCGGTCCTTCATGACGCAAACGGATGTTGGCGCGAGGAAGAGCTCGTCTGCATGCTCTTTTGACCAGGTTGCTCGCTGTCGCCCTAGGCAGCGGACCTCTGCGGCTGGACTCGGTGCCGGAAGTCCTCCCTCTGAACCACCCCCTTGCGGGTCAGATCCCCGCCCGGTCCGTCCGAGGTACGTTTTCGACCTCTCGCTCCGGGTCCGCTGCCGCCTCCCTTTCCTCAGCGAACTCCTCTTGTCCCTGGCGGCTCTCTTCGACCGCCTCGATCAAGGCCTCGCGCAGTTCGCCAGCGCTCTGGAAACGCTCGCTCGGTCGCTTGGCAAGCGATCGCTCGCACACGTCGGCAGTCGGCCCGGTGGGTCTGTCCGGTGGGCGCTCCACGATTGCTCGAGCCAGCTCTTCGTAACTCCGAGGCTGGCCGCCGAGGTAGTGCTTGCCGTGGGCGAGCTCGAAGAGGATCGCGCCGACGCTGTAGAGATCGCTGGCTGGCGTTGCTTGCTGACCGAGGATCACTTCGGGCGCCATGAAGGCCAGGGTGCCTGCACGGGTCCGGCCGGCGAGCTCCAGGGACTCGGTCTGGTCGGACTCCCAGAGGGTGGCCAGCCCGAGGTCGGCCAGCTTGGGTTCCCCAGATTCGGTAAGCAGGATGTTCGTCGGCTTGATGTCGCGGTGGAGCACGCCTTGACCGTGGAGGTGCGCGAGCCCTGCCAGCACGGCGCTCATGATGTTCACGGTCTCCCCCGGTGCAAGGGGGGCTCGGTCCTCGAGCAGGTCGGCCAGGGTCCCGCCGGTGACCGGTTCCATCACAAGGAACGGTCGACCTTCGTGGAGGCCGACGTCGTGGACGGCCACGATGTTCGGGTGGTCGATGCGGGCTGCGACCCGCGCCTCGCGCAACAGGGTGCGACCCGCCCGGCCGAGATCGCCCTCGAGGGGGTCGAGCATCTTGAGGGCCACGGGTTGAGAGGTGCGCTCGTCGATGGCGTAGACGACTTGGGAACGAGATCCCTTCCCGAGCACCCGCTCCACCGTGTACCGGTCCGCGACGCGCGAGCCCGCGGTGGGCAACGTTCCCACAGCCGAACCGACGACGCTGTCGCTCACGATCCGGCTGAGCAGCGCGTGTTCGTTGGCCGTGATGCCGAGATGCTCGCGCAGCTTCTCGAGCTCCTCGGCTGAGCGAGCGCCCCCCTCGCGCACCTGCAGCAGAGCAGCCTCGTAGATCTCGAGGTTGCGCTGCTCGCTGGCGGGTGAGGAGCGCTCCGTGGCGCGGAACGCGCGCAGCCCATCGATGGCCGAGGGCCATCGGTGGACGAGGACAGCCAGGCCACCCAGGATAAGGATCTGGAGGGCAGCGAACGCTACCAGCGTGGAGCCGGTGACCAAGGCGACCCCCTGGACGATGACGCTGCCGGAGAGAACCGCGATGGCGATGAGCCCAGCTGCGCCGATCCGGTACGCCCAGGGGCGTTCGAGGCTGAACAGCTCGTAGCGCAGGATCGCGTACACGAGCAGGGCCACGGCCCCCAGCCGCAGCAGGCCGAGGGTGACGATGGGTTCGATGGTGGCCACCGCCTGGGTGGTCCCCGCCACCAGGCCCAGCAGCACCGAGAGCGTGACTGCTCCAGCCAGCCAGGGCGTCGGCTCGCGTCCCTCGTGTCGATCACGCAACCTGTCACGCAGGAGGAGCAACGCGAGGCCAGCCAGCACGCCGGCCCCCGTGGCCGCGTAGATGCCGGCCGTCCATCCCTGCGTGGCCACGGACCCGTCGATGAACGCGGCGGTGGCGTCCATGAAGGGGGATGCCGAGAGCACCAGCGTCTCCCCACCTTCGAACCCAAGGTAGAGGGTGAGCGCGGCGAGGATCGCACCGGCTCGCTTGCCAGCCACGCCTGAGCGGCTGGTCCCCGTGACCTCGTGGATGCGCAGGGCCGCAACGGTCATGGTCCCGAAGAACAGGGCGAAGAAGAACGGGTAGGCTGGCCCCCAGTTCGAGACCAGGTAGCCGCTCTCGGGCACGATGCCCGCGAACATCCACGTTGGCTCGAAGACCATGATGACGCCGCCGATGATCGCCGGGGTGACCAACGGGACGACGAAGGAGGGCCGCTGCCAATCCAGCCGCCGGGTCCCGGGGTAGGTGAGGGCGACGTAGGCCAACGGGAGATACGCCACGGCGAGCAGCGCTGCGCTGGCGAGCAGAAGACGGCGGGCCTGGGCTGCATCCCCGAAGAGCAGGCCGTAGGCGGCTAAGTTCCCCGTGAGGATGACAGGGCCCCAGAGCGCCAGGAACATGCCGAAGCCTGCGGCGAACCGGCGTGGTGGCCGGACGCTCAGGAGCAGGATCCCGAGCACCAGGATCACCACGCCAGAGGCGATGTTGGCGATCACCGCAAGCTCAAGCAATCCTGTCACGCGCCAACCAAAGCACTGGTGGGCCAAGTACCTACGGGCGCCTCCTCACCCTGGGCACGGTCTCGTGATACCCGACGGTGGGTCCGCCGTCTCAGTGGCGAAGGCGTTGGCCCAGCGCCAAGCCGACCAGCGCGAAGGGCAGCAGCTCAGCGATTACGCCCAGGGCAGGGATGTCGTCCCCCCCCAGTGCATCAGGCGCGTGCTCGGAGAGCAACTCCTCGCACATGGGTTGGCACGGCGGCTGGGCAGCCACCGAGCTGGAGAACCCGAGCGCGAGCGCAGAGACGGCCAGGATCCAGAGTGTCATGCGCATAGGTCGCGCTCTCCCCCGGCACCTTGGCTAAGTACGTTGCGCTGGACACCGTGGAACTGATAAGGGGCAGCGCTGGCCGACTGGGTCTCGATAACAAGGTTGCGGTGAACCGTCGCCGCGATGCGTGAGCTCAGGCCCGGGCCGTCACGCTGCCGCTTACCAGGAGGGGCTGAGCCAACGCCTCCGCGGTCGTGGTCGGGGCGGATGTCCGACCGCTTAAAAGGATGAGCGGCGCTTGGAGGGCGATGGCCTACCCCTCACCGACCCAACTCGCAGCCGTGGCGAGCGCCATCGTAGCGCTGATCGCCTTCGCCATGGCCTACCTCAGCTGGAAATCGTACCGGCGGACCAACAACCCGCGGCTCGTGTTCCCCCTGCTGGCCTTCCTCGTGTTCGGTGTGAAGTCCATCTTCGTCGTCGCCAACGAGCTCGCTGACCCGCACCCGGTTCCCCACGACTCCGTGCTCTTCGTGGCGGGGCTCTTCGACGTGCTTGTGGTCGCCATGCTCTTCATCCCGTTCATCTCGGCGCCGGGGAGGTGAGAGGCTGGCTGGCGAGGAGGAGAGCATGCGGGGGCTCATCCTCCAGACGGTGCGCAGTTTCCCTGGGATCCACTTCCGGGGCATCGTGCGGGAGCTGGACACGAGCACCGCGCTGGTGCGCTACCACATCACGGATCTCATCGACCAGGGGGAGGTGCGCCAGGCCGAGATCGGGGGCTTCGTGCGCTACTTCCCCGCCGAGACCTACAAGGAGCTCACCGACGACGAGCGCGAGATCTTGAACGTGCTCCGCCAGGAGCGCCCGCTGGAGATCGTGCTCGCCCTGCTCGAGTTCGACAGCATGCAGCACAAGGACCTCCACGAGATCGTCGGAGGCTCCAAGGGGACGCTGACCTACCATCTCAACAAGCTGGTGGACGCTGGCGTGGTCAACCGGGTGCGCAGGGGCGAGGATCGCGGGTTCCATCTCGTCGACGCAGATCACGTGCGCAACCTGCTCACCCAGTACGAGCCCGAGCCGGACCTGCTGGACCACGTCCACGACCTGTGGGACGACCTGTTCGGTGGCCACGTCGAGCGGTGACCTGCCATCGTACACTGTTCGATGTTCGGTAAATTATTTAACATCTGGTAGATTCGTTATCGACATGCGCGCACGGTCTGCCTGCATCATCGCCGCGCTCGTGGCCATGGCCGCCCTGACCCCGGCTGCAAGCGCCCACGAGCGCTACTTCAGCGAGGACGACGCCATCCTGATCATCCTGGGGGAGCAGAACGAACCGGTCTACACCTACGACTGGACCAACCTCGACTTCTTCGTCCGCGACAACGCGACCGGTGAGGGCATCCCAGGCGTCGAGCAGACCGTCACCGCCACCCTCATCGCCCCCAACGGCGCGGAGCTGGATCGCCCCATCGAGCCCCAGTTCGGGGCCACGGGCGAGTACGCGTTCGTCGAGGACTACCTCCTCACCATGCCCGGTCAGTACCAGGTCCGCCTCGACGGGAGCGTGAACGGCACCGACATCAGCGGCACCTACCTCCTCCCCGGCCCGCGCGGTGACATGGGCGCCCAGGCCTTCCCCTTGCCCATCGAACACGACCTGCTCGGGCTGGCTGAGGCCAACAGCGCTCTGGAGGACGAGGTGGCAGACTTGGAGGACCAGATCGCCGAGCTCGAGACACGGCTGGCCGCCCTGGAAGACGACGACTCGACCAACGATGCCCCAGCCCTGAGCCTGCTCCCGCTCATCGGCCTGCTTGGCCTGCTCGCCCTGACCCACCGCAGGCGGGCGTGAGCTCGCAGGAGTCATCCTAGATGACCTGGAGCCCTGCGGATCACGACCGATCTCACGTGCACGGCCCTGGGGCAAGGGCCCTGGCGCTGGTCGTGCTCAGCCTGGCCGCGCTCCTCGTCCTGGCTCCCCTGGCCCAAGCGCACGCCAACCTCGTCGACGCTGAGCCCCCACCCAACAAGCGCGTCCACCAAGCCCCCAGCGAGCTCCGCCTGTCGTTCTCTGAGCCTCTCTCGGATCACTACACGAACGTCGAGGTCCTCGACGGGAACGGCACCGACCACGCCACCGAGATCCGCATCGACGAGGACGCCCGCACCCGCCTCACCGTCGAGCTCGCCCCGCTCCCCGACGGCGTCTACTCGGTGCGCTGGCAGACCCTCAGCCAGACCGACGGCCACACCCGCTCCGGGGTCTACTTCCTCGCCGTCAACGCAAGCGTGGATGGGAAGGGGCCCGGGGGCGGTGGGACCGCGCCCGATGGGAACGCGTCGGTGGATCCGGGCGCTCCGGGGAACGAGCTCGGCATCCTTGAGCCCATGTTCCGTGCCCTCGGGTTCGCTGGCGCGAGCCTGGCCGTCGGCACCCCGCTCTTCCTGCTCCTCTGTGCAGGACAGGGTGTGCCCGAGCGCGCTCGCTCCCGGCTCTGGGCAGCAACCGTCGTGGGCGCTGGCCTGGCCGCTCTGGCAAGCCTGGGCCTGCTCGCTGGCCTGGCCGCTCGCACCGATCTGTCCACTGCCGCGGTCCTGGCCACCGAGCCCGGCCGCGTGCTCGCTGTACGCGCGGGTCTCTTCGCCGGGGCCGGGCTGCTCGCCCTCCCGGTGGCCGTCACCCGGTGGACTGAGACCCAAGCAGCGCTGGCCGCGAGCAGCACCACCCTGGGCCTCGCTGGTCTCTTGGCCACCACCCTGGGCGGACACGCCTCGGGAGCCACGAGCTGGCTAGCACTGGCCGTGGTGAACGACTGGCTCCACCAGGTCGCCGTGGCCTTCTGGATCGCAGGTGTCGTGGGCTTGGTGATCCTGGCCGTCGGCCGAGCCAGCGAAGCCACGGGCGCCAAGATCGTACGTCGTTTCAGCCCCCTGGCTGTGGTCGCCGTCATCGTCATCGTCGTGACGGGCACGGTCTCGGCCATCGACCGGCTGCCCACCTTGTCTGATCTCTGGTCCACCGCCTACGGGTGGGCGCTGGTGGCCAAGATCGCGCTGCTCGTCCCGCTCATCGGCTTCGGCGCGTACCACCGCTACCGGGTGCTCCCGGACCTCGAGACCCCTGGCCAGCGGACCCGGGACTTCTCCCGGCTCAAGCGCTCCGCCGGCGCCGAGGTCGCGGTCATGGCCCTCGTCCTGGTGGCCGCTGGAGCGCTCACGACGCTTGCACCCCCGAGCCCCGCCGCCGAGGCGACGGCCCCAGACCAAGCGACCTTCGAGCCCTATCACACCTTCAACGGGAGCGGTGTCTCGGTGGACGTCTACATCACCCCGCTCCCCGTGCGCGTCGGGTTCCAGGAGATGTTCGTCAACGTCACCGTTGACGACGAGGACGTGAACGCCTCCAGGCTCACCTCGTTCCTCTCCCTGCGCCCGCCCAGCAACCCCCACGGCGAGGTCTCGCCCCGGGAAGCCCATCGCCTGGCCAACGGGACCTTCCACTACGGCGGCGCGCTCATCACCGAGCCGGGCACCTGGCAAGCCACCTTGCTCATCCAGGGCCCGGTCTTCCTTCAGGAGGCGTTTGAGATCGAGGTTGGTTCATCGTAGCACGGCGATGGCCTCGGTTCGAGGATGCGACGATAAGCTACAAATACAGGTAAAGGGTCGTTTAGTCTAGTGGCGTGGACGACTCCCTCCGTGGGTGCACTTCGCTCCCTGTGAGCTCCACGGGCTGAAGCGCCGCTGACCTCCGTGCGAAGACGATTCGCACGACCTACCTCCCTGGGATGGCCTCCCACTTTCTTCGCCATCCCAACATCTCGTCCAGCCGAGGGCTTGAACCGCGAACCAGCACGTTGAAACCCCCCCGCATCGCTTGTGTCCCCCATGGCCACGCCAGAACCGCACACGGCCAACCAGGGGATCACGGCGGACCAGGTAGGGACATGGGCGATGAAGGCGACCGTGCTCGCAGGCGCCGTGCTCGTGGTGGCGCGGTTCCTCGTTTACATGGATATCGTCACCGAAACGGGCGTCGAGATCGGCTTCCAGAGGGCGCTCACCTGGTGGAGCATCTACGCGATCGGCACCGGTCTCTTCGTCACCGGTGCTGCAGCCCACTTCCAGCAAGGTGAGACCGCCCAACGAGGCTGGAGCGCCCTGCTCGCCGGGCTGATCATCCTGGCACTCATGGGTGGCCCTGGCTTCCAGTTCACCGGCATGGGCGGGATGTTCGGGCCCTGACCAAGCCACCACGGCCAGCGCGCGCCTGCCCGGTGCTCAGTTCTCCTTGAGCATCCGGCGCAGGACCGTGTGCAGCACGCCGCCGTTGTTGACGTACTGGACGGCCACCTCGGTGTTGGCCTGGGCCTCCACCTCGAAGCTGATCTCGGTGCCGTCGTCCTTGACGGCCGTGACAGCTAGGACCTTCTTGGGCTCCAGAGGCTCGTCGAGGCCCTCGATGCGGTAAACCTCGGTGCCATCCAAGCCCAGGCTCTCGGCCGAGTCGTCGCCTGTGAACTTGAGTGGGAGCACGCCCATGCCGATGAGGTTCTCGCGGAAGATGCGCTCGTAGCTTTCAGCGATGGTCGCGCGTACGCCGAGCAGGTCCACGCCCTTGGCCGCCCAGTCCCGGCTCGAGCCGGTGCCCAGCTCCTTGCCGGCGATGAGCAGCAGCGGCGTGTCGTCCTCTTGGTAGCGCATGGCGGCATCGAACATGGTCATGCCCTCCCCGGACGGGTGGTAGACGGTGAAGCCGCCCTCGACGTCGTCGAGGAGCTCGTTCTGGATGCGCACGTTGGCCAGCGTGCCGCGCATCATGACCTCGTGGTTGCCCCGGCGGCTGCCGTACGTGTTGAAGTCCTTGGGCTCGACGCCGTGCTCCATGAGCCACTGCCCGGCGGGTAGATCGGGTCCGAAGGCCCCGGCCGGGCTGATGTGGTCCGTGGTAACCGTGTCCCCGAAGAGGCCGAGCACGCGCGCGCCTTCGACGGGCTCCACGCCAGGCACCTCGACCGGGAAGTCCTTGAAGAACGGGGGCTCCCGGATGTACGTCGACTCGGGGTCCCAGTCGTAGACCGCGCCGGTGGGGGCCTCGAGGGCATCCCACTGCTCGTCGCCCTCGAAGACCTCGGCGTACTTGCGCTTGAACATGCCCGCGTCCAGGCTGTGGTGGATGACCTCCTGGATCTCCTCGGTGCTGGGCCAGATGTCCTCGAGCATGACCGGCTCCCCATCGGCATCGGTGCCGAGGGGCTCCTGGGTGAGGTCGATGTCCATGCGGCCTGCCAGACCGTAGGCCACGACCAGCGGCGGGCTTGCAAGGTAGTTGGCTCGGATCTCGGGGTGGATGCGTGCCTCGAAGTTGCGGTTGCCGGAGAGCACGCTGCACGTCCACAGCCCGTTCTCCTCGATGGCTTCCTCGATGGCTGGGTGCAGGGGCCCGGAGTTGCCGATGCACGTGGTGCAGCCGTACCCGACGGTGTGGTAGCCCAGCTTGTTGAGGTAGCTCTGGAGCCCGCTCTTCTCGAGGTACTCCGTCACGACCTTGCTGCCAGGCGCCAGGCTGGTCTTGACGTAGGCAGGGACCTGGAGACCTTTCTCCACGGCGTTGCGGGCCAAGAGGCCGGCGGCCACCATGACGCTGGGGTTGCTCGTGTTCGTGCAGCTCGTGATCGCGCTCACGACCACGCTGCCGTGGGTGAGCTCGAACTCATCCCCGTTCTCGTCCGTGACCCGGGCGCGCTTGGTGAGATCGCCGAGGTCCGGGTTGCCGTGCTCGTCCGGGGCCTCGCCGGGCATGAGCTCATCGGGGCGGCCCCCCTCGCCAAGCCAGCGCTCCACCTCCGGCTCGAGCTCGTCGTCGCCGTTGTGGTCGTGGAACTCGCGGTGGATGAGCTCGCGGAAGTGGCGCTTCATGCGCTTCATGGCGACCCGGTCCTGGGGGCGCTTGGGGCCAGCCAGGGAGGCCTCGACCCCGGCCAGATCCACCTCGACCACGGCGGTGTACTCCGGCTCTTGGTCGCCGTAGAGGCCCTGGTGCTCGAGGTAGGCCTTCACCAGCGCGATCTGCTCGTCGGGCCGGCCCGTGAGCTTGAGGTATTCGATGGTGGCCTCGTCGACGGGGAAGAAGCTGATGGTGGAGCCCTGCTCGGGAGCCATGTTGGCGATGGTGGCCCGGTCGGCCACCGTGAGGGTGCGAAGTCCAGGGCCGTAGAACTCGACGAACTTGTCCACGACGCCGACCTCGCGCAGATCTTCTGTGATGTGGAGCACGAGGTCCGTGGCGGTGGCCCCCTCGGGCAGCTCGTTGAGAAGCCGCACGCCGATGACCTCAGGCAGCTTCATCGTGATGGGCTGGCCGAGCATGGCGGCCTCGGCCTCGATGCCACCCACGCCCCAGCCGACCACACCGATGCCCCCGATCATGGGGGTGTGGCTATCTGTGCCCACAAGCGTGTCGGGGAAGGCCCACCGCTCGCCTCGGAACTCCCGGCCGTGGACGACCTGGCCGAGGTACTCGAGGTTGACCTGGTGGACGATCCCGATGCCAGGTGGGACCACCCG
>CAYNEI010000065.1:0-4243 GCA_964396185.1 uncultured Thermoplasmatales archaeon
TGGGCCGGTGCAAGGGCGTGGGCACGCTGGCGCGGGCGACCACGGAGCGCTCGTCATCCACAGCCAGCGCGGTGGTGGCCGTGGTGCCTTGGTCCAGGGCGAGGATCAGCGGCATCTCGGCGGCGAACCGGGTAAGGGGGCTTAAGGGGTGTGGGGTCCTGGACGACGTCGGAGTGGAGCTGAGATGTACGCAGGGAACGAGGAGGATGGAGAAGGTGTACGAAGGGTCTCGATCGAGACAACGCTCGTTCTCGATGAAGACCAAGATCCCGATGGGTGGGCTGACGCGATGACCATGTTCGTGCAGAGCCTGGATGGGTTCGTGGATGAGGGGAAGAGTGGTGTAACGCGCGTCCTATACGAGGATGAAGCCTACAGAGAGACAACCTGATCCGCTTCCGCCAGATCCCGCGGTCAGGCTTTCGGTCGCAGCCCGAACCGTTTCTCCAACAACCCCATCAGCTTGTACTTGCGCCAGTGTTGGTCCCGCAGGTCCTCGAGATAGGCCCTCCACGCGGCCTCGTCTCCCAGGGCAACCCAGCCGCGCCGCGCCTTATCGAGCCAGTCCACCGCGTGGTGGTACTGCTTGGACCATCCGTTCTCGATGATCGATTCGGCTTGGGCAAGGCTTGCCTGGACGACCCACCTGGGATCGACATCCATCGCAGCCTCTGCGACGGGCTCGATCAGCGCGTAGTGGTCCTTGCCGCGGACCACCTCGATGGCAGCCTCGACCCGGCCGGCGTGGAGCAGAAGCTCGACCCTTGCGAACGGGTCCAGATCGCTTGCACTCTCCAGCTCGTCGAGGAGCTCTTGTTGGATCGCGGACGCTGCGTCCCCAGCGAGCTCGCCGAGCGCCTCGAACCGGCGGATCGTCGGCTCGATTTGGAACCCAACCTTGAGAGCCTCGAGCGCGACCTCCTCCGCTCCCTCGTTGCGGGCTAGCTGCTCGACCCAGCCGGCGAGTTCTGCTCGGTCGTCGCTCGCACCCTCGAGGGCGAGGCCGTGGGCTCCGAGTTCGAGGGCCGGGCCGGGTTGACCCTGACGGTGGAGCGCCTGGGCCACCGGGAGGATCTGCCCCGGGTCGTGGACCTGCTCGCGCGCATGAGCGAGCGCGGCTGCTGGATCCCCCATCGCAGCGAGGGTGGCGGCCGTCCGGTTCGGCCGGCCGTGGACTTGAGCCAGCTCCAGGGCCTCCGCGTAGCGGCCCCTGCCCTCGAGCACGTCTAGGGCTGCATCCACGAAAGCTGCGTATCCATGGTCCCTGGCCTCAGCCCGCGCGCGCTGCACAAGCTGCTCGTAGCTCGGGGTCTCAGCGTGACCAACACACGCTCGCAAATCCTCCGCGGCTTCCTCTCGGTGCCCTTCCAGCGCGGACCAGCCCTCCCGCGCCGCGATCAACGCCGCTTCGAGTGCCCCCCAGACCCCGTACTCGAGGAGCTCGTCGACCCACATCTCCAGGTTAGCGGCGATCTCCGGGAGGCTTCGGTGGCGTGTCTGGTCATCGGGTTGGTCGTCCGGTTGGCCTTCGAGCGGGCTGTCTGGCGGGTTGTCGAGCTGGTCATCGAGTTGGACCTCGAGCAGGGCCTGGGTCCAGAGCGGGCCCAGCTCGTGGAAGACGCCCGGCGGTGAACCGTCCGAGCCGTCGAGCACGAGCCACTCCTCGTGGTAGGCGCCGGTGACGGCGTCGAGGACAACGAGCGCATCCGCCGGGCGCCTGGCATCGAGGAAGCCCTGTGCCTCCCGCCCGACCTGGATGACGTCCTCCACGACGTCGGCGACGTGCCAGTACGCCTCCGACCGGCGCATCCTGTCCAGGCTGTGCACGAGGATGCGAACGCGCTCGCGGTAGCGGGCCGGGTCGACAGCGTTGGGACGCGCCCCGGCTCGGGCGCCTGGCGGGGTGGCGGTCGTGGGGGCAGGCTGGTTGGCAGCCACCCAGGCATCGAGCACATCGGCCAGGGCTGGCTCGCGCTCGACCAAGTGGGTGACCAGCTCAGCGAGGGCTTCATTCGGGAGCTCAGCCAGCTGCTCCTCCACAGGGGGCTGCTCCTCGATCCGATCAGGCGCTCGCACCATGCACAGCCCGAGGGCGACGAGGTGCTTGCAAAGGCCGCCGTGGTCGTAGGGGCAAGTACACGAGGCCTCGGTGATGCCCTCCGCGTCAGCTGCCAGGCGGACTTGGTAGGGGTCGGGGTAGCTGCCTTGGATGCTAGCTTGGACGTGCTCGCCCCGGCGGACGATCCGACGGATGGCGCCCGACTCGAAGATCGAGACACCGCGCTGGAAGACCCTGGGTCGAGCCATCCTGCGTAGGTTCATCTCGTCGATCCCTGGCACTGTTCGGCGCACCTCCTCCATCCCAGTTCACCGTTCCCCGCACCGCTGGCCCGCCGCAGAGGCCATCGCTGGAGCGAGTCAACGGGTGGATCGGTTCTGGGTATTGCTTGGAACAGGTTGAGCGTCAGTCGAACGAACCTCATTGTAGTTTAACTCAACGTACCCTTAACCTTATCCGAGTTAATAGGACGTAGCCTTAAATCGGAAGAGTTTAAGGGTACGGTGGATTAAGACATGCCTGAGCGAGGCGATGAGCTGCCGTTAGCTCCTCGTCGTGAGGTGGATTCGATGGCCCGATACGCAGCGTTGATCGGAGATATCTCCTCTTCCCGGGAGATCCCAGCCGAGGATCGGCGGTCCATCCAGCGCAAGCTCCGGGAGACGCTCGATGATCTAAGCCACGAGCTCGGAGATGCCCTGGAGATCAGCCTCCAGATCACGGGCGGTGATGCGTTCCAGGGCTTGTTCCGGGACCCCCCTGCGATCGTGGACGTTTACATGGGGGTGTGGCAGCGCCTGCCTGATGTGATGTTCGTCTACGGGATCGGAGCAGGGGGGCTCACGACCGACCTCTCCGACCGGATCACGGAAGTGGACGGGCCGTGCTTCCACAGGGCGAAGGCTGCTCTCGGGCGGGCTCAGAAGGAGGGCAAGCAGGTGGAGGCAGAGGGCGTTCCCGCGAAGAGAGCGATCTCAACCGCTTTCCATCTTCTACACCGGATCCGATCCAGCTGGACGGAGACGCAGCGGCGCTATGCGTTGGCGGCCCGCGCCTCGACAACTCATTCCGCTGTTGCAGAGCAGTTCGAGGTCTCAAGTCCAGCGGTCAGCCAGACCCTCAAACGCGCGGAATATGCGTTATTCAGGGAGGCAGAAGAGGCTGCTCGAGAGCTTCTGAGCCTCTCGCTGGAGGAGAACTTGCTCGAAGAAGTCGACTCGCACGAGGAGGGATAGCGTTGCTGGATGAAGGCGCGCTGCTCTCGAACCTCGGAGCCGATGGGGCCGCGCTGGCCCTGCTGGTTTGCGGCCACGTGTTGGGCGACTTCGTTTTCCAGACGAAGGAGATGGTAAGGCGAAAGATCGAGTTCCGGTGGCTTCTCTTCCACGTGCTCGTCCTGAGCGTCGTGCAGGCTGCGGTCATCCTCCCGTTCTACCCTGCGCTGGGCACCGTGTTAGCGGTGGTCGTGGTCGGCATCCTGCACCTGATGATCGATTACGCCCGGACCAACTTCGAACATCGCCTTGGGATGCGGCCGGGTTGGGATATCCGACTGCTGCTCGCGGACCAGAGCCTACATGTGACCACGTTGATCGGTGCGTGGTACCTGTTCTTGAACCCGGTCCCCCTACAGCTGCTCTCCCCCGCTCTGATCGATGTCTCAGCCACGACCCTGACGCAAGCAGCAGTCCTTCTTGCTGGGGTCGCGTTCTTGTGGAACGGCGGGAGCGCTGTTGTTCGCGGGACGCTAGATGTGGTGCTCCATCGAAGTGGTGGGAACGGCCTTCAGACGATGCAGCGGGCTGCCGGGGAGGATGGCGAGGAGGATGAAACCGAGAGGGACCGCGTCGGGGAGCTCATCGGGAAGCTGGAGCGAGAACTCATCTTGGTCCTTGGGCTGATCGACGCATGGGCAGTCATTGGCCTGTATGTAGGGACGAAGCCATTCGCACGTCTCAGGATGGGTGGGAGCGATCAGCCTGGACGATCCGAGGAGGATGAGCTGTCCAGGAACTACTACCTCGTCGGTACACTCGCAAGCGTACTGGTGGCGATTCTAGCGATCATCCTTGTCAGGCTCCTGGTGTAGGGGGGTGATTCGGGATCCGCTCGGTCTCGAAGAAAAGCAAAAGCGGGCCGGAAGGGATTCGAACCCCTGATCTACAGCTCCGAAGGCTGTCGCCT
>CAYNEI010000065.1:4343-12500 GCA_964396185.1 uncultured Thermoplasmatales archaeon
CCTCCCCGGTCCTCTGTTGAAACCCTGAAAACCCCGCCGTCGTCTCCGCGGCCTCCGCGCTCTCCGCGCCTTCGCGGTGACGGTCCTCCCCCGTCCCCACTCTCACTCGCCCTTGATCGCCTGGATGGGGTGCTTGACCTTCCACCACAGGCTATCGCGCTCGGCGGCTTCGGCCGATGCCTTCTGCTGCTTGAGCTGCTTGAGGAAGTCGACCTGGTCCTCGACGCCGCTGTCGGTGGCGTTGCGCTTGCTGGCGCTGCGGCCGCGCAGGCTCGTGAGGGCCTTGGCGGCCAGCACGTCCTGGTCCGTGAACTCCTTGTCTGTGATCACGGGGTCGGCTTGGCCGAGGAACTCGATGGTCTCGTGCTCCTCGCTGAGCACGAGGTTGACATCAGGCCTGCCAGGTCGCACGCCACCCCAGCTCCATCCTTGCCGGGCGGCCCACTCGAGGTCAGCCTCGATCTCCTCTTCGCTGATCTCGCGGGCCTCGGCCTGGGCTTCGGGATCGCTGAGCTGCATCCGTTCGATCAGATACGCGCCCACCGCGCCAGCCGTGCCAGCTGCGATGAACGTGACACCGATGAGATACGAGCCGATGGCGTAGCCGTTCGGGGTCTGGACGGTGAGATGCCACTGGTCCGGGTAGAGCCACGCGAACAGGCCGACGGCGATGGCGCTGAACAGGAGGCCCACGCCCACAAGCGAGCGTTGCCACCAGCGCGAGGGGAGCGCGAAGCCGACGCCCACCAGGAAGACCGGGAGCCCGGAGGCGGTGGCCGCGAAGCCAAGCTCGCGCAACCAGGACGGGCGCGTGAGCACCGTGTCCCCTAGGGCAACCAACAAGACGCCGAACATGCTGAGCACGGCGCCGCCAACGACGAGGGAGAGCGTGATCGCCATCCGCTCATCTGAGGCCTCAGGGTTGAGATGCGCGCGCCACCGCTCGATGAATGAGACGGACCCCTCCGACATATAGGGCCAGGCTCCCCGGAGACCTGTATAAGAGCGTTGGGGAAGGGGTCCTCGTGTCGATTGGAACGGGCTTTAAGTAGGCGACTTTGAGCCTGAGAGCAAGACCCGCGAGGCTCGATCCACGCGTGGTTCCAGTAAAGTAGGGTGATCCCAACCATGGCACGAGGACTCGACGTAGGAACGATGAACATCCAGTCGGCACGAAAATCGGGCGAGCACACCGTTCTCAAGCGACAACGGAACTCGTTCGTTGAGATCGAATACTCGGACATCGCGGAGAAGATGCTCTCCCGGAGCGATGTGCTCTACATCCGCAAGGGTGACCGAGTGTTCATCGTCGGCGAGGATGCGCTGAACTTCGCGAACATCTTCAACAAGGAGACCCGCCGGCCCATGACCGACGGTATCCTCTCCCGCAAGGAGAAGTGGGCCATCCCCATGATCCGCATGATGGTGGAGAGGACCCTGGGCGAGCCGGACAAGAAGGGCGATGAACACGCCTACTTCGTGGTCCCGGCCAACCCTGTGGACTCGGACCTTGACACGCTCTACCACCAGAAGACGGTGGAGGCCGTCGTCAAGAAGGCCGGCTACCAGCCCCATGCCATCAACGAGGGCATGGCCACGATCTACAGCGAGCTCGCGGAGAACAACTTCACGGGTCTGGGCATCTCGTTCGGTGCAGGCATGACGAACGTGTGCCTCTCGTACTACGCTGTGCCCGTGCTCCAGTTCTCGGTGGCCCGCGGTGGCGACTGGATCGACAAGCAGGCGGCCAACTCCACGGGCGCCCCGGTCGACCGCGTGACCCGCGTCAAGGAGAACGACTTCGAGATGGACTTCGAGACCGCCACTGGCGACATCCAGGGTGCGCTCGCGGTCTACTACGACGCCCACATGGAGTACGTGATCGACAAGATCGCGCGCCAGATCGTGGACGCCGACGTCGAGGAGGGTCTCGAGATCCCCGTCGTGCTCTCCGGCGGAACCTCCAGCCCCAACGGGTTCAGCACCCACTTCAAGGATCTCTTGAAGTCCGCTGATCTCCCCTTCGAGATCGCCACGGTGCGCCAGGCCCAGAACGCGCTCACGGCCAACGCCAAGGGCGCGCTCGTCGCAGCGTTGACCGAGGACGAGTAGGCATCGCGCCCGCTCGATCCCTTGCCCCGCGCCGCCTGGCGCGGGGCCCTTCCTCTTCTTCTCTTCCCCCCTGACCCTCCAGCCCGAGGCAAGCGAAGCTTTATCCCCGGCTCTGGGCCTCGTTCGGCGGAGGCACAGGATGCGATCCGGGAGCACCTGGGAGAGCCGCTGCGCCGGGGGGACCCGCGCGTGCACATGACCTCCAGCGTGGCCCTCCAGGGCTTCGTGGGGACCGTGTTGCTCGTGGCAGCGGCCACGCTGCTCTTGGCCGGGCGACGGCGCAGAGAGGACCTGCTGCTGGCCGCCTTCCTGGCCGTCGTCAGCGCCAACTTCCTGCTCAACGGGCTCAGCCAGGCCCAACACGGCAACCCACTGGCCAGCGATCTGGCCGTGGTCGCCCTGGCCCTGGACCCTGTGATCCTGCTGGGCTTCGTCACGGTCTACCCCTTCGAGTACCGGCCCAGATGGGTCCAGGTTCTCCTGGGAGCAGCCGCTGTGCTGGCCATCGCGGTGGCCCTCGCCTTGACCATCGGCCCCATGGCCGGTTCCTTGCTCGGGCTCGAGCGGGCCACGTGGCACCGTGTCGCGGTGATCGAGCTCCTGGTCGTCTACACGGCGGCGTGGTGGCTGGCCCTGGGCCAAGCCGCTCGCGCCCCCACCCCCCAGCTCGCGCAGCGCGCCAGCTGGCTGGTCATCGCGGCCGGTGTGGCCCTGCTCCCGCGCCTCGGGTTGGGCCACGTGGACCTGGGCATCTCCCTGTTCCCGAGCGCTGCCGAGGCCACGGGGCAAGCGGGCTGGCAGGCGGCCCTGCCGGCGCTTGGTGAGGTGGGAACCACCCTGGGCATCGTGTTGGTCGTGGCGGGTGTGAGCTTGCTGTGGCTGCGCGGCCACCGGCCAGAGCATCCCGGCCCCCTGGCGCGGGCCGGGAAGACGATCGCTCTGCTCGTGGGCGTGCTGGCCCTGCTCCAGTTCGCCACAGCGTACTGGTACACCCTCGGCGGACCCAGGATCCTTTGGACGACCCCGTTCTCCCTGCGCTGGCTGGTGTTCTCCGGCATCCTGGTCTACGGGATCCTGGCCTACGAGATCGTGCCGTTCAACCGGACAGCCGTGCGTGTCTTCGCCCCGGTGGGCGGCGCGATCCTCGGCCTGGCTGTCACCCTGGCCACCGTGGCCATCCAAGCGGAGACCACGGGCTCGGTGACATGGACCTCGGCCATCGCGCTCGGGCTCGGCGCCAGCGCGCCTGGTGCCATGGCCACCCGGGGTGCTGTGCGTAAGATCCAGGCCCGCACCGGGGGCCAGACCGGCATGGCGCGCCGGCTTGAGCTCTACCGGGCCCTGGTCGAGTCAGCTTGGGTCGAGGGCGGGCCGCGTCCGGAGATGCTTACCCGCCTGGAGACCGAGAGGCGGGCCCTGGGGCTCTCGTTCCAGGAAGCCAGGACGCTGGAGCACGTGGTGGCCGGCGACCTTGCGCCCACCGAGGAGGATCTCCAGATCGGCGAGGAGCCCGTGCCAGGGGTGATCGTCCAGGGGGTCATCGGGGAGGGAAGCCAGGCGCGGGTCTACAAAGCGTGCACCTACCCGGATGGCCAGGACGCCGTGATCAAGGCCGTGCGCGTCGACGATCACCCGCGCGAGGCCCGCAAGCGCATGCTCGACGAGTTCCGGGCCCTGGAACGCTTGGATCACCCCAACATCGTCTCCCTGCTCGGGCTCCACACGACGCCCGGGCGCTACCTGCTCGTCATGGAAGCCATCGACGGGGACTCGCTTGCCGAGCGCCTCCAGCAAGGCCGCTTGCCAGCAAGCACGGTGGCCTCCATCATCCTCCAGGTGCTCGACGGGCTCGAGTCCGCCCACAGCCACGGCATCCTCCATCGCGACCTCAAGCCGGAGAACATCCTGCTCGACCGCCGAGGGACCAGCTATCTCGCGGACTTCGGCGTGGCCATCACCTCGACCGACGATCAGCATGTGGGCGAGGGCACGGTCACCGGGCTCTCCCAACTCCAGCGGCTCACTGGGACACTGGCCTACATGGCCCCCGAGCAAGCTGCTGGGGACCCGCTGGATGCCGCCACGGATCTCTACCAGGTCGGCCTGGTGCTCTACGAGATGCTGGTGGGTCAGCCAGCCCAGCGTGTCCAGGGCTTGCCGCTCAACCAGGCGCTCACACGCCTGATGGCACCCTCGATCGATACGAGCGTGGTGCCGGAGCCCTGGCGGGCCGTCGTCGAGCGTGCCTTGGCTCTGGATCCAAGCCAACGGTTCCAGAACGCGCGGGAGATGCGGCGCGCGATCCTGGAGGGCCCGCTGGAACCACCAGCGTGACCGATGACCGGATGCCCGATCGTCGATCAACGCTCTTGGAAGACCAGGCGGCTTCGACCGACGATGAGGATGTCACCGGGCGTGAGCGGTTCAGGGGCGCCCGGTTCCAGGGGAGCACCGTTGAGCTGGGTCCCGTTGCTCGAGCCCAGGTCCTCGACGACGTGATGGCCGTTGTCCAGCTGGATGCGGGAGTGGCGGGCGGATGCGAAGGGATCGTAGTCCAGGGGGATGTCACACGACGGGTCGCGCCCGATGGTCCAGGCCTCCTCTGAGGCGCCGTTGAGCGGGAACGTGGTGCCTTCATCTCGGCCGTAGACGAGCACGAGGCGGGGGCCAGCAAGGCGGGTGGCCAGCCCGTCGGCCTGGTGGTCCATGGTGGCGCGATCGTCCTCGACCACGGCGTACGGCTTGAGCTTGGTCAGCCCATGCAGCTCATCGACGACGGCGAACAGGTGCCGGTGGTCGAGCACGTAGAGGTGACCCCTGCCGGGGGCGTCGAGCTTGCGCACCAGCCCAGCTTCGATGAGCTGGTCGAGGTGCCAGGAGATGGCTTGCCGGGAGAGCAGGCGGTCTGGCCCGTTCTCCTCTGGCGCGGCCACGCGGATCTGGCCCACGCGCACGGGCCGGCGCAGGGCCTCGAGCAGCCGCAGCCGCACGGGTGAGGCCAGCGTCTCCAGGCTCCCTGCCAGGGCCTCGTGGTCCTCGACGGCGGGTTCGAGCCTCCGCACATCCCATCGATGGGTCGGGGGAGGTATGGTCGTTGCGTTTGCACTGGAGTGGGAAACCAACCCTCTCGGCCCAAGATCCGGCGTGCTGGCCGCTGCGCGTGGACGGCCTGGGTCCATCAACGCTGGTCGCGTCGGCGCGTGGCGAGCGCCGCTGTGGCGAGCAGGGCCAGCGCGATGATGGCTCCAGGGCCGGGGATGCCGCTGGAGCCCTCGACGGTGACCGTGGTGGTCTCGATGTTGTTGTCCTCGTCGGTCTCGCTGATCTCCTCGAGCGCGTCGACGTGAACGCGCACGGTGTGCTCGCCGTCGATGGCCGTCCAGGCATCGCTGGTCACGTTGATCGAGCCACCAGCGGCCAGGGATTCGACGGTCTTGTTCTCGCCGAGGAGCTCGTCGTCGAGGAAGAACGCGACGACGAAGGCGGTGGCATCGCTCTCGCCCTGGTTGTGGACGAGGGCCGTGAACTCCACCTGATCGTCCTCCTCGGGGGTCTCTTCGCCTGTGGAGATGGTGGTGACGGTCAAATCGGGCCCGCGTTCGCTCTCGCCGGAGTCGTCGTCTTGGTCGGCTGCCTCGACGTCCACCGTGGCCGAGAGCGTGTTGTTGTCCTCGTCGGTCTCCGCGACGGCATCGTCGACATCCGCTTCGGCTGCGATCTCATGCACGCCCTCGGCGGCGGTCCAGGACGTGCTCGTGACCGTGGCGCTGGCCCCGGCCCCAAGCCCCTCGATCGAGCGCGTGCCCAGATCCGTGGCATCACCGAGCTCGAAGGCGACGGTGAAGGAGCCAGCGGCTGCGTTGCCCACGTTCTTCACGGTGGCCAGGAACGTGAGCCGATCCCCGTCAGCGGGAGCCTCGGTCCAGGTGAGGCTCGTGACGGTGAGGTCGGGCTCGCCTGGGAGCCCGGAGTCCTCGTCCTCGTCTTGGGCTGCGTCGACTTGGAAGGTCTTGGAGGCCTGGTTGTTCCCCTCGTCGGACTCGGCGGCTTGATCGTCGGCATCGGCGGTGACGGTGAGGGTATGAGAGCCCTGGGTCGCAGCCCACGGTGGGCTTGAGATGCTGGCGGTGTCGCCTGCTCCAAGGGCATCGATGGTGCGCGTGCCTAGAGCGTTGCCGTCCACCTGGAAGCTGACGGTGAAGCTGGCCACGCCTGCATCGCCCGCGTTCGTGATGGTGGCCAGGAAGGCGACAGAGTCCCCGGCTCGGGCGTTGCTTGGGGCGGTGAGGCTCTCGACCAGGATGTCGGGCTGGGCCTCGCCGATGCTGAAGCTCTCCTCGCGATCGTTGTTGGCTTCGTTGGTCTCCTCGACGGCATCGTCGGTGTCCACGACAGCCAGCACGGTGTGGCTGCCCTCGGCGACCGTGGCGTTGTGTTCCACCGACGCGGTGGCACCAGCTTCGACGCCGTCGATGGTGGCCTCGCCGAGGCTCTCGCCGTCGAGGAAGAGCTCGACGGTGAACCCGCCGGCGGCCTCGCTGCCGTCGTTGGTCACGGTGGTCTCGAAGGCGACGTTGCTGTCGGCTGTGGCATCCGTGGGCCAGGCGATGTCGGTCGCGACCAAGTCCGGTCCGATGCCGAAGTTGAGATCGAGCTCGTTGTTGTCCTCGTTGGCCTCCTCGATGGCATCGCCGGTGAGCTGCTGTTCAGCGTCCGCGATGACGGTGAGGGTGTGGTTGCCTCGCTCGGCGGTCCAGGCGTCGCTGGTGACCTCGGTGGACTGGCCGGGGCCCAGGCTGTTGACCTGCTTGTCCTGGCCCACCTGGTCGCCGTCCACCAGGAACCGGACGTGGAAGCTGCCGGCTCCCTCGTTGCCTCGGTTCTTCACGGTGGCCACGAACCGGGCGTCCTCGCCGGAGGCCGGGCGCTCTGGGGACAACCGGGCCTCGGCGACGGTGAGGTCCGGCTCGGCCTCGCCGATCTCCACGGTCTCCTCGGCCTCGTTGTTGTCCTCGTCGGCCTCGCTGATCGCCTCAGCAACGTCAGCGACGACGGTGATGGTGTGAGAGCCAGCACTGGCGTTCCACGCCTCGCTGGCGACGTTGACGCTCTCCTCTGCGTCCAAGCTGGGCACCGTGACGTTCCCGTGGACGTCCCCGTCGATCTGGAACTGGACTCGGAAGCTCTGCTCGATGGCTCGGCCCTCGTTCGTGATGGTCGCGTGCAGGGTGACATCGTCCCCGGTCTGGGCATCGGCGGGCTGCATGGTGATGTTCCCGGCGATCAGATCCGGACCCACCACCACCGTCAGGCTGGCCTCGTTGTTGGCTTCGCTGGCCTCGCTCACGTTGCGATCGATGTCGGCCTGGGCCGTGATCGTGTGGCGCCCGGTGGTGGCGGTCCACTCCCGCACGGTTGCCGAGAACGTCTCGCCGGGATCCAGCTCGGGTACCGGGGTGTCAGCACCGGTCAGGGTGGTGCCATCGACGAAGAAGCGCACCGTGGTGGTGTCGGCTGATCCGTTGCCGATGTTGTGCACCTGGGCCTCGAAGGTGACCTCCTGGCCATCCTCGGGGAAGGCTGGTTGGGCGACGAGGAAGTCGAGGGTGAGATCTGGCGTGGCTGGCGTGACCTGGACCTCGACGTCCCCAAGCACGTTGTTGGTCTCGTTGCCTTCATCGACATCGTCCCCAACATCGACCTCGACGGTGACCTCGTGCGTGCCAGCCTCGGCGTCCCAGGCCGGGCTTTCGACCTCGGTCTCGGCAGCGAAGGCCAGCTCAGCGACCTCCACGGCATCGCCCACCTGGACCCCCTCGACGAAGAAGGCGACCTCGAAGGGGTCGTCCACGTCCGAGGACCCGTCGTTGCGGATGCGGGCGGTGAAGATGACGTCGTCGCCAGCGATGGGGTCGCTGGGTTCGAAGGTGAGCTCGAGGGGGACGAGGTCGGCACCGAACGAGAAGCTCTGCTCGTCGGTGGCCTCGCAGTTCGAGAGGATCTGGCAGTCGTCACCGTCCGGGTCGCTGGTCGTGACGTTGATGA
>CAYNEI010000066.1:0-12304 GCA_964396185.1 uncultured Thermoplasmatales archaeon
TTCACACCAGCGGCGAGTTGTGGGGCCCGCCCAGGAGCAGGAAAGCCAAGAGGATCAGGCCCACGTAGGCGATCTCCATGAGCCAGAAGCTGGTCACCAGCCTGGGCTCTGGCATGGGGGCACGCTTCATGACCACGTGGGTGAGGCTCTGCACGGGGCCCACGTAGTGCAGCCGGCCGTCCCGGATGCCGGTGGCGAACGTTTCGGCAGCGAAGCCACCTTTGGCCTTGAGCAGGAACTCGACGACATGGGGGATGAAGAGCAGGGCACCCCAGAACTCCACCTGGCTCACGATGGCAGCCGCAGCGATGACCGCGCCCACGAGAAGGGTCATGGTGTCTCCTGGGAAGACGCGTGAGGGGTAGACGTTGAACCACAGGAAGCCGCCGAGAGCGCCGATGAGCGGGAAGAGGAGCACGAGGCCTGTGAGATTCCCGTCCACGAGGATGATGACCGAGAGGGCACCGGCCAGGATGATGCCTAGCCCCGTGCCCATCCCGTTGAACCCCTCGAGCATATTGAAGCCGTTGGAGGCGCACGCGATCCCGAGTGGTACGAGGATGATCGGGTAGGCCAGGCCGAAATCCAGGCTGCCGAGGATCGGCAACTCGACGGCGGTGGAGGGGACGTACAAGGCCAGCGGGGCGGCGAAGGCGAACGGGATGAAGGCCTTGAAGCGCTGGCGCAGCACGACCAGATCGTCGAGCACGCCCGTGATGCACGCGCCTGCCGCAACGACGAGGCTTGCCAGGATGAGCGACTCCTCGGCGGGCGTGACGTCGGCAAGCCCGAGCACGGTGAACGCACCCACGTTGAAGGCCAGGAAGACCGCCAGCCCACCCATCTCGGGCACCTCCGGGCGACCCTCCTTGTGGATGTCGTTGCCGGTGATGCCCGCGCCTCTGAGCTTGCGCATGGTGCGCGGTGTTGCCAGCACAGCCGCGATGAGGCCCACGATCAGGCCGAGGGCCAGCGCCTCGCGCAGACGGAGCGCGACCCCGAGGGTGTCTGCCAGCGTCATGCCTGGGCCCCGAGCCCTGTGCTGGGCTTAAAGCCATCGAGGTTCGCGCTCGGCAGGCCGATCCGCGGCTCGCGGTGGAGCCAGGCGGGCCTGGGCCATGGGCTGGCTAGCCTTTGGCGGCCCGCTCGGCGGCACGGATCTCAGCCAGCTCGCGGGTCACATCGTCCGGGAGGGTCCAGACGTTGTGAGCGCGCTCCTCGAAGACGCCGGGGTAGGGGTTGCGCGGTCCGATGACCAGCGAGATGTCGTTGAGGATGTAGAAGGCCAGGTCGTGCTCGCCCTGGAGGTAGCTGGTCCATGCGCCGCTGTTGCTCGGTGGCCCGCCGGGCCGGAGCACGCTGTAGGGGATCTTGCCGGTCATCTCGGTGAAGAACGGGGCTTGCCACGGGTGGGCCAGGAAAACCTCGTGCTCGGGGCCGGCCACCTCGGCTGCGCGTTGGTAGTCGGCCCAGACGATGTCGTCCATGACGCGGTAGAACTGCTCGTCGGTGTGGTGGCCCACGGGCGTGGAGAGCGCTGTTGTGGTCACGAGCACGCCGGCGATGATGGCGAGCAGGGGCGTGGTGCGTGCGGCGAGCTTGGCTGGGCGCCATCGCTTGCCGACCCACTGAGCACCCAGGGAGAGGATCTGGCCTCCTCGCCGGGCGATGACGGCAAGCCCGTAGCCGGCTGGCACGGCGGCGGCCAGGAAGAACGGCGGGTGCCAGCGCGTATAAGTGGCGTACGTGCCCCATTCGAACACGCGCCCGCCCACGATCAGCGCGAGCGCGAACGCGCTCAGGCCGCCGAAGGCCTGGATGGTCTCGGCGTTCTCCTCAGGTGGATCCAGGGCGAGAAGGGCCAGGCCGAGGGCCCAGAGGCCCAGCAGGATGAGCCCGAAGCTATCGAAGATCGACCAGTCGATGGGCAGGGTCTCCTCGCGGGCCACCTGGCCCTCCACGTCCCCTGTGAAGGTGCGGTAGAGCCAGGCCACGGGCAGAAGCGAGAGGGCGAGCAGCGTGAGCGTGGCGCGGCGCCCCTTGCCGGAGGAGGCAAGCGCGCCGATGCCCAGGATGGCCACGCAGGCGAACCCGGCGATCAGATGCACGAAGAAGGCCCAGGCGGTGACCATGAGCAAGAGCAGAGCAGTGACCGCGCGCTTGCGCGCTGGAGCCAACAGGATGGCGACCACGGGCAGCCAGGCCATGGAGAAGCCGATGGGCACGAGGAAGCCCGTGCCCAAAAAGCGCACCGTGGTGGGCACGAGGCCCACGAAGGCTGCTGCCGGGATGGCCGCAGGGTTCGGGCGCATGAGCGCGTAGACCGCGAAGGCGACGAAGGTCATCCAGACGGCCGGGAAGAAGCGGTACAGGTCGTAGTGGCTCAAGCCCGTGAGCTCCTCGGCCTCAGCCCAGAAGGTGTGGTAGCCGCGCTCGTGCACGGCAGAGCGCATGCCGGTGAAGCCGTCCAGGGTGCCGGGGTTGTCCTGGTAGGGGGCCCAGCCGGTGAGCCGGTTCTCCTGCTGGGTGCGCGTGATCATGGAGGCGTGGAAGTGCTCGTCCACGTGGATGGCCCACGGGTAGCCGTCGCGCTCGCCGCTCACGAACTCGGCCATGGCCCCGCCCAGGCCCACCAGCGGGTTCTGGTCCTCAGGCGGTGGGTCCTCGAAGGTGCCCAGGTGCGGGATGAACTGGACGGAGAAGACGAAGATGAGGGCCAGGGTGAGCCCGACCCCTTCGCCGATGCCGCGCCACGGGACCCTTCGCACCAGGAGGGCAAGCCGCTCCCTCGGTTTTGGCCTTGTGGTCGGCGAGCGCGGTGGTCGTGGTGGGCGGGCGCGCTCGCCGACGGCGTGCGGCTGGGCTGCCGGTACGAGGCTAGGCCTGCGCTGGGCACTCGTCCTGGAGAACCGATATACGCGACAACGACGCCACCGGTATCTGTGCCACCGCTCGGAACCTGGGCCGCCATCGCCGCCATCGCGGCAGCAGCCATCGCAGCGCTTGCCTTCGCAGCACCGCCCCTCGTCCGGCTTGGCGTGATGTGGCAACGCATGGTGCAGGCCGAGAAATCTTCCGAACAGGTAGGTCGAGATCTACAGAACGTGAAGGATGAGATCAACGATCTATGGCTTGAGGTAGCAACGCCGCCAGGCCGAGTGGATTCCGATTCGGGCAGGGCGAAACATGCAGGCGCGAGCGACGAATATTTTAAGAGCAAGGAAGATGAGAGTGATGACCTTGATGGCGGATGACTCGGAACGGGGAGAGCCGTTGAAGTTCGGGGAGCACCGGTGGTTCTCCGAAGACCGGCTCGATTCCTTGCTGACGAAGTTCCGACGGCATGAGCTCACGCTCCGGGAAGCTCGTGAGTTGGTGCTCTACCTGGAGGAGGACCTTGAGTTCGCCGAGGCCACGGGCCGCAAGCGTCTGGCCCGCCGGATCTGGGTCTTGAAACGGGGCGTCGAAGGGTTCATCGCGTTGGAGCCACGCGGTCGACCCGTCTGAGTTCACGGCTCGCCAAGTCCCCAGCGGATGTCCTCGTCGACAGCTTGCTCGACTCGGACAAGTTGCTTGCGCTGGACCAACTGTCGTACGGCGTCTCGCAGAGCCTCAGAGCGGTCGGCGTACCAGCCCTGCTCGACCAGCCCGTCGAGCGCCATCACAAGTCGATCTGTCAGTTCGGCTGTCACCGTCTGCATCTCAGTTCACCTTCGGATGTCGGCGCCCCTCTTCAAAGCACCCCGTCCTGCACGTGGGCCAACGCGCCAGCGATGTCCAGCCCGTAGTCCACGCCGAGCACGGCTCGGGCGGACTCGAGCAGACGCTTGTCCTCTGTGAGCAGGAACCCCCCCGTGCGTTGGGCAAGCTCGAGGTAGGATGCGTCGTAGAAGGTGAGGCCTTCTTCATCGACGATCCGAGCAGTCGCCTCGATCGCAGCCCGGTCGGGTTGGTCGAGCTCGACATCGCGAAGCATGAAATGCACGACGCGGTCCCTCACCTCCGGGTTCCCGCCGAACTGGCCGGGGAACTTCTTGTGGATCACGTTGCCCACCTCCCAGGTGATGAGCGCCGGAGCGGACAACCCGAACCGTGACCCGAGATGGGCGAATACGAGCTTCAGCGGATCTTCCCCGCCATGGCGTCGCTCCTCGGCTGCGGGTCGGATGAGCGCGCTGGCGTCGACGACGACGGTCATCGAGAATCCCGGTCCTCTCGGATGATCTCCTCGATCGGGCGAGGTAGCTTGGCTTGGACCTTCGAGAGCTCATCCATGCTCTCCTCGATCCGCATCTTGCGCACCATCGCCTGGAAGGACTCTCGGGCGAATTGGTTCGGGTTGATCCCCTTGCCCTCCAGGTAGGCAAGCGTCTCCGTCGGTTCCCGGAACTGGACGACACCAGTTGCCATACACAATCGTATACACCTCATAATACATAAGGCTCGTTGCCCGGGGATGCAACCCCTTATCTGTCCCCGCTCTATCGCTGCCCCGTGGTCGACGTCGTCCAGCTCATCCTGGGAACACTCATCCTCTGGGCTCCGGGGCTGACGTGGACCTGGGCGCTGGTGGATGGCCTGGACTGGGCCAAGTTCCTGGCGGTCAGCGTCATCGTGGCCCTCACGATCCAACCGGGCACCGTGTACGTGCTCAACGTCTTCCTGGGCGTACCCATCACGGCGATGAACGCCGCGCTTGTGTCGCTGGGCTTGGCTAGCTTGGGCCTGGCCTGGGCTCTCCGGGAGCCGGTGGCTCGAGCGATGGCCTGAGCCCTTCTTCTTCCTCCCCCTCTGCGCCCGGGGTCTCGCGTTGCACGATGCGACCATCCTTGAGATGGAGCACCCGGTCGCCGGCATCCCGTGCCAGCGGATCATGCGTGGCCACGAGCACCGCCGTGCCCAGGCGCTGGGCCACGCGCTGTAGCGCCTCCAAGGCTCGCAGGGCGTTGTCCTCGTCCAGGTTGGCGGTGGGCTCGTCGGCCAGGAGCACCACGGGGTGGTTGACCAGTGCTCTGGCCATCGCGGCGCGCTGGGTCTCGCCTCCCGAGAGCGTAGCTGGGAAGGCTGATGCCCGGTGGTCCACGCCGAAGAAGCCCAGCACGCGCTCGGCTCGCTCGCGGGCATCCTTGCGTCCGGCCAGCTTCATGGGCAGCTCCACGTTCTCCACCACCGAGAGCTCGGGGATCAGGTGGAAGCGCTGGAACACGATGCCCACCTGGTCTCGTCGCAGCCGCGTGAGGGCCTCCTCGTCCAGCTCGGCCAGATCCGTGCCGTCCACGAGCACGCGGCCCTGGGTCGGCTCGTCCAAGCCGGCGATGAGGTTGAGAAGCGTGGTCTTGCCCGAGCCCGAGCGGCCCATGAGCACCACGACCTCGCCGGGGTCCACGCTCAACGTGACCTCATCGAGGACGTTGGTGACGTGGTCGTAGGTCTTCGAGACGCGGTCGACGCGGACGGCGGGCACGCTTCGACCAAGGGGCCTGTGCCCATAAACGTGCGTGGTCCTCCCTCCTGGCACCACCAGGGGTTCACAACGTATTTGTCGGGGGTCGAGCCTGGTCGACCAGATGGGGCTGGTCCCCGGGTTCGTCTTCTCGCTCAACAAGCGAGCCATCCTGGCCATCCTGGCCATCGGCGTCTCCGTGAGCTACGCGCTCGTCGCGGGGGCAGCGGTCAGCGGGCTCAAGGACGCCCAGGACACCATCGCGGCTGATCTCGAGGGCACCGAACTCGTCGCCACGCTCCCGGACGGGGAGAGCTTCCACCCACGTGATCTGCCCGAGCCAGCCAGCTACGCGCTGGCCACCACACACACCGACAACCGTACCTGGTACGCTGTGCGCGCCGGCACAGGCGCTGTGACCAACGACTCCCTGGCCCGAGCCGCGCCAGCCTCGGGGCTCAGCGACGGCGCCAAGCTCACCACCCGGGCTGGAGAGCTCACCGTCCAACGCGCTGATGCCCTCCCGGGCGCATCTGAGACCTGGCTGGCCGTCTCCAACGGCACGCTCTTCCGCCTGGGCGGGCCCAGCGCGCCGTTCGCGCACATCGCCGTCTACACCGACCCCACCCCCAAGCTGGCAGCCAGCCTGGAGGACGAGGGGTTCATCGTGGGCGAGGCGCCGGCCACGTTCGCGTTCTACCAGGACGGTGCTGACCAGCTCATCTCGGCCGTGCGCGTGACCGTGCTGGCCTCCACGCTGGTGGTGGGCATGCTCACCAGCGCGTTCATCTCGCTCGAGCTGCGCGCCAAGCGATCCTCGTTCGCCACGCTGCGCTTGTACGCCGACCAGGGCCTGGTCCAGCGCCTGGTCGCCGGGCGCGGCACGGCACTGCTCATCGCCGGCCACCTCGTGGGTATCGGCGTCACGCTCGGTGCGATCGAGCTCGTGGCGCGCGCTGGCCAGGCCACGCTCGCCCTGCCGCTCTCGCACGCCGCGTTCGCGCTCACCGCCACGCTCGGCGGTGGGGCCATCGGGCTCATCCCGCCTGTTAGAGCCGCATCACGGGATCTCGAGGTCAGCGATCTCCAGCAAGACGACCCGCCAGGCAACCTCCCGGCCTGGCTGAGACCCACGCTGACCTCCTGGCGCACGTTGGTCCCCTTGGCCGTGGCCGCAGCCATCCTGGCCGCCAGCCTGGGGGTCATCTTCGGGGCCGTGGACATGCCCAACCAGGTCTTCGGCACCGAGGGCACGGATGCCAACGTGCTGGCGACCACCACCGGCAACCCCCTCAGAGGCACCGCTTCGGCCTTCCTGGGCCAGCACATGGGTGACACCGACGGCTATGTGGCTTCCAGCCCCGAGATCTTCGCCCCCACGGTGCTCGAGGGCCGCGCGGTCATGGCCAGAGGCATCCTCTGGGACAACCTGGCCCGCATGGATGGTGCCACTCTAACCGAGGGCGACCCACCCCACGAGCCCGGGCAAGCCGTGCTCGGCCACCGCTTGGCCCGCGTGCTGGATGCCGAGCCGGGCGATCGCATCCACGTGCCCGCCTCCTACCACGCCGCCATGGTGCCCGTGGAGATCGTGGGCATCGCCAAGGCCCAGGGCCTGCTCGCTGACGAGCTGCTCGTTCACCTGGACACCGCCCGTGAGCTGGCCAGCCTGCCACCCGGCGTCGTCAACCTGGTGCGCTACCGCGAGGACCCCAGTGCGCTCCCCGCAGGCCTCACGCCAAGCATCCCGTCTGGCCTCCAGGTCACCGGACTCACCATCCAACCCGACCAGCCGCTCCCCCACGAGCAGGCCACCGCCACCATCCAGCTCGTCAACTTCGACGACCAGACGCGCTCACGCCAGCTCACCCTACGCGTCAACGCCCTGCCGGCTGCAGACGCCTTCACCCAAGTCGGCCCCAGGGGAACAGCCACCGTGGAGATCCCGTTCCGCGTGCCAGGCACAGGCGCGTTCGAGCTCCAGGTCAACCCGAGCCAGACCGTGACCCCAGGCGAGCCCGCCTACGAGCTGGACACCCGGCGAGCCACCATCGTGGACACCGAGCTCACCGTGCGCGTCACCGACCGGGACCAAGAGCCCGCCGAGGGCGTCGAGCTCACGCTGCTCGAAGAGCAGGTCACCACGGATGCCCAGGGAGAGGCCCGCTTCGTGCCCGACGAGGTGGGCAACCACACCCTCACCGCCAATGGTCCCGACGGCCGAGGTGCGCGCTCCGTGCTCGTGGTCGAGCGCGGCCACCTGCACGCCCCGCATCTGATCTTCCCGTCGATCGCCGGGCCCACCCAGATCGACCCCGGCCCCTGGCAAGCCACCGCCATCGTGGAGAACATCGGGGGCGCGGCCTTCGACGGCATGGTGCAGATCCCCGTGAACGGGAACCTCACCAACACCACGCGCACCAGCCTGCTCTCCGGAGAGCGCGACCGCATCAGCTTCACCCTCGAGCTCGTAGAAGGCGTCCACACCATCGGCTCGGGCGAGAGCGCCCTCCGGGTCACCGCTGGCGACCCGGACACCGCCGGTCCCGGGGATCCCGCCGATCCCGACGACCCCGACACCGATCCGGATCCGGACGATGGCAACACCACAGGACCGGATGACGACCCCGGCACCGGCGACGGGGAAGACGGCGACGGCGGCGGCGATGGTGGTGATAGCGACGGACCAACCCCGGACGGCAGCGAGGAACCCACCATCGCAGAGCTGCTCGCCCAGCGACGCGGCGGCGGTCCCGCCAGCCCGGACACCCAGCTCGACCCGTTGCAGGCCTTCTTGGGCGACACGTTCGAGAACTTCAACACCGCCGTGACCCTCATCGTCATCGTCACGGTCTTCCACAGCGCGCTCGTCGTGCTCGTGGCCGTGCGCCGCGACGTCGAGGAGCGAACCAAGACCATCGGCACCCTGGCCGCCATCGGCAGCGACCGCAGCGCACTTCGCAACCGGGCCATCAAGGAGTTCCTGCTCGTCGGCACGGCCGCTTCGATCCTCGGCACCGCGCTCGGGCTCGCCCTGGTGGAGCTAGCCGCCAACCTCACGCTACTCAGCGGTTTCGGCCACTCGCTCATCCCGCGCACCGAGCTCGGCTTCTCCCTGCGCATCGTCTTCATCTCCACCGCGCTCGTGATCGCAGCCGCCATCCTCGCCGTCGAATCCATCCGATCACGCCGCATGGACGAGCTCATGACCGAGGGGCCGGCTCGCAGCCAAGCCGCCCCCTTAGAGGCCCTGCTGGGGGAGGCGCCATGACCACGGGCACCGCCCAGGCCACCCTCACCCAACCCGCCCAGCGCTTCAAGCAAGACCCCCACTGGGCCTTGCTGGCCGGCGCGGTGCTGCTCCTGGCCGCCGTGGCCGACCTGCTCATCTTCCAACGCACCGCCGCGCACGCCCTCGTGGTCCTCGCCCTGACCGCCACCACCATCTGGGCGACCCTGCTCATCACCGACCGTGGCGGGCTGGCCGGCATCGCGGGCCTCACCGTGGCCGCCTGGCCCATGATCCACGCCACTCCCGGCAGCCTGCTGATCGCAAGCCTCGTGCCGGCGATCTGGCTGCTGCTGCCCCCAACACCGCTCGCGCGACCCCCTGGCTGGCTCTCAGCTCTCATCGCCGTAGCCGCCACCGTGCTGGCCGGATGGATCCTCGCACTCCCGACGACTGGCCTCATCCTGGCGGGTGCTGCCGCCCTCCTGTTCGTTCACCTCCAACCCGCCAACCCCACCACCGGCACCCTGCGAACCGCCACCCAGCTCGCCCTGCTCATCCCAGCCCTCGCGCTGGCCCTGCTGCTCCTCATCAACACCGCTACAGGCCGGCTTGAGCCAGACACGGTCCAGAAGGGCATGCTCACGGCCGTCGCCCTGGCCGCCTTGGCCGTTCTCGCCACGTTCGCAGCGCTGGGCCTGACCACGATCACCGCATCGAGCTCGCCACGGCGCCATCTGGTCTGGGCCTCGGCTGCAATGGCGGCAGCGATCCTCGTCGCGGCAGCATGGACGCGGGACGCCCACACGCTGCGCCTGGCGATGTCCACCGCTGCAGCCCCGCTTGCCCTGCTCGCCAGCCTGGGCGTGGGCCGGCTGGCCTCCCGCGGGCATCCCGCATACGTGGCTCTCTACCTGCTTCCACCGTTGTTTGCCGTGGCAAGCTATAGCTTGGTTTAGTCGACCCTAACGGAACTGAAAGGTTGAAGTAAGACCCCGGGTTTCTGCCGACGCAACCCGAGGGGCTGACCAATGGGAAACAACACCACGCGTCTTCGAATCCTGTCGTTCGCTGGAGTGCTCATCCTCTCTTCAGCATTGTTGCTCGGACTATTCCAAGAGGCCCGCGGGGTCTCCATCACGATCGATGATCCGTCCGATGACAACATCACCACGAGTGACAGCTCGGTAACCTTCCTCGTTTCCGTGGGTATCCCCCAAGATGAGAGGCTCCCAGTTCAGTCTGTGAGAGCCGTCGTTGAAGAAACTGACAATGCTGGGCCAGCCATATCAGCCAAGGTCGATCCGACAGTCGTAGCAGACGCTACGTGCGACAGCGGCGATCACCTCGATTCCTGTCCCTCCGGCTCTGCCAACCTGGTTACCGACACAGGCAGTGCGCTCACCGCAATCGAGTTCGTGGGTGGGACGCCTGGTAACCTCGCCGGTTACGGCTACGATCTCTGTACTGCCGATCCGCAAGGGTACTGTGTCGTAACACATCCGGGCTACGAGTTTACTGCAGACCGTGGGTACGGCTACGATCGACCAGAGCTTCTTGGGTCCAGCTACACGCTCGACGACGCGACTGGCGGGTACGGTTACAACGACGGCGAACTCACCCTCCAATGGCGCGTCACCATCGACCCTGGAGAGTTGAGCAGCGGCAACTTCTGGCTTACCTTCCTCGTGAACACCGGGAGCGACGTCATCAGCGAGCTCCAAGGCGACGCCAAGTACTTCGAGGTCACCCGAAGTGGCGGCGGGGGGCAGAGCGGCGGGAGTGGTGGCGCTTCTGGCGCTATCAACGTCCGCCTCGGCCAAACCTTCACCGGAGAGGCAGGCGACCTGCTCCGCATCACGTTCGGGCTCCCGGACGGCTTCAACCTGATCGAACTCGAGCTCGCCATCGACTGCACCCGCTGCTCGATCGTGCTCAACAACCACGGGTCCAGCCCACCGGCAGGCACCCCGGCAGCCAGCGAGAACGGCTTCCGCGCCTGGCAGTACTTCGGCCTCCAACTCCTCGACGAGAACGGGGATGAGATCGAAGGCGGCATCGCTGGCGGCACCCTGGAGTGGGAAGCCAGCCAAGCCGACATCGGCGACGGGGGACCCGCAGCCGTGGGTCTCCTCCACTTCCTCGATGCCAAGTGGGACTTCGAGGACACGGAGATCATCGGAGACGAGGATGACGACCCGGTTGAGTACCGGTCTACGATCCCCAGCTTCAGCGAGTTCGCCAACGGCGCGGATGTCGCTGGGCCCACCATCACGGACGAGGAGCCAACTGGGACCATCGAGGCCGTGACGCCGCAGATCGCGGCGGACTGGTCGGACAACCGCGAGGTGGACACCTCCACGTTCGAGCTCACCGTCGATGGCACCACCGTGACCTCGAGCATGGGCCAACTCACCGTGAGCGAGACCGGGTTCAGCTACATCCCGGCCCAGGCCTTAGACGAGGGCGACCACACGGTCCAAGCCACGGTTTCAGACGCTTCGGGCGTCGAAACGTCCAAGACCTGGAGCTTCATCGTCGAAGTGCCTGAATGCGCTGAGCCACCGGCGATCACCAACGTCGAACCGGCCGACGGCGCCACCAACGTGCCCGTCGACCGCGAGATCCGCGTGACCGTCCAACAGGGGAGCTGTCTGATCGCGAGCCAGTCCATCACCATGGATGGCACAAGCCTCGATGTTAACTTCGACGACGTGGACGGCCTGCTCACCGCGACCCTGCCCGACACCGTCGAGGCCGGCGACATGGTGACCCTGACGGCTACCGTCGAGGACACCGGCGGCAACCAGCAGTCCCGCTCCTGGTCCTACACGACCACGCAAGCAGAGGGCGATGACCCCGACGGTGATGGCCTGGGCGCGCTCGCCTGGGTGATCATCATCCTCATCGTGCTCGCGGTGATCGGTGTGGGCGCCTACTTCTACATGGAGCAGCAGGGCGGCGGCGCGAGCTGACCCTGGAACCCCGTAGAGGGCGCTCACGCGCCCTCCTCCCTCTCCCCTTTCCCTTCTCTTCTCATTTCTCCCTTCTCTCTTTGAGCAGCGGCTGCATCGCGGGATCGAGCCGGCTCCACCCGGGTCCCTGCGTACAGATATGGCGCCGACGCCGATCCCTGCCGACTAGCCGGTGCTGGTGCAACCACTCGGAGACGGATGCAACCAGATGGTTACACCTGCAACCCATTGACATTCTCGGTCGAGGGGATATCGTCACTTTTGGATGAATAACAATGTCCCTCTACAGGGAGGGAATAATCGATACAGACCCGTCCCAAACCTGGCGGCCGGATCGGGAGCGGTTCACAATACCAGCTTGCAAACGCTTAAGTGGAGGATGCCGATGTGCAAGGTGTAGAGCAGGAGCTCATCCCGCCACCCTGCGGGGGCTTCTGAACTGCGGTGTAGGAGATGCAAACCATGAACACACGCTTCAACAACAAGCTACTCGTGGCGCTTGTGGCACTCGCCACAGCTGTCGCATTCGCCCCCACGGCGACTGCCCAAGCGCCAGGAACGTTCGGCGATACGGTTTCGCCCGGAGACGGCGATACTACGTACGTCCTCAAGACGACGGCTGACTTCACAGAGGCCAGCCCAGAGGATGATTTCGCC
>CAYNEI010000067.1:0-11976 GCA_964396185.1 uncultured Thermoplasmatales archaeon
CGCGGGATCAGCGGGTCCTGCTCGCCGGAAGCGATGTAGACCGGCACACCCTGGAGATCCGGCAGCACATCCGGCTCGAGCGGCGTCATGGCGCGCAGGAGCACCGCGCCTGCCAAGCTTCCCTGGTGGAGGAGCAGCAGGCTGGCGGCGATGTTGGCGCCGTTGCTGAAGCCGATGGCCACGAACCGGTCCGGGTCGAGACCGTAGTGCTCGGCGGCTTCTTCCAGGAAGGCTGCGAGCTCGGCGGCTCGCTCCCGGATGCTCTGCTCGTCGAAGACGCCCTCTTCGAGGCGCTCGAACCACCGGGGCAGGCCCTGCTCACGCACTTTGCCGAGCGGGCTGAGGATCGGGGTGTTCGGAGCAAGGACGTGGCCGAGCGGGAGAAGGTCGTGCTGGTCCGCGCCGGTGCCATGGAGCAGGAGCAGGGTGACGCCGCCACCGGAGGATTCATCGGGGTCCCTATCGCCTGGCTCGAAGACGTGCTCGAAGGTGAGGTTGGCCTCCTGCCCGGCTCCCTGCTTGGCCCCTTGCCCGGCATCAGGCACCCAAGCCACGCTCCGCGTCTGTCGAGCTGGGGTACGGGAGCTCGAGCTCTGGCAGGATGCTCTCGATCTTCTCGCGGTCGTCCTCCAGCCAGGGTGGCAGCACGAGGCGCTCACCCAGGGTCTCCAGGGGCTCATCGGCGGTGAAGCCGGGCTCTTCGGTGGCCAGCTCGAAGAGTACACCCCCGGGCTCGCGGAAGTACACCGATGTGAACCAGAACCGGTCGATGAACTGGGTGGGGCTTAGCCCCGCCTGGAGGGCCAGCTCGCGCAGCTGGCCCTCGACCTCCTGGTCGCCTGCGTTCCAGGCCACGTGGTGCACCGTGCCCAGCCCACCGGTTCCTCGCGGGGCGTTCTCGTTGGCGCGCAGCTCGAGCATGCCGCCGTTGTGATCGCTGCCTTGGTAGCGCTGCCAGCCATCCTCCTCGTCCACGAGCTCCAAGCCGAGCACGTCTGTGGCCACCTGGGCGGTGGCCTGGAGATCACGTTCGAGCACGCGGGCAGCATGGAAGCCCCGGATCTGCTCGTCGCTCGGGACGGGGCCAGGCTCCCAGGGGGTGAACGGGCGCTGGTGGGCTTGGGGATCGGCCACGAGCGCCAGGGGGAGGCCGTCGGGGTCCTGGAAGGTGAGCACGTCGTCGCCGAAGCGCTTGGTGGGGCCTTCGACGCGCACGCCAGCCTCGGTCAGCCGCTCCTGCCAGGCCTCCAGGCTGTCCGGTGGGATGGCGAAGGCGACCTCGGTGGCCTGGCCCGTGCCCTGCTTACCTCGGCGCCCCCCGGGCCACGGGAAGAACGTGATGTCCGTGCCGGGTCGACCTTCGGCGTCCGCGTAGAAGAGGTGGTAGGTGGCCGGATCGTCCTGGTTGACCGAGCGCTTGACCAGCCGGAGGCCCAGGGTGCCGGCGTAGAAGTCCAGGTTGCGCTGGGGATCTCCGGCGATGCAGGTGATATGGTGGATGCCGCTGACTCGGGGAGTGGTCATGGGATCACGCTACCACGGAGACCCCCGAGCCGTTCCAACGACCATAAGCTTCATGGCCGCCGGAAAAGCACCACCACCGCACCACCCACCACCACGGCCGAGGCGATCACGGCGAGAGGTGTCAGGAAGGGCTCGGCGAAACCAGCAGCCTGGATGACGAGCTCTCGCGTGCTGAAGTGACCGAAGCTCACCAGCACCTTGGTCTCGCCCTGCGCCTCGACGATGAGGTACTCGCTCTCGCCCTCGTCGTCGTGGGGGTTGAGGACATCCTCGAGCGAGCTGGCCTGCTCGATGGCCTCGCCGTCGATGGTGACCTCCACGCCTTGCCCGATCGGGGTGTCCGGGTCCACCGTGAAGACGACGGTGCGGCCTTGGTGGTCGGGGCTGGAGACCGTGGCCGCGATGCGCTCGCTGCCGGCGCTGATGGAGAGGTTCAGATCCCCGTAGCTGACCGCCTCGGGGGCCTGCTCGCTCCGGGCGTCCACCTCGGCGCCCACGCGCCCGTCCACGATGGCATCGACGACGCGCTCGTCCTCGTTCGTGTCCCCGATGGGACGCGTGACCACGTGGCCGCGCTCGCTGAGCTCAGCCACCAGTCGCTTGCCCAGCAGGTGCGGGGCACCGTCGACGACCGTCACGAGCAACCGCTGACCCGTGGCCGGGTGCTCGAGGACCACGTGGCCGCCGCGCTGGGTGGCCACCCAGGTGCCGTTGAAGTCGAGCTCCATGGACCCAGCCTGATCTGGCCGGACGACGACGATCTCGCCGCGCATGTGGACCTGGACCCTGCTGTCCTCGTCCCCATGGCGGGCTTGGATCCTGTCGAAGATGCGCTCGCCATCTAGATCCATCTCCGCCAGGCCCTGCCCTCGCACGTGGTAGGCCACTTGATCACGCTGGGTGGCGCGGCCAGGGGCCTGGTCGGTGTGCGTGGGGCACTCCCAGAGCCGATCGAGGGCGTACGTGGCGTTCACGTGGCGCGGGGCCTGGCTGGAAGGCCCTTGTTCACGGAGCACGCGCTCGGCGTGCTCGAGCACCTGCAGGCAGGCGGGGCGCTCGGGGCCCACGGTGATCTGGATCGTGGCTTCGTCGGTGTGCTCGCCGGCGTCGTAGACGACCACGCGGAGCCGCTGCTCGCCGGTCATGTCCGCCGGGATTCGCACCGGGATCGCGCCGGCCGGGATGGGGTGCGGCCAGCTCTGGCGACCCACGAGCTCGTCACCGAGGTAGGCCTCGGCGTACGCGATGCCGACGTCGTCCTCGGCGTGGAAGATCACAGGGAAGATCCTGGCGACGTCTTGGCCCGGCTGGGGCGAGCGCACGTCCAGGCTCGGTGGGCTGGTGTCCTGGCCGGTGCCCAGCCGGAACCACGTCCAAGCCGTGGCCTGGCCTCCCGGACCGTCTGCTGTGATGGCTGCCCGGTAGTTGGCCGAGCGCGAACCATCCAGATCCACGGTATGGCGCAAGGTACCGACGAACGGCTCGTCGAACCGCTTCTCGGCCTGGCTGCTGGCCTCGCCATCTTGGACGTCCAGCTGGATGCGCGTGGCACCCGGCTTGCTGATCTCTACGACGAACTGCACCTCGCCCGTGTGGGCTGATCCCGGCGCGGGGGCGCGGATGTGGAGCTCCAAGCGCGCATCCGGCTCGGGCCGGGGCTCGCGCTCAGGCTCGGGCTCGCGCGGAGGCTCGTGGGGCGGGTCGGTGGCGTTGGTCGAGATGGTGAAGTCCGCCGTCCCGGTCGCGCTGGTCCCCCAGTGCACGATGACGCGGTAGCGCCCTTCCTGGGCCGGCTCGTCCCTGTGGTCGAGCTGGTCCCAGCGGTACCGTTCGGCCTCGCCTGGCTGGAGCACCTGGAAGGCGCCCCGGTGGTGGAAGGGGGTCTTGGTGCGCTCCCCGTCCTCGATCGTCCAGACCGTGACGTTGGGCTGGCCGCTCAGGTTCGTACCCCCGCGGTTGCGTGCATGGATCGTGACAAGATCGCCAGGGCGGTAGGCGGGCCGATCGGTTCCCACCTCCAGCGGCCCCTCGGACGGGTAGCGCTCTACGATCGTGAAGACGTGGTGGACCACTGTGTAGCGCTGATCGACGGCTTGATCCCGAGCCAGGGTCGCGTTGACCGAGAGTCGGTGGTCCCCGAGCGGCGGATCGATCTCGTACGAGTAGTTGAACGCGCGCGTCTGGAGGTTGTCTCGGGCGAAGAGGGCCTCTCCATCCAGCAGGATGGTCACGGCGTCGAGGCGGAACTCGCTGCGCACCTCGACATCCACGGGGACGACGTCGCTCTCGGCGTAGACCCCGTCAGGGCGCGGGGAGTGGATCGTGATCTCGGTGGACGTGTTCTCATCCGTTGTGATCTCGAATTGCGGGGAGTGTTCGCTGGCCGAGCTTCCGTTCCCATCCGTCCATGAGAACTCGATGACGTACGTGCCGGCAGGGGCACGCTCGCCCGCATCAGTCTTCTTGAACCAGATCGCGTCTCGGCTCTGCCCCTCGTCGAAGCTCTCGCGTCCAGGCCCTCGCATGAAGATCGGGTCGAGGGTCTCCCCCTCGACCCGGTAGACCGTGTGTTTCGCCTGGCCCGCCCAGTGGCTCCCACCGTTGTACTGGATGGTGTACGTGACGTCCTGGTCGGGGCCGAACCGGTCGGCATGCACCCTGACATCGAAGAGGGCCTGCCCTGTGCCGCCCCCTGAGTCCTGTGCGCTGGCGGTGGTCAACGTCAACGAGGGTCCCAGCATCAGCGCGAGGGCCAGCAAGACGGGGAGGCCCGGGGTCCAGGATCGAGAGGGCGGCGGCATGGACGGTCATGCCAAACGACGCCCTGGGGGAGGTAGTTGGTTCTGGTTGGTGCCTCGAAAAACCAGGGGCCAGGTCACATCACGGGCACCGGGATCAGGCACGTTGACTCGCTGGCCAGGCGTCCGCCCTCGTAGAGGCGCATACGTCTGACCAACATCTCCCCATCTAGCTCGAACTCAGTGCGGCTGGTGCATCCCATCCGCGTGAACGACAGCGGGTGGGGGCATTAACCGTTGCGATTCGTAAGGGGCAGGCGTTCAGCTGGCACCATTACACCAGCGTGCTTCCACCTGCTCCCGGCCCATCCACTGGAACCGGTCGACGCGATCAAAGGAACTCGGCCAGGCTCATCTGATCCGCCGGGCGCGCCTCGATGCCCAGCCGGCCCAAGAGCTTGGAGAGCAGCTCCAGGTAGTAGGCTTCGTCCAGGCGCTGGAAGGCCTGGGCGGTGGGCACGTCGTAGCCGTCGCTCGTCTTGATGTACGGGATCTGGTCACCCTTGGAGACCTCCCGTCCCTTGCGCTGGGCTGCGCGAGCGACCTGGGGGGCGACATGGTTCTCAGCAGCGTAGTCCCCTGGCTGCTTGCCCAGGCGCACCCGCATGATGAAGTCATCCGGCTCGTAGGCTGAGAGGTCCAGGGCCTGGCTGGCGACCTCGTCGACGTCCTTGCGGCCGTTGAGAAGCGCCCTGGCGACCCGGTCCAGGGCCTTGTCGAACAGGGGTGCGCGGCTGGAGCCTTTGAAGGCGACGCCGTGGGCCTCGAGCCGGCCGTCTTCGTGGAGGAGCAGGTAGTTCTTCCCCTCGTGGAACCAGCCCGCCTGGTACACGTCAGCGTCCACGCGGAGCACGGGCTCCCCGCCCAGCGCCTCCTCCACGAACCGGTTGACGCGGGCCTCGATGGGTCGCGGATCCACGAGCCCGTCCGCGTAGACCCCGTCGGTGTCCGTCTCCACCTTGGCCTCCCCGAGCGCGTCCTCGACCTCCCGGATGAGGTGACGCGCTGTGCCCACGATGGCCATGGCCACGGGCAAACTGGCGTAGCGGGCATGTCGGCTGGCCATCACACCGTAGACCGAGTTGAGGATGACCTTGATCATGCCCTGCTGGCTGCTGGCTCGCTGCCGCGCGTGCTCGTCGCCAGCGTCCTTCATGACCTGCTTGAGCTCGAGCCGGTGGTCCAGGAGCTCGCCGAGCTGGATGGCCAGCTCCGAGCGCCCCTGGATGGTCACGCGGTGGCGCGTCTTGCGCGCCGGGTCGGGGATGAGCAGCTCGAGCCGCTCGCCTTCTCGGCGGGCCTCGTAGGGACCCGGCTGGAGGGTGCCGTGGTAGCGCGTGTTGTCCGCCCCTGCCCCGAGTGCGACCAGGATGCTGGGGTACATGGAGGCGAAATCCACGTGGGTGATGGGGCGGAAGAGGCCGCGCTGGTAGATCTCCACGATGCCGCCCACGAACCCTTCGCCACCGGTCTGCTCGTAGAGCTCGGGGTAGCGCTGGTCGTTGCGCCCGTCCGAGATGACACCCTGCTGGACCATGATGCGGCCCTGGAGGGTGGTGGCGTGGAAGTTGGCCGTGGCCTCGGCGACGGTCTGGAACGGGGCCCCGTAGAAGCTGGCCAGCTCGATGAGGTTGTCCAGGTAGGGTTGCCCGATGGCCCGGGTGGCGCGCACGTCGGACTCGTTGTACCGGGCCAGGCGCTCGGTGCCCACGAGCGATCGCGTGTCCGAGGCGTCCTCGTCAACTACGTCGATGCCGCGCCACTGGGCCACGGTGGCCAGCTTGCGGTCTTTGATGCCGGCCAGGGTCTGGTCTGCGCGCACGGAGCCGTACACGTCGTAGAGCACGCGGCCCACCAGGCGCTTGCCCGAGCCCCAGCGCGCCTCGTCGATCCGGCCGCCCTCCCTGTGCAAGGGGGTGGGGTCCAGGCCGTGGTGGGAGAGGCGGTCGAGCACGCGCGGAAGATCGTAGCCGGCTACGTTGTAGCCTGCCAGGATGTCCGGGTCGTAGCGCTCCAGGGCGGCCAGGAAGGCTTCGAGCACATCGCGATCGTCCTCCCCGTCGCCGAGAACGCAGGCCGGGTCTTCCTCGCCGAAGGCCCACGCGATGCTGATGATGGGATCCTCGCCCGTTGGGAACCCCTTGCCTGTGGTGAGCTGCTCGATGTCGAAGGTGAGCACGCGCGGCGGCCCGTTGGGCCACGCCCGGAAGAAGTCCGGTTCATCCAACAGGATGCGGTGGACGAAGGGGATGTGGGCTTCCGCGATCTCGTCTTCGGGGCGCCGGTGGGCGTACCTGGCGAGCTCGCGCACGTTGCGGAACGCCGCTCGGAACCACTCCTCCTCGCGCAGGGATGAGAGCGGCCGGACCACGGCTGGCTGCTGGTCGATGGGACCCCGGTCGAAGGGTGTGCGTGCGTAGCAGTACGGCCGGAGAGGCGGATCGACGACGTGGGGTTGGCCCTCGACCCAGAGGGTGAGTTTCTGCTCGCCGTCCAAGATGGTGCGCTCGGCCGAGAGCGGTACGTCCACACCCGGGCCAGCGCCGCTGGCCGGGTAAGGGTTGCGGCCTGCGGCCGCAAGGCTCAGGCATCCAGGGTTGCGGCACCGCCCCGTGCCGCAGAAGGGGAGAAGACGAGGCGCCCGGTGAAGGGCACGCTCGAACATCCTTACGCTCCTGGGGGCATAGCTTCTCGTGGGCCACCGTGGTGACAGAGGGAAGTTCCGCCCACCTCTCCCGACCCTTTATGCTGGCCACGGCCATCCCGGCGCCGTGAGCGAGCCCGGGCTCCCGAAGGACGCCACGGTGATGACCGTGGCCGAGCTGAACCGATCGGTCAAGGACCTGCTCGAGGGCCAGCCGGTCCTCCAAGACCTCTGGCTGCGAGCCGAGCTCAGCGGCTACACCGGCCCCCACCACTCCAGCGGCCACCACTACTTCCGCATGAAGGACGACAAGGCCGAGGTGGACTGCGTCATGTGGCGCGGCCAAGGTGAGCGCCTCTCCTTCACGCCTGAGGATGGCATGGAGGTGCTCGCCCGGGGCAACGCGTCCCTCTACGAGCGCGGCGGTCGTTTCCAGTTCTACGTGAGCCACATGCAGCCGGCAGGGATGGGGGACCTGCACGCCCGGTACCTGGCGCTCAAGAAGGAGCTCACCGAGGAAGGCCTCTTCGAGCAGGCCCGCAAGCGACCGATCCCGAGCTTCGCGCTCAGCATCGGTGTGGTCACGAGCAAGGGTGCTGCTGCCCTCCAGGATGTCCTCAACGTCCTCTCACGCCGCAGCCCCCACGTCCACGCGCTGCTGGCACCTGCCAAGGTCCAGGGGGACGGGGCTGCTGAGACCGTGGCCCAGGCCATCGAGCAGCTCAACCAGCACGCCGCCGCCGGCCATCCGCTCGACGTCATCCTCGTGGTGCGTGGCGGCGGGTCGCTCGAGGACCTCTGGGCCTTCAACGAGGAGGTGGCGGTCCGCGCGGTGGCTGAGAGCAGGATCCCGGTGATCGCGGGGGTGGGCCACGAGACGGACACGACCCTGATCGATCTCGCAGCAGACGCACGCGCCCCGACCCCCAGCGCGGCAGCCGAGCTCGCAGCCCCGAGCCGGGACGAGGTGCTCGCCCAGCTCACCGATCGCCAGCGGACGCTGATCCACCGCATGGACGCCCGCCTCTCGCATGCCCGCACGCGCCTGGAAGGCTTGGCCGACCGGCCAGTGCTCAACCGGCCCGAGGCGCTCTTCGCGGATGCCCGCCAACGCACAGACGAGCTCGCCACACGCCTGCCCGCCTCTGTCGAGCTCTTGATCGAGCGGGCCCAGGCCACGCTCGCCCAAAACGCAGCCACCCTCGACGCGCTGAGCCCCCTCAAGGTGCTCTCCCGCGGCTACGCCGTCGTCCAGCGGGATGGCCAAGCCATCACCTCCATCCAGGACGTCCAGGCCGGTGAGCGCTTGGACGTACGCGTCACCGACGGTACGATCACCACGCAAGTCGACTCCACCCAGGAGGCCCCCCCATGACCAAGGAACACGAGCAGCGATCCCTGGCCGATCAACCAGATAACCAAGATGAAGACGAGCCCAGCGACCCTCCCGCCGAGGACCCCGAGTACGAGGAGGTCCCCTTCGAGCAAGCCGTCGAGGACCTCGAAGGCATCGTGCGCGAGCTCGAGTCAGGTGATTTGGCCCTCGAGGACGCCATGGACCGCTTCGAGACCGGGCTCCAGCTCGTCAAGGCCTGCCGAGCCAAGCTGAGCCGAGCTGAACTCAGAGTGGAGGAGCTGCAAGCCAACGGCGAAACCACAGAACTTGAGTAGGGCGGAACCGGCCGACCGGATCGTGAACCGCGGAGACGCGGAGAACGCGAAGGTCGCGGAGCCGCTTCAAGGAGACACGGGGGACCGGCTGTTCGGTCCTCTGCGTCCCCCGCGCTCTCCGCGACTCCGCGGTGACCTGGCAGAGCCAGGGGGTCCGGCCCGAAAGCCCCTTATCACCCGCCCTCCTCACGCCTCCACTGGATGCCTGAACACCTCCCCGAGGCCGGCGATCCGACCCTCGAGCCCGCCGTGCTCATCCTCGGCACCGCGCACGTCGTGCCTCTGCGGGCAGCGATCCAGCACCACATCTTCGAGTTCGACCCAGGTGCTGTGGCCCTCGAGCTCGACCGGGGCAGGCTCCAGGGCCTCCTTGCGCCCCCAGAGAAGCGGGACAAGCCTGGCCTCGGCTACGGCTTGATCGCGAAGTTCCAGGAGCGAGTGGCAGACGATCTCGGCGGGGAGGTCGGCGATGAGATGCTGGCTGCCCGCGAGGCCGGCATGCTGCTCGGCGTGCCCGTGGCCCTGGTGGACAAGCCCGCTGACGAGACCATGCGCCGGCTGTTCAAGGAGATGAGCTGGTGGGAGCGCATCAAGCTCTTCGGCTCCCTGGTGGCCAGCTTCCTGCCCGGCACTGGCATGCAGGACGAGCTTCAGCGCGCCCTGGACGGCGACCCCACCCTCGTCGAGGAGGTCACCGACCGGTTCCCGACGGTCAAACGCGTGCTCATCGACGAGCGCGACGAGCACATGGCCGCGCGCACGGTCGCGCTGGCCAGCGAGTACGGCCGCATCGTGCTCGTCGTGGGCGACGCGCACGTTCCAGGCATCCACCAGGAGCTGGCCAGCCACCTCGAGGATGTGCACGCCGTGCGCGTTCGCGACTTGCGCGCGTTCGCTCCGACGCAGGCCGCCTTCCAAGTGGAAGTGACCGAGCCGGTCGAGGAGTAGGGCAGCACCGGTTAGCTCTCGATCACGCGCTGGAGGTTGTCCTCCATCTCGTCCAAGAGCTCCTTGCACCGGCGGACGTGTCTGAGCGCCTCCTTGGCGCTCTCGGTCTCCACGGTCCAGGTCAGCAGGGTGTTGATGTCCTGCATGCTCTTCTCGAGCGCGAGATCGATGGCGTCCTTGCGCAGGTCCTGGCCGTCGTGTTGGCTCACCTTCATGTCGATCCCTCTTGGACGGCGCGCATGTCCGCTAGGTCGTTGCTGTCGAACTCCCAGGGGACGTCTTGCCCCAGGACCAGGCTCTCTAGCCCGCCTCGGCCCTCCACGGCCCAGTACATCACGGAGTTCTCGTTGGCTGAGTGGCCCTCGCCTTCGTTCTGCGGGGTCTCGGAGTCCGGATCCCGGGTCATCTCGTGGGGGGATTGCATGGGCAATGGGCTGTTCACGAGGCCCAGCAGGTGGCCGGCCTCGTGGATCGTCACCGCTCGGCTGACTTCCCACTGGTGGACCCGGTTGGGGCACAGGACGGCTCCGTTCTCGCACGTGATCTCCGAGATGCGGCCCATGAAGATCGCGAAGGCGTCCGGATCGTAGGCGATGCCGGCCACGCTCTCCTGCTCGAACTTCCCGTCGACGAACAGCGCGTGCATGACGACCTCGCTCTCCGAGTCCTGGAGGTTCTGGTGCTCTCTGTGCAGCTCGACGAGCTCGTTGAGGCTGTAGCTGTACTGCTGGCCTTTGGCTTCGAGGCTGGCTGAGCTGCGGATCTCCACCCGCTTGCCGTTGACGCCGAGCTCGCTCTTGATGTCGTTGAGTGCACGCTGATCCGGCTTCGCGCCGGGGGCGTGGTCGAGCTCGATGACCAGGGTGCGATCGTCGCCCAGGTAGGTCTGGTACTTGGATCCAGGCCCCCCAGAGATCCCTCCGTTGAGGACCTCCGCGCAGCCAGCCAGGCTGATCAGGGCGACCATGGCCAGGCCCAACAACGGTCGGTTCGTCCGCACGAGTCCATCCAGGCCAGGCCCCGAGGTTAAACTTTCTTGTTTCGCCTTCGGGCGAGACCGTGCGCGGCCGCCGCCGCGCCTGGCCCGCCTGCCGCGCAGAACCGTCGCGCCCAAGGCCGCTCTACCAAGAGCGAAGCAGCCTTGCCAGAGCGCAAGCCCTGCTCCTCCGGTTCAAATCCCCAAATCTAGAGCCCGAGGGCCGGCTCGCCAGAGCCGGAAGCAAGCGCTCGCGAGAGCGCAAGCCCTGTTCTACCGATTCGAATCCCCCCGGTAGAGCGCGCCCGAGGGCCGGCTCGCCAGAGCCGGAAGCAAGCGCTCGCCAGAGCGCAAGCCCTGTTCTGTCGATTCGAATCGCCTCGGGCGCGTTCGCTCCCTCATCGTAGAGCAGCGAACGCGCCCGAGGGGATTCGAACCCCCGATCCCTGGCTTAGGAGGCCAGTGCCATATCCGGGCTTGGCTACGAGCGCAGTGCGGGAAGTGGCACTGGCCTCCTGCATAAAAGGCCGGTGCCCATCCTCGGGCCAGGCATCCACCGCGGCACTGGCCCGAGGGCGCCACGAGCCGCAACGACCGCGAAGAGGCTCGTGTGTGTCATCGGCCCGGTCGGTGACCACGAAGCCGGGCCGAGGGCGCCACGAGCCGCAACGACCGCGAAGAGGCTCGTGTGTGTCATCGGGCCAGGCATCCACCGTGGCACTGGCCCGAGGGCACCTGCGACATCAGTCGTAGCCCCAGAACTTCTCGTACCGCACATCCTCGCGGGCCACCCCCATGCCGACGAGCATGCCTTGGACGTCCTGGACGAGCGATGGGCTGCCGCAGACGTAGTACACCGGGTCTTGGATCCCTTGGCTGACCGATGCGAGCATGGCCTGGTCGATGCGACCTTGTGGGCCGTCCCACGAGGTCCCTGGCGGCTCGCGAGTGAGGGTGTGGCTGATCTCGAAGCGCGGGTTGGCCTGAGCAAGCTCCTCAAGGTGGTCGCGGTAGGCGATCTCCTCCTGGGCTTGGTTCGTGTAGAGCAGGCGCACCGGGATGTCGAGCTCGCGGTCGGTAGCGTACTCGGCCATGCCCTTGAGCGGCGTGATACCGATGCCGCCGGCCACGAAGATGGCTGGCCGGTCGGGGTCGAGGACGAAGTCGCCTTGTGGGCCCTCGACGAGGACCTGGTCCCCGGGTTCAAGCGCCTCGAAAGCCTGTTTCCACGGGCTCTCTGAAAGGCGCACCCCGTAGGCCAGGTGATCCCGGGTGGGCGAGCTGGCCAGGCTCATGGGGCGGTAGTCCTCGTAGGGCTCGTCCTCGTCGGGGCTGCGCAAAGAGAGGTAGGTGTACTGGACCGGCTCGAAGGAGAAGCCAGGGTGGCGGGTCACGCGGATGCCGTGGCACGTGGG
>CAYNEI010000068.1:0-11934 GCA_964396185.1 uncultured Thermoplasmatales archaeon
GCGACGACCGCGGTGGTGGCGACCAAAGGCAACACCCACCAGACGAGGCGGCGCGTACCGATCGTCGCCCCCTCGCGGCCAGACGTGGGGTGCACCTCATCCCCCTCCTTCAGGGGCCGCTAACACGCCGTCGGGGTCATCTACCTGAGGCGATCCTCCCGGATTCGTGGCGCAGCCACCGTCACCGGGGTTCCCCTCGCCTTGCCCGAGCCCTGCCGCACCAGTCGAAGCGAGCCAAGTATCCTCCGTCGCGTTCACGACCCCAGGCGTATTCTCGTTCCACGCGCTGATGGCCTTATCCTTGGCTTCGGCTGACTTGTTCGCGATGACGGCGAACGCTCCGCTCACGTGCTCGTCAAGGCCGAGTGGTAGGGCCTCGCCCTCGTAGGTCGGCGTCACCTGCGGCACCACCGGTAGGATCGTGGTGGCGTTCTCGTAGCTGGCATAGCCGGGGGTGGTGCACGTGACGGCACTGCCGAGCGGGACGACCCAGGAAACGCCCGGGATGCGGGGCGTGGAGGTGTTGGTGACTCCCACGGGGCCGGTGGTCGCGGGATCATCGAGCGCGGAGTCGTTCACGGCTTCGTTGCTGGTGGCGAACGGGTCGACGTTGCCGATGGGGGTGTCGACGGTGCCGCAGTCGGTGCGGGCGCGGTCGAAGGTGCATCCTTGGGCGGCGGGCACCCTCTTGCCCTCTTCGTCGATCTCGTCCCCGAGGGTGGACTCTTCCTCGTCGACGCATACGACGCCGCTGGGGCCGAAGGGGCACACCCGGTGACCGTCGATGATGACCGTGTACAGCACACCGCTGCCGCCGCCGTCCACGGCCGTGGGTGGCGTCGACGTCTCACAGTCCTGGCCGGCACGGCTCGCGCGGTCGTCCCATGTGAAGTTCTCGACACCAACGGTCTCGAGGGCGGACGACACGTTTTCACTACCCACGGTGTCATCGATGGTTCGCAACGTGTCGTCATAGGTGGAGCCCAAGGTGCTGCCGGCGTGGGGGATTTCGCCGACGATCCGACGCGCGTCCTCACACGGTGAAACGAGGTCGAGGGTCTCGTCGATCTCGCAGGGGACGATGTCCTCGCTGCCGAGTTCTTCCTCCGTCTCGCAGCTGCTGAACGACCGGACGGGGTCGCTGTTCACCGGCACGTCGTCCACGGGAGACGTCACGTCCTGGGATTCCAGCGGCGTGTCGGGTGTACGGATGCCCACGCCGTGCCCGTGGACGACCACACCCGCGCCGGTACCGGGGACGTTGACGGTGGTTCCTTCGTCCCCTCCTTCCTCCCCTTCTTCGGCACCGACGACGCCGGGGATCCCGAGCACGAGGGTGATGGTAAGCAAAATCGATAGTCTACGCTGGTTCGCCACCTAGGAAGCCTCCTCATGCGGGCATCGAGAAACGCGCTGATAACTGTTCTGGTGCCGCTGTCGCATGCGCGGTCCGTTGGTCGCACACCGACACGGGAACCGCGGAGGCGAGGAGAGGCGCGAAGCACGCGGAGACCATGTCCGAACGCGCGTGACGTTCGCTCTCCTCTGCGGCCTCCGCGCTCCCCGCGTCTTCGCGGTGGACGCCCTCAAGCGCCTTCCGCGCCCTTGAAATGCCAGGGCTCCCATCCCAGGGCTATGGTCTCGTGGATCCTCATCGTGGCCGCCATCATCGTGGCCATCCTGATCGTCATCTCGCTCGTCAAGAAGCTGTTCAAGCTGGCGATCCTCGTGGGAGCCGTCGCGCTCGGGGTCTACTTGGGACTCCAGCTCATGGAGTGGATCGGTTAGCGCGCCCCCGGATCGTCACTGGGGGTCGGGGGTGTCCTTGGAGGCGGCTTCCTCGATCTTCTCGATGATCTCGTAGCCGTTGGCGGACTCGGGGATCCGGTTGAGCGCCGGCATGGTCTCGAGCCGCTCCTCGCAGAACGAGAGGAACTCGTCGACGCGGTCCTCTGGGACCAGCACGCGAGCCTCAACGTACTCCGGAGCCATGTTGGCGCCGAGCGGCCACCGGAACTTAACCGTTTCCGACTAGGCAACGGGGGTGTTGCCCATTTCTGTGGAATCCCCCCCGTCAGGACCCTTCCCAGATGAGCCGGCCCCCCTCGCTGGCGTACACCTCGGTGTGACCGCTCTTCACGTGGTAGACGACGTAGTACCCTTCCTGGATCGCGGTCCACTGCGTGACGGGCAGGTAGCGGGTTACCTCGATGCCGAGCATATCCGTGGTCAGCACGATGTAGCGACCCTCGCTGTCCTGGCCTTTGTCGGTGACCGTGGCACCCATCCCATAGTCCATCGCGTAGAGCGCCAGTGCCAGCAAGAGCAAGGCCAGCACAAGCCCGCCGACGGCCAGGCCGATCTTGCGCGCGGTCTCAGAGACCATCTTGCCCCCCATCTCCCCTCGCGGTTCAAAAGCCTCTTGGTGGGCGCTTCGAAGTTGGGGCTATCCGAACGTGCACCACAAAGACACAACGGGCACAAAGGACGACGAAGGGAACGGCCGACGGGGACGCGATCGAGGCCAGGTGATCTTGCGGTTCGTTGTGTCCCTTGTGTCTTTGTGGTGAGGGTTGTGAGGGTTGTGGGCGAGCGTTCAACCTTTAGCAGGGCGCGCCGTTGCAGGGGCCTGTGAGCTCGGAGCAGCGAGCCACCGTCGTCGTGGGCCAGGGAGCCATGGGAACGTACTTCGCCACCCTGCTCGCCCAGGCCGGAGAGCGCGTGCACGTGGTCTCCTCCCGGGCCGAGCAAGCCGATACCACCGAGCTGCGCGTCACCGGCGGCCACGAGCTCTCCGCAGAGGTCACCCTGGCCCCCGACTTCCCAGCTCATCCGGCCAGCCGGGTGCTTCTGGCAGGCCGGGCCGAGCGCGCCGTCGAACAGGCGCCTGAGGCGAGCAAGCACCTCGCCGAGGAGGGTGTGGTCGTGCCTTTGCAGAACGGGCTGGCCAGCCTCGAGGTCGCCGCCCGCGTCGGGGAGGATCGCACGGTGCCCATCACCGTGGGCTTCAATGCGTGCATGCGCGACGAGCGGACCGTGGAGAAGACGAGCCGGGGTGGGGTCACCGTGGGCCACTTCTCCCGCACGACGCGACCCCAGGCCGAGCGTCTTGTGCGCGAGCTGGTCGGCTCCATGCCGGCCAAGCCCACCACCAACCCCGCCGGGGCCATCTGGAGCAAGTGGTGCATCTCGTGCGCCATCAACGGGCTGGCGGTCATCACGGGCCAGGGCGTTGGCCCGCTGACCCGCAAGAGAGCGGGGCGAGACGCGCTCATCGGCATCGTGACCGAGTGCGTCGAGCTCGCCGAGCTCGAGGGCGTGAAGCTCGAGCGCGTGGCTGGTCCGCTCACACCGAGCACGCTCGCCGGGTCACCCACCGGGCTTGGCGGGGCCCTGCGACACGGGGTTGTGCGTCTGATCGGCCGCGGCTACGGCTCCGTGGTCCCATCGTCGCTGGATGCCCTGCAAGGAGGCCGGGATCCCGAGCTCGACGCGCTCAACGGGGAAGCCGTGCACCGTGGCCACCAACACGGCGTGGCGACCCCCTGGAACCGCGCCGTGCACGAGGCCGGCAACACGATCCTTGCAGGCGATCTGGAGCCCGGCCAGGGCGCCCTGGAGCGCGTCGTCGAGAACGCTCGGGGCGCGTGAGCCATCCCATGTCCTGGCGACCTGGCCCCGGCTTGCTTGTCACCGCCGCCTTCCTGGGCCCGGGCACCCTGGCCACCGCCACCCTGGCCGGTGCCCAGGCTGGCTACGCGTTGCTCTGGGTGCTCCCCTTGGCCGTGGGCCTGGCTTACGTGCTCCAGGAGGCAGCCGCGCGCCTCCAGCTCACCACCGGGCGCCCCCTGGCCCAGCTCATCCGCTCCAGCCTCGGATCCAGCCCGGGTCCCGGCTGGTGGCTGGCCGCCATCGCCGTGGGAGCCGTCGTGCTCGGCGCGGCAGCCTTCCAAGCCGGCAACCTGGCCGGCGCGGTGCTCGGCCTGGAAGGCCTGGCAGGTGGCCCCCGCGCGGCCTGGATCATCGCCGTGGCTGACGTCGCCTTCCTGCTGCTCTGGTTCGGCGCCTACCGGCTCGTGGCCACGGTGCTCGCTGGCCTCGTGGCCCTCATGGCCGGCGCGTTCCTGCTCCAGCTCGCGCTGGTGGGCGTCGATCTCAGCCAGCTCGCAGGCGGCCTGGTCCCCAGCAACACGGACCTTCGCCTCGCGCTGGCCTTGGTGGGCACCACGGTGGTCCCGTACAACCTGTTCCTCCACGGCTCCGCCATCCAGGCCAGCCACCCCGACCACGACAGCTCGCACATCACTGGCATGCGCTACGACCTGGCCGCCAGCCTCGTCGTCGGGGGCCTGGTCACCGCTGCTGTGCTCCTCTCGGCTGCCGCCACGCTCCAGGGCCAGGACGTGACCTCCGCGGCCGAGATGGCCGCGACCCTGGGCCCGGCACTGGGCCCGCTTGCCCAAGGCGCGCTGAGCATCGGCCTGTTGGCCGCGGGCTTGTCCAGCGCGATCACCGCGCCGCTGGCTGCAGCCTGGGCGGTGGACCAGCTGCGCGATCGTCGGTCCGATCGCCCTGCGCGGGCCGTCTCCATCCCGGTGCTCGCCGTGGGCACCCTCGTCGCGCTGCTGCCTGGCGAGCCGGTGCCCCTGATCCTGGCGGCCCAAGTGGCCAACGGGTTCCTGCTCCCGCTGCTGGCCGGCATCCTGCTCCTTCTGGCCTGCAGGCCTGGGACCCGGCTGGGTGGCTGGACCTGGACGGGACTGGCCCTGGCCACCCTCATCACGCTTGCCCTGGCGGTTCGACTCATCGTTTGACCGTCACTCCGGGTGAGGGGCAGGTCATGAAGGCTGGCCTCGCGAACAGGGAGGTAGCGGGAGGGGCGGGACACCGCACGTCCGCTCGAAGCCCCCCAACACCCTTCCCCACGCGGTCCAGCGACACCCTCCCAACGTCCTGGCCTGCCCCACCCGCTCACGTTCACACCGACCCGGCTCCCGGCCAGCAAGCCCCGAAGGGCCATCGTCCCCGCCGAGCACTTTATACCCCGGAGGACCGAACGTTCGACCGGGTACCATGGACACCTCACAACGACCCGCTGGGGTCCCCATCGAGATCCTCCTCGTGGAGGACAACCCTGGCGATATCCGGCTCACCCAAGAAGGGTTCAAGGAGTGCAGGGTCCAGAACCACATCCACGTGGCACGGGATGGCGTGGAGGCCATGGATTTCCTGAAGCAGAGTGGCGAGCACGAGAACGCCCCTCGGCCTGATCTGATCCTGCTCGACCTCAACCTCCCCAAGATGAGCGGCCATGAGATCCTGGCGGAGATCAAGAAGGACGAGGAGCTGAGATCGATCCCGGTCATCGTGCTCACCACGTCGAGCACCCACGAGGACATCCTCGCCAGCTACGATCTCCAGGCCAGCTCGTTCATCACCAAGCCCGTGGAGTTCACCAAGTTCCTCGAGGTCCTCAAGGAGCTGGAGCTCTACTGGCTCAGCGTGGTCAAGCTCCCCGACGTACGCTCGAAGCACGGGGTTCCCAAGCCACCGCACTCTTAGGGTCCTCCGCTGCTTGCCCCCGCGTGACGCGCGTGCTCGCGGGATGCGATGTGGGTGGCACCTTCACCGACGCCTACGCCCTGGACCTCGACAGCCGGCACAGCGCCACAGCCAAGGCCCCCACCACGCCCGGGGCTCTCTCGGATGGGATCCTGGCCGCTCTCGACCAAGCCCTCCAGCGCCTCGAAGCGGCGCCAGGCGATGTGGAGAGCGTGCTCCACGGCACCACCACGGCCACCAACGCCCTGCTCGAGGGCGACATCGCAACCACCGCCGTGGTCACGAACACCGGGTTCGAGGATCTGCTCGAGATCTCCCGCCAGACCCGACCCAAGCTCTACGAGCTCAACCCCACCCAGCGACGACCGCTGGTGGCCCGGGAGCACCGCTACGGCATCCGTGGCCGGCTCGGTCCCGGTGGCAGTGAGCTCGAGCCCCTGGACGAGCCGGAGCTCGACCGTCTCGGCGAGACCCTACGGGGAGCGGGGGTCGAGGCGGTGGCCATCTGCCTGCTGCATGCCTACGCCAACCCCGACCACGAGGGCCAGGTGGCCGAAGCCCTGCGAGCACATCTCACAGGCCAGGTGCCCGTGGTCACCAGCCACGCCACCTCTCCCGAGTTCCGCGAGGTCGAGCGCATGACCACCACCGTGGTCAACGCGGCCCTGCGCCCCCGCATGGAGGCCTACCTCGAAGCGCTCGCCCAACACCTCGCTGACAACGGCTACGACGCCTCCATCCAGGTCATGGACAACGCCGGGTCCCTGCTGGCCCCACGCGAGGCCGCCCAGCTGCCGGTGCGCACCGTCGTCTCGGGGCCCGCGGGAGGCGTGGCAGCCCTCAAACAGCTCAGCCAGGAGCTCTCGATCCCCAACCTGCTCGGGGTGGACATGGGGGGCACGAGCACCGATGCCAGCCTCGTGCTCGACGGTGAACCCACCCGGCGCTTCGAGACCGAGATCGCGGGGCACCGCCTCCAGGTGCCTGCCGCGGACATCGAGACCGTGGGTGCTGGCGGGGGATCGATCGCCTGGCTCGACGCGTCCACCGGGCTGCGCGTGGGTCCCAGGAGCGCTGGTGCACGTCCTGGGCCGGCATGCTACGACCGAGGCGGCAGGGAGCCCACCGTCACCGATGCCAGCCTCGTGCTGGGCCACCTCCCCGCCGAGCATGCCCTGGGTGGCACGGTGGAGCTGGCACCCGAGCGCGCGAGAGAGGCCATCGACCACGTCGCCGACCCCCTGGGCCACGATCTCGAGACCACCAGCCGTGCGATCCTCGAGATCGCCTGCGCGCACGCCATGCGCGGGCTGCGCCGGCTCACCGCCCGCCACGGTGCCGACCCCGGCGAGCTGACCTTGGTCGCCTTCGGCGGGGCCGGCCCGCTCTTCGCCTGCACCTGGGCGAGCACCCTGGGCATCGACCGGGTCCTGGTGCCCTCGGCTGCCGGCGTGGCTTCTGCTCGCGGGATGCTGGCCGCCCCCCAGCGCGTCGAGCGAGCCACGACCCTGCTCACCCCGCTCGACGAGCTCGACCGAAACCGTCTGGAGGACGCCTATGCACCCATCGACCAGCAAGCCCACGAGGCCCTCGACCACCCCGAAGCGCGGGTGGAGCACCACGCTTCGGTGCGCTACGCTGGCCAGAGCCACGAGCTCACGGTCGCGCTCGATGCCACGACCCCGCAGGCGCTGGCGCGCGCCTTCGAGGCCAGCCACCGCGCCACCCACGGCTACGTGCTCGCGGGTCACCCGATCGAGGTCGTCACCCTGCGCTCGCGCGCCACCGCGCCCCCGGCCCTGTCACCCGAGCCGACCACCAAGCCCCCGGAACCCACACCTGCACCCAGCCAGGCCACCCAGGTCATCCACCTGCTGGACCCGGCCACCGAGGCCACCGCGACCCTCCATCCGGACCACACGCTGGCCCCCGGCCACACGCTGACCGGCCCCGCGATCCTCCCTGCCGAGGGGTCCACCACGCTCATCGCGCCCGGCTGGACCGGACGCATCGACCCCCACGGCCACCTGCTCCTCGACGCGGAGGGATCCCCATGAGCGATCCAGCCCAGGTCGAGGTGCTCCGCCACAGCCTGGAGGCCATCGCCGAGGAGATGGGCGAGGTGCTCCAACGCGGCGCCTTCAGCCCGAACATCAAGGAGCGCCGGGACCACTCATGCGCGCTGTTCACCCCGGAGGCCAAGCTTTTGGCCCAAGCCGAGCACATCCCCGTCCACCTGGGTGCCATGCCCCTGGCGGTGACCGCCGTGCTCGACGCGCTCGGACCGCTTTCCCCGGGCGACGTTGCACTCGTCAACGACCCCTACCAGGGTGGCACGCATCTGCCAGATCTCACCATGATCGCCCCCGTGCACCACGACGCCGAGCCCGTCGGCTACGTGACCGCGCGCGCCCACCACGCCGACGTCGGTGGCCGCTCGCCTGGCAGCATGCCCGCTGGAGCCACGCACCTGCTCGAGGAAGGCCTCGTGATCCCACCGGTCCACCTCCGGCGCGGCGGCGAGCTCGTCGACGACGTTCACGAGCTGATCCTGGCCAACACGCGCTCCCCCACGGAGCGACGCGGGGATCTCAGCGCCCAGCAGGGGGCCTTGGTCATCGGGATCCAACGCTTCCAGGCCCTGGCCGCTCGCATGGGCCACCAGACCCTGACCACGGCCAGCCAGGCGCTCATCGATCGCACCGAGGCGCTGACGCGCGCTCGGCTTGCGACCGCCCGGCCGGCCACGAGCCGCGCCAAGGCCGTGCTGGAGGACGACGGCACCGGGACCCAGCGCACCCTGCGCGTCGAGGCCACCATCGCCGAGCACGGCATCTCGCTGGACTACGCCGGAACCGACCCCCAGGGCCCCGGCAACCTGAACGCCCCGCGCCCGGTCACCCTGGCCGGTGCGCTCTACGTGCTGCGTTGCCTGCTCGGCGCGGATGTCCCCTCCAACGCGGGTCTGATGCGCGTGCTGGAGGTGCGCATCCCCGAGGGCACCGTGCTCAACCCACACCCCGGTGGAGCGGTGGCTGGGGGCAACGTCGAGACGAGCCAGCGCAACGTCGATCTGCTCTTCGATGCCCTCGCCCACGCCTTCCCCGACCGGGTCCCCGCCCAGAGCCAGGGGACCATGAACAACCTCACGCTCGGCACGACCCAGCCGGGCCACGCCTTCACCAGCTACGAGACCCTGGGCGGGGGCGAGGGCGGCGGGCCTGGCGGGCCTGGACGCTCGGGCATCCACACCCACATGACCAACACCCAGAACACCCCAGTGGAGGCCTTCGAGCAAGCCTACCCTCTGCGCGTGCGGGCCACGACCCTGCGACGGGCAAGCGGCGGGTCAGGAGCCCATCCAGGCGGGGATGGGATCCGGCGAGAGATGGAAGCCCTCATCGATGGGATCGAGGTTCATCTCATCACGTCCCGGCGCACCACCCAGCCCGCTGGCCTGGCAGGAGGTGGGCCGGGCGCTTCAGGGCGCAACGCCGTCGAGCGCGCCAGCGGCGCCATCGAGGAGCTCGGCGCTGTGGCTAGCACGGTGTTGGATCGCGGGGATGTGCTCATCGTCGAGACGCCCGGCGGGGGCGGCTGGGGTCGTGAGGAGAGCTCAGAGGCGTGAGCTCCAGGCATGCGCCTGGAGGGTGAAGGGGACCCCCGGAGGGGAGAAGGTCGAGTGGGTGGGAACCGAGGCTCCGGGGGCGTGATGGATGCTCACCTCGCTTCGGGGATATACTCAACAGGGTTGGGCGAAGCCCCCTGTGGGCCCAGGACCCCATGTCACCATGGACCCAGTTGCCACCGTGAAGGGGACCGCGCCGCCACAGTGAAGGATAAATACCCCCTCTTCATTGAACCGCCCGCCCGCCCCGGTAGTGTAGTGGCCCATCATACGGCCCTGTCGAGGCTGTGACCCGGATTCAAATTCCGGCCGGGGCGCTCTCAGCTCTCCTCCCGGATCCTCCTCGGAGGCATCCTGGCCCTTCCAACGGCTGTTCTCGCCACCTAGAGTATCTCGTTCGGGCTCCCATCGAACTCAGCTGGAGTTGTCGGAACTGCTGGGTTTCACCACCGGCAGGGGTCCCTGCTTGTTCGAAATTCATTCGAATCAGCATCTTTAAGCCACCGTGGCCGGCAAGCCTTAAGTAATCCGCAGCAAGAGTTATATATGCCATGTGGGTTAATCAGGGTGTAGAGGGCGCAAGCCCCCGAGCGAGTTCCGATGCAACATCAAGAACCCTCCGGCGCGAACGCCATCGGTCGCGTGCTGCGCACGGGGCCCCGCGGGGTCCTCATCGTTGAACCCGATGATACCCCAGCACCGCTTGGCACCCGCTGCCGGACCAAGGCTGGCAAGGATGCCGGCCGGGTCACCGATGTCATCGGCCCTGTTGATCGCCCCATCCTGGTGGTGAACCCACGAGGACGGGGGAAGCGGGCCAAGGGTCGCCCCAACCCGGGCGACCTCGTCGGAGCCACGCTCTACGCTAGGTGAATCCCATGAGCCCCGATGAGCAACCAGCCGAGATGGACGACGTCGAGGAAGTGACGAGCTGTCCAGAGTGCGCATCCTCGCACCTGACTCGTGACTACGAGCGCGGTGAGCTCGTCTGCGAGATGTGCGGTCTCGTGCTCGACGAGCACTTCATCGACCAAGGACCTGAGTGGCGGGCTTTCGATGCCGAGCAGCGTGAGAAGCGGGCTCGTGTCGGTGCGCCCATGACGTACACGATCCACGACAAGGGTCTCTCGACCGAGATCGGCTGGAGGAACAAGGACTCGTACGGGAAGAACATCCCGACCAAGTCCCGAGCGCAGCTCTACCGGCTGCGCAAGTGGCAGCGCCGCATCCGTGTCAGCAACGCCACCGAGCGCAACCTGGCCTTCGCGCTCTCCGAGCTGGACCGCATGGCCAGCCGCATGGGCCTGCCGCGCAACGTGCGAGAGACGGCGGCCATGGTCTACCGGCGAGCGGTGCAGAAGAACCTGATCCGCGGACGCTCCATCGAGGGTGTTGCCGCGGCCAGCCTGTACGCGGCCTGTCGACAGTGCAACGTGCCGCGCACCCTGGACGAGATCGCGGAAGCCAGCCGAGTCTCCCGCAAGGAGATCGGCCGGACCTACCGGTTCATCGCCCGGGAACTCAAGCTCAAGCTTCTGCCCACGAGCCCCACGGACTACATCCCGAGGTTCTGCAGCGAGCTCAAGCTCAGCGGTGAGATCCAGGCCAAGGCCGTAGAGATCCTCAAGCAAGCTGCCGACAAGGAGCTGACCAGCGGTCGCGGGCCCACGGGTGTCGCGGCTGCCGCGCTCTACATCGCCAGCATCCTGTGCGGCGAGCGAAGAACGCAGCGCGAGGTCGCTGATGTGGCTGGCGTGACCGAGGTCACCATCCGAAACCGCTACAAGGAGCTCGCAGAGAAGCTCGACATCGACATCATCTTGTGAGCCAGATGATCAGGCAGACCTGGGTAGCGCTCACCGATCCGCAGCATCCGAATCGTGATGGGGTTGCCAAGGGCCCCGTGACCCAACGTCCCCGAAGGTGAACTGGATGAGCCCTGACAAAGAAGCAACGAAGGCGGAAGACGTCGACGACGTCGAGGAAGTGACGAGCTGTCCAGAGTGCGCATCCTCGCACCTGGCCCGCGACTACGAGCGCGGTGAGCTCGTGTGCGAGATGTGTGGTCTCGTGCTCGACGAGAACTTCATCGACCAAGGACCCGATTGGCGGGCCTTCGACGCCCAGCAGCGCAAGGAACGTGCCCGCGCCGGTCCACCGTCGACCGTCACGATCCACGACAAGGGTCTCTCGACCGAGATCGGCTGGAGGAACAAGGACTCGTACGGGAAGAACATCCCGACCAAGTCCCGAGCGCAGCTCTACCGGCTGCGCAAGTGGCAGCGCCGCATCCGTGTCAGCAACGCCACCGAGCGCAACCTGGCCTTCGCGCTCTCCGAGCTGGACCGCATGGCCAGCCGCATGGGCCTGCCGCGCAACGTGCGAGAGACGGCGGCCATGGTCTACCGGCGAGCGGTGCAGAAGAACCTGATCCGCGGACGCTCCATCGAGGGGGTGGCTGCAGCTGCCCTGTACGCGGCCTGTCGACAGTGCAACGTGCCGCGCACCCTGGACGAGATCGCAGACGCGAGCCGAGTCTCCCGCAAGGAGATCGGCCGGACCTACCGGTTCATCTCTCGCGAGCTCAAGCTCAAGCTGCTCCCGACGAGCCCGACGGATTACATCCCGCGGTTCTCCTCGGAGCTGAAGCTGACCGGCGAGGTCCAGACCAAGGCCATCGAGATCCTCAAGCAAGCTGCCGACAAGCAGCTGACCAGCGGTCGCGGGCCCACGGGTGTCGCGGC
>CAYNEI010000069.1:0-11884 GCA_964396185.1 uncultured Thermoplasmatales archaeon
TTCCTGGAAGCCGCCGAGAAGGCCGAAGGCCACCCGATCCACGTGCCCAAGTGAGCATCCCCCCACCCGAGTGGCACCAAGCGGGTGCAGCGCAACCTTTACCAAGAGCCTCCGGTTCATCTAGACCCATGCCAGGAACGGTCCTCTGCCCGGATTGCGGCCAGCGGAAGAAGAGCAGCCTGCACCACTGCACCCCCAGTGCTGTGGAGAAGCAGGACCGCATAGAGGAGAAGTACGGAGAGCTCCCCTCCGACTGAGACCCCCCCTTCAAACTGAGGGGCCCTCCGAGTGAGACCCCCCCTTCAAACTGAGAGCTCCTCTCCGATTGAGAACCCCCCTTCCGACCGACCCCTGTAGATCCAACAGCCGCCAAGCTCCCGCGATCGTGGCGTGGGGGCCTCACGCGTTCCGTGAGGTCCCCTCGGTAGTTCGGAGATGCGGCGGAGGGGTTGTAGGGGACGCTTGCGTCCCCTACTAGCCGTACATTGGGTTCCGCTCGTCCCCAGCGCCCTGGGGCCCGGCAGCTTGCTTTTGCATCATGCGCAACGTCCGCTCGATGTTCTCGGCTTCCGTGTAGAGCGGCTTCACATCGATCTCGACGGACTCGATGAGCTTGTCGATGGCCTCGATGACACGGGCGGCAGCGCGAGCATCGGGGTAGCTCGGGTTGGCTTCAGCCAGGATCGAGATGGTCGAGAAGCCCTCCCGCTTGCCCAAGGCCAGTAGCACACCGGAGACGCCGGTGATGATGCCGTTGGAGAACGTCTCCAGCTCTGCCTTCTTGAGACGGTCACGCACGTCGTTGGTGGACCCAAGCGCGTAGACGCGCACTTCCTCCTCCTCGCCGTCTCCCTGCTCGTCCGTGACCAAGCCCTCAGGCGAGATGATGGCCTCGCAGCCCTGCTCGTTGGCGAACGCGAGGATCGTCTCAGCGATGGGTCGCACCAGCTCCTTCTCGGGCTGGAACTCCGAGACGAACACGACCAGTCCCTCGCCGGCGTAGATGCGCACCGGGAACATGGGCACGCCGCCGCGCACGATGGAGACCGTCGGGAAGGAAGGGCTGTCGAGGATGCCGATCTGCTCGAGCTCCAGGAGGTCGATCAGGTAGTTCGCGCAGATCGTGCTCACGAGGCCCACGGACGGGAACCCATCCACGACGGTGGCGCCTTCGAGGTCTGGCGCTTCGTAGAGGTGGATCGTCAGCTCCGGTCGGGAACGGGGTTCTGGGGCCATCGAGGCGCCAACGCGACCCCCGCTACTTAACCGACTTGCTCGCCGGACATGGCAGGGGCCGGCGTTGCTTGTCTCCAGCCATGGGGGGAAACCTTTTTGGTGCCTGAGCCGCAGTCGCCCACTGGCAAAGGTACCCACGGAGACGCAGGTAGCGCTCCGTTCGAGGCAGAGCTATCCATGGCGCAGGTAACACTTGTCCCGTTCGCGACAGATGACGCCTTCTACGCAGCCTTGAAGCTCCACGTCTACGGCACCGTTTACGACACCGTGCTCAAGGCGCTCTCCAGCGGGAACACCATGCCCTTGCAGATGGCCCAACGCAACGGCGAGGGCCTCTCGGTTCGCATCGGCCGGTTCACCGCTCGCAAGGCCAACCACCTTTTCGTCCCCGAGGGCACCAACGCCAGCTCCTCAGCCGAGTTCTTCGGGTTCACCAGCCACAAGGTTCGCGAGAAGCTCTCCGAGCTGGCCGAGGCAGGCACCGTGGACAAGGTCGGCCGCGGCTTGCGGGATGCCAAGACCTACCAGTGGAACGAGGAGATCAAGAAGTACCAACTCTGCTCGTACCTGCGGTTCCGCACCGCCGTCGGCGGCGACACCTCGCTCGCACTTGAGGTCTACCGGCTGCTGAACACGTTCGGGGAGGACGGGTTCACCGCTCGAGATTTCGTCGAGGCCTACCGAACCGTCCACGAGGAAGAGTACAGCCAGTCCCGCTGGGGCAAGCGGAAGTTCGATGAGATCTCCGACTCGTTCCAGTACCAGACCTTCCTGAAGAACCGGCTCAAGGCCCTCACCGAGGCAGAGCTCGTCAAGATGGACGCCACGTCCAAGACCTTCGAGCTCACGCCCAAGGCCGCGGATGCGGCCCATCACTTCGGCCTGTTCCTGGAGAAAGTGCCATACAAGGCCTCCTGGGACATGTGCCGTACCTGCCCAGCGCGGCGGATGTGCTGGGATCTCCAAGTCACGGACCTCGTGTTGGACGCCATACGGGGAAAGCCCGCCATGAACGGCGAGGCAAGTTCCAACGTTCACGGTCCGGTGACACACGGCTCCGAGAACGGTACTGGGTAACCTTTGCCAAACCTGAGCCGCGCTCTGCGCGAGCCGTGTCCCGGGGGGGCCGCTGGCCCCCCCGGATCCTTCTCACCCTCGCCGTTGCCAGCCGCTGGAGAACGACCTACCCTGAAAGCTTAAATACGCCCATCCTGGGTTCTTGGGCTTGTGTCGGCCATGCGCACCGTCCTGCTCACGTTCACCCTCGCAGCAGCCATGGTTCTGAGCGGATGCCTCGGAGCCCTCACCGGCGACGAAGACGATGCCGACGAGGCCCTTGGCGTCCAGTCCATCGACGCCTCCCGGCCACCAGAACCCACAGGCGAGCTCAAGACCTTCGAGCTCTACCTCCAGATGACGACCCAGGAGATCGAGCCCGGCGTGAGCGTGATGGTCTGGGCCTTCGCCGACAACCCGCAAGGCCCCTTCGAGGTGCCCGGTCCAACGATCCGGGTGACCGAGGGCGATCGGGTCCGCATCACGTTCAACAACCTCCACAACATGGCTCACACGGTCCACTGGCACGGCCTGCATGTGCCCTGGGATATGGACGGCGTCCCGTATGTGAGCCAGGAACCCATCGCTGGCGGCGAGTCGTTCACCTATGAGTTCATCGCGGGCCCTGCAGGCACCCACGTGTACCACTGCCACGTGGACACCAAGCACCACATCGACATGGGCATGTACGGGCTCTTCATCGTCGACCCCCAGGAGGGCGACCGTGCGCTCAAGGATGTGGACTTCGACCGCGAAGCCACTATGATGATCGACGAGTGGGACAAGGACCACATCCACAGCACCGCCGGCGCTGGCCAGGGCCTGGACCCCCAGAAGACCGGCAACCCGATGCACACCGCCGAGACCGGCGAGCAACAGGCCCGGGACACCCTCAACCGGCCGCCCAACCCCACCGCCGAGGACGACACCCAGAAGACCAACCCGCTGCAGGCCGAGCGCGACTGGTACCCGGCGACCTTCCCACCCTACGAACCCGAGTACGAATCCTACCTCATCAACGGCAAGGCCTTCCCCTTGACAGAGCAGCTCACCATCGCTGAGGACGAGCGGCTCAAGATCCGCATGGCCAACATCGGGTTCGAGGTCCATGCCATGCACCTCCACGGACACAGCTTCCTGGTCACCCACAAGGACGGCTACAAGCTGGCAAGCCCCTACCGGGCCGACACGCTGCTCATAGGCCCAGGTGAACGCTACGACATCCTCGTGGATGGCGTCAACCCAGGCGTCTGGGCCTTCCACGACCACGGAGGCTCCGGGTCGACCAGCGACCACATCAGCCCTGGCGGCATGATGACCATGCTCGTCTACGACCAGTTCGCCGACCAAGCGGACACCATGTTCGACGACGGCGCCAGCGGCAACATGCTGCGCTGGTACCAGCGATGACGGTGGTTCACCACAACCGGTAGTTGGCCACGCTCTCCTACCGGGGAGATCAACAAGCTCGCAGTCGACGCGGTCAATGAACTCTGGAACGGCCGACATCTTCGGCCAAGTGGCCTGGACGCGCCGCTGGCTGTGTCGCGAAGCCACCACCGCAGAGCGACGAGGTGGCTTCGCGAGCGCCCGACCGCTGGGGCAGTGGCGAAGCGGTCGGGCAGATCGCGCTCCGTCGGGCCCAGGGGGAACCCGTGTTTCTTGGCCTGATGGCCCTTGCTTCCGGATCTGGGGATCCGGCGGTCCGACCGTGGCCAACTACCGGCAACGGCACGAAGGTCACAACGATCCACCGTTGATCCGCGTCCTTCGCGCTCGCTGTGCCGTTGTGGTTAGCCGGTCCTCCAGAACGCTTAAGCCCCCCCAGTGCCCCTTCAGCTCGATGCGTCCAGCCCTTGCCCTCGTTCTGCTCCTCCTCGCCCCGGCCTTGGCCGGTTGCATCGGGTCCGACGAGGAGCCCGCCGAGCCGGCCACCGCTGATGATCTGGCCGCCCGGGATCTTCCGGAGAAGCTCTTCGACGTCCTCCCCACAGAGATCGTCTGGATCGAGAGCCCCATCGACGGCAAGGCGATGCACACGGCCGTCTACCGGCCGGACACCGACGAGCCCGTCGGCGTGTTCATCAACTTCAGCCCCTACTGGGGCGACACGGCAGAGATCCGGGGCGACAACTTCGCCCAGTACATGATCGAGGAGTACGTCCCCCGCGGGTTCGCCGTCGTGCTGGCTGCCATCCGAGGCACCGGCCACAGCGAGGGCTGCTTCCAGATCGCCGGCGACAAGGAGCTGGCCGACCTCAACGACGTCATCGACCACTTCGCCAACGTCGAGTGGAGCAACGGGAACGTCGTGGCTGGCGGCAAGTCCTACGACTCCACGCCCCAGAACGGCATGATCGCCAAGGACCCGCACCCGGCGCTCAAGGGCCTCTTCCACGTCAGCGGCATCACCGACATGTACCGCTACAACTACCGCATGGGCGTCCCCTACAGCCACGGCACGGCCTTCAACACGTACTACTACCTCCAGGGCACCGACGAGTACGGCGCCAGCTTCCTCTCCACGCCCAGCGTCGAGAACGCCATGAGCGAGGACCCCGAGTCCCTCTCCCGCCTCGTGGACGACGTCGCCTGCCCCGAGTTGCCGGAGATCCAGGCCAACGGCATCGGGTCCGGGGTCCACGGCATGTACACGGATTACTGGATCGAGCGAGACTGGAACCGCTACATCGGCGAGACCGACTGGAACGGATCCATCTTCTTCGTCCACGGGCTCCAGGACTGGAACGTGAAACCAGACCACATCCTCCCCTGGCTCGGCGAGCTGCCTGAGCACATCCCGGTCAAGGGCTGGCTCCATCAGAACACGGAGAACAACGGCCACGTCTACCCCATGCGCGCGGATTGGAACCAGACCATGCTCGCCTGGCTCGACCACACCCTCAACGAGGGCCCCACTATCGAATGGAACGTCGAGGTGGAGAGCAGCGATGGCTTATGGCGCGAAAGCGAGACCTGGCCCCCGGCGGATGTGAACGAGACCAGGATCCCCCTTCGCGAGCTCGTTGGCCGCCAGGAGGGTGGCCACATGGAGATGGACGCCGTGGTACTGCGCTCCAATGACACGCCGGTGCGCTACGCAGGCGCACCCACCGCCCAGATCGCTGTCGAGGTGGAGGGCAACCAAGACCCCGTGTTCACCGCGGTCCTCTACGACCAAGGCCCCGACGGCGAGCTCGAGTGGATCAACGAGGCGGTCATGCGCGGGCTCTACCGCAACGGGCTCGAGGCGCCTGAGCCCGTGCCCCAGGCCGAGCTCCTGCTCGTCGAGCTGCCGTTCTACCCGCAGGATGACGTGCTCGAGCCCGGCCACAACTGGGTGCTGGTCTTCGGCGACCAGCCCCGCTACGCCCAAGTCACCGAGGCAGACCTGGCCGGCGTCTACATCGACCACGACGACCTGGAGATCCATCTGCCCTTCGCGCCCGTCGAGCGGGCGCTTGAGGAGCAGCCGGTCCCTATCGGTTGCTTCGCTTGCTAACCACTCGCGATAGGCAAGCCTATCCGGTCGAACGCCTACCCGGCCACGCGAGGACCCCATGGAACCGGTGCTCCTGCTCGACACCGAGAACCTGATCGCGACGATGGGCCTACCCCTGGCCACCCTGGTCTACTGCTTCCTCTCGGGGTTCATCCCCATCTTCAACACCGAGGTCTACCTCGTCGGCATCGCGGCCTTCACCGGGTGGGCCAGCCTCCCCCTCTTGGCCGTCATGGCCGGGGCCGGCCAGATGATCGCCAAGGCCGGCATCTACCTCGCTGGGCGGGGGACCCTGGAGATCCCCCTGGGGAAGTACGAGGAGAAGCGGCAAGCGTGGATCGCGCGCATCGAGCACCGGGAAGCCGGAGCGGGCGGCCTCGTGCTGCTAAGCGCGTTCGTCGGCTGGCCACCCTTCTACGCGATCAGCGCCGTGGCAGGCGGCGTGGCCATGGCCTTCCCGCTCTTCCTCGGCTTGGGCATGGTCGGGCGCACAGCCCGCTTCGCCCTCATCCTAGCTCTCGGGGGGGCCACGTGGGGCTGGTTCCTGTGAGCTTCTCGCTGCTGGCCGGCTCTCAAGCCTTCCACGCGAGCCTGGTCGCTGAGCTCGCCGAGGCCCAGGATCGCGCCTACGTCCAGGTGCTCAGCTTCGAGGCCGATGCCGCGGGCCGCTCGATCGCAGACATCCTCGTGGAGGCCGGCCACCTCGACCGCCGCATCCTCGCAGACGCCTTCTTCACCCGCCACTTCATCAACGACCGGTTCGTCCACACCCCTTCCAACCGACGCGATGCCGAGCTGCAAGCCGAGCTGGAAGCGACCAAGCGCATGTTCGAGGATCTCGCCACGAGCGGGGCACAGGTCGCGCTGGCCCACCCAGCTGGCCCCCTGCTCTGGAAGGCGCTGCGCCGGGGTCACAAGAAGATCATCGTCGTGGATGAGGCCGCCTACGTGGGGGGCATCAACTTCAGCGAGCACAACTTCGCCTGGCGCGACCTGATGCTACGCATCGAGCACCCGGCCTTGGTCGAACACCTCGCCAGCGACCTCTGCGCGACGCTGGCCGACCGCGTGGAGCCCTCCAGCAAGCGCATCGATGGGACCACCGTGCTCAGCCTGGATGGCGCCACCAACCCCGCCATGTTCGCCCCCTTGCTCGAAGCCATCGCCTCGGCCGAGCAGAGCGTGGAGGTCATCAGCCCGTACCTCAGCCCGCCGTTCACGGGCGCGCTTGCCCGAGCCGCTCGCAACGGCGCGCAGGTCTCCCTGATCACGCCGGAGGCGAACAACTGGCCGCTCTTCCGCACGGCAACCCTGGACCAAGCCAGACGCCATGGCTTCGACGTCCACCTCTACCCAGAGCGCATGAACCACACGAAAGCGATGCTCATCGACGGCGCGCAGCTCGTGCTCGGCTCCTCGAACTTCGACCTCTTCAGCTACCACCTGCACGACGAGCTCGTGCTCATCCTCGAGGACCGGTCGCTCATCGACACCTTCAAGCGCGATCTGCTCGAGCCCGACCGGCAGGCATCCCACATGCCCGCCTCGTGGCCCTCACGCACCGCTGGCGCCCTGGCACGCGCCACCCTGGCCACCCTGGGCCAGATCGTGCGCGGCTACGCCACGTTCGCCCACAGGAGCTCACAGTCCATCGAGCCCATCCATGCCTCGGGGTCAGGGGGCCGTCAGCTCGAGGATCCCTCGGCGTCCTGAACGTAGACCCTCTGGGCCGGCATCGCCGTGGCCAGCCCGCTCTCGTTCAACGCGTCCAAGATCCGCTCCATGGAGGAGGGCAGGCAGTGGTCCATGTAGTGCGCCCGGGTCACCCAATACCGCGCCTCGAAGCGGACACCCTCGTCCAGGGAATCCGTCGCGAAGACCCGGATCGGCCGCTCCTCGACCAGGTGGGCATCGGAGGCGACGGCCTCCCGGATGGTCGCTCGGACCCGATCGAGATCCACGGCCTCCACGACGTCCACCCGGGCGACCACGCGCCGGTAGGGGTTGGCCGTGTAGTTCGTGAGCGAGCTGTTGGCGACCCGGCTATTCGGCACCACCGCGCGCAGCCCGTCCGGGGTCTCCAGCGTCGTGGAGTGCAAGGTGACCTTCTCGGCCTTGCCCGTCTGACCGTCCACCTCGATGGTGTCCCCGACGATGAACGGGCGCTCAAGCAAGATCACGATGCCGGCCAGGATGTTCTCTCCGAGCCGCTGGGCGGCCAGGGCCACGATGACGCCAGCGATGCCCGTGATGGCCACCGCACCCCAGAGAGCCTGGCTCACCCCCAGGATGTGCAGGGTCACGAACACGCCCAGCAACACCAAGAAGATGTCCGTGAGGAAATCGAGCTTGGCCAGGCGACGCTCGGGCACGTTGTACCGACTGAGCCGTCGGTCGATCCGGTCGAAGAAGCTTCTGTTGAGCTTCGTCAGGAGACCGACGAGGATCCAGATCAGGGCGATGTAGATCCCTTTCCGGACCTCTGGCCGTTCGAGCAGATCACTGGTCGCGAACTGCAGCAACCCGGGCGTCATCACCAGCGCACAACCGGCGTCCTACTTTGCCTCACCGATGCGCGAAGACCGCCTGGACAGCGTGCTCGTCCACGACCTCGAGGCGCACGAACCCGTACCGCTCGAACTGGACGATCGCGCCGGGATCGTGGTCGAGCACGGTGCGCTCCACCACGCCGCGCTCCTGGGAGCCATCCGGCCGGAGCACCGTGCATGCGATGGCTTCCTGGGTCGCCCACTGCAGGATCGGTCCATCCCGGTCATGGCCCGGCCCGACCGAGCGGAACTTGGCCCGGGCGTTGCCGGTCACCTCGAGATCGCAGCCATCCTTGAGCCGGAAGACCACGCCCCGGCGCATGCGCTCGGCTTCCCGGGCGGGGACCAGGACCTTGTCGGTGATGGTGAGCGAACGGGTGCCCCGGTCCGGGTGGTCGGGGTGGCGGGGGACCTCGGCTGTCAGCGGCTCTTCGAGCCCCTCGACACGCACGGGGGCAGGGTCCGGGACGAAGAAGAGCCGATCGGCGTCCTGGTCGAGGCGCTTGCGGTTCTCGGCCTCCAAGGTCTCCAGGCTCGCTTGGATGTCCTTCTCCGTGAGGCCCAGCTCGACCCAGAAGCCCATGATGGCCTCAGGTAGGAAGCCCCTTCGCTTGAGGGCGGCCAGGGTCGGAAGCCGCGGGTCGTCCCAGCCTGTGTACTCTCCGGCTTCGATGTCCCGGCGCATCTGGCTGGTGGAGAACTTGCCGAAGCCGTGCACGGACACGCGGCCCCAGTGGAGCACCTCGGGGTAGTCCCAGCCGAAGTGGTCGTAGAGGAACCGCTGCTTGCGCTCGCTGTCCATGAGGTCCTTGCCGCGGATGATGTGGGTGGTACCTTGGAGGTGGTCCTCGATGGCGGACTCGAAGTCAAGCATGGGCCAGACCCGGTGCTTGGTGCCGGTCCGGCAGTGGGGATGGTCCTCGATGTCCACGACACGCAGCGCCACCCAGTCCCGCAGCGCGGGATCCTTGTGGGACATGTCGGTCTTGATCCGAACCACGCAGTCCCCTGCCACGAGCGAGCCATCCAGCATGCCCTCCCAGCGGGCCAGCTGGGTCTCCACCGCCTCCTCCCGGTGGGGGCAAGCCTCCTTGTTCGCCTTGTGCTCTCGGAACGTCTCGGGGGTACACGTGCAGGTGTAGGCTGCCCCCATCTCGAGCGCGCGCTCGGCGTGTTCGTAGTAGATCTCCAAGCGGTCGCTCGCGGTCACGGTGCGAGCCACCGGCAGCTCCAGCCACGCGAAGGCCTCCTCGAACATGGCGTAGGCCGGCTCCCAGGGCGCCTTGTTCACAGGATCCGTGTCGTCGAACCTGAGGATCAGCTCACCGTCGTGCTCCCTGGCGTAGTACCCGTTGATGCACATGCCCCGGGAGTGGCCCAAGCTCGGCGGACCGTTGGGGTTCGGCGCGAAGCGCATGACGACGTGCTCGAGGCCCTCGAGACCAGCGAGCTCAGGGAGACCCTCCTGGTGTGTGTCCTTGGCCTCCATCTCGATCTCGCCTAGCTCGGCCAGTTCGGCCTTCTGGGCGTCCAGGTCGAGCTGGCTGACCTCGGCGACCACTCGGCCGGCGGTCTGGGCGACGAGCTTGGGGTCGGCCCGGTAGGCCTCGTCGTAGGACATGATGCGGCCGATCACAGCCCCAGGGTTGGCTTGACCCTCGTGCTCGATCGCGTTCTGCAAGGCGAACCGGCGCGCGAGCTCCTCGATCTCGTCGGTGGACGCCACGAGCGCCAGCAAGGCCACGCGGTTCAAAAGGCTTCGGCCCGGGGCGCGCGAACTACCGGTGCTCGTTCTCCTCAGGGTCCGGGTCGAGGCCCGTGAACAAGCCGACCACCCGATCGACCGCCCGGTCGACGAAACTCTCCTTGTACGAAACCAGGACATCGGCCACCCGCTGCTCGTCGGCCACATCGTAGACCCCTCGCTCCGGGCGGACGACCACCTCGGCCTCCCGGAGCTTGTCCAGATGGAAGGAGAGCGTCGAGGGCGCAAGATCCAAGCGCTCGGCAACGTCGCTCAAGCGAGAGGGACCGTGCTCGAGCAGATCGAGCACGATGGAGCGCGGGGTGGGTTGGCGCAGCAAGCCGAGCAACCGCTTGTCCCGGCGATCGACCTCCATGCTCGGGTAGTACCGGGTGTAGCGCCCGTCGCGCTTGACCTCCACCAAGCCCCGCTTCTCCAGGTAAGCCAGGTGGTACTGGAGCGTGCCGGTGGCGAGGTCGAGCTGACGCTGGATCTCGCTGAAGTGCGCCCCTGGTATCTCCTGGAGGAAGGCGTAGAGATCACGCCGGTTATCCAACTCCAACGGATCGCCGCCGGCCAGAGCGCCTCACCTCTTCACGACCGCCAGGTAGAGCAGGGCCAGCACCAGGGCATCTGCCCCGATGGACCACGCGTTGAGTGCAAGGGGGGTGGCCCACCAGCCCATGCCCTCTCCGAAGAGCGCGCCGGCTTCCAGGGCGAACACGGTGAACGCCAAGCTGGCGAACACGAACCTGGCGGACCGGAGCCGAAGCGCCGTGGCTGCAGTCACGCCGGCCAACAACAGCCCCACCCCTGCGACAGAAAGAGCCAGGAACGCCATGACGCCAGCCATCTTGCTCGCTCCTGGACCCACCCACCCCCCTATGGCTCTTCCCAAGTTCAGCTCGGTCGTGGGTCACGGCGGGATCGAGGCCAGGGAGCCGTGTCACAGGTGGGCTCGCCCCATGGCAGACGGTCTCGCAGAACGTACATATACGAGGCACGCTTAGGGAGGCTCCGCGCCCGGTGGTGACCCTCCGGAACGTGGTGACACGCCCGATCCCTGGCCAACGTGGTCAGGTACCTACTCGCCCCCGTGTGGGGCGTAACAGGTAAATAGGGGGTGCCCATTACAGGGGGTCCCGCCATCGTGGGGGCTTGCCCTCACTTGGCGTTAACCCGCACCGCGTACATGGGTGGAGGGGCTCGTTGAGAGCCACGATGAACACCCGGATCCAGGTCGCGGGACATCACACGATGGGGACGCAAGAACCCCGGCCTACCGAAACGAGGAGGCCGAGACCTCTTGCATCCGACATACGAAGCAACTCGAATATGTGTGACAGGTGGGTGAAACCCACCTGTCCCGCCAATTCCCAATCAGGCGATTGGGTCCCATACGTACTGGTGCAAAAGCACCACCTTCCGTCGCATCTATTACCCGATGTCGGCGGGAGCGAACTCCGGTTGATCCTGCCGGAGGTGACTGCTATGGGGGTTCGTTTAAGCCATGCGAGTCGAGAGGGTTCGGCCCTCGGCAGACTGCTCAGTAACACGTGGAGAACCTACCCTGGAGAGGGGCATAACCTCGGGAAACTGAGGATAATACCCCATAGTCCATCGGCGCTGGAATGCCCTTTGGACGAAACGTTCCGACGCTCCAGGATGGCTCTGCGGCCTATCAGGTAGTAGTCAGGGTAAACACCTGACTAGCCAACGACGGGTACGGGCGTTGAGAGACGTCGCCCGGAGATGGACTCTGAGACACGAGTCCAGGCCCTACGGGGCGCAGCAGGC
>CAYNEI010000070.1:0-11629 GCA_964396185.1 uncultured Thermoplasmatales archaeon
ACGCCGATGATGAGCTCCGCGGTGAGCTGGTCGGTACGCTGGATGACAAGCAGGCGCTGCCCGACATCGACCCCCGTGTCGATGGTGAGTTCGCTGCCCAGCATGCTGGCCAGGCGTCGAGCACTGCGCTCGCGCAGGCCGGCGGCAGCCTCCCGTAGGCTCGTCTGAGTCCACCGCCATGCCCGCCTCCTTGTGAGGCAGATCCCCCCGCCCGGGGCTTCGCGCCCCGGGCACCCCCCTTTCTTCTCCTATCGTTCCTTGCTTCTCCTAGCTTGCTTGCAACCGCCGCACGCCGCACCCCGCGCGCGCCCTCAGGCCAAAGCGAAACCGTTTTCCCCCAGTGCGTCGAGTGGTCGCGTGGGATGCACACATGATGAACGTCAAGTACGAGAAGCAGGACGTCAAGGGGTGGCTGCTCCTGCTCGACATCGTCGTGGCCATCGTACTCGTCACGTCCACGGCGCTGCTCGTTTACAACTCCTGGATGGCTGGGGCCAAGCTTGCCGAGGGCCTCGGCTCAACCCCCGAGCAACGGATGCACTACTGGGCCATGATGACCAGCGTGGCCTTCCTGGTGGGATCGCTCAGCTATCTGTTCGGCCGGTACTTCAAGGACCGGTTCGCTGAGGTCAACAACCCCTGGCTGTGACTCAGAGGGCCTCGTCGAAGGACTCGACAGAGTCCATCCCGAACAGGAAGAGCGCGACCTGATCCCTGGGCCCGGCATCGAAGCGATCCATCTCGAGGGTATGTTGGCCCCCGGGCGAGGCGGCTGACGCGAAGCTGCGTCCCGCCAGACCCCAGGATTTCGTGCCCTCCGGGGAGACGACCCGGACCTCGCCGTGATCCAGCAACCCCTTGTTCGTGGCGGCCAGGCCGAAGCGCACGCGCTCCTCGGCGAAACCTCGCTCCGCGCGGCCCCCATCGAACCTCTCCACCTCGTAGCCTCCAGCGCGGATTCCGATGCCATTGTTGATGGACGCATCGGTCACCGACAGGGCGGTGCGACCAGCCCACTTGGAGCTGACGGTGATCTCCTCCTGGCAGCGCACGCTCAAGAAAAGCGGTGAATCCACAAGGCTGGTCCCCCAACTCCATGCCCCGAACAGCGCCACCTTCAGGGACCCGTCCCCACGGGCCTGGTGGAGCCTGCTCAGGTTGACCGCCCAGTCACCGTTCCCAGACTTCTTGACCTTGGTCGTATCGAAGAGCCCATCGGCCCTGGAGGACACGGTGCGACCTTCGTCCAGCATGGCGAACTTCGCCCTCACGGCCCCTGTGTTGTACGTGACCCAGAGGGCCATCCCATCGTTGAACGGACCGTTCCCGCTGGCGGCCACGCGCAGCGCACAGACGTTGTCCGGACCGAAGTCGAGGTCCAGCTCGACGATCATGGAGCCACGCAGGTCCACGGGCGCCTTCCAGCTGAACACCACGGAGTCAGCCTCGCTCTGCCCCGCGCCGGTGGGCACCAGGGCCGCCCAAGCGACGCTGAGCATCAGCAGCGCGACGAACAGCGGCCCTCGCCCGTGCATGCGCGCTCAGGGGTGGCAGCGCTTTAAGGGGTTCCGAGCGCACCTGGCTGGGTGACAACAGGGCGCCCAAGCCAGAGCAGGTCGCCGGAGACCCGGCTCGCCACCCCTTAGCTCCGCGGCCAAGCCAGCCAGGCAAGCGGCAGCTGGCTCACAGCATAGATAGCGTGGACCGCGTAGTGCCCGAGGGTTTGAGCTGGGTCGAAGGGCCAGATGGGTAGCGGGAGCACGGAGAGCAGCCCACCGACCACCGCGTTGAGCACCAGCCAGGCCACAAGCACCCAGGCCAGCCCGTCGCGCATGGAGCCCGAGAACCCCCACCACCAGGCAGTGGTCAAGCCCACGGGGATCAGCGCACCCGTGACCCAGAACTCCCCGGAAAGCGCGCCGAACTCAGCGACATCGTGCGCCAGGCGGCCGAGCAGGGCGAACCCGAGGGCGATGAGCACGGATGCGGCGTCGGGTCGATGGGTCTCCTCAGTCACCCCTCGTGATCCAGGCAACCGCCTATCAGCTCTCCCATCCGACCCCGAAAGGTAGAAATCAGGCTCCCGCTTTGGGCCGCGCGGGTCCTCCAAGGGCCCGCCCGCACTGGGCGAGTAGATCAGTTGGAAGATCGCAGCCTTCGCAAGGCTGAGGCCGGGGGTTCAAATCCCCCCTCGTCCACTCTCAGGCCCTCCAGAGGATCTGGGGTAACCCCAAGCCGAGGGTCGAGGGTTCTCAGAGAGTCCGGGCGAACGGGTCGAATCCCCGGATCCCCCTCGCCCACTCTATACTGGTGGAGACGAGGGTTATCGCCAGGTCCACTGAAACATTTAAACCCTGAGCCGACAATCTTGCAGCTAGGGTCGAAGGCGACAATGTATGATATTCGACATTGGGAGGTCGTATGATGGGCTCAGAACAGGTTGAGGAGGAGCCTCCAGAGCACGTCCAAGCGGAGATCCGCAACTCGCTGCTCATCCATCCGACGCGGGCGGATATCCTTGAGACTGTCAAGGCCAAGCCCGGGATCAACAAGAACCAGATTCGGCTGGAACTGAGCATCGGACTCAAGGTGCTCGATTACCACATGACCAAGATGGAGGAAGCGGAACTCGTCGTGCGCATGCCAAGCGCCCAGGGTAAGGAGGTCCTCTATTTCGCTCCCGAGGATGTCGAACTCTGGGAGAACCCGAGGACCCGTATCATGTTCGGACGTAAGCCTACACGGCATGTTGCCACGTACATCGCCGAGAACCCCGGGACTTCATCTGAAGCGATCGCTGAAGCCCTCGACCTGTCTGTCGTCACGATCCGGCATCACATCCGGACCCTCAAGGACCACAACCTGATCGTTTCCGCGAAGATCGGGCGACAAGTAGAGTACCACCCGTTGAGCGAACTCAGGGAGTGGGTCGAGGAACTGGGAGACCAGTTCGAGAAACCCTGGACCTCTTGAGCCGTCGTTGGTCGGCTGCCGCCTCCGTCGCCCAGTCGATTTGTGGATCACCATGCCCCAGGGGGTTCCAAAGCTTGCGAAGGGGAGGTGGGCGGGGGACCGGAGAACCTTACGGAGGTGCGCGAGGCAGCCATCTTCTGGACAGCACGGACAAGGAGAACGCGTGTTTCGCGATCCCACCGCCATCTGGACAAAGCCAGGATGGTACTTAATTATTGAGCTGTAACTAGGGCGACAGTGTGGTGAGCTGCATCGCGGCGGCCGTGGTCAACCCACGACCCCTGCGACGCGAACGTCGTCTCCAAGGGGAGCATAAAGGGGCTGGGCGAGCAGCTCACGTGCCAGATTCGGTGCTTTCCCTGCAAGCTGAACCAATGCATCGGAAGCAAGCTCGAGACGATCGGCGTGCCAGGCGACCTTCACGAACGTGGCAAGCGTGGTCCCGCTCAGGGTGCTCATCACGCGCTCGGAGAGGGGATCGTACTCCCGCTCAAGCAGGTAATGGATCGCCATCTGGGGTTCCTTGTCCACAAGGTGCGCGAAGACGCGTCCGGCTTCCTCCCGGCGACCGGCCGTCCATGCGCGCTGCACCCACGCGTCCAAGACATCGGGGTCCAGATCGCTCGTGCAGCTCCGGCCGACCTGCCCGACCACGGGGTTGCGCAGCGCGATCTCGACCGCCCAGCTGGCGTTGACACGAGCCATGTGGGAGAACCACCACTCAGCTTCTCGCTGTTTCCCGGCCAGGGCAAGGGCCCGGACGAGCTTGCTGAGCGCATCCAGCTCGGTATCGTCGAGGGTGTTCGCGAAGCGGCGGTACGCGCTCGAGGCTGGCTCGTAGCGACCGATCTCCATGAGCGTGTCGCCGAGCCAGGACCAGGCCTCCGGAAGCTCCGGGCGAGCGCCTGTCAACGCTTCGAAGACGGCCCGCGCTTGCTCGAACTCCATGCGGTCGTGAAGATCTCTGCCCCGATGGAGCTCTTGCTCGTAGCCCGCTCGGGACATCCGTTCTGGGGCCAGCTCGTCGGAGGGGGCCGGGGCTTGCTCCCCTCGCCGCTTACGGCCTCGGTGGGAGACGTACATCGCGCTCGTGACCCCCACGGCTGCCAGCCCGACGAGACCGATGAGGGCGTAGCTCGGAACGCTCGGGCCCCCGCTTGGGGCGGCGTTGGTCCCGAGCGCCGTCTGCTCAAGGCCTTCGGTGGCCACGACCTGGAAGTTGCCGTCCACCTGGGTACGGATCCTGGCTGGGTTCGCGGGTGTGGCCTCACCCGCGACGGTCCCTCCACCGGGCACAGCGGCCGATCGGAGCTCCCCGTGCCCTCGAAGCTCAAGCGGTGCGGGATCGTATCGGTAAGCGAGCAGTTCGCTGACGATCTCTCCTTGCACGTCGCTGGAGCGGACCTCACCATCAACGATGGATGAGAGCTCGGGCGCGAGCACGTCCACGCTATCGGCCGATTCGAGGCTGAGCTGGCCGTTGGTCACCGTCAAGATGGTCACGCGGAGTTCATACTCCTCCATGCCTGTGGCCATGGGGTCTCCCCGGTAGCCGGTCCAGTTCGACCACGAGCTGTCGGCTCCAGAGATGTCGATCGTCACGTTGTTCACGAAGAGCGTGAAGTTCCCCGTCAGCGTCCCTTGGTCCCCGCCGTAGGCCGCGCTCCAAGCGTTGTCCAGGCGGTACCAGAACCCCGGGTTCTCACCTTCCCCCACGTTCCTCTGTTCCTCCGACCAGCCGGTCTTGGCGATGGTCTTGGGCGGGACCGGTGCGTGGAGGCTTGATCCGTCTGCGGAGTGGGAGATCAGGCCCTCGTCAGTGTGCGCGGCGATCCCGAGGAACTCGACGGGGGAGCGCCAGCCCTCGAAGCCCACGGTGACATCCTCGAAGCTCCAGGCCTGCTCTCGGCGCTTCTCGTTGACCTGCTCATGCACACCCAACGGCTCCTGCTCCAAGTCGTAGCCCTTCACCCACGCCATCGAGACCTCGATGTGCTGCGCGGAGAGCTTCGCGTCGACCTGGTCTTGGCCGTTGCGCACGTGGAGCACGCCCTGCTCGGTGGACGTTTCGCTGACCCCTTGGATCTCCAGGCGCTCCGAGGTTTCGAGCACGCCGGTGGCCTCGCTGGGTTGAGCGGCAGCAGCACCAGCGAGCGCTGGGAAGAGGAGCGCGCACATGGAGACGAGGACGGTCGTATGGATCCAGTCTTGTTTCGCCAACTTGAAGCCCCCATCACGCGTGTAGGCCCACTTCGACGAACACGGGCCGGCCCTCGATCTCTCCACTGTCCTCGGTGATGGCCACGACCTGGTACCAGAACTCACCCGTTGTCAGGAGCGCGAGGCGATCAACGTACCCGTGCTTGTGCTCCTCGGTGAAACCGATCGGTTCCAGCGAGTCCTGGCTCATCCCCCGGCGGACCTCGTAACCGAGGACCGTCGCGTTGGTGACCGGCCGGTCCCAGCTCACATCCACGTCGAGCCCATCGTTCTGCGCGTGGGTGTTCATGGTCTGCACCCCGCCAGACATGGCGCACTCGCCGACACCTACGCTTGGCGGGTCCAGGGTGGCTGAGACGCACGGGTTGACCCCGTAAGCTCGCCTGTCGGAGGCATCCACCGCTGGTGCAGTCAGAGCAACTGCGATAAGGATGCCCGAGATCGTGAACGCCGCTAACCTTCGACTACCGCTGTGCTGGATCACCGTGCCTTCATCCTCCACCGCCGTGCCTCGAGCCTCAGAGAGGCGGATTAAATGCAGTGCCACCCAAATACTTCCCTCTTTCGGGTCACCCGGCTCCTAGCTCACGGCTCCGCAGATCTCCAGGCTCCCGACCGAGGAGGCGCTGATGCCCTGGGTCTGGATCTCAGCGTCGAACGCCAGGTCCTTGCACTCTCCAGCAGAGGGTACCTCGAGCCTGAACCCTTGTAGATCGTACGTCCAGAAGCCGTTCTCTGGATCCGTGTCCGACCGGAAGGGGATCGTTGCCTCGGTCATGGGCTCAGGACTGCTGCAGCCGAAGCTCTGGGTGCACACGAGATCGCCTGTTGCTGTCACGTTGCCCCGAACATCGGAGCCGACAGCACCGACCCCCGAGAGGAGCAGAGAGAGGTGCACGTCCTCACCGGCTCGAGCCACGATCCTCCCATGAGGACCTGACGCATCCCAACATGCCGGGGACGGCGCGCCCGTGCAGGCGCGGTAGGCCGAGATGCCCACGTCCACGATCGCACGCACGATGACCTCGTCACAGTCCTTGAACAGGGGGTCATCCTCGACGCACCGCGGAGAGGGTTGCGGTTCGTCGGGGAGGTCCTCGGTGAGGAACTCGACCACGACCATGTACCGGCCGGTCTCATCGCCGAGGAAGACCGGTTCCAGCGTCCTGCAGAAGGTGGGCAACACGATGAGCGAGAGACCGCAGGCGACGTTCGTCGTGGAGTCGACGACCTCGCCAGTTGGAACGAAGATCACGCGAACCTCGTAGTAGACCTGGAGCAGGGCAAGGGTGGGATCCCCGAACTGGGCATCCCATTCGACCACGAAACCGGCGCTCGGGCCGAATTTGGCCCCACTGCTAGGCTGGTAAATATCCACCAGAACCACGGCTCCCGTGTCTTGCTCCTGGGGGGTCGAGAGCGTGTCCCCATGGTCCTGGCCATCGTCGAGTTGAGTTGTCCCCGAAGCTCCGATCAGGGGGATCCCTGTCAAGAGCAGAGCGACAGATAACAGGATGATCTGGACGGTCCTCGCCACGTGAAAGCCTCCAGCATGAATCAATTCTCAAGTCTACATAAGGCTCTTCTTGTCACCTGGGTCGGGGACGGCCAGGAACCGCACCTTCAGGGATCAGGCATAGCTGTGATCGATGAGGTCATCCTCGCGTCCACTGCCGACGACGTCGGAGAAGATGTCGTACAACCCGATGCCCGGGAACTCGCCTCGGGCGAAGCGCTTCTGCACGTATGCCTGGTCCCGCCTGGCCGCTTCCCGCAAAAGCGCGTAGGCTCGCTCGATGTCGTCGGCCTGCATGGCGCACGACGCGGCAGATACGAGCATCGGCGCATCGCCGTTGGCCATGGCCTCGTGGCCGCGTTCGTAGGCGCGTGACGCTTCCTCGAAGCGCTTGAGGTCCATGAGACATGACGCAAGAGAGACCCATCCTTCCATCGACTCTGGATAGGTCTCGGTTGTCCTGCGGTACCAGGGGAGCGCTCCCTCGGGATCGCTTGCCTCGATGAGGCGGTCACCGGTCTCCAGCCACCGTTCCATCCGGTGCCTGCGCAGCTTCGCGCGAGCCCCTGCGGCTACAGACAGAACCACATCCCGCTGGGAATAGACCACCACGACGCCAGCAAGCAGGGCAAGGATGATCCATGGAAGCCACGAGGAGACGACATCCGACCAGGCTCCAGCTGCGACGTCGCGCTCCACGGGTACAGAACTCGTCTGGAGACCTGGCGTTTCCACGACCTCGAAACCCTCGCCAGCTGTCAGAACGGTTTTCGATCGTTCCTCCACCGAAGCTCCTCTCGAGCCGGCCGCATCGGGGAGCGTCCGGAGTCCCAGTCGCCCCTCACCCACCAAGTGGAGTGGGGCGTCGTCGAAATGGTAGAGGGTCCCGGAGCCCCGGAGCTCACCGGCCACCTCAGGCGAGAAGATCGAGCCCTTGGCGAACACATCCGCTGCAGGCCCCAGGACCTCCAAGTTCGATGGGGACGCGACGGTGAGGTTCCCGCCCATGACCTCCAAGACGACGCTGCGGATCTCGTAGCGCTTTGTGCCTGGGGTTGGGCCCGGCTCGGTCCGGAAGCCGGTCCAGTTGCGCCAGGCGACGCCGTCCTCGTCTGAGACCTCCAGCGTGACGTTGTTCACGAACAGGTGGAAGTCCCCGCTGACGTGGCCGGACTGCAGGCCAGAGAGTCGAAGCCAGGGCCCCTCAACGCGGTACCAGAACCCATTCTCGACCTCAGAGCTTGGGGTACACACGGGCGGGCCACAGACATCCGGGACATCCTCGAACGCACGTTTCGTCCCGGTCCGGACCAGGTAGGCGTCCTGGAACGAACTCACCGCCGAGCCTGCCTGGCCGTGCGCCCCCACCGAGGGGCTTGAGGGGCTTGAGGCGTTCGGGAACGCGAGGATCTCTGGGGTCACGTCGAACCGGTCGAGGCGAGCGGTGACGTTCTCGAAGGGGAGCCGTTCATCGTACTCGTCCTGGAGGTAGCTGACTGTCCCCAGCCTGTCCCGGTCTGCGGTCGTTGTCCCTCTTTCATACGTACCGCGAAGCTCGATGCGGTCGGCTTCCAATGTGAACTCGGGGACGCTCATGCCGTCCTCGCGCACATGCAGCGCAGCCGAGCTCGCATCAAGTTCGACGCGATCCGCGATCTCGATCTCCGCCGAGGTCACGATCGTCCCGGCCTCGATGCCCGCCGAGGCGGCTGGAGCAAGCAGCACGAGCGCCACGACTAGCCCCAGGGCGGCGCTCCAACCCGGCCGGATCAACTTCTCTCGGTCTGGCATCCTTTGCTTCCTGGTATCGCTTACGTTGGGTCCACGACGACGTACGGGCTCTCACCCATGACGTCCCCACTCTCGTCGACAGCGACGACCTGGTAGATGATCGCGCCTTCGCTCACCGCACCCTGATCCAGGTAGCCCCGCTCGTGACCGTCGACCACATCGATCAGCGTGAGGGTTGCTGGCGTGGCACCCCGGTAGATCTGGACGGAAGATGGTGAACCAAGCTCCTCCTCAACGATCCACGAGAGCTCAACATCCAGACCCGACTGCTCAGCGGTGAGCTCCATCCCTGATGCGCATTCCATCACATGCACGAATGGGGGTTCATCAGTGGCTTTCACGCAAGGGCTCCAGGTGGTTTTCACTTGTGTAGCGCTCACCCCCACGGATGGAACGAGACTGGCGATCATCAGCAAGGCAACGGTGAATGTGAACAGCCTCCGCAGCATCATGGTACTCCCGCGCTCTGATATCAGCCAACGGCATAAAAAGACTGCGCAGCGCTCAACCAGTGGACCGGCGTCTTCCGAGCCCATGACAACCGAACACATATGTGCCTTGACGATCATCGGTGGCCCAGTTCCAGCACGTGCTGGAGCCCAGAGGCGACTGGAGGCAGGGCGAAAGCCCCGTGGAGATGACGGACGACGGCCCACTTGATCATCCGAACCGAGAGGCCATCTACGACCTCGTCCAGGGCTCACCTGGCATGAACCGCAATCAACTCTGTAGGCACCTCGGCCTCTCCCTGAGTGGCGCTACTTACCACTTGGACCGCCTCCTGGATGCGGGCCTGATCATCAGGAAGCCTGGCGAGGACCGTCGAGAGAAGCTGCTGTTCACACGCTCGAACGTGCACCTCTGGGAGGATCCCCAAACGAGGTTGCTGTTCGGAGCAGAGGCAACCCGGAACATCGCCCTGGATGTCCTAGGCCATCCAAGCACATCCACGGAGGAGATCGCGGAACGCTCGGGCATCCAGCCTGCAACGGTTCGCTATCACCTCAACAAGCTCCAGGACGCGGGGCTCGTTACCTCCTATCGTATCGGGAACAACATGGAACACCACCCCGAGCCGGCGTTCCAGGCCTGGGTCGGCGAGGTGTGCCAGGAGTACGACCCCATCTGGTCGGACCAGCTCGCCGGGCCGACGGTGGTGCCGGAGGGCGTAGGTCTACCGCACCACGAAGACGAGAGGGCACCGCCGTACCACAGCCTGTAGCACGACTTGGGTGGGTTTAGGACGGTCGCGTCCGCGATGAACACAGGCCGCCGACCCGGGTCCTCGACGTAGCCTCTTCTTATGCATCGAAGATCGGTGGACCCTCCACGGCTCCGAAGGGAGCCGTGAGAGCGCCGGGTCTCCGATCGTGCTGCCGGCCCTACAGGCGCCGGCGTGAGGGATCCACCTGACGCTCGGTGCTCGCCCGCCGTTGGATCCCTCAGTTGGTTGGGTTGGGCGTCTGTGAGCCGTCGTGCAGGTGGAACCCGGTGAAGGCGAGCACGTCACACACGAGAGGGTCGCGGACCTGGATGGCAGGACGGCGAGGATCGTTGGGGTTGATCGTGTCCTGGCAACCGGGCATGACGATCGGCGGTTCGCCCACCGTCGTCCTCTCAGTGGGCTGATCCCAGTACGGGTGCTGCTCGGTGAACCATGGGGCGCGCGTGTTGAAGAAGATGTCTAGGGCGATCTCGTTGTGCTCGTGGGCTGGACCTGGATCGCACTCGTCCCCGGGGCTGCCTCCGTTGCGGTAGCACTCGAGGGGGTTGTGCGGGTGGGAGTTCCCTTCGGATGAGTCGGACGCCACGACGTGGTTCTCTCCGTCTCCGTCCTCTATGTTTCCACGGTCGATCGCCGTCCCTTCGAAGGATGCGAAGTCCACGGCGAACAGGAAGCTGTACTCGATGGAGCACTCGACCGTGTTCCCGATCGGTCCGCGTCGCCACTCGGCCCACTGGCTCGTCCCGCCCTCGCGGGGCATCTCGTCGTACTCGCCTGCGTCGGCCTTGTGGTCGAAGACGGAGTCAGCGAACCGCTTCTCCCCGTCCACCCGTGCCTCGTCGTGGCAGGGGTTCCCGTCCGGGTCCTCGTTGTAGGGTAGACCGAGGCGGATACGACCCGTCTCATCGTAGGTCCAGATCGCCTCGTCGGGGAAGCCTTGGCGGTCGGGGCTCCACGGATCCACCTGGAGGTGGAGCGTGTACCAGGGATGGGGTCCAGCGGCGCTGTTCCAAGTGTACCGGTCGATCATCCACCGGTGGTTGTTCGGATCTGTGACATAGTGCGTTCCCTCGTACTCGAACATGCAGCCATCGCCGTCGCAATCGTTGTTCGAGCTCTCGAGGGCGGCTTGCGCGTCCTCGATGCCGGGCACGAGGCTTGAGGTCCCGCCTCCGATGGCGTGCACGAACCCGTTGGGGATGAAGCAGCCGCCCCAGCGCTCTGCCAGGGGGCTGTCGCCGTTGGCTCGGATGAAACCATCGCGGATCGGGTTGCCGCCCTCATCGGGCCCGGTGCCGTTCTGCGCACCGGCGATCTCACCGGTCGTGGGATCGTACTGGCCGGTCCCGTTGCGCCGGTTCTCGTTGAGCAGGGTCGAGTTGTCGTGCGTCCGGTTCGGGTTGAACCCCATGGACTCGTTCTTGGTGACGTTCTTCCGGATGCTGTGTTTCTGTCCGAAGAGGAACTGGTCGTTGAACCAGAGCACCGCGTTGTCGAACACGTTGTCGACCTGCTGGCACTTCTTGACCAAGCCCACCACGGCCGCGAACTCTGTCACGCTTGAGGCCGTGTCGTTCTCCTCGACGATGAGTTCTGTGAAAACAGCATGTTGCTGGATCACGGGGACATCGTTGGCCGCCGGATCTCCACCTTGCCGGTGGTAGACCTTCTGTTGTTGCAACGCGAGGGCCGAGCCTGTCAAGGCAAGGACCATCACCAAGGCGACCCATTTACGTCCGTGCATACCTCCCATCGCTCCTTTCCACTACGGAGGCCTCCCGGGCCCCGCATTGCATCTAAGAAATCATGGCTAAGCATATCCGATGTTATGTCACGAGGTGGGGATACAGCCCCCCCCCCGGTCTGTACGTGCTGGCGAGAAACGCACCCACCAACGGCCTGAG
>CAYNEI010000071.1:0-3846 GCA_964396185.1 uncultured Thermoplasmatales archaeon
GGTGGAGCCCGGGGTGGAGCCGGGGGACGATGCACCGACACCGCCTGCGCCAGCACCGCCCCAGGACCGTATCGCCTTCGGCATGGATGCCGGTTCGATCCAGGCCCAGCGGGCCGCTGGCTTCGAACCGGATCTCGCGACCCTCTGGCTGGGCCCATGGAACCTCAAGCACGGCTGGGAGGTTCCGGATGAGAAGCTTCGGACCATGGCGCGCGAGGGCATCACGCCCGCGGTCCACCTCTACTACTGGGGCGACGATCTCTCGCCCCGGTGCCTCGAGCAGGGCTGCTGGTCCTCGCTCCACCAGGTCCACAAGGACAAGGAGGGTTGGCAGGAGCTCGTCGAGCAGGCGGTCGAGCATCTGAACAAGACGTTGGAGGGCAAAGAGGTGATCGTGCTGCTTGAGAGCGAGTTCAACAAGGCCGGCGTGGCCACCTACGAGCCGCTGGATGGCTACCTGACAGAGAAGATCGCTTTCATCCAGGAGGCCTACCCGCCTGCCCGGGTCGTGGTCTCGCTTGGCAACTGGAACCACGACGCCTGGTCCACATGGGATCGGGCCGGCAGGCAGGCAGACGCGGTGGGGATCCAGGCCATCCGGGCCTCCACGAGGGACACCCTGGCCAGCCAGCTTGGTCTCTTCAACGCGACCCTGATAGGTGCTGAGGCCCTCTACAACCAGTTCGACAAGCCCATCGTGCTCCAGGACATCTCCATCTCCAGCTACCCCGAGCCAGGCAACCTCATAACCCAAGCCCGGGCCCTGGGTCGCATGTTCCAAGGGTTAGGGGAGCTCGAAGCGCTCGGCGTGGACACGTTCATCTACCGCTCCTGGTACGATGATCCCGCCATGAGCTCAGAGAACTACTTCGGCCAGGCCGAGAAGTTCTGGGGGCTGGTCTCCTACCCGAGCCGCGAGCCCAAACCCGCAGCCCAGGTCTGGCTGGACGGCGTGCGAGGGGAGCTCAACTGACCGGCTGATCGTGCGGATGGCAGGACACGCATCCCAGCGGGGGAGTGCAAGTCATCTTGGGGTTGAGCCGGTGCAGTCTTGTGCGGTCAAGGACCCTGTGGGTACGTGTATGGGGTGCTGAGCTTCCCTTATCTGGCCCGCGCGGTGCTTCCCCCGTGGTTGCTATGAACCCAACAACCAAGGACAAGATCTCAGGGAACTGGAACCAGATGAAGGGCCGGATCAAGCAGGCTTGGGGTGACATCACCGACGACGACCTCAAGCACGTCGAGGGAGAGGTCGACGAGCTCGTCGGTGTCATCCAGAAGCGAACCGGCGAGGACCGCGACCAGATCGAGCAGCGCCTCACGCAGATGGTCGCGACGGAAACGGATCCAGGAACGGTGTCACAGGGACGGTGAGGGCGGTTGGGCTTCATCCGCCTCGGGATCGTTCTGATCATCATCGGTGTGCTGCTGAGCGTCACGGGCTTCTTCGACTTCGGGGGCACGCTCCAGTACCTCGGCTGGGTCGTTCTGGCCATCGGTGTGATCCTCGCGATCCTGCACTATGCGCTCGGTGACCGCAGCGCCGTCTAGCCTTCCCGAACCGGGGGGGCCGACGTGCGTCCCTGAACGGCTATCCAGGCAGTGAGGGGAGCTCTCCCTGTGTCCGGGCAACGGCCTCGAGCGCCGCGTTCCGATCGCCAGGCGCCCAGCGAACCGGTCTCCCCCGCCGAGGACCCGCTGGGCGTCCTGGCCATCACCCCCTACTACGCGCCTGAAGGAGGTGGACTGGAGCGCTACGCCCACGAGACCCTCCAGCGCCTGGCAGCCCAAGGCTACGCGGTCCAAGCGGTCACGTTCACGCGCCAGCGACCAGGCAACGAAGAGCGAGACGGCGTGGCCGTGGACCGTCGATCCCCCCGCTGGACCCTCGGGAACACACCCATCGATCCAGGCTTCCTGGGCGATGTCCGAGCAGCCATCAAGCAGTCTCGACCCGATGTCGTGCTTGCCCACACCCCTGTCCCCTTCCCTGCAGAGATGGCCTACTTGGCCACGCGCCCCACCGGCATCCCCTTCGTGACCACCTACCATGCAGGCCGGCTGAGAGGCAGCTCTCCCTTCTTGGATGCCGCCGCAGCCCTCGACCGGGCCACCCTCCAGCGCGCCATGCTCGCCGGCAGCAAGCGCCTGATCGCCGTGAGCGACTTCGTCCAGGACAACGCGCTTGCAGGCATGGACGACCGGACCACCGTGATCCCCCCAGGGGTCGATTCGACCACCTTCCACCCAGGCCAAGGAGGCGATGACCGGACGATCCTGTTCGTTGGACCGATCTCGAAGGCCTACCGGTGGAAGGGGCTCGATGTCCTCCGGGACGCCTTCGAGCTCGTCAAACAAGACCTCCCCGATGCGCGCCTAGAGCTCGTGGGCACCGGCGACCGACTCGAAGCCTTCCAGCAGTGGGGACGACGGACCGGTGGCGTCGTGCTTCACGGGCGCCTGGACGAGGTCGAGCTCGCCGAGGCCTACCGGCGCGCTGCGGTGCTCGTGCTGCCCAGCACCACCGATGCAGAGTCCTTCGGGATGGTGATGGCTGAAGCCAATGCTTCCGGGACCCCGGTCATCGCATCGCGCGTGGGGGGGATCCCGTGTTTCGTGCGTGACGGGCACAACGGGCTGCTCGTGGACCCAGGCCAGCCCACCCTGCTTGCCGAGAAGATCCATCAAGTGCTCGCCGACCCGGGGTTGGCGCACCAGCTCGGGCGTCGCGGCCGGCGTCTCGTGCAGCGCCACCACGGGTGGGACGAGATCGCGCAGCGGACCGAGGCGGTGCTCCAAGACGCTGTGGCCTCCATTTGAACGCACTTCGACGGGTGTCCCAACACGCGTGTCCCAACAGGCCTGTCCCTCAAGCCTCTACACCCGAACTCCATGAGCTAGAGGTAGGCGTGGACCAGCCACGCCTTGACCCCTCCAGGACACCTCTACCATGCACCTCACCATCGTCTCGCCCTTCGACCCTGATCCGCCCGATACCGAGAACGGGGACGGACATACCGGCGGGGTCGAACGGGTGCTCTCGAGCTTCGCTCACCACGTGGCCCACCGCGGCTACGACGTGACCGTGGTCTGCTCGACCGACGGGCCCGAGGGGGAGGCCCGGGTCAACGGGCACAGGGTCCTGCGGGTCCCGCGTGCCGGCACGCTCTTCCGGGCGCCCCTGGCCCCCCTGGCCCAATGGATCCCGAAGGACACGGACCTCGTCCACGTCCCGGCCACCTACCCCTTCACCACTCCCTCCGTTCTGCACCGAGCACACAAAGCCGGGACACCCACGGTGCTGGATTTCCACTTCGAGCCCCACCCCAGCACTCCTCTGGCACGCCTGGCGGCCAGGGTCTACCGCACCATCGGACCGCGCACCTACGAGCACGCGGATGCTGTGCTCGTGCGGTCCATGGCCTACGGCCGCAGATCGCCCAGCCTGGCATGCGTGCCCGAGGAGCGCTGGCGCGCCCTGCCCAACGGCATCGACCCCGAACGTTTCAACACCAACGGAGCCAACGGCGGCGGTGAGCACATGCTCTTCGTCGGCCGCCTGGTCCCCTACAAAGGCCTGGACATCCTCCTGGATGCCATGGCCACAGGGCGCGTGGACCGCCCCCTGAAGATCGCAGGGGATGGGCCGCTGCGCGAGCACCTGGAGGCCAAGGCGCGTCGCCTGTCCCTGGACGTCACGTTGCTCGGGTACGTCCCGGAAGCCGAGCTCCCTGATCTCTACCGAGAGGCCGCCGTGACCGTGCTGCCCAGCATCAACGAGCAGGAGTGCTTCGGCGTCACGTTGCTGGAGAGCATGGCATGCGGCACGCCGGTGGTCGCCTCTGA
>CAYNEI010000071.1:3946-10944 GCA_964396185.1 uncultured Thermoplasmatales archaeon
TCGGCGTCACGTTGCTGGAGAGCATGGCATGCGGCACGCCGGTGGTCGCCTCTGACCTCCCGGGCGTCTCAGAGGTGGCCAGCCACGGCGGGCTCGTGGCCGAGCCCGGCGACCCTGACGCTTTGGCCGATCAGCTCAACCGGGCCCTCAATGCAGACCAGCTGCCCCGCGGGAAAGAGCTCGCCGCTCGGATCCACGCGGAGTTCTCCTGGGAGACCCTCACCGACCGCCTGGAGAGCGTGTACGACGATGTGCTGGAAGGCCGCGCCAGGGACGTGGAGCAGCGTCCCCCACGGCTCACCTGAGCCACCAGACCGCCACCGCCAGGCATGCGAGCAGGACCGTCCAGGCCACCATGGCCTGCAGGGTCGCCTTGCGTGCCCGCTTGGCATCCCACCACTGTTGCGGCCGGATGCCCTGAGCCAAGAACGTGGCCACGCCGGCCAGGTTGATGGCGATGAGGTTCATGCCGAGCAGGATCATAGCGACCCCGCCGCCAGCAAGATCCCCGGATCCCAGCAAGAGGCCGGCGACCACGAGGGGCGGGAGCAGTGCGACGGCGACCATGACGCCCACGATGCCGGCTGAGAGCCCACTGGTCATGGCAAGAGCGCCTGAGGCGCCAGCGGCCAGCGCGATGCCGAGGTCCAGGAAGTTCACCGTGCTCCTAGAGGAGATCTGGGTGATGGCGGGATCCACGGGGAGCGCCCAACCGGTCGCCAGGGCGACCAGGAAGGAGAGGCCGATCCCGGCCACGGCGGCCTTCGAGGCGCGTTTGGCGAGATCGCTATCGGCCAGGGTGGTGGCCAGGGAGAGCGCCATGTTCGGGCGCAGCAGCGGCGCGATGACCATCGCGCCGATGACGACGGCCGCGCTGTTCCGTAGCAACCCGAAGGCCGCGACGAGCGCGGAGAGCCCTGCCATGGCCAGGAACACGGCGTCGATGGTGGCGCCTTCACGGACGTCGTCGTAGAGCTCCTCCCGGCTAATCCGTGGCCGCCAGTCCAGCTCTTCGCCGTCCTCTCCGTTCTCTGGCGCATGGGGCAGGGTGGCCTCCACCGGCAAGACCACGAGCCGGAAGCCCTCCTCATCCCCCAGCAGGCCATCCAGCGTGTCCATGACACCCTCGACAGCCCCCTGATCCAACACGAGCCGGAGGGCCGTGCGGCCTTCCTCGCCAGGCACGGTCCACCGATCCACGAGGGCGTGATCCTCGAGGGCCGCAAGCGCCTGCTCGGCCCCGCTCTCGGGGAACACCGCCTCCAGGATGCGCAGCGCCACGCGCGTGCACGGCGCTTGTGCTGCAAGAAGATTGGGCTCGTGTCGTGCGCGAGCTCCTTATTGGAGCGTGGCCCGTCGCAGGGCGTCCAGGGTGTCCAGGGGCGCCCCGTTCACCTCCGCCAGGCAGCCGAGCCACTGCTTGGCGGCAGCGTGGTCGATCTCCCCGCTGCTGGATGCTTCCAGCAACTGGAGCGTCCCCACGCGCACACTGCCTGTGGGATGCAGCGTGAAGGGGCTTGCTCCCTGGATCGAGCTGGCTTGCAGCGCGTAGTGGACATGGTCGAAGAGGCCGTCGGTGCGCCGGTAGGCCTCCAGGGTTTCCAGGCGAGCGTGGTCCAGGGCAGACGGGACGGCATCGAGCACGGCCCGGGCAGCCGCGCGCCAGGCCGCAAGGGGCTCGGGCCTGTCTGCAGAGGCTGGCTGTGTTTTGAACGTGAAGGCCCACGAAAGGAACGGTTGAGCTTGGGCAAGGCTGGCGGGCTGGGTCTCCAGGGAGCGGTAGCGCTGCCAGCGTTCGGTCTGGGAGGGTGGGAACACGCCTTGTGCGAGCAGGTGGGCGTCCAGGGCAGCCAGCAAGGCCTTGGCTGCTTGGATCCGGTGCGCGTGGGCATCGTCTTGGCGGCGAACGAGCAAGAGGCCCGCGGCTCGGTTGGTGAGCAGGCGCAGGCCCTCGGTGGGCTCGAGCGAGCCCGGGTCTCGGACCGGGATGCGATCGAGCAGATCCGCGCCCCAGAGGGTCTTGGCTCGAAGCGCGGTCTCGTACCAGAAGATCGACCGAGGGACCCAGCGGAGACGCCAGGTGGGCACCGGTGCGAGATCGATGTGGAGGCCCAGCATCTGCTCGAGCTCGGCTGCGACCGCGTCGTAGGGTTCGCGCGTCGGCCCGATGCCGCGCAGGGCCACGAGATCGTAGTCGTTCTGCGGTTGCCCGTCCACCACGGTGCCCTCGCCTCGAGCGAACCCACCGGTGAGCACCAGGGATCTCAACCGGGGATCGGCCTCGAGAACCCGCGCGATGATGGTGGCCAGGTCCCGATCGATGCGTGCCTGGATGGTTGGCGTGTCGTGGGCTGTATAGGCGGTTTCAGGCACGGGCCTCCCTCACGTAGGGCTCCCAGGTGATCGCGTCGAGCGGATCGAGGATCGAGGGTGGTGGCGGATGCACATCAGCCACCAGGCTCTCCCCCTCCTGGGAGCCAGGAACGGGCAGGCCCAGCAGGTTGCAAAGGGTGGGGAACACGTCGACCAGGGCACGGGGCCCGAGATCCACGCGCTCGCCGGCGGCTCGGCTGGAGGCCAGCACCATGGCGCCCAGGCCTTCCGTGCGTTTGTCCAGGTAGCCGTGCATGCCGCGGATCGTCCGGTCGGTGACGTGGAAGTAATCCGGCCAGAAGAGCACGCCCGGATCTGCTGCGAACATGCGGTCCCCCCAGCACCGGTCGTCCGGGATCCGGGAGCTGCGGCGCTCCTCCTCGGTGACTTCTCTGGCTCCCTCGATGGTCGGCAGCAGACGCTCCACGGCGTGCCGGCCTCGGTCTGTGAGGAACCAGAACACCGCCAGGGTGCTGTTCACGAAGACGACGTAATCCTCGCCGGGTTCTGCCTCGATCCCGGCCAGCTCGCCCAGGATGTCCACGCGCTCGTCGACCGGGGCCATGCCGTGGTCCCCGCAGACGAACAGATCCCAGGTATCGTAGTGGGTCTCCAGCGCGGCGTGCACGCTGGCCAGTTTGGCGTCGATGTCGGGGAGCACGTTCTCACGCATCTCGTCGCTCTTCGGGCCGTGGTGGTGGGCCTGCTCGTCGGTAGCACTGAGCTGGGCGACGTAGAGGTCGTAGGGGGCTTGGTCGCGCAGTTCCTCGACGAGCAGGCGGTGGACCTCCTCGTCGTCGCCGCTGATGGGGTGGGCTAGGTAGCGGAACGAGAGGCCGTGGTCCCGGCAGAGGTCGAAGATGCTGGGGGCGCCCGGCGCGTCGGGCGCGAACACGGGTTGGGTGTCCTCGCACATGGCGAAGAACGGGAGCAGGCGCGGCGGGATCCAGGCGGGGTCGGTGTGGAAGTCGCCGGTGAGCTTCTTGGTGATGCCGTCGATGGTCCAGCGGGCTGGGACCATCCAGGTGCGAGGCTTGATCAAGTCGCGAAGTGGGCCAAGCCAGCGCGTCCATCCGAAGGGGGAGGCCTCCGGGTCGAAGACGAACTGGCTGAAGTTGCCGGATGTGTCGGGGTAGCGCCCGCTGAACAGCACGGTGCGCTGGGCGAAGCCTGGCGGGCTCTCGAAGGAGCCCACGGTGCTCTCTTGGGCGAGAGCGTGCAGGAACGGCATGGTGTCCGGCTGCACGTAGTCTTGCCGCGCGGCGTCCAAGATGATGAAGACGGTTGCATGCGTCATGAGCGGATTCGCTCCAGGGGTTGGGGTGGATCGTCCTGGCCAGGGTCCAGCAGGCCACGGACGTAGTTGGCCAGGAAGGCCACATCGAAGATCGGGCTGGCTGCCACGCCTGCGGCCAGGGGGCCAAGGGGCATGGATCGGGCGCGCCTGGCCGCCCGTCGCAAGGCGGGAGCGTAGAGCAAGGCGATGATGCTGGCCACGCTGACAGGAACGGACAGGGGCCAGGCGGGCAGCGCGAACGGGATGGTGGCAGCTGCTGCGAGCGCGATGCCCCAGGCGAGCACCGGGCGCTGGAGGCCAAGCTCGCCGGCATAGATGCCCAGCGCGTGGCCTTCGCGCACGTTCTTTCGCATCTCCTCGGAGAGGTCGTCGACGTCGTGGTGAAGGACGATCATGTTGGGGTTGTAGGTGACCCTGAAGCCGGCCTCCCGGGCGCGCTGGGCCAGCAGGAGGTCCTCGGCCGCGTTGGTCCAGTCGTCGAAGGGGAAGGCCTTGAGCACGTCCCGGGCGTAGGCTGCGGCCACGTTGGAGGCCAAGCGGCACGGGTCGTCGGGGGTGTCATCGGGGAAGCGGTAGCGCAGCCCGCGCACGGCTGCCCCCAGGCTCCAGCGGTGGGGGTCGTGGACTTGGCGTCCGAAGACCAGATCAGTGGTCTCGAGCGAGGCAACGGCCTCCTCGACCCAGCGCTCGTGCAGGTCGGCATCGGCGCTGAGGAAGGCGATGTACGGGGCGCGGGCGAGCTCGACACCGAGGTTGCGCGCGCGACCGATGGGGATCGGCTCATCCCATGCTTCCAGCCGGATCGGCATGGGGAGCTCGGGGGCGGCTGCCTGGATGCACTCGACGGTGGCATCCGTGCTGGCCGCGTCGATCACGATGACCTCCATGTCCTGATGCGTCTGCGCGGCCACCGAGGCCAAGCAGTTCCCGATGTTGTCCTCTTCATTCCGTGTGAGGATCACCAACGATAGACTGGGCGGGTTCACTGTGACTCACCTCCTGTCCGTGCTGGGCCAACCGGATCGCGCCGTAGATGCCGAAGGGCACGTTGGCCACGAACCAAGCGATGGCGAAGCCGGCCACCCCGTAGGCAGCGCCCAGGGATGGGACGAGCGCGAACAGCGCGGCGACCATGGCTGCAGGGAAGACCACCAGGGGAACCGGTCGGTCCAGGGCCCGGAGCACCGAGAGGTAGAGATAGGTGGGTGCGACGAACAGGATGCTGGCGCATAGGATCGCGAACGTCGTGGCGGACTGAGCAGCGTACACCGGGCCGAAGATGGACAGCAGCTGCGGGGCCAGCAGGACGCCGACCAAGCCTGCCGGAGCGATGAGCCATAAGTGTTGGAGCACGCTCTTGCGGATGGCATCGACCTGCTCGGCGGGGTCCATGCGCACCATCTCGGTCATCGCACTGCGCCCGATGGCCGCGGATGCGAGGAAGAGGAGCGATGCGGCAGTCCAAGCGATGGAGAAGAACCCGGCTGCGTCGGCGCCCTGCATGTGTAGCACGATGGGCACGAGCAAGAGGCCCGGGAGGAACTCCGCAGCACTCCCGGTCACGTTGCGCAAGCTCGTCCGGATGAACTCCATGCGGGGGACCCGGCGCCCGGAGCGCTCGGGGATCGTGCGCGTGAAGAACACAGCAGCCAGGGCCGAGGCCAGCAGCGCCAAGGCCCACGTGAGCGCCACGGGGCGCGTCAGGGCAAGCATGACGATGGGCAGCGGGAGGGCCAGGCGAGCCGCTGAGAACACGATGTTGCGCTGCATGCTGAACTTGGCGTCCCGCTCGGCCAGGAAGTAGGCATCCTGGAGCCACGTCGTGACCAGCAGCAGCGCGATGCCGCCGACGAGCAGCCACCCGACCGTACCGATGTCCGGGAGGGCCCCCGTGAACCGGGAGGCACCTGCCAGGCCCAGCCAGAGGACGAGCGCCAGCCCCGAGCCGACGATCACGCCGAATCGGAGCAAACGCAGGGCTTCGTCGCGGCTGGCATCCGGCACGGTCTGGACCAGCGCGGTGTCCAGGCCACCCTTGGCGACGACCGCGATGGTCGTGCCCAGCGCGATGGCTGCGTGGCCGACACCGATGGTGCCTGGGTCCAGGCCAGCCACGGCGGCCAGCAGGTACCAGAAGGCCACCCCGGCAGCAGCCCCGATGAGGTTGCTGCCCATGAGGTAGTAGGCGTTGCGGTTCTGGGCTTGGGAGAGGTGGGCTTCTAGCCACTGTCTCACGCTCCGTCGGAGGTCGCTCAGCGATGGCGCCACGTCTGGGCTCCTCGGGGCTTACGGGGCGTCGTGTCCGTTCCCGTTCTCCGGGGTGTGGCTATTCCCGTTCCCAGACGAGTGCCCGTTCCCGTTCCCGAACGAGTGTCCATTCCCATCGCCTGACTGGCCGTTCCCGTTCTTCGGGGATCCGTGACCGTTGTTGACCCGCTCACCGTCCTCCGCGAGCTCCTGGAGGACTTGACCCACGAACTCGGGGTCTGGAAGCGAGTACAGCGAGCGGCCGTTCATCCGGTCCCGCTGGAGGTCTCCCTGCTCGAGCATCCGGTTGAGATGGTACCCGAGCGTGGAGTCCGCGCAGCCCAAGGCCGTGCGGAGCTCGGTTCGGCTCTTGGGTCCATCGAGAAGCAGCTTCGCGATGGTGCGCGGCACACGCCGGGCGAAGCGTGCAAGCCCGTTGCGGAGCTCGGGAGGGTGCTGGCCTGGGATGAAGAACCGCGTGTACCCGCCGTCCTCGATCTCCAGCAGCGCGTCCTCGCCTGCGAGCTGGTCGATGTGGTGGCGGAGCTGGCCGTTGGAGGACACATCGGCTGCGCGCTTGAGGCCGCGGAAGTGGATGGCCGGTTGCTGTTTCACGATGGTGTAGAGGCGTTGGGCGACCTCCGAGCCGTTCCCGTTGCTGGACCCGTTCATCGTTTGCGCCCCCTCGCGAGCAAGCCAGCACCCACGGCGAGGCTCGCCAGCATGACGCCCGCGGTGGCGCCTGGGAGCTTGTTCCCGTCGATCAGCGAGGACCCGCTGTTCGTCGTGGTCGCGCTGGTCTCCTCGTTCACGCCGAGCAGTGTGGAGGAGTACAGGCTGACCGGTTCGCCGCTGCGGTCCTTGATGGGCTCGTAGCCCCTGTCGAACGGGATCACGACGGTTTCGAGGGAGAACGCGCCTCGCTCGGTGACGCCGATCTCTGCTTCGAGCGTGATCACCTCGCCTGTCGGGAGGTCGAGGACGTCCACCCAGAGGTTCAACTCAGAGGGCTCGTCCTGAACGACCTGCGTGGTGACGACCTCGCCAGACGGCGAGCTGAAGTTCTTCAAGCTGATCGTGA
>CAYNEI010000072.1:0-10871 GCA_964396185.1 uncultured Thermoplasmatales archaeon
ATCGCGTTCACCACGCACGCACCGTCCGGCTCGGTGGCGCGCACGGCCAGTTTGAGCGCATCCACATCGCTGGCCGAACAAACCGTGACTGTGTACTTCTGCGTCTCCACGACATCGGGGCTCTCGAGGACGTTGGCCCCGGCGCGGGCAGCCTTGTCGGCCTGGCCTGGGAGACCCTGGTGGAGGAGGTAGTCGACTTGTTCAACCCCGAGCGCCCTGGCGACCGCGATCGTGTAGAAGGGGATGCTCGGCGCCGGGCCGCTGACGACCAGTACGGACGCGTTGGGTGGGTCGTCGACGAACGGGGCAACTGTCCGCCACCCGTCGGGGATGTTGTCGCTGAGACTGGCGACGGCGACCGGGTCGAGGCCCTCGGGGAGCGGCACGAGCATGTGGTTGGCCCAGGGCACGCGCACCACGTCGCTCAAGAAGCCACCCCACGGCCCGCCGAATGGCTCCAATCCATACATGGCGCCCGGATTGACCTGCTCGCAGCTCGCCGTGAGCCCTCGGTGACAGCGGATGCAGCGACCGCAGCTGATCTGGAAGGGGATGATGACGCGTTGACCGACCGCGACCGTGGTGACGTCGCTGCCGACCTCGATGACCTCGCCCACTCCCTCGTGACCGAGGGGGAACGGGCCCGGGTAGGGGACTGCACCATGGACGAGGCCGGTGTCGACGTCGCAGGTAGCGACCGCGATCGGGCGGACGAGGGCGTCCTCGCCGTCCACCAGGTCGGGTGGCGCAATGTCGCGCCACTCGACGCGCCCCGGCTCAATGAAGAACAGCTGCTCCATCAGCACCCCTTCCACTCGGGAGTTCGACCTTCGGCCGTCGCTTGGAGAGCTTCCTTGAAGTCTTCGGACATCAGGCAACGGGCCTGCTCCTCGATCGCTGCCATGAAGCTGTCGTCGGGGTCGCGGTACCAGGCAGCGTCGATCGCGCGTCGTGCCCCCCGGACCGCCAGCGGCGGTTGGGAGGCCAGGCGCGCGGCGAACTCGGCTGCCGCCGAGGCGAGCCCGTCGTCCTCGACCACCCTGTTGGCCAAACCGATGCGCAGGGCCTCCGACGCGTCGATGACCTCACCGAGGAGGATCAACTCCCGCGCCCGGCTCTCGCCGACGATGCGGGGCAGCCGCACGGTGGCGCCCATGTCGGGCATGATCCCGTAGCGGGTCTCGAGGAGTCCGACCCGGGCGCTCTCAGCGAAGATGCGGAAGTCGCAGGCGAGGGCGAGTTGCAGACCGGCACCGTAGGCGTGGCCCTGGACGGCCGCGACGCTGGGACAGCCGAGTTCGGGGATCCAGCGGAACGTGCCCGCCGCCGCCAACCCGGACTCGCGGGTGTCGTCGTCGCGCTGTTCGGCCCAACTGGCCACGAGCCCGGCCAGCCCTTCAACCAGGTCGATGCCCGCCGAGAAGCTGGGGCCCTCGCCTGCTACGACCAGACACCGAAGGGTCTCGTCGGCGACGAGCTCCGCCCCCAGCGAGGCGAGTTCCTGCCACATGAGTGGGTCCTGGGCATTGCGCTTGTGCGGCCGGTCCAACGTCAGGGTTCCGATGTACCCGGCGCGCTCGTAGCGGATGGTCTCGTACGCGGTCACGACCTCTCCTCTCTCAGCGCCGGTGGCTCAACGCGACGGGCGCCCACCGCCAGCCACGTCGACCGACATCCCCATGGCAAGACTGCCGTCGTACTCGATTCCCGTTGCCTCCGGATCCCACCGCTCCTACCTGCTCCTCGTTCCGTGTGTTAACATACATGCATGTCTGTATGTTAGGCAAGATGACAACCGCCACCAAGTCGCGCGCTCCGCGACGAACACAGGCCGATCGGCGCGCCCGAACCCGCGACGCGATCCTGGAGGCCGCCACCCGCGGTCTGTCCCGCCATGGCTACGCCAACCTTGTGCTCGAGGAGGTGGCTCGCGACGCCGGCTACACGCGCGGCGCCCTTTACCACCTCTTCTCGAGCAAGGAAGAGGTGGCACTGGCCGTCCTGGAGTGGGTGGAGGAGACCTGGTACGTGGAGGTCGGTCACCTCGCCAAGGAGGCTGCGAACCCAGTCGATGCGCTGGTCGCCGTTGCTCGAGGCCATGCCATCTTCTGCCGTCGTGACCTGGCCCGCAGCATGATGGCTCTCCGCATCGAGTTCGGCGGTCAGGACAATGCGGTGGGGCGAGCGGTCGACGCCGGCATGGCACGCCTTGTGGGAGGCACGGCCAAGCTGTTCGTCGCCGCCCGGCGAGAGGGACTCATCCCGGCGGGGCCACCCCCGCGGGCCATGGCCCTCGCTCATCTCGGCGCCGTCGAGGGACTCGTGATCAACATGGGCGGCCAGGCCCCCTTTGACGTCGAGCTCGTCGAGCGAGCAGTCCGAGGGCTTCTCGGCTTGGCTCCAATGCCGACCTCGAACTCGCCGTCGCGCATATGAGGGCGAAGGTGTCCTTCCCACGGAAGGCGACGGTCATCCTCTGGCGAACGGCCAGTCCGATGGACGAACCCTCCCGCGGGGGACTCGCGGAGGAATCGGAGGAGTCGAGATGAGCTTCGGATTGTGGATTGCGGCCGGAAGTTGCCTGCTCTTGGCATTGGGCCACGCCGCCATCGGTTCCCGATGGGTGCTCCCGCACCTTCGTACGTCCGACTTTCCCGCCACTCCTTTCGGGCCTTCGTCGCTCACCCGGACGATGATCCGCTTCACTTGGCAGATCGTCACCGTGTTGTTGGTCGGCATGGGAACCCTGTTCGCAATCCTCGCCGGAGGCGACGGTGGCAGAACACTGATCCTCCGGTGGCTCGGGACGCTTTGGCTGATCGCGTTCGTCCTCGCCGTCTGGGATGTTCGCCGCCGTCCGCGCACCCTCGTTCGGTTCCCCGCGCCGCTCTTGTTCGCCGTGATCGCCGTCGGCGCATGGACCGCGACCATGTGAGCAGCCGCACCTCTACGTCCCCACTCACGAGGGAGGATCAATGGCAGGCATCTCGGTTCTCGACTCGACCATGCACCACGAGGAGGCGGGCGCGGGAGACCCGATCGTCTTCCTGCACGGCAACCCGACGTCGTCGTTCTTGTGGCGCAACGTCATTCCGGTACTGGCCACAGCGGGGCGGTGCCTGAGTCCAGACCTCATCGGGATGGGGCGATCCGGAAAGCCCGACATCGGATACACCTTCTTCGACCACGCCCGCTATCTCGACGCCTGGTTCGACGCCCTGGAACTCGAACGCGTCACGCTCGTAGGCCACGATTGGGGTGGCGCGCTGGGCTTCCACTGGGCACGGCGCCACTCGAACCGCGTGGCGGCCATTGCCTTCATGGAGGCCATCATCAAGCCTCTGACCTGGGACGAGTTCCCGGAAGTCGCGCGGCCGGTGTTCCAGAACTTCCGCACACCGGGAGTGGGTGAGCAACTGGTCCTCGAGGAGAACCAGTTCGTGGAACTCGTGCTGCCCGGCGGGATGCTCGCCCAGCTCGATGCCGAAGAGATGGACGTCTACCGGTCGCCGTTCAGGGAGCCGAAGGCCCGCCTCCCCACCCTCGTCTGGCCACGCCAGATCCCTATCGAGGGTGAGCCCGCCGACGTGGTGACCGCCTTCGAAGCATTTTGACGAATGGCTCGCCTTGAGTACCGAGGTTCCCAAGCTCCTCTTGACGTTCGAGCCCGGTGCCATCATGACCGAACCGATCGTCGACTGGTGCCGTGATCAGGTTGCCAGCCTCGAAATCGCGGCTGTTGGTCGCGGTCTCCACTACGTCCAAGAGGACGAGCCCCAGGCGATCGCCCGTCGCATCGCCGAGTGGCGCCAGCGAGTCCTTCGGTGAGTCATCGAACGGCTTCGACGACGACTTCTTTGCGGCCCTGCGAGCGTGACCTGAGCTGGCGTCGAAGGAGAGGTTGACCATGCGAGGCTCGTGCTAGCGGATGTGGAACTCGCTTACGACGGGGCAGGGACGGGAGAGCCGTTCTGCCCGCAGCCACGACGATCGGATGCTCGACGGCCTCGCCGGCACGGTCTCGCTCGACGCCAGATCACCTTGGCGTCAGCGGCATCGGACTTGGCGCTATCGGCCTCCGCTGACATCCACGATCGCCCCGGTGACATATGAGGCTTCTGGCGAGCAGAGCCAGGCGATTGCTTCGGCAACTTCGACGGCGCGACCAGGCCTGCGCATTGGGATGTACCTGCTCAGTTCGTACGCTCGTTCCGGTTGGCTGCTGGCCGCGTGGATCTCCGTGTCGATGATGCCGGGACGCACAGCGTTGACACGAATGCCGTCACTGGCCACTTCCCGTGCGAGACCGAGAGTTATCGTGTCGACGGCCCCCTTCGTTGCTGCATAGTCCACGTACTCTCCTGGGCTGCCGAGGCGGGCGGCCGCCGAAGAAACGTTCACGATCGAGCCGCCGCTTCCTCCACCTCGCGTCGACATCGTCCGTATGGCCGCTCGCGCGCAAAGAAGCACTCCCAAAACATTCACCGCAAGCAGACGTTCGATCCGTTCGGCGACGACATCCTCAAGTCTGGCCTGCGGTGCCGCAATACCGGCATTGTTGACGAGCGCGGTGACACCCCCGAGTTCGCGCCGGGCAACATCAAAGAGCTGCAGAACGTCGGTCTCCCTGGAGACATCTGCCGGAACCGCGATCGCCGCGCGATCGGCGGCTCTGCACTTCTCGACGACCCAGGCGGCAGCAGCTCCGTCGACGCGGTAACCCACGCAGACATCCCATCCACGTTCCGCCAAGAGGATCGCGGTCGCTGCTCCGATACCTCGGCTACCTCCGGTGACTACAGCAACGTCGCGCAAGAGCAGATCATTCCTCATTTCGGTGACGACTTCGAGAATCCAATGATCGCGATCCCGCGTTCCCTTGGTGCCCAGGATGAACCGAGGCCTCTCGACAGACGCTTCGGCGAGATTGGATGGACCGTCCGGGACGGCGGGCCGACGTGATCGGCGAGGGCGACGCCGACGCGTTGGCGGCCGCTGCGATCAGCGAGAGCACGGCGAGACCCGCGAGCACAGAGCCATCGCCGAAGACGTCGATCGCCGCGCCTGCGAGGAACGGTGCCACTGCGCCACCTGACGCGGCAATCGACGCGACGAGCGATGAGATCGCGCCGTAGTGAGTTGGTCCGTATAGCTCGGCGAGCGTCGTCGCGCGCGTGAGGGTGGCGATCCCGTTTGCCGAACCGTAGACGAGCACGAACAACGACATGCCAGCCAGTCCCGGCGTCATGAGGAGCACGAGTAGACCGACCGCCTTGGCCGTGAGGACCCAGGTTCCGATGCGCAGTGACCCATGTCGTGCGCTCAGTCGGAGAAAGCCGGCGCGCCCCAGTACCTGCATTAGTCCGATTCCCCCGAGCACGGTTGCGGCTGCTTGCGCGCCGACTCCGCGGCCGACCAGGTAGGGCACGAGATGCACGGCGGTTGCAAAGGTCGTCACCGCGGACAGGAGGTAGGCGAGGCTCAGGCGCCGGAACGACCGCCCCGCGAACGCGACCCTCGGTGTGACGTACATTCCCCCGGCACCCACCTCGCGGAGGCCACGCGGTTCCTCTCGCAGCTCGGCGGTGGGTCGCGGAGAGAGGATGAGGAATCCCGGAATCGTGACCGTAGCCAGTATCAGTCCGAGCACCGCCACGGCTCCACGCCATCCGAGCGCTGTCTCGAGCGCCCCGCTAAGCGGACCGAAGATCGTGCTGGCGAGGCCGGCGACAAGCGTCACCGAGGTGATCGCGCGGTGCCGTGCGAGCCCTTCAAACCATTTCGTGAGGATCGTGAATGCCGGCTCGTAGAAGAGCACCGCTTGGCAGCCGCCGAGCAGAAGCCATACGGTGACGAACATGATCGGTTCAGCCGCCTGCGACCACAGCCCGACGAGCACCGCGCCGCCGACCGACCCAGTCAGTAGAAGGGGCCTGGGTTGATGAGTGTCGAGCCACCGGCCAATGGGCACCGTTAGAATCGCGGCGACTACCAGTGAGGCCGAGAACGCACCGCTGAGGAAGGCGCGACTCCAGCCGAGATCGTGTTCCATTGGCACGAGGAGGACGCCGTACGCGTAGAAGAGCACTCCGTAGGAGACCGTGGTCGTCGCCGCGAGAGTCGTGACCGGGAAGAATCGGCACCTGATCATGGATGGTCTCGCCCCAGCGGTCCAATTCCGTTGGCACCCAGTGATCTCTGCATCAGCACAGTGTCGAGCCAACGCTCGTGCTTCCAGCCGACGGCACGCAGCACTCCCACGTCGACGAAGCCAACGCGTCGATGCAGGCCAATCGAGGCCTCGTTACCATTGTCACCGATCACCGCCACCATCTGTCGCAATCCGAGTGGCGACGCTTCACAACGATCAACGAGCTCTGTCATGAGCGCGAGACCGAAGCCGCGGCGCATGGCAGCAGGGTCGACATAGACGGAGCTCTCCACGGTGAACCGGTACGCAGGCCGGTCCCGGTACGGCGCAGCGTACGCGTAGCCCCGCACACCCACGTCATCCTCGGAGACGAGGAACGGCAGTGACCGGGCGATGACGGCGGCGAACCGACGGTGCATCTCCGCGACAGAGGGGGGCTCGAGCTCGAAGGACCCCACACCGTCGAGAACGTGTCGGGCATAGATCTCGCGCACGGCCAACACGTCGTGAGAGGCCGCCGGACGCACCCGCACAGTCACGGTCATGCCTGGACCGCGTCGTCGAGGAGAGGGCCGAGCTCCTTCACGACTGCCCGAAGTGGCGCTGGGCTTGCGTAGGTGCGGGCCAGGATGATTCCACCCTCGATCGCCGCGATCACGGTCATCGCCAGCCGCGTCGCTCGGTCCAGCGAGGCACCGCGCTCGCGTAGTAGGTCCGTTAGCAGGGATGACCATGCATCGAATGCCTCTCTCGTGGCCTCACGGATCGGATCCGACCAGTCGGCCGCCTCCAGCACCATCGGCGCGAGGGGGCAGCCGTCCTCGTAGCCACTTGCCTCGAGGTTCGCGATCGTCTCTTCCACATAGCGGTGTAGCGCTGTGGACGGAAGCGTCGTCGTTGACGCCGCCTTCACTCGGGCGGTGATTTCGTCATTGGATCGACGGACAACCTCGACCGCGAGTTCCTCTTTGCCTCCGGGGAAGTGGTGGTAGATCGCGCCGCGAGCCGCGCCACTCGCCTTGAGCACCTGGGTGAATCCCGTCCGCTCGAGCCCCTGTCGACGAATCAGGTCGTGGGCGGCGGCGATCATGCGCTTGCGAGTGTCCGTTCTGAGTCCCATGAGGTGCATGCTAATACGTACGTACTAGCTGCGCGCGGTCAGGAGTAATGAACATGCCGACGTAGTCGACGTCATCGCATGACGAGGCAGCGGATCACCATCGCACGGCCGAGCCGATCCGGCACAGCTTGGGCTCGACGAGACGGTGGCGCCCTCACAAGAGCTCCTGTAGAGTGTCCTTGTGAGCCACTCAAGCTGGAGCCTAAGGTGGCGCGCTATCGGTCACGCCGGCCAGACGTTCGAGGCCGAACCGGAGGATCTCGGCGCGTTTCTTGCGTGTCATGCTCTGCGCGAGCACACCCTCCACAAAGCCCATGACGGCATCTGTGGTGATATCGAGACGGGCGGCTACGACCGTCTCCGAGAGCGCGCCAGACAAGAGCATCTTCATCCCTTCCGTCACTTTCCGATCGAAGTCCGCCACGATGGGCGACACAGCCGATCGCTCGCGCATCGAGGCGCGAAGCGACTGGAACTCCTCCATGCGGTTGGTGAACCAGATGATTCGTTTGAAGGTGCTATCCCCCCGAGGTTTCTTCGCCAGAACGCCGTCGACGATCTTCTGCAGCGCCGCGACGAGGAGATGATCCTTGGACGGGAAGTACCAGTAGATCGCGTTCTGCGCCAAGCCAAGGTCTCGCGCGATCTCCGCAACCGAAAGCGACGGGTAGCCCCCATCGACCAACCGCCGCACGGCGGCGTCGACGAGTTCGTCGACCTTTGCATCCCGATGGAGGTGAGGACGTGTCCGTGGCACGAACACATCGTATGAGGACACAACGTGAAGTCATCGAAACCGCAATCACGATCGACCGGGGCGACGCGACTGCCGCTCTCGCGAGGACCACGGCTTCAGTCGCGCAGATGCTCCGCACAGCGGCGTCGGGTGACCGAGCGATCCCTCATCTCGAGTGGACGATTGCGCAGTGCGCCGCTCATCTCATCATCAGCAACCACTTGTACGCGCATCAGGTCGCAGGCGGAGAGGCCCGGGTGCGCATTGAAGACACCGCCGCGGTCAACGCCTGGTCCGTGGTTCCGGCGGCCGGGATGAACCCGGCTGCCTTCGCTGACGACCTCGAGTCGTCGACGGCTCGCTTCATCGAAGTTGTCCGAGGTCTCGGCCACGATGCACGGTTCAGGTGGTGGTCGGGATCGGACGCGTCGGTGGATACCGCCGTCGCGCTCCTCCTCTCCGAGCGACTCGTCCATGGGTGGGACATCGCGTGCGCCTACAGAGCGCCGTGGACGATCGAGCGACAGGACGCTGCCCTCGGGATGGCCGCATCCTTAGATGTGATGCCGCTGCTTGTCGATCGCGAAGCGGCGGCCGGCTTCGATGCGACGGTCGAGATCCGCCTGCGCGGAGCGGACCGCTACTCGTTGCGATTCTCGGACGGGGTCCTGGTGACATCGAAGCTGCACGGCCGCGTCGGCGCCGACGTGCGTATCTCAGCAGATCCGGTCGCGATGATGCTCGTCGGCTACGGCCGGATCGGGCAGAGCGGCCAGATCATGCGCGCGCGTATGGTCGCCTGGGGTCGGCGGCCGGCCGCAGCGCTGCGACTGCGGAAGCTCCTGCGCAACCCCTGAGCGCGGTGCCGGCGGACACCATCGCTGTGATGAGATGAACATGCGATTCTGCGACCCAGCGACGATAGGCGCTCGAATGCAGTCTCGAGGGGGAGGTGACGCCGAACGTCGTGTACGTGAGGGCATCAGCGCGGACGATCCGGCTGTGGACGATGATGCTCGCGATCGACGACGCGACAACGCCGATGAGCCGGAGTCGGAGGAATTCGCGCAATATCGCATCAGCATGCCGGAACTAGAAGAACCATTCGCACGTGGTCGCGCCGCAGATGTGCACGCGTACGGCGACCATCTCGTGTTGCGCCGCTACCGAACCGACCATAACTGCATCTACGAAGCCGCCATGATGCAGTATGCCGAGGTGCGCGGCTATCCGGTGCCGCATGTCGAGTTCGTGCAAGGTCGCGATCTCGTGATGGAACGCCTCGACGGTCATACGATGCTCGATGACTTCGAGAAACGGCCGTGGAAAGTATTCGCACACACGGCAACTCTCGCGCGGTTACTGAAAGAACTCCACGCCATTCCGGCTCCCGATTGGGCGCTACCGAAGCAAGGCGGTGGAGATTCCCTGGTCCATCTGGATCTTCACCCCGACAACGTGATGATGGCGTCACGGGGGCCCGTGGTGATCGACTGGTCCAACGCGGGACGAGGTGATCCCGACGCAGAAGTCGCGGATCTATGGCTGATCATGTCGTGCGCCGATGTTCCCCGCGCGTCAGCGGCTCAGAAGCTGCTCATCGCTGCCGGACGCCGACTTCTCGTGTGGTCACTCCTGCGTCACTTCGACATGCGAGGAGTACGCCAGAAGCTGGCGGTCGCACTCACCTTCCGCTCCCGCGACCGCAACATGAGCGAGACGGAGCTCAAGCGGATGCAGCGGCTGGTCGGTCGGAGGGCGCTTTAGGACCGGCCCGGCTCTTGACGCGGAGTGAAATCCCGGCCGTCCCAGGGCTAACGTGTGAAATTCGCGATTCTCGCCGCATGGAACGACTGCTGTGGGGAGCGCTGCGAGCGTCGAGCCGCTCATTATCCCACCCGGAACGCCACGACGAGTTGTTCCGCTGCCGTAGAGCGCGAACATTGATGTCGACATTGGGCGCCACGTGCGGCCATGTGATCTGGACAACCCCTCCGCGCTCACGTCCTGGTCAGTGATGCGGTTATAGAGCCGACGGCGACGAGCTGTGCTGCGTCGTCGGATACGGAGGTTTGGGCGACCGCCATCGAGTGGCCAAGGTGGATGACGGACGCGTGAGCGATCAGTGCTCGGCCCTGCGCCGGACGCAAGAAGTGCACACTCAGCTGTGCTGTTCGGAGGGTCGTTTCGCCTGCCGCGAGCGCCGCGATGCCGTACCAGGACGATGAGTCTATCAAGGCAGCGGTAACGCCACCGTGGACGATGCCGTCCGCGCTCAAGTGATGTTGTTGCAGTTCGAGTCGCATCACAGCTCTACTTTCTTCCGCTTGGTCCAGCGTCATGCCCATCGAGTGGTGGAACGGAGAAGCCGAAACGCGATCGCGGAGATCGTGGAAGTTCACGGGTCAGCCTCCTTAACATCCGTCACGGTCACGTTCTTGTGCGCCTCCGGCGGAGGCGAGTAGCGACCAGTCGCTCGGATGCTCGCTAGCCAGTCGGCGAACGGATAGCGACGAAGACGCATGTCTTGCGCATCCTTGGCGATGTCGTACTCGACCTTCCGAACGGAGACAGATGCTTCATCGACCACGAGGTAGGAAGCGCGTGCATCCCCGTCGTACGGGAGTCCAACGCTGCCAGTGTTCGCGATGATCCGTCCGCGTATGGAGCGAACGTACGGTCGGTGGATGTGTCCGTACACGACGACGGACCCGTTCAACGGCTGGAATGTCTTGACCAGGTCGGCGTCGCTGGCGTCGGGCATCACACCGAGCCACAGATCGTCAGGTGTTGCGTGGACGAGTGCCACGTGCTCGTACGTCGAACATGTTGGGAACGATCGCAACCATGCGACCCCCCGGTCC
>CAYNEI010000073.1:0-10842 GCA_964396185.1 uncultured Thermoplasmatales archaeon
GTCGTGGCCAAGGCCATCACCACGCTCTCGGCCAAGGAGCTGGAGGTGGCCAAGGGGCTCCAGAGCCAAGAGGCCCTCGAACGTCTCGGTCGGGAGGGGTCAGGCAACGTGACGCGCAAGAGCGACGTGGTCCTGCTCGATGGTTCCGGGGCTCGTGGGAGCTAACGAGCTCGGTCGTCAGGCCACTCACCCGCGAGCAGCGGGGCGGCTGAACGGATCGTCGGGCATCTCGAGCCAGTCGGGCACGGTGCGATAGGCGGTCACGTCCACGGTGACGTTGCCGCTGCCGACCTCCATGATCCCCATCCGCATGAACGCCTCGTCGGTGGTGGGGTCGCGCACGCCGAACGGGGCATAGACCAGGAAGGCCCACGCGCTCTCTTCGGCGTACGGGCTATCCCAGTTGGACCCGTCCACCGGGATCGCGTAGCGGATGTGGTTCGGCTCGTTCTCCACCTCGTTCCACCAGAGGCCACGGTAGAAGCTCGAGGCTGAGCCCTCCTTGGCCCGCAGCTCGGCATCGCCGTTGGCGTTGTTCTTCACGTCCCCGTCCAGGGCGTACCAGAAGTCCACCAAGAGCAGGCTCGTCTCCGGCGGCACGATGGTGCCTTCCGGGAGCGGGATGGCATCGGTCTCTTCTTCCTGGAGGAAGAAGGTGAACTCGTGCTCCAGCTTCTCGAACGTGGCGTTGATGTTGGCGAGATGGAGCTTGTTGCGCGTCCCGTTCTCCCAGAAATCCGGGTGCTCGGGCCACGCCTCGATCTCGTAGGTCTTCACCGCCGTCATCTTCACGCTCACCTCACCCTCCAGCACGGCGCCAGCCCCCGATGCGTCCAGGCGGAAGGCCCAGCGCGTCGATTTCGCGTGCGGCAGGTCCGCCATGTCGGGGGTGAGCTCGAGGATCCACTCGGCTTGCGCGTCCTGGGGGTCGGTCTGGGCGAAGGTGGCGCTGTTGGCCGCCTGGTAGCCCAGGCTCATCTGACCGTTGCGCAGCGAGCCTGTGGCATCCACCTGGACGCGCAGCTCGCCGGCACCCTCGGGCACGAAGCTCCCGTTGGGCAGGCTGAAGAACGCGGTCCCCACGCTGGCCCGGGGCTCGCCATCGATGAACGGCGCGAAGGTGGTGTAGAACACCGAGAGGAAGGGGTTGACCTCGATGACCTCGTCCATGATCACCTTCTCGCTGGCCTCCCCCCAGTAGTCGTGGATGTGGGCCTTGCTGTAGTCCGAGTTCTGGAGGTAGGTCGCGTTGCCCGTGGCGTTGGTGGTCGAGCTGTTCGTCGAGGTCTGCGCCTCGATGCTCTCGCCGGAAGCGTTGCTGGCAGGATCGCCAGCATCGTCGTCGCTGCCGCCAAGGCAGCCTGCTAGCAGGAGCATGCATGCCAGGGCGACGGCTAGGGATCGCATGGCTTCGAGCTGATGTCCCGGCTTTTAAGCGTTCGCGTGAGCGTGTTGAACAGAGCGGGGCTCGGTATCACCGCGCTAGGCGATCGGCACCGAAGCGGGCGACGTCTTGGCCGAGGGCCTCCAGCCAGGTCCGGGTGGTGCCCCCGATGACCACGGGGCGCTCGGTGAGCTCGTCCACGTGCTCGCAGCCCGTGAGCATGAGCGCTGTGCGCAGCTGGTCCTCGATGGCCGCCACGGCGCGCTCCAGCTCGTGAGCACCCTCGGAGGCCGGTTTGAGCACGCCGCTGGCCATGCCGGCCACCTGGGCGCCTAGCGCCAGCGCGGCGGCCACGTCCAGCCCATCGCGCACGCCGCCTGTGGCGATGACCTCGCACTCAGCGTGCAGCGCTTCGACCACGGCTACGGGTGTGGGCACGCCCCAGTCTCGGAAGCGCTCGCCCAGGCCCACGTGGCTCTCCGAGCCCGCTTGCTCGGCGCGCACGGTCTCCACGGCTGCGAACGTGGTACCTGAGAGCCCGCCGACGTCCAGGGCAGCACAACCTGCCTCGACCAGGCGTTGGGCGGTGACCCGGTGCATGCCAGCACCGGTCTCCTTGGCGATCACGGGGCCAGGCACCTCGGTCACCAGGTGCTCGATGGCCTGCTCGACGCCGGCGGCTTGCGTGTCGCCCTCGGGCTGCACGAGCTCCTGGAGGTAGTTCAGGTGGACGATGAGCGCATCGGCGTCGATGGCGTCGATGAGGTGGAGGATCTCGTCGGTGGTCAGGGGCTTGTCGTCGCCCTGGGTGATCAGTTGAGGCGCGCCGATGTTGGCGGCCACGAACGGGATGTCGTACTCGGTGACCACGGTGAAGGTCTCGGCTTGGCTGGGGTCGGTGAGCATGGCTCGTTGGCTGCCCACGCCCATGGCCATGCCGTGCTCGGCTGCTGCGGCTGCCAGGCGCTCGTTGATGTCCTTGGCGCCAGGGTAGCCGCCGGTCATGGAGGCCACCATGACCGGGAGGTCGAGCTCCCGGTTGAGCAGGGTCGTGGAGAGCTCCACGGCGTCGAGGTCGGCCTCGGGGAGGGCTTCGTGGACCAGGGCCACATCGTCCCAGGCGTTGGCTTTGGCCGACATGCCCCCTTCCAGGATGATGTCCACGTGGTCGCCCTTGCGGGAGACGGTCCGGTCGTCTGGACCGCTCAACGCGGCTCCCCCCCAGATCGGATGAGGGTCCCGGTGTGCTTGCCGGTCAAGGCACCGCGCAAGCGGTCAGGTTCCAGGCCGTTGACCACGGCGACCTCGGTGCCGGCTTGCTGGAGGGCAAGGATCGTCTCGAGCTTGCCGGCCATGCCGCCGGTCACGTCCGGGCCATCGCCGGTGGAGGCCGTGTCCAGCGCGGCCTCGAGCTCGCCTCTCGATGGGGCCTCGAGCAGCTCGCCACCCTTGTCGGGGGGTGCTGTGTGGATCCCGTCCACATCGGCCACGAAGACCACGCGCTCGGCCTGGAGGAAGCGCGCGATCTCGCGCGCGATGGTGTCGCCTGAGAGCACGGTGAGACCCCGGCTGGTGTCCAAGACGAGATCCCCGTGGGTCACGGGCGTCAAGCCGAGACCCAACATCCGGTGGATGGGGACCAGGTTCCAGGCCCCGGGCTTGGCATCCGAGCAGGAGAGCAAGCCCATGGGGGAGAGCCCTGCCGGTGCCAGGCCCGCCGAGCGCAGGGCGTCGAGCACCATGAGCGAGAGCCGACGCACGTCCGCGTGCACCTGGCTGGCCGCCTGCAAGCTGGCATCGTCCTGGATCCCGGAGACGAGGCCATGCTCCATGGCCAAGGGGTGGCCAAACGAGCCTGCCCCGTGCACGACCACAAGCTCCCCGCCAGCGCTGGCGAGCTCATCGGCCAGGCGATCGAGCACCTCGGAGCGCACGGCCTGCTCGCCGCTCTTGTCGGTGAGCACGGATCCGCCGAGCTTGACGACTTGGACCACGCAGGGGCACCAGGGAGGCCAGCCTTAACACTCTTGGTTGCGAGCATCGCCGGGGACGACAGGCTCACGACGAAGACACGATAGCACAAAGAAGAGGGTTATGATCATTATAATAGCCTCTCGGCTCCGTCCCCTGTCCCCTTCGCATTCGCTGTGCCCTTGTGTTGAACGTCCGCCGTGAGCCTCTCCGCTATGGCCGCCGGTCGTGCCCCTCAGCCACGTTCTTGACCGTGCGCTTGCCCCAGGCTCTGGCTCCCTTGCGCGCTGAGCGCACGATCCATGCCTCGGCGCGCTGGTCCTGGAGGGCCTCCTTGGTGGTCTCTGGGTCCTCAGTGAGCGCGACGATGCATCCTCCACCGCCCGCGCCGGTGAGCTTGGCGCCGTACGCGCCAGCGTCCCGGGCGATGCCGCAGAGCTCGTCCAGGCGTGAGGTGGAGACGCCGAGCATGCCCAGCAGGTCGTGGGCCTCATCCATGAGCTCTCCGACGCGCTTCATATCGCCGTCGATGAGCGCCTGGCGACCCTCCACCGTGGTCTCACCGATGTCCTCGATGATCTTCTGCGCGAAATCCGTGCGGTCGTGGTACATCTGCACCTTGCTCACGACCTCGCCGGTCTTGCCCTTCTCGCCGCTGTGGGCCACCACGAAGCTCATGCGCGGCAGGGGCTGGTGGTGGATGTGCCACTCGCTCTCGCCACGGCGCAGGCTCCACAGGTGGTTGCCCTCCTTCTCGTTGGCGACGTAGATGGCCTGCCCGTGGGCCGAGGCCGAGGTGTCGATGGGGGAGCCCTGTCGCTCCTGACCGAGCCACTCGACCTCGTAGGCCGCTCGAGCCAGGCGCGTCTCGCTGAACTGCTCGGTCAGATGCAGCAGCGAGGCGCAAGTGGCCGTGGACAGGGCCGCCGAGGAGCCCAGGCCGGCAGCTGAGGGGAGCCGGCTGTTGGTCCGGATGGACAGGGGCGTTGTGTTGCCGGCGTTCTCCCAGAGGAGATCCACGGCTTTCTCGATGAACAGATGCGCGTAGGTATCGATGGGGCGACCGTTGACCTCGTGTCCAGAGAGGGTCTCGTCCGGACGGACGTCGACCTTCGTCTCCAGATCGATAGCCACGGCGATCGCTGGCTCGCTGAACACCACGGCGTGCTCACCGAACAAGATGATCTTGCCGGGGGCGGCTGCTTGGGACACTGGCCCCGTATCTCCCCCGCAACGTAAAACCCGGGGTCCGGGGGACAGCCTGGGTCGTGGACGGGCGACCAACGGCATCTCGTAGGCCGCCGCGGGACCTCGTGGCCGATACTTTCTTGAACTCGCTAGGCGGTGGATGGCGGGAGGAGGGCTTGAGCGTGCGAGTTTCCATCGTGTTAATCCTAGCTTTGTCCATGATCACCCCTGCTGTGCTTAGCGCCAGCGAGGGAGCCCCGGGGGGCGTCGTCGCCATCGAGTCCCCGCGCCTCGATACTCGGGGAAGCGATCTCGAGGAGCCGGCTGCCGATCCGACCGAGATCTGTGAGCCGGGGGTCCTCTGTTTCAAGGCAGAAGAGTGCGACGACCTGCAGTTCTGCCTCGACTTCTGCATCGAAGGAGTCGGATGCGGGGCCTTCGAGACGGGGATCAAGTACCCCAGAGGGGCCGGCGTGTTCGACCCGTGGCTCGATGTGCAAGGCGACGAGATCGTTGGACCGCTCACGTTGAACGGCACCGAGCTCGTCTTCCAGGGGGTCGAGAACGAGACGATCGTGCTCTCACTGGCCTCGGAGGGCGGCTTAGCCATCGATGGCACCACCGTCTGCGTCCAGGGCGACGCTGCGTGCATCGGCACCCCCCTGTCGCCGGTCGACTGCCCACCGGGCGAGCAAGTAGGGACGATCCTGAGCGACGGGACAGCCACGTGCGATGGTGAGGTCGCGCCGGGAGCGGTCACCACCGCGACCATCGCCGGTGGCGCTGTCACGACCGACAAGATCGCCAGTGGCGCCGTGACCGACGGAGAGCTCGGTACCGGCGCGGTGAGCACGATCAAGATCGCCGACTTCGCGGTGACCACGGACAAGCTGGCCGACGCTGCCGTCACCCACCCCCGCCTGGCTCCGGACGCCGTGGATTCCTCGAAGATCCGGGACGGCTCGGTGGGAGCCGACGAGCTTGGCCCGAGCGCCGTCACTCAACCCAAGATCGCCACCGGCGCGGTCACCTCGAGCAAGGTCCTGGACGGATCCCTGGACGGCGTCGACCTCGCCGACGGTGCGGTCGTCACGGGCAACCTGGCTGTCGGTGCGGTCACATCCGCCAAGGTCCTGGACGGAAGCCTTGAGAGCGTCGATCTGGCCGACGGCGCGGTCGCCACGAGCAAGCTCGCCGTCGGTGCGGTCACCTCGGACCGGCTCGCGTCCGGAAGCGTGGGGAGCATACAACTGGCGGATGGGGCCGTCACAACAGCCAAGATCGGCGTGGACTGCGCGGCAGGCAAAGTCCTCGAGCACACCGGCACGGGATGGAGCTGCGGCGAGGACGACGATACCACCTACGACGGAGCCGACTTCGCGCTCAGCGGCCAAGCCTGCGCAAGCGGCGAGCAGGTCGTGGGTGTGACAAGCGGCGGGCTCGTCGTCTGCGCGACCGACGCCACGGGCCAGGACACGGACACGCTGGGCGCGCTCGCGTGCACCAGCGAAGAGATCGCGCGATTCGACGGATCGGATTGGCTTTGCGGCATCGACCAGGACACCACCTACAGCGGCGCTGACTTCGCGCTCAGCGGCCAGGGGTGCGCCAGTGGCCAGCTCGTCTCGGGCATCGACGCCAGCGGCAACATCGCTTGCGTCACCGACCAGAACACGGACACCAACACGGACACCCTGGGTGAGCTCTCGTGCTCTAGCAGCCAAGTGGCCAAGTTCGATGGAGCCGCCTGGGTTTGCAGCGAGGACGCGGATACGGACACCACGTACACCGCGGGCACTGGGCTTGCGCTGGCGGGCACGATGTTCAGCGCCGACACGTCCGCGGTCCAGGCCCGGGTTTCGAGCACGTGTACGAGCGGCTCATCGATCCGCGCGATCGACATCAACGGTGCAGTGACCTGCGAGAGCGACGATGGCATCACAAGCGAGGTGGACCCCACGGTCAACGATCTGGGGAAGACGAGCTTCTCGTGCACGAGCGGCCAGGTAGCCAAGTTCGACGGCACCGCCTGGACCTGCGCTGAGGACGTGGACACGGACACCGACACCACCTACACCGCCGGGGACGCTCTGACGCTCTCAGGCACCCAGTTCTCTCTCGCGCCGTGCGCGAGTGGCAAGGTGCTCAAGCACGACGGGACGACATGGACATGCGCGGAGGATGTGGACACGGACACCGACACCACCTACAGCGCCGGCGACGGGCTCGTGCTCTCGGGCACCGAGTTCGCCCTCACGCCATGCACGGCCGACAAGGTGCTCAAGCACGACGGGACGACGTGGACGTGCGCCGACGATGTGGACACGGATACGGACACCACGTACACCGCCGGCGACGGGCTCGTGCTCTCGGGCACCGAGTTCGCCCTCACCGGGTGCGCGGCAGATGAGATCCTCCGCGTGCTCACCGGCACTGCCTGGGGTTGCAGCACCGACCAGGACACGACGTACACTGCCGGTTCGGGGCTTGCGCTGTCGGGGACGACCTTCAGCGCCGACACGTCCGCGGTCCAGGCCCGCGTCTCAGACACCTGCGCCAGCGGCTCATCGATCCGCGCGATCGACATCAATGGAGCAGTTACATGCGAGAGCGACGATGGGATCACCAGCGAGACGGATCCCACGGTCAACGACCTGGGCAAGACGAGTCTCTCGTGCACGAGCGGCCAAGTCGCCAAGTTCGACGGCGCCGCTTGGACCTGTGCCGAGGACGTGGACACGGATACGACGTACGACGCAGGGTTCGGCCTCGCGCTTGCCGGAACCATCTTCGAGGTGGATGCCGCGGACACCCAGCTCCGTGTCTCCGGTACGTGTGCCAGCGGCTCATCGATCCGGGCCATCGGCCAGGACGGCACGGTGACCTGCGAGAGCGACGATGGGATCACCAGCGAGACCGACCCCACCGTCAACGCGCTGGCCAAGGCCACGCTGGGCTGCTTCGACGGAGAGATCGCCAAGAACGCCGGGGGCACCAGCTGGCTCTGCGCCGAGGACGAGGGCCTTGTGCTCGCCACGACCACGGTGGTCAGCCCCACAGGTGACGCCTCCGTGGATGGCTCGGCCCTGCTCAACGCCATGGCAAGCCAGCCAGGGCTTGCAAGCGACCCCCGGGTCGTGCTCGCCGAGCCAGGCACGTACGATGTGGGCACGAGCCGGCTGGACGTCCCATCAGGCGTCACCCTTCTCGGCTCCGGCGCCCAGGCCACCGTCATCACCGGTCAACCACATGCCGACCCAGCGGGCACCGTGGTGGCCCTAGGGGAGGACGCCACGGTCCGCCACCTACGCATCGAGAACACCGACCTCTCCGCGGCCGGCGGGATCTACGTCGCCGGTCCAGACGCGGTGATCGAGGACGTGACCATCGAGGTCGGGCCCAGCGACGAAGCGGTGGGCATCCACGTAGACACCATCTCGGAAGAGGCGCTCATCCGCGACGTGACCATCTTGGCTCGTGGAGGGACCAACGCAGCGGCCATCCGGGCTGGGGCCAACGTGGTCCAGATCGACCGCGTCCACGGCCAAGCCAGGGAGGCGAGCTCGAATTTCGGGCTCGAGCTGTTCCAGGGCAGCGTGGAGATCTCTGGATCCACCTTCGAGACCCTCGACGGACCAGGCTGGGGGCTGCGAGCAGAGGACTTCACCTCGGTCATCTCCCAAGACAGCACGTTCTCAGCCACCAACGCGTTTGGGGGAGGCACGAGAACGGGCGTGGACACCAGGGGGGATCTCGACCTCCGGCACTCCACCGTCCATGGCGATTTCCAAGGGGTGAAGGCGGACTTCGGCTCCGTGGTCAGCGTTCTCGGCGGACAGATCAGCTCCAACAATGATGCCGTGCGTACCAGCGGCGGAACAGTCCGCGTCGACGGCGCCCACCTCGACGGAGGAGTTACCCTCGAAGATGGCCACACGTTCATCGGTGGATCCCGGATCGACGGGACCGTATCGAACTTCGCCGGCCCGACGAGGCTGCGGTGCGTGACCAGCTACGACCTCGACTACCAGGAGCTCGACAACGCCTGCCAACCGCTCTCGCCCTAGGCCCCACCGGTCTCGCAACACTCAAAAGCGCCTCCCCCCTTGCCGCGCCGATGGCCCAGGCACCCATCGTCCACGTCGAGGAGATCCTCGCAGGCGACCACACCGGCGAGACCGTCACCGTGCGCGGCTGGGTGCACCGCCAGCGCTCCACAGGAGGCATCGCCTTCGTGGTCGTGCGCGACGGCACGGGTGTCATCCAGTGCACGATCAAGGCCAACAACGTGTCCGAGGAGGCCTTCGAGGCCAGCACCCAGACGCGCATGGAGGCCTCGGTGATCGTCACGGGCGAGATCGCCCAGGACGACCGCGCCCCCGGCGGCTACGAGCTCAAGGCCACGGATTTCACCGAGGTCGGCCCCAGCCCGGACGTCCCGCTCTACGAGGACATGGGGATCGAGCACGAGCTCGACCACCGCCACCTCTGGCTTCGCAGCCAGAAGCTCACCGCCGTGGCCAAGGTCCGCGCCGTCGCCGTTCGGGCCATGGAGGACTGGTTCGAGGCCAACGGCTTCACCCAGGTCTGGCCCAGCATCCTCACCCAGAGCGCGGCCGAAGGCGGTGCCACCGTCTTCGAGGTCGAGTACTTCGGCGAACCCGCCTACCTGACCCAGTCCAGCCAGATGTACCTGGAGGCCCTCTGCTTCAGCCTGGAGCGCGTCTGGTGTCTCGCACCCAGCTTCCGGGCCGAGAAGAGCCGCACGCCCAAGCACCTCACCGAGTACTGGCACCTGGAGGCCGAGCAGGCCTGGTGTGACCACGAACAGAACCTGGAGATCCAGGAGGCCCTGGTGGCTGATGCCTGCCAGGCTGTGGCCGAGCAGTGCACCGACGAGCTCGAGATCCTCGAGCGCGACCCGGAGCGCCTGGCCAGTGTTCAAGCCCCCTTCGAGCGCATCCACTACGACGAGGCCATCGAGCTCCTGGCCGACCAGGGCCACGAGATCAGCTGGGGGGATGACTTCGGCGCGCCCCACGAGCGCGCCCTCTCTGAGCACTTCGACGGGTTCGTCTTCGTCACCCACTTCCCGGCCAAGATCAAGGCGTTCTACATGGCGCTGGACGACGATGGGGTCCATGCCAAGTGCGGGGATCTCATCGCGCCGGAGGGCTACGGTGAGCTCATCGGTGGCAGCGAGCGCAGCACGGACTTGGCGCTCATCGAGAAACGCCTGGCCGAGGACGACGCCAACCTGGACGACTACCAGTGGTTCTTGGACCTGCGCCGCTACGGCTCGGTTCCCCACAGCGGGTTCGGGCTGGGCCTGGAGCGCTTCGTCATGTTCCTGTGCGGGCTCGACCACATCCGGGACGCGGTGCCCTTCCCGCGCACGCCGAACCGGATCCGGCCTTGAGGGAGCCGCCCGCGTGATTTGGGAAGAGCCAAGTGGCGCGGGCTCGGTTGTTGGGCGTGCTTCCAGAGCGGGCTTGGCTCGTCGTGCTCCTTGCCTGCTCGTTGCTCGTGGTGGCAACGCCGGTCTCGTCGGCTCGCTCGTGCACGGAGGACTGGCCTACGTTCCGCGGTGACGACCAGCGCACTGGCGCGTGTGGGGATGTGGCTGGGCCTGGGACGGGTGAGGTGATCTGGCGGTTGACCACCAAGGGGCTCAACATGCCAGGTTCACCGGCCGTGGTGGATGGTACCGTGTACTTCGCGGCCGATCAGTACGTGTACGCTGTGAACGCGTTGAACGGGAGCGTGCGGTGGACGTACGAGACCGGCGCAGGCATCGCATCGAGCCCGGCCGTGGTGGGCGAGACCGTGTACATCGGGTCCGGGGACGGATACGTGTACGCGCTCGACGCGCACAGCGGAGAGCTCGTGTGGCGCTACAAGGATGAGGAGGCGGTCAGCTCGCCGCCGACGATCGCGGAGGGGACCGTGTACTTCGGCTCAAGATCCGGGGCGATCGTGGCGGTGGACGCGACGACCGGAGAGCAAATCTGGCGCACCCAGACACGCAACCCTGTCACCGCTTCCCCGCTGGTGGCCAACGGGACCGTTCACGTCGGCACGAGGGGGAACGATGGGGTCGCCTACGCCCTGGAGGCCGGGACCGGTGAGGTGGTGTGGACCCGCGAGATGGAGGACCCCATGCTGGCTGGCCCTGCTCTGGCCGATGGGACCCTTTACATCCTCACGCTGCGAGGGCGCATGGAGGCCTTGGATCCAGGGACGGGCATCCCCGAGTGGGTCCGAGAGCTCCCAACCGGTAACCAGGGTAACATGCCGGT
>CAYNEI010000074.1:0-10449 GCA_964396185.1 uncultured Thermoplasmatales archaeon
GGCGATGCGCACGAGGTCCTCGACGCGCTTCTCACGGTGGATCCGGCCCACGTAGAGCACGAATGCATCCGGGCCGGGGTCCGTGGAGGGCTCGTCGAAGGCCGCCGGGTGGATCCCGCTCGGGACGACCTCGATGGTGCGCTCAGGAACACCGCGTGCCACGAGCCGGTCCCGATCGGTCGTGTTCATCGTGATGACCTTGTGGAGGTCCTTGAACGAGGGGAGGGCCAGGCGCCTGTAGAGCGCGTAGTAGAGATCACCGACGATGGGTGCGGTCGGGAACTCGATGCCGTGGTGGGTGGTGAGCAGCGTGCGCTCGCGGGGGTGGTGGGCCATGACCCAGCGGTTGGTCCAGTGCCCGAAGGCGTGGAGGTGGACGACGGCATCCTTGGGGAGCTTGGGCCGGAAGAGCGTCGTGTAGTAGCCCAGCTCGACCACAGCCTCGTACCGGCGGATCTCGATCCCCTGGAACTGGTCGGTGGGCGGTAGCGCTTCATCGTGGGCCAGGCAGTGGACCGTGACCGTGTGCTCGCGTTCCAGGGCCTCAAGGCTGACCTCGGTCATGTGAGTCTCGATCCCCCCGACCTTCGGGTGGTAGCGGGGGGAGACCATGTGGATGTCCACGGGGGGTCAAGCAGCTCGGTTACCTTAACCGTTCGAGGATCCACCCCACCGCCTCGCCCAGGTGGGCCACGGTGAGATCCGCCTCCACATCCAGCTCGGCCGCCTCGGGATCCGGTTTGCCCTGGTCGATGCGCACGGACAGCGCGCCAACCTTGCGCGCGATGGCCACGTCGTGGAGCCGGTCGCCCACCATGACGCTCTCGGTGAGATCGATGCCGTGCTCCTCGGCGGCCTGGAGCAGCATGCCGGGCTCGGGCTTGCGGCAGCTGCAGCCATCGTCGGGGTGGTGGGGGCAGTGGTAGATGGCGTCCACGTGGGCGTCGTGCTCAGCGAGCAGGCGCTCGAGCTTGGCGTGGATCGCTGAGAGCGTCGGCTCGGTGAAGTAGCCCCGGGCCACGCCGGACTGGTTCGTGATCACGATGACCGGGAGGCCCGCCTCGTTGAGCTGGGCGATGGCTTCGGGCACGCCGCCGAAGAGCTCGAAGTCGTCCGGGTGGGAGCAGTAGGGGACGTTGGGGGCCAGTGTGTCGTCCCGGTCCACGAACACCGCGCCTTGGCTCACGGGGCATCCCCGAAGAGCTCGGCTTCCACGAGTTCGCACAGGATGTGGCCGATGAGGATGTGGCCCTCCTGGATGCGCGGTGTGTCCTCGCTGGGCACCTGGAGGGCGTGGTCCACCAGGCCCGGGAGCTTGCCGCCGGCCCCGGTGAGCGCCATGGTGACCAGGCCCTGCTTGCGGGCCACCTCCATGGCGTCGATGACGTTCTGGCTGTTCCCGCTGGTCGAGATGCCGATGGCCACATCACCATCTTGACCGAGGGCCTCAAGCTGGCGCTCGAAGACCACGTCGTAGCCGTAGTCGTTGGCGATGGCGGTGAGCGCGCTCGTGTTCGTGGTCAGCGCCATGGCGGGCAGAGGCGCGCGGTCCTTGAGGTAGAACTGGCCTGAGAGCTCGGCAGCGATGTGCTGTGCGTCTGCTGCTGAGCCGCCGTTGCCGAAGAGGTAGACTCGATGGCCCTCCTGCAGAGCGGTGGCGATGGCACGCGCGGCGGCAGCGATGGCATCGGCCTGCGCCAGCAGGCCCTGTTTGGCCTGGATGCTGGCTTGGATGCGGTCTTGGACCGTGGCGGGGTCCATCAGCGGGCCTCCCACGTTTGCAGGCCCCGGAGGTCGAAGGAGACTGGCTCGGGCTGGGCGCCCAGGTCCCGCAGGGCGCGGGAGACCTCGTGCTTGCGCTCGGGCTCGCAGAAGAGCATCATGAACCCGCCGCCGCCAGCCCCGCTGATCTTGCCACCGATGGCTCCGTGCTCTCGGGCGGCTTCGTACATCTTGTCGATCTCGGGGCTCGTGACCTTGCTGGCGAAGCGCTTCTTCTGCTCCCAGCCCTGGTGCATCAGCTCGCCGAACTCCGAGAGGTCCCCTTTCAGCAGGGCCTCCTTGAGCTCCACGGCCAGGCCCTTGACAGCGTCCAGGGCCTCGAGGTTCTGGCCCGATTCGGCTTTCGCCTTCTGCTCTTTGATGATGTTGCCGCTGAGCCGGGTCTTGCCTGTGTAGGCGATGAGCATGCGGTACGAGAGCTCGTTGATGAGGTCGCGCGGGAGCTTGAGCGGGTTGACGATGGTCTCGTCCTCCCGGAACTCGATGTAGTTGAACCCACCGAAGGAGGCCGCGTACTGGTCCTGCTTGCCTCCTTCCAGCCCCAGGTCCAGGCGCTCAAGCTTGTAGGCGAGCTCGGCGGTCTCGTAGTCCGACAAGCCCAGGCGCATGAACTGGCGGAAGAGGCCGATGAGCGCCACCATGACCGTGCTCGATGAGCCGAGCCCGGAGCCGGGGGGTGCGTCGCTGTGGAGGAAGAGGTCCAGGCCCTGGTCGGGCGAGAAGTTGGCCAGCACGGCCTTGATCAGATCGAGGTCGTCGCCGAAGGAGAACGTCTCGCTGGTGTCGAAGCGGGCGGTGGTGTCCAGGTCGAGCGAGCGCACGTTGATGGTGTCGTCGCTGCGTGGGACAAGCGTTCCGTAGACGTACTTCTGGATCGTGGCGCTGATCACCGCGCCGCCGTGCTCGTCCAGGTACGGGCTCACGTCCGTCCCGCCACCGGCGAAGCTCAACCGAAGCGGGGCCTTGGCTCGGATCGGTGCACCGTCTCGCACGTCTGGGGCATCCCATGCAGGCTACATAGGCTTGGAGGTTGTTCCCCTCCACACCCTTCCAGGTCCCAGGCTAGATGCTCCGGGGTTGGAACGGCCGGCAACTTGATGGACCCAGCCGAACTCCCCGGGCCACGACGATGGCTGCTCGCTGGCCGAACTTCTTCATCGCTGGAGCTGCCAAGTGCGGCACCACATCGCTCTACCGCTACCTGCTGGGCCACCCGGAGATCTTCATGAGCCCGGAGAAAGAGCTCGGCTTCTTCGACCATACCCTCGACGAGCTGAGCGACGACCCGGAGGCCATCGAGCGGGCCGAGCAGGCCTACCTGGCCCACTTCCAGGGCGCCGGGCAAGCCCCGGTCATCGGGGAGGGAAGCCCGGGCTACTTCTGGCACGCCCAGGTGCCCGAGCGCATCCAAGCGCGCATCGAGGCGCCGAGGTTCTTCTTCTCCCTGCGCGACCCGGTCGAGCGCGCCTACTCCGACTACCTCATGAGCTTCCGGGACGGCCGGTTCACGCGCACCTTCCTGGAGCTGGTGGAGGACGACATGGAGGCCATGGAGACCGGCGGCTCGCCCACGAGCGTGGTCCCCCAGGGCCTCTACGCCACGAACCTCTCCCGATTCATCGACACGTTCGGACACGAGGCCGTCATGGTGCGCCTGCTCGATGACCTCAAGCGCGACCCCCTGGCCCTGCTCAAGGACATCGCCGCCCTCCTGGACATCGATCCAGGCCCCATGGCTGAGCTCGACTACGGCAAGCAGCACAACGTCTACGGCAAGCCGCGCAACCCCATCGCCGGCTGGCTGCGACGCAGCGACGCGGTGGCCAAAACCGCGCGGCTGATCCTGCCCAAGCAACTGCGCATCTACCTGGGTGACGAGTTGCTCCTCAAGCGGGACCGCAAACCCCCCATGGACCTGGATGCCAAGCAGCTCCTGCTCGACCTCTACGAGCCCGAGCTAGACGAACTGGAGAACCTCCTCGGCCGAAGCTTGCCCGAGCTCCGGACGAGCTGGCAGGACTGAGTGCGCCAGGGCGGCACCCGGCTCCCGCCTGGCTGGCACGAGGCTGGCGCCCGCCGCCGCAGGCCCACGCCCAAGCACGAAGGAACGGGGTTTATCAACCGATGCCTCCAGTCAGGTGGGTGCGCATCCTGCATGCCGTGCACGCCTACCCGCCCACGGTCGGCGGCAGCGAGGCCGTCATCGCTAGGCTCTCCCATGGCCTCGTGGAGCGTGGCCACGAGGTGGATGTCGCCACCCGCGCCCACCCCGACCGCGCAGACGACGTGGACGGCGTGCCCGTCCACGGTTTCCCAGACAACCCGGTGGGCTGGGCCCGGTACCGCTCCTTCGTGCACCAGGGCCTGGATGAGGGCCGCTGGGAGGTGGTCTTGACCTACCACTCGAAGGTCTGGACGCACCTGGCCCTGCTCCCCTTCGATCGCATCGCGGAGCACTGGGTCTACGCTCCCACCGAGTTCACGGACATCGACTCCCGCCACCCGCGTCACGTGGCCTACTACAAGACCATCGAGCCCCGCTCCCTGAGGCGCGCGGCCCGCGTCATGGTGCTCACCCACGAGGATGCTCAGCGCGCCATCTCCCTGGCAGGAGGGGAGATCGAGGATCGCCTGGAGGTCATCCCCAACGGCGTCGATCACGCCTGGTGGTCCCGCGGCCAAGCAGGCGACGTTCGCAGCCGCTACGACCTCCCCACCGAGGCGCCGCTCGTGGTCTACGCCGGGGGCTTGTGGGAGCACAAGGACGTGGAGACCCTGGTGCGTGGAATGGCCGAGATCCCAGAGGCCCACCTGGTCGTGGCTGGCTCGGACAAGGGACGCCGCCAGCTCGTCGACCGCGTCATCCGCGACGAAGGTGTAGAGGCCAGGGTCCACCTCGTGGGTCGCATCCCGCGAAAGGACTTGCGCGCCCTCTACCACGCCGGCTCGGTCCACGCCAGCGCATCGACCAACGAGGGCTTCGGGCTCACCTACCTGGAGGCCATGGCTTGCGGGCTCCCGGTGGTGGCCCGCGCGGTGGGTGTGATCCCGACGCTGGCCGATCAGGGCGCGGACGTGTGGGTTGCCAAGGATGCGCCGTCGTTCGCCAAGGCGATCCGGGAGGCCATGGCTCATGGCTCCGAGGCCAACCGGGCGCTGGCCGAGGGCTACGATTGGGAGAACGTGATCGACCGGGTCGAGGCCTGCTACCAGGAGGTGGTTGGGTGAACGGACGACCTCGATCACGAAGGCCACGAAGGATGCTCGAAGGGCTCGAAGGGCCCCCTGATCATCCTGACCATCCGGATCCCGGGGTCGGGCTTCGTGTCCTTCGTGTCCCCTTGGAGCCCTTCGTGATCCAGGTTGGAGGGGTGGCCGGATGAGCGAGCCGTTGACGACCACGGTCGTCCTCACCAGCTACCACGATCCCCGGATCCGCGAGACCCTGGCCTCGCTGGACCACCAAACACGCGCCCCGGACGAGATCCTCATCGCCGATGGATCCGTCGAGGAGGGCTTCCAGACCGAGCTGGCCGAGCTGGCTGCCGTCCACGGTGCCGAGATCGTGCACGAGGACCACGCCAGCGTGGCCCGCGCGCGCAACCTGGCCCTCCAGGCAGCCACCGGGGACGTGCTCATCTTCCTCGACACCGACCAGCAAGCCCCCCAGCCATGGCTGCACGAGCTCGTGGCCCCCATCGAGGAGGACCGGGCGGATTGGACGGGTGGCCCGACGCGGCCCAGCGTGGCCCTTGAGCTCATGCGCCTCAAGGAGGAGCGCCTCTACGCTGCCGCAGCCGTGGACCCCACCCGCATCCCCATGGGGAACAGCGCCTGGCGTGCGGCGATCTTCGAGGAGATCGGCGGGTTCGACGAGCGCCTGGATCGAGGCGGCGAGGACTGGGACGTCGCCCAGCGCGCCGCGGCAGCCGGCTTCCAGGGACAGCTCGTCGAGCAGGCCTGGGTGCACCACGACATCACGGGTCTAGACACGTACCGTAAGGTCGCCAAGAAGCAGTTCCGCTACAACGTCGGCGGAGCCATGGCCTACCTCAAGAACCGCGGGATGGGCGAGCGGGCCAAGCAGCGCTACCCGAAGCCCGGCTGGCACTGGTTCGATCTCGTCGAGCCGGTGCTCAAGGCGGTGGCGGTTCCGGTGGCGTGGTGGCGGTTGCGGAGGATGGAGGAGACGTAAGCCACTTGAGCCCCCCCAGCCCAACCACCGCCGCGACACTCAGCAACGCTGTCACGGCGAACGTCGCCCCCAGGTGATCGCAGGGCACCGTGTACGGGAAGACCCCCTGGCAGCCGCGCATGGTGTAGTCCACGGGCAGCGCGTAGTCGATGGCATCGATGGCCAAGTAGGCCCCGGCGAACCACGCGTACGGCGCGATCCGATCTGGCAGCAAGTCGATGACCAGCAGCGCTTCCGCGGCCATGCCCAGGTGGAGGTAGAAGAGCCAGGTGTTGAGATCCGAGCAGTGGAAATCGAACCCGGTGCCCGAGCAGTCCAGCCCGCTGGGGATGTAGGAGAACTGGAAGTGCTCCGGGAACCACGCCAGGATGATGGCGGTCCAGATCCCGACCTTGATCATGGCACCAGCGCCCACGAGGTTGAGCCACGGCTTGGAGCGGCCCAAGAGCACGAAGGTGAGCGCGATGCTGAGCAAGAGCACGGCCAGTGGGCTATCTGGGATCAGCGGCCAGAGGTAGACCGGCGTGACTCGGAACTGGGGGAGGTAGTAGTAGAAGCCGTAGACGATGCCCCCGAGGTTGACCAGGAGCACCGTCACGAGGAGCCACGGTTGGCGAAGGGCCTGGGCGATCCGGGCGAGGTCCACGCCCCCGCACGCCGCCATCAGCCAAATAAGCCTACCCGGTTGTTCGCCCCAGCGAAGCCGACGAGCGGGACGGTGCGGCGGGGGCTTCATTACGCGGGCCGCGATACCGACCCAAGTGGCCCGCGTAACGATCCTGCTCGGCAAGGGCGGCACCGGCCGCACCACCATCGCGCGAGCCTTGGCGCTGGCCAAGGCCCGAAAGCTAGCCACCGCCCTGCTGCATACGAGCGCCTCGAGCCGCATCCCGGACGAGACGGTGAGCAACTTGAGCACGCGCGTGCTCGACCCGTACCAGATCATCGAGGACGCCATGGTGCGCCTGATCCCCCTGGGGCCTCTCACGCGCGCCTTCGTACGCCACCCGGCGTATCGGTCCTTCCTGGAGATCGCGCCAGGCCTCAAGGAGGCCGCCGTGCTCAACTTCCTCTACGGGTTCTTGGACTGGCGCGACGACGACGTCGTGCTCGATGGACCCGCCACCGGCCACGGGCTCCACTTCCTCGAGGCCCCCGCCAAGCTCGAGCGCGTCGCCCAAGGCAAGATCGCCGAGCGCCTGGGCCACGTGGATGCCATGCTCCACGACCCCGAGACCGTGGAGATCGTGCTGGTGGCCCTTCCCGAGGAGCTCCCGGCGGTGGAGACCTTCGAGCTCGCGCAAGCGCTCCGCGACGAGGGCTTCCCGGTCGCTGGCCTGGTCATCAACAAGATGCCGCCCCCCGTGCCGTTCGAGGTGGGCCAAGCACCCACCCACCCGATCGAGCCGCCCAGCGCGGTCCCGGGTCGCGACCGGCCAGGCCGGGGTCATTCCCCCGGCCTCGGGGCCATCCGGGCCGAGCACGCCCTGTCGCTCATGGCTGCCGAGCGCCGGCAAGCGGAGCGATGGGCCGAGGAGCTCAAGGGCACCGGGCTGCCCACGCGCATCGTGCCCAACCTCCCTGGCCGAACCAACCTCGCCGAGGAGATCGTCCCGTTCCTCGAGGGCTTCCCAGCCGCGGAGGCCAGGCCATGATCCCGCAAGCCGTGCTCCAGCGGGCGCTCATGGAGCGCGAGGTCGTGGCCGTGCTGGGCCCGGGTGGCGTGGGCAAAACCACGCTGGCGGCCTCCATGGCCCTGGCGGCCAGCAGCGCGGGCCGCCGGACGCTTGTGGTTACCATCGATCCTGCCAAGCGCCTGGCCACCGCGCTGGGCCTGGAGCTGGGCCACGAGGTCAGCCACGTCCAAGACAACCTGGACGCCGTCATGGTGGACACCAAGCGCGCCCTGGACGAGATGCTCATCCAGTACGCCCCCTCCCGGGAGAAACTCGACGCGATCTTCGCCTCCCCCCTCTACCAACAGTTCTCCTCGGCGCTCGTGGGCAGCGAGGAGTTCGCGGCCATGGGGCTGCTGCACGAGTACTACACGCGCCAGGACTACGACCTCATCGTCGTGGACACGCCACCGTCCAAGCACGCCCTGGACTTCCTCACCGTGAACCAACGCCTGATCCGCGTCTTCCAATCCGGGCTGACCAAGTGGCTCTTCAAGCCAGCAGGCCTGTTCAGCGTGGCCGGAGGCCGCATGGCCAAGGTGGTGGCCCGGTGGACCAGCCGCGAGTTCCTGGACACCGTCAGCGACTTCATGCTCCACTTCGAGGAGATGTTCTACGAGATGGAGGACCGGGTGGAGACCATGGAGGCGCTGCTCCAGGACCACCAGCGCACCGCGCTTGGGCTGGTCGCCGTGCCGGACCCCGGTGGCGTGAGCGAGGCCATGGGGCTCGTGGAGGGCTTGAGCGAGATCGGGCTCCAGCCCAGCTTCAGCATCGCCAACCGTGTCTACCCGCCGCTTGGCGCTGATTCGCTGGAAGGGGACGAGCGCGCCTTGCTGGACCACTACGCTCGCCTTGCCCGCGTCCACATGGATGGCATCGCGCGCATGCGCGAGCAGGCCGGCCCCGTGGTCATCGTGCCCGCGCTACCCAACCTGGAAGGGTTGGCCGGGCTCGGCACGGTGCTGGACTACCTCGTGCCTGGCCGGGGTCGGCCCGGGCCGGGCCGGTAGAGGCGGACCCCTGCCAGGCTTTTATACCCGGACTTCTTTGGCGCGCGCGAGGGCTGACCTTGAAGCTCGTAGACCTCGTGATGCGGCCGACGAAGGTCATGAAGCGCTATTCTCCCCTGCGTGAGGGCCTCACGGAAGGCCAGGAGAACGAGCTGCTTTGGATGTTCAACCGGGTCCGGGAGGGCGAGCACCGTGCTCGCGTCCGGGACGAGCGCACCTACGCCAGCGCCGATCCGGTGGTGCGCGCGGTCTACTCCATGGACACGAACACCTTCCCCTCCAGCCTCGACATGCTCGTCAAGCGCACGGCCGGCGCGGTCGTGCTCCCGACGAGCCGTGGCGAGCTGCTCGAGCTCCTGCGCTTCGGCGAGCGCAACAACGTGCCTGTCGTGCCCCGAGGCGGCGGCACTGGAACGCATGGCGCCTGCGTGCCCGTGGAGGGCGGCGTTGTGGCCGACATGCGCAGCTTCGACGAGGTCCTCGAGATCGACGCAGACGCCGGCACCGTGCGCGTCCAAGCGGGCATGGCCTGGCAGGACCTCGCCGAGGCCCTGGCAGACGAAGGCCTCGCGCTCCCCTTCGAGCCCATCAACGCCCCCTACAGCACCGTGGGCGGCACCATCGCCATGGGCGCTGGCGGGTTCGGCTCGCTGGCCAACGGGTCCATCCGCGACAACCTCTCCGAGGTCACCCTGCTCACCCCTGCTTTCGAGACCGAGACGTTCACCGGCGCTGATCTCGACCTCGTGGTGGGCTGCCAAGGCACCACGGGCTTCATCCTCGAGGCCACGCTTACCGTGCGCGAGGCCGCGGACACCACGCCTTGTGGGGCCGCCTTCGACGACGTCGCCCAGGCCCAAGCGTTCCTGGAGGCCCTGCCCAGCCGAGGCGTGGACAGCGCGCACCTGCTCAGCCCCGAGCACGCCGCCCTCAAGCAAGAGGGGCTGGGTGTGATGCGCAAGCTCCCGAAGAAGAAGGTCGTGGTCGTTCTCAACCTGCCCAACACCTCCGTTCTCGGAACGCTTGAGTCCCTGGCCGGCGACCACGGCGGCGACTGGATCGGGCCCGAGGATGCTCAGTGGGAGTGGGAGAACCGCTTCCGCCAGCGCCCGTTCAAGCGCTTCGGCCCGAGCCTCATCGTGGCTGAAGCCGTGTGCGGGATCGGTCGTCTGGCAGAGGCCTGGCAGCGCGCCCAGGAGGCCATCCAGGCCCCGGAGTCCACGCTGTTCGCCGTGGCCATCGGGCCCGACGAGGTTCTGCTGGTCGCCCACATCCTGGCCGATGAGCGCATGCCCGGCTACTCGCTGGCCACCGGCAACCTGCACGCGTTCATCGCCGCGGTCAAGAAAGCCGGCGGCCGCGCTGCCGCGCCAGGGATCCTGACCCCCGGCGAGGCCAAGGATGTCCTGGGCAAGGACACGGTCAAGCGCCTCTCCCAGTGGAAGAAGGAGCACGACCCCGGCGAGCTCATGAACCCAGGCAAGGTGCTCCCAGCCCGGGTCAAGGGGCTGCCCATCCTCTCCACGACCACGGCCATGGGCCCCGGCAATGCGATCATGCGGAGCATGCGGGGCCAGTTCGGCCACCGCCGCGAGTCCACCCACGAGCCCTCCAACCGAGCGCTCAAGGCGGTCATGGGCACCCGGCTCTCCAAGCGGCTCGGCCGGATCGCTGACGACGTGTACAAGTGCAGCCGGTTGGGCCACACGAACCGCACCGGTGGGCTCCATCGAGGCGTGCGCTTCGAGAAGGAGGCCCCCCGGCACGTCCTTCGCGCGGAACG
>CAYNEI010000075.1:0-10290 GCA_964396185.1 uncultured Thermoplasmatales archaeon
GGGTGGGCTGGGTGGGACGAGCTTGGCCCGCAAACGGTAGTCGAACTCGCCAGGCAGCAGCCCGGAGATCTGCAGGGTCCAGGTGCCTGTCTCGGGAGCGTCGAGCGCCCTGCGCGTGTCCAGGTCGTAGCCCCCGACGCCTAGGCTGGCCGCGAAGCCGCCGACGGTGTTCGAGACATCCGCAGGTTCGCGATCGTCACCATCTCCTGGGCTGGGTGGGAAGAGCCTGAGCATGATGCCGGTCTCATGACCCCAGATGATCGTGTCGGCATGCGGCCGCACGTAGGAGGGGTCCTCGAAGAAGATCTGGGCGTCCACGCGCAGCCGGGCACCGGGCGCGCTCTCGGCAACCTCGAAGGTGTGCTCGATGCAGCCCGTGGTGTCCTTGCAGGTGCTCGCACCGACGTGTTCGCTGGGTGAGGCGGAGACTTGGCCGGCTGGACCAAGGTTGGCGTACGGGCGGATCGTGGAGACGTAATCGACGCCGTAGCCGGAGCTACGCCAGTCCGGCAGGCTCCCCCCCTCCCAGAACACCGCATCGCCGAGGTGGAGGCCGTCTGCGACGCACGGGTGGTCGAGCCCCGTGACCGGCTTGGCACATGGGTCTGGGGGCTGGACTGGGGGCTCGACAGTCTCGTTGGCTGGCGGCTCGTCGGCCTCGGTGGCGTTCTGACTCGTCTCGTTGATGGGCTCGATCTCGGTCGCCTCGAGGGGTTCGTCGTCCTCCGTGGCGTTCACATCCGCAGCGGCGGTTCCCTCACCCGGTGAGCTGCCAAGGCACCCCGCCAGCAGGATGATCAGGAGGCCGAGGCCGATGGCCAAGGCGATGCCGATCCAGGCTCCCGAGCTCGTAGAACCCGCGGGGTCGATGGTGTCTGCGTCCATGACCGGCTCGACCACTGTCCTGGTCTCAGCATCTCGGTTTGCGCCATCTCTGCAAACTCGCCGTCTAGCGATCATCCTGCCACCTCAGCCGGTCTAGCACCTCGTGGGTGGGGGGGTACTTGAAGGGCGTTAGCCAGATGCCTACTCCCCGGCGGTCAGCCGGAGCCCAGGGTATCTCGTCCGTACCACGCCTCGATGCGCTTACGCACCCCCTGCTTGACCCGCTCTGGCACAAGCCCGTCCTGCTCGACCAGCGAGAGCAGGCTGTCGCGCTCGAACGCCGTGACCTGACCGTCGGCCAGGGCCTCGCGCAGGTGGCGCACCAGCCCGTGGGGGAGCTGGTCGAGCAGGGGCTCGATCTCACCCATGCGGCTGGCTCGCTGCACCTCGTCCAGCCGGCGCTCGAGCACGCTGGACTGGCCCTCGTCGAGCTTCCCGTCTACGGCGAGCCCGCGCACGTGGGCCCGGCGCTCTTGGACGGCTGCCTCGAGTTCGGCCGGGTTGGCGGCCTGCTCAGCCAGATGTTCGATCGCCTTCATCTCCCGCTGCAGCCGGGAGCGCTTGGCGCGGCGCCGGGCCACCGCGATCAGGCCACCGATGACCGCGATGAGCACACCGATGACACCCCAAGTCGTATCCTGGTTCTCTGGCGCGAAGGCGGTCTGGACCAGGCTCTCGTCTTGAGGTGGTGAGCCTCCGACATCGAACGTGGCGAGCCCAACCGAGCGCCGAGGTGGCGTGTCGGAGTCGGTCGCCTCGCGCACGTGGAAGCGGGCGATGTGATCGCCAGGGGAGGTGTAGGTGTGGGATAGCGCCGGTGAGGCCTGCCAATCGGTCACCGTGCCGTCACCCCATTCCGCCAGGTACTCAAGCGTCCCACCACCAGGACCCGGATCGGTGCTTCCGAGGTCCACGGTGACCTCCTCTCCTGGGGCTGGCCAGCGATGTGAGACGTCAAGGATGGGTTGGATGGAGAGGGCGGTGCGTCCGAACACGGTGAGCTGTGCATCCCCGTGGGCCAGGGCGAGCAGCCCATCGCCCAACGCAGTCGATGGGTGCATGTAGCGTCGCCAAGGCAGCGGGTCGGGGGAGTTCTCGTCGACGAGGGTCGCTGGCCCGAAGCGGTGGTCCCACCCCTGGTTCAGGCTCGAGGCATCGAACGCGGTGAGCCGCTCGGCAGCCAGGATGTAGATCGTGCCACCTGCGAGAAGGGGTTGGAACGAGCCCCATCGCCCGTCATCGTGGGTGGCATCCTGGACGATCTCCGGGGTCGAGGACGAGATGTCGAACAGGTACGTGTTCCGGAAGGCTTGGGCCCAGAGTTGTTCCTCTGAGAGAGCGAGCCCGGTTTGCGGGTTCTCCTCCCCTAGGGTCCGAACGCCACCGCTGTTCGCCCGGAGGGGAACCATCGCTTGAACATCGCCTTCCCCGGTGTGGAGAACGTAGAGCTGGTCGTGGAGGACGTAGGTGAACTCGGCGTTCCCCGTAACCGCCGGCGTGAGATCCGTGAGCCCATCGCCTGCCATGTACGCAGCGTACTGGAACCCGGTGTGGCGCATGCAGTAGACCCACGCGGTGGAGGCATCCGCTGTACCGATCGAGACCAGGAAGAACTGCGTGCCAAGTTCATCGCCCTGGCCGTAGTGCGGTTCCTGGCTCATGGTCAAGATGATCTGATCGCCCGCGACGGTGAGCCCCATCGCGCGCATCCCGGTCTCACCGAGGATCACGCAGGCCCCGTTGTCCCCGCGGATCTGGCTGGATTGGGTGCGCGGTTCCGTGAAGGGCTGCCAGAGCCACGCAGGACGCGGGGCGGCATCGGTCCCGTCCAACGGGAGCCTCGCAGCGAACATCGTCTCGGCCGGCGTGGCCCGCTCCTCGATGTGGCTCGGCTCGCCCACCAGGGCGCCGTCGTCAGGCTCCTGGGTGCACGCGACGAACAGCGAGCCCTCTCGGATCGCAGGTTGGACGCACGTGATGCGGTGGCCCACGTGCGGGATGGGGGCAGGGTACGGCCAGCTCCAGCTCGGGCCACTCCCATCCAGGTTGTAGGCAGCGATCCGGTCCGACTCGGCGATGTAGAACCGCTCTCCGTCGCTGGCGAAAGCTGAGGGGGGCTGGTCGAGCTCGATGATGGGGTTGACGGCGCCGGTGTCCGGATCGACCTTCACGACGCCGTTCGTGGTCTTGTCCTCGCGGGGTGCGCTGGCGAAGGGTGCGGCCTCGTAGCTTTCGGTCAGGACGTAGACCGAGCCATCGAGGATCAGCGGGGAGGCCTTCCAGACACGGATGCCCGGCAGCTCGGTCGAGAGGGCGATCTCGTACTCGGTCGGCCCCTGGTCTGGGACCGCGCCCGTGCGAGCCGCGTCGTAGCCAGCTTGGAGGAAGCCTTCGGCTGAGACCGTAGGCGCCCCGAGCACGACGAGGGCGAGAGCGACGACCGCGAGCCGAGTCGAGGAGCTCAACCCCACGCCTCCATGCCCTGCGAGGGATCTGCCCCGAGCTCTGTCTTGAACTTGCCATCGCGCCGAGGCAAGGCCGTGAACACGACGGTTGGCGTTGAGAAGGGGCCTGCTGGGGGTGCTTTGAGGTAAGCGGGTGGTTGGCCGGCGCTCGAAGCGCCGGGTTCCCCCAGCCAGGCCGCATCTCGAACGAACTCTGATCCTAAGGGTGGCTCCTCTCGTCGCATCTGGCGCTTACCTCACCGGGGGGTGAGTTTCGGGGTACTTGAACGGCGTTAGCCAAATGGCGAACGTGCCCCAACCCCCTTCGTCCGGCCGGCCCCCCCGGGCCTATCGACCGGCTACGCCGGTGTCCCGCTGGAACCAGCCGTCCACGAGCTCCCGGACGGTCTCCTTCTGCTCCTGGGTGAGCACCTCGTCCTCCTCCAGAGCTCGAAGGACGTGCTCGCGCTCCCAGCTCGAGATGCGGCCGTCGGCCAACATGTCCCGCAGGGCCACGACCATGCCGTGAGGCAGGAAGCTGAACCGATCGTCCAGGGCGGTCAGCCGGAGCTCGCGGCCCAGCTCGTCGATCCGGCGCTCCAGGAGCGAGACCTGGCCCTCGTCGAGCTTGCCGTCCAGTGCCAGCCCCTGGACATGCGCCCGGCGCTCCCGGAGCGCGTGCTCGCACTGGGGCGGGTCGGGGCGGGTCCGGTTATAGGCCTGGTCGATCGCTTCGAGCTCGCGCTCGAGCCGGCTGCGGCGGCTACGGCGCCGGCCGACGGCCACGAGCCCGCCACCCAGGGCCACCGCGATGCCGAGCAGGCCGAAGGTCAGGTCCTGGTTCTCGCGCTGGAAGGCGGTCTCGACGAGGTTGGTCTCGGGTGGTGGGGTGGCGCCGACGTGGATGGTCGTCGTCCCGGTGGCCGTCGTGCCGTCTTGATGGACCAGCGTGGCACGCACCTCATAATCCCCCCCGTCGGTGTACGTGTGGGTCGCCGGCTGGTCGGGTTCAAGGATGTTGGATCCACCGTCACCCCAGGCGACCCGGATCTCGCGCAGGGGGGTGTTCGTGGCCGGCGTGAGGGTGAGGGTCACAGGCTCACCGGTGCCGGGGTAGCTCGAGCCCGGCGTGACCACGGGCAGCCCGTCCGAGGCTCGCGGACCCAGGATGGTCAGGTTGCCGGCGTGGTCGACGACGGCGAGCCCGATGCCATCTAGTGGCACGAGTCTCGGGGTCGAGGCGACGTGGAGGTTCACCGGGTGATCGACGACCTCCTCTCCGGGGCTTGAGCCGGGGAAGCGGTAGATCCCAGCCACCGGGATCGGGAGGACCTGGACCACGCGCCCGTCGTCAACGTCGAGCACCGCGAGCACGCCTTCGTCCGGGGATGGGTCCAGCGAGTCCGGTCCAGTCAGAGCGTGCACGAAGCCGGAGGTGGAGGCCAGGATGTCGCCTACCACCCAGTCGGGTTCGTGGCTCCAGGGCCATCGGGTGGAGAGGTCGAGGGGATCCACGGCCGTGATGGACTGCCGGAGGGGCAGCACAAGCTCGTCTGGGAGCCAGGCGGGTCCAGCGGTGAAGGTCCCGCCCCTGGGGGGAGGGTCCATGGTCTGCAACTCGGCAGCAGCCAGCGGGCTTCCCTCCTGAGGGTTGACCAGGACCGCTCGCCCGCCCAATGTGAAGCTCGCCAGACGCCCGTCGGAGGCGGCGAAGATGGATCCGCTCACCGGTGCCTGGCGGCCGCTGCGATCCTCCTCGTCGATCCAGTACGTGCTCGAGCGGGCGGTGAGCGTCCCCACGATGCCCGCCTCACTCCCCCACGCGGCAGCGGTCTCCCAGCCGAGATCGCACCCGGGACACATCACGATGCCTGTGGCCACGAAGCCGAACGCCGTGGTGGTGACGGCCATGGGCCAGAAGTCCGCACCCATCCCATCCCTCAGGCAGGCATCCTCCGGTGGGTCCAGGAACGTGCAAACGCCCTCAGGTGAGCCCGCCATGCCCGGGTCAGCGAAGGAGAAGCCGGGGACCGTGTGGGTGCTGCGATGCGCGCCTTGGTCGAGGTCGATCCAGCTGATCACGTGGTCCAGCGACGGGAAGAGCGGGACGAACTCATCGGGGGGACCGATGAAGCTGAGGGACGGCACCACGGCGACGCCTGCTTGCGCGTCCACAGCAGCCCCACCGCAGAACCACGGCGGGCCGTCCTCCGCGGTTCTGGTCTGGGTGGCCGTGGGAGCCGGAGGGAGCCCCCAGAGGAGCTCGCCGGTGGCTGGGTCACGGGCCTGGAAGACGGCTCCATCCCGCGAGTCCAGCGAGCAGACGAGCACCTGGTCGCGAACCGGATCGTAGGCCTGCACGGACCCGCGGGAACACGTGTCGAGCTCTACGCGCTCGATCTCACCTGCCAAGGGGTCCTGGATGCGCAGCAACGTGCAGACACCGGACGAAGGATCGTAGCCGATCCCCAGCCAACCGTGGGGCGTGTCCACGAGGCCGGGACCCAGCGCGCCCAGTACGAGCCCCCCGAGGATCGATCCGTTGGGTAGCAGTGGGCGCGTGGCCAGCACGTCCAGGGGTCCGCCTGGGAGTGTGGCGGTGGAGGAGCGCGGGCCGTCCCCGCGCAACTGGGTCCACGCAGCGGCTGTGGGTGTCAGGACGAGCAGCGTGAGGAGCACCGCCAGCGCCATCCGGTGTCTCACACCTACCACGCTCCCGGGTCGAACTCGGGGTATTTCAATGTGACGTTCCCTCGATGGCTACGGTCCCCCCAGCGCGTCCATCGGCGCGTCCTCCAACCGCTCCGCCAGGGCGTCCAGCCGTCGAGCCAGCTCGCTCACCGCCCCTGGCAGGGCGGCGTAGCATGGGATCTCTCGGCCGTTGCGTTCGACGCTCCCGACGCCGACCAAGCCGACTTCCACGAGCTTGGAGAGGTGGCCGACCACGGTGGATCTTGCCGCCCGCCGACGCCGCGAGGCCCCCTGCCCCCCTCTCCGGGGCAAGAGGTCGATCTCGCCCAGGGTCTTGGGCTCGGTCAACAGCTCCATGAGCTCGATCCGCGCTGGATAGGCCAGCGCTTTGAGCACCTCGGCCAGCGCCTCGGCTTCCGAACCATCCCCTCGGGCCACGACGGGGGTTGGCCATGGGAGGGGATGAACCACGTTAGCTAGATGGCTACAGGCAGGACCGGTCTGGATCCGAGTGACCGGGCACGGCGTCTAGAAGTAGGAAAGAGCTAAGCGCGAACCGCTCTCTGGCAACAGGAGGTGGCTCGGGCGTGGTATCGGCGGCCATGTGGATGAAGATCATCTACGCCCACACGCTGCTCGCGTTCTTGGCGCTCATCGCCTGGTTCGTCTGGCGAGCACGGCCCCAGGCAGAGGTGAACCGGGTCGTGGCCCTCTTCTTCCTGATCTTCGCCCTGGACAGGCTCAAGGTCTTCGGTGGCCTGGACCCCGTGGGCTACGACCTGGCCCTCCCGTCCGAGAACCTGTGGAAGACGTGGTGGATCGCCTTCATCCACCTCCGCCACATCGCGCTCGTCGGCGTCTTCTACGTGTACCCGCGCAAACCGCCGCTTCGCTCGTGGCACACGGCGGTCATCGGGACCATCGCTGCCCTTTGGCTCGGCAACGTGCTGGCTTGGTTCCTCGATCCGAGCATCTTCTTGGCCGGCATCGATCTAGGCCGCGCGCAGTGCTGCACACAGACCGCCATGTGGCGCACGTTGATGGGTGCCCCCGGTGTCGGGTTCTTGAGCCTGCTTCTCGTGGCTTCAGCCGTCGTCCGGGCCAGGGGCTTGGCGCCGACCCAGCGGCGCGCGGCCTTGCTGGCCATCCCGGTCTTCATCTCTGGCACGCTCCACGCCATCGGGATCACGCTCACCCGCGTCGTCGAGCTCGCCACCGGAACCAACGAGCGGCTACTCGCTTCGGCGCGGTACTACATGGGGTTCGATGTTCCTCTCGATGCGATCTTGCTCATGTGGGTCCTCGCGGGTGTCGGCTTCCTGGCCATCGCCGCCTGGCTGCTGCTGCGCCATCGCGCCCCCGTGGCGGCCGCCATGGTCACCGCGGGCATGCTCTACTCCCTGCTGCCGTTCACGACGGGGATCAACTTCACCGATGCGCACCTGTTCTTCGCGGGCATCGTGCTGCTCTTCGTGCTCGTACGCTACGCCCACCTCGGCTGCGACGACCCGCCCATCCCAGAGGCACAGCTCCCCTGGGTCGTCTCGTCCATCCTCTTCGTCGGCGTGCTCACCGGGATCTGGGGCAAGGATCCGACCACGTCCATGTTCCTGGCTGGGTTCATCGTCGCAAGCTTGTTCGCCGTGGTCACAGCGTGGACGCTGCATCCCTACAGCAAGGGCTTCCTTCGGCGGTTGGGCCAGGCCAGCGGCGGTGCTCTGACCACCCAGGCAGGGATCTACCGGATGGCCGTGGAGGCCGAGGTCATCGACGGCCGCTCTGCCGAGGCCATCAGCACGAAGCTCTTGCCGATGCGCACCAAGCTGGGCATCTCCGAGATGGATCACGCCCGCATCGAGACCCTCGTCCGAGCCAACCTTTCCGAGCCGTCAACGCGCGCTGCCGAGCCCGAGCCGGGCGAGCTCGTCCTCGGGCGCTACCGCGTCGAACAGCGCCTCGGTACCGGGGGTCAGGGGACGGCGTGGCTTGCCACCGACGAAGCGCTGGACCGGCCGGTGGTGCTCAAGCGGATCCTCAACTCGCCGGTCCACCAGACCGAGAAACTGCTCCGGGAGGCCCGCGCGGTGGCACGCGTCGACCATCCCAACGTCATCACGATCTTCGACGTCCAACAGGTCGGTGACGAGGTCGTCCTCATCCTCGAGTACGTCCCCGGCGGATCCCTCTCAGAACGCTTGGACCGTGGCCCGCTCGGCGACAACGAGGTGGCCACCTTGGTCGACGACCTCACCCGGGCGCTTGGCGCGCTGCACGCCCAGGGCATCATCCACCGGGACGTCAAGCCCTCGAACATCTTCTTGACCGAGACAGGCCGGTTCAAGCTCGGCGACATGGGCGTGGCTCATGTGCCTGGGTTCGAGACCACCGCGGGACGCTTCGGGGAGTGGGTGGACCCCGTGGGCACCATCCAGTACATGTCCCCCGAGCAGGCCCGCGGCCAAAGCGTGGAGCAAGCCAGCGATCTCTACAGCGCTGGGCTCACGATCTACGAGGCCATCATCGGGGAGCCCTACCTCGACGCGGAGCCAACGGAGAGCCCCGTCGAGCTCCAGATGCGCGTGGCCAGCACCACCGAGCTCGATGCACCGATGGGAGAGCTGGGCGCTCTCGAAGGATGGATGCGAACGGCGTTGGCCGTCGACCCGACCCAGCGCTTCGCCTCTGCTCAAGCCATGCGCCAGGCGTTGTCGAACGCTAGCGAGGCCGGATCCCGGTAAGCCCAGGAGGCCTCCAAGGTGGGGTAGAATCAGCCCGAGGCCAAGCCCAGCACATCGAGCCCAGCATCCCAGTGGGCTGCGACAAGGTGACCGCTGGCGTAGTGGACGTCCGTGGTGATGGCGTCCTTCTTCCAGCGGTCGAGCATGGATGGGTTGGCGGGGTCGGTGAAGTCGATGAGGCCCACGCCGCCCTGCCAGAACGCCACGGCCAGCAGATCTCGGTCAGGGTCGGGGATCAGGGTCGCGTAGTGGGCCGCGCAGTGCCCCAGGTCAGCAGGCGTGAACAGGGGCTGAGGTGGTGGCTCGTTGTCGAGCGCGTGGCCCCCTGGCGCGATGTAGCCCTGGAGCACAGGCGCACCCTCGTCTGTGATGTCGTAGAACCAGAGCGCGCCTCGTGGGCTCGAGACGCTGCGGCCAGCCGGTTCAGCATGGGCCTCGCAGGCTGGCACGATGATGCCATCCTCGTCGCTGACAACGAGGGTGGTCCCGTCCTGGTTGGTGTAGGTCATGGTCGAGGTGAACCCGGCGACAGCGACCCCCAGGCTCGGGGTGCCTGGCTGGCCGTGGTGGACAGGCATCGTCGTGATGACCTCCGGGCTGGCGGGGTCCTCGATGTCCCAGATCTGGGTTGCCTCGTACCCCGCACAGTACGCCCTCTGGCGCTGACCACCGGCGTCGAGGTGGAACCCGACGGTATGGCAGCCGTACCCGTTCTCCCACTCGGCGACGAGCTCCGGTGCCTCGGGCACAGATAGATCGATGATGAGGTTCGTCCCGGATGCGAGGCTCGGGGCGTTCCCGGCTTGGCCTCCGCCGAGCACGCCGGCTACGTAGACGATGGGGGTGCCGGGAACGACGCCGACGTTGTGGCCGCTGCCCCCGTGGTCGAGTACGGTGAGCTCGCGGGGCTCGGTTGGGTCGGTCACATCCCAGACAGGCATGAGCCCAGCCGTCGTCGCCAAGACGGCGACCAAGCGCCCCTCGGGTGTGGCGATGAGCCCGGCATCGACGGTAGCCATGCCAGGCTCGAAGGTGGAGAGCACTTGGGGCTTGAGGGGCTCGCGCAGGCTCAAGACCGTGACAGGGTAGCTGGCATCCTGGGGCGGACCGCTCAGAGAGGGCTCGCCCTCGGCGCGAGGTGTCGGCACGACGACGAGCTCGCCGAAAATCGCAACGCGCTCACCCCCTGCGCCGGCGGTGATCTCTGCGAGCGGCTCGATGGAGCCGATCGTCTCCGGCAGCGTGCGCTCTGGGATCGGTTGCCAGAGCGAAGGCGCGCTGGCTGGGACGTGGGTCGGCGTGGGCCAGCCGAAGGCTGGGTGGGGGGCCTGAGACGGATCGTCCCAGGCGGCCTGGTCGATAGCGGTGCCTAGCAGCCCGAGCCCGTCATCCTGGCTGCTGGCGTCAAGAGGCTCTTCGGCCCCATCGATGCACCCGGCCAGCGAGACAACGACGAGCATGCCGACCAGGAGCCACAGCTGACCTCCAGGCGGGGCGGCATCTCTGTCACAACGGCGCATCTGAGCACTCCT
>CAYNEI010000076.1:0-10190 GCA_964396185.1 uncultured Thermoplasmatales archaeon
TGATGGGGAGCACGTCCACGCCAAGGATCGCGTAGTCGATCAGGCCAGCGATGGCCAGCGCTGATGCTGCCACGACGCCGGCATCCATGCGGCGCTCGATGCGGGTCGCGATCAGGTAGCTGGACAGGGGGAGGACCAGGCCGACGACCGGGAAGAGCAGCAGGGCGATCTGTTTCGGGGCGAGGTTGAGGGGGCTGGTCTCCAGCGCGATGCCGCCCAGGCGCACCCCGAGCACGAGGGTGAGGATCGTCGCGAAGAGCAGCCCGTGCATCCACGTGACGCGCTCTTTCAAGTTGACCAGGCGGCGGCGGTCGGCTGGGGTCAGGTGGTCCTGGAGGAACCGGTCGAACCGGACCGCGCCGATCAGACCGGCTGGGAACAGGATGGCGAGCTCGATCACGGTGGCCCAGCCATCGGCGTCGGCCGCGCCCGCGTTGTCGAGATGTTTGCGCCAGATCTCCTGCACGAAGGGCGCATCGAAGAAGTCGTTCTCGACGTGGAGCTGGGCGCCTGCGTGGCCGTCCACGGCGTGGCGCAGCGCGAACCAGTCGTAGTACTCGGAGTGGGCCTGCATGAGCACCCACTCGCCGGGGATCGGCGACTCGTACAGCCGCAGGTGGAAGCGCTCGCCGAAGTACAAGCCGTCGTGAAGCTGGTCTCTCTGGCGCACCCAGGTACCCTCGGTCCCGTTGTGGACGTAGGCGTAGCGGTGAGAGCCCGTGGCATCCGCCCAGCCGATCTGGGTGGCGGTGCTGCCTGGCGTCCCGAGCGCGTAGGTTTCCGGGTCCGTGTCGGTGGCTTCGACGGGGGTCTCGTTCCATCCGCGCTCCTGCATGGCGCTGGTGAGCTCCTCCACCGTAGCGCCCCGGACGATGACGTTGATCGGTGCGCGCTCGGTGAAGCTTGGGCGTAGGCTCACATGCGGCCAGAACGTGCTCTGCGCGTCCTCGAAGCCTGCCAAGGTGGGCTGCTCGATCTCCTCGACGCCGATCCCTTGGCGGGTCGGCGGCGCGGTCAAGGAAACGATGCCGAGGTAGAGGGTGGCCAGCACCAGCAGAGCGGCTGGGACGACGAAGGCACGACGCATCGTGCGCGCGGAACAGGAGGGGGCCTAATTAAGGGGCCTGGACTCAAGCGAAGTCGTCCAGAGGCCTCTCCAGGCTGACCACCGTGGGGACTGCATCGGCCACGGCCTTGAGGCTCTCCGGGGGCGCGTAGACCCGGAAGTGCCAGTGGTCCTGGTGTGCCTTGGCTAGCGCACGCACGAGGGTCGAGGCCTGGCTGAGGGGTTCGAGCTTGCCCGAGCCCTCGAAGAGCACCGTGGCATCCACCTCGGGCAGCCCTGGCGGGGAGGGGGCGTCAACCTGGACGTGGCGTTCAGGGACGCCGGCCCGTTCGGCGATGCGGGTCTCGAGCTTGCCGAGCCGGTGGAGCTCGCCGGAGTAGGCGTCGACCCAGCGGGGATCGAGCGCGCGGTACGGGGCCTCGAAGGCGACCTTTGAGAGCCGGCGCTCGAACACGCGCCGGCCCAGATGGCCAGCGGTCCCGTCGTGATCGCGCAGGCGGGCTGTAAGCGAGACGTCGTCCATGCTCGCGAGCTCCTCGCCAGTGATCTCCCCGGAGTTCACGAGCTCGAGCATGGCGCGCTGGAGGAGCAACTCGCCGGCCCGGCACGTGTGATGGTAGTAGACGGCCGAGTGCATGGCGAACCGCGTGACGAGCAGGCTCTCCGCCGCACCCAGCCCGTCGCGGGTTGTGACGACCTGGCCCTGGTGCTGGGTGACGGTGGCCATCAACCGGAGGGCATCGACGCTGGTGGCCATGCCCGTGTAGTGGCCATCTCGCAGCAGGTAGTCGATGCGGTCCACATCCAGGGGCCCTGAGATGAGCGCTTTGAGCGGGTGCTCACCGAGCAGGAGGCGTTCGATCTCTCGGGGATCGATGTCGTGGTCCTCGAGCGGTTCAGCGAGCTCTGCGTGCAGGCGCTCCACCGTGTGCTCCTCGTGGGATCTGCCCGTGGCCTGCTCGACCACCGCCTCGCTGGTGTGGGAGAAGGGTCCATGGCCGACGTCGTGGAGCAGGGCTGCGGCCCCTAAGAGCCGTGCTTGGCCTGGTGGAAGATCGAGAGCTTGGCTGGCGACCTGTGCGAGGTGGTGGGCGCCTAGGGAGTGCTCGAAGCGCGTGTGGTTAGCACCCGGGTAGACGAGGTGCGCGGTACCGGTCTGGCGCACGTGTCGCAAGCGCTGGAAGGTCGGGGTGTCGACCAGGGCCAGCGCGTAGGGCTCGATCCGGATGAAGTCGTGGACGGGGTCCTTGATCCGCTTGGCGGTTCGTTCGCTCGCGGCGCGGGAGGGTCCAACCACGGCCTGCCAGGCCTGCTGGCTGGTTTAGTTCTTGCCCACGTAGCGCTGAACGAGCTCGATGGGTGGCTCGTGGCCTTCGATGCCGTCGCGCGTGGCCTTGAAGAGGTCGTGGAACTCGTCGATGGCTGCCTCGATATCAGCGGGCAGCTCTGATTTGGTTCCCTTGAGTCGACCCTCGACGGCGAAGAGGGCGAAGCGGGCGCCTTGCAGGAACGCGTCGAGGTATGCAGGATCGGTTGAGTCAGGTCGGATCGGGAACACCACATCCTCCTAAGCTCGCCCACCCATATCAGCGCGTGTATGTCCCCGGCGAGGGTTCGAGCTTCGTTGTCACCCGGGTCTCCAACCTGGACCACCCCCTCCAGGGGGATGCGTCTGGCAGTCTGCCAACGCGCTCCCAGACCAGCGCTGACTACATAAAGCATTTAAAGGGGCCCTTATATACTCACGTTGCCGGGAGTGGCTTTATGGCCAAGATCAAGATCGAGAACGTCGTCGCTTCGACCTCGCTGGACACCGAACTAGATCTCCAGAGCATCGCGCTCGCCCTCGACAACGCGGAGTACGAGCCCGAGCAGTTCCCGGGGCTCGTGTGCCGCCTGAAGGAGCCGAAGACCGCCGCCTTGCTCTTCCGCAGTGGGAAGGTCGTCTGCACCGGCGCCAAGAGCGTCGAGGACGTCCGTCGCGCCGTGGGGATCGTCACCCAGCGCATCGAGGATGCTGGCGTCAAGGTGAACAAGAACCCGGACATCCAGGTCCAGAACATCGTCGCGTCTGCCGACCTGAAGAGCGACCTGAACCTCAACGCCATCGCCATCGGCCTGGGGCTCGAGCGCGTCGAGTACGAGCCCGAGCAGTTCCCTGGCCTCGTCTACCGGCTTGAGGAGCCCAAGGTCGTCGTGCTCCTGTTCGGTTCCGGCAAGCTGGTGTGCACCGGCGCTCGCCAGCCCGAGGACGCCCAGCGCGCCGTGGAGAAGATCCGCGACGAGCTCACCGCCCTTGGCCTACTCACGCCACGGTGAGGGCTTAGACACCGGGGTCCACGGGTAGCGTGAAGCAGACCCGTGTGCCCTGACCAGGCTCGGACTCGATCCAGGCTTCGCCAGCGTGGCGATCGACGATGCGGTCCACGATGGCCAAGCCCAGGCCCGTCCCGTCCCCTGCCCATCGGAGGCGCTGGAACGGCTCGAACACCGCCTGGGCGTGCGCCGGGTCGATGCCGATCCCCTGGTCCTCCACGTGGAAGCGCCACTCGCTCTCTGCGCGGTGGGCCGTGATCCGGATGCTGGGCGGCGCGTCGCCTGCGTACTTGATCGCGTTGCTCACGAGGTTCTGGAACACCTGGCAGAGCAAGGCCTCGTCGGCCACGACGGGGGGCAAGCTCCCCCAGGCGATGTCAGCCTGGGTCTCCTCGATGCTCACGGCAAGGCTGGAGAGCGCCTCGTAGAGCACGGCTTCACTCTCGACGGTTCCTAGCTCTAAGCCCGTGGCTGCGATGCCCTCGAGCCGCGCGAGCCCATCGAGGAGGGCTTGGCACTGGTGGGCGCCGCGCCGGGCGCGCTCAAGCAAGTCCCGAGCATCCTCTGAGGCGATCTCGTCACCGTACCGGCGCGTGTAGAGATCCAGGAACCCAGCCACCGTGCGAAGGGGTTGCTTGAGATCGTGGCGGGCCATCCGCACGAACGCCTCGAGCTCCCGGTTGCGCTCTTCAAGCTCCTGGACGCGCTGCTCGAGGCAGTCGCGGGGTGCTGTGCGGTCCGAGACCGCATGTACGGAGGAGCGATGGGACATGGGTCCCTCCTGGGAGCCGGCTGGTTATATCCGTTCTGTCACGCGGGTCGAAGCCTGATGGCTTCCCCGTTCTAGGCTGCCGGGCTCGAAGTTACGGCCGAGCTGCCAGGTCACCTTATATACCCGGCGGCCAGAAACCAGACCACAGGATGAGCTCTAGCGGGAAGGACCGCTTACAGCGTCCAGGCGCAGCCAGCGCGCGCTTCGCCTCTCCAAGATGGTGGACCTGGTCGCTCACGGTCCTCGTCGTGATGGGCGTGATCAGTCTGACCGCGTTCGTGCTCCTGGGAGACTCCCTGGACGATTCCAGCCACCACGACGAGATCCGGGCGGAAGCTGGTCATGCATCCGAGCTCGTCGAGCACACCGTCAACACGATGCGGCTGCTCGTGACCGCCGAGCGTGCCTCCGAAAGGGAGATCCATCGCAGCCATCTCATGGCCGATACAAAGGATCTGATCGCGCAGGCCCAGGTGCTCGCCGATGCCCGGGCCTCCGTGGGGCCGGAGGCGCAGCCGTCCCAGGACCTCGTGACCCGGCTGGACAACTTCGCCACCGAGGTGGACCGGCTGGCTCGGACCGCCAACGCGTCCACCACCGTCGAGGACCCCGCCGTGGCTGCGCTTCTGGAGCAGGGCGGCCCACTGGCCAGCGAGCTTCAGGCGCTGGCCGGCCAGAGCGACTCGATGGCATCCTCTGCCACGGAGCGGGCCCGTCTGCTCGGTTTCGGGCTCCTGGCCGCGGTCTTCACAGCCCTGGCTGCCACCGGGCTCTTCGTGATCCGGCCCGCCGCAGCGGCGGTCGAGGCCGAAGGCCAGCGCCTGGAGGATCAGAACCGGGCGCTGATCACACAGCTGGCGGAGGAGGCAGCTGCCGCTCGGGCACACGCCCATGACCTCGAGCGATCCAACGCGGATCTCGAGCAGTTCGCCTACGTGGCCAGCCACGACCTGCAAGAGCCGCTCCGCACCGTTGCAAGCTACGTCCAGCTCCTCCAGGCCCGGTACGAAGGGGAGCTCGACGAGGATGCAGATGAGTTCATCGCATTCACGGTCTCCGGCGTCACGCGGATGCAGAACCTGATCCGGGACCTGCTCGCCTACTCCCAGGCCAGCGGACCGCCCCCCACCATGGAACCCACCAACCTCGATGAGGTTCTCGACACGGTCATCGAGGATGTCGCAGCCACCATCGCTGCCACCGACGCCGAGATCGAGCGCGACCCGCTGCCCGTCGTGATGGGCAACCGCACCCAGCTCATCCAGCTCTTCCAGAACCTCCTGTCCAACGCCCTGAAATTCCACGGCGACAAGCCGCCTCGCATCGACATCCGAGCCAGTGATCACGGGGATCGGTGGAGGATAACGGTCGCGGACCAGGGGCTCGGCTTCGACCCAGCCTACAGAGAGAAAGCGTTCCAGATCTTCCAACGGCTCCACGATCCCGGACTCGTGGCTGGAACGGGCGTCGGGTTAGCGGTTTGCAAGCGGATCATCGAGAACCACGGGGGCGAGATCGATGTCGAGACCGCGCCGGGCAAGGGTGCAACCTTCAGGTTCACGCTCCCCTCTGCCCCGCCTGAAGCCTCACCCAGCCGGGAGGATCCCGCCCGTCCCCTAGAACGCCTAGTGGATCGCTCGTCGGAACTCGTATAGGTGGACCCATGAACGAAACAACCCTGATCCTAGGAGGTGCCGTGGCCCTCATCGCAGCAACCGTCTACGCCTTCGTCGGATACCGGCTCTCTCGCCGACGGGTCTCCTGGGAAGCACGCGCAGCCCTGCAGCTCTTCGGGGTGTGGTGGTTCGCGCTTGCGGGGTCCACAGCGCTCGGGGGCATCACCCGCCTACTTGCCTCGTCAGGGGTGAACGACCTGACCCTCTACACGGTGACCACCTACCTCAACATCATGCTCATCTGTATCGCGCTCTGGGGGCTACTGTACTACATCCTCTACCTCTTCACCGGGAGCCGGACCTGGTTCGTACCGCTCACAATGGGCTATCTGGTCTACTTCCTCACCCTCGTCTACCTCATCAACCAGGCCCAGCCTGTCGGGGTCGAGATCGGTGCCTGGAACGTGCGTCTCGTGTACGCGAACGAGATCGGCGGGGTTGCAACCCAGATGGCTCTCGCCTTCCTGATCCTCCCTCAGCTGCTGGGGGCCTTGGCCTACGGGACGCTGATCTTCCGGGTTCGCAACCCGACCCAGCGGTACCGCATCGCGTTGGTCGCCTCGAGCATCCTGGTCTGGTTCGGGAGCGCCTATCTGGCCTCGATCACAGGGGTCTCCCAGCAGACGTGGTGGCAACTCACCAGCCAGATCATCGGCCTGTCGGCCGCGGGCGTGTTGCTGATGGCCTACTTCCCGCCAGCAGCGGTCCGGGAACGCCTCGGCATCCGGTCTCTGCGCGACGAGCCCCTCGAGACGCAAGCTTATGCTTGAGAACCGCGTCCAGGGGCTGAGGTGTGGAGGTTGAGAGGCTACGTCCTAGTGTTGCTGTTCGCGTGCATGCTCGTCCCCCCGGGGTTGTCCGCCGTCGTGGTCCCGTCTGATGGAGGCGCTCTGGAAGGTGTGGGCCCGGCTGAGGTGCACGGGATCATCGTCCGGTTCGACCAAGCGGTCCCATCGGTCCTGGTCGGCCAGGGGCTCGATGGAGTCACCGTCCACCACGTCTTCGAGACCGTGCCTGCCGCCTACGTCACCGCCACGCGTGATGGGCTGGCCAGCCTGGCCGGGCTCGCTGGCCTCGTGTCCATGGAGGATGCTTGGACCCCCATCGAGTTCCAGCTCGAGTCCGCGACCGTGTCTAGCCGCGTCCGGGAGCTCTGGGATCCAAGCTACGAGCCCCCGGCCTTCATCGACGAGCCCAGCCCCGCCCTGACCGATACCAACGGGCACATCATCGATGGCACCGGCGTCGGCATCGCGCTCGTGGACAGCGGCGTGGATGCCACCCACCCGGACCTGTCTGCGCCCGGCAAGCTGGCCGGCAGCTACATCGTGACCCCCACCGGCGTGCACGCTGCAGGCGCGTACACCGAGCAGGGAACCACCCACGGCACCCACATGGCCGGCATCGCTGCCGGGACGGGTGCTGCCAGCCAAGGGGAGCGCCGCGGGGCCGCCCCGGGCGCATCGCTCTACGCGTTCGCGACGTGGGCCCCGGAGATCCCGCGGATGACTTCCCCCACCGTGCTGGCCCCCGCCATGGCCTTCGACTGGATCTTGGCCCACGGCGCCTCCCAGGATCCACCCATCCAGGTCGTGCTGGCCCCGTGGAGCTGCGCGCCCGGTCTCTGCTCCGAGCTCGACGGATCCAATCTCCACCTGGATCTGGCCGAGGACTTGGCCGAGCAAGGGTTCGTGGTGGTCTTCCCCGTGGGCAACGAGGGTGGCAAGGCGGGCGTGGAGGATCGCCTCTCGGCCGAGGCCAAGCTCGACACCCCAGGCATCCTGGGGGTGGCCAACCACGATGACCAGGAGACCGGTGGTCGCAGCGACTGCATCAAGAGCGCCAGCAGCCGCGGTCACGCAACGGACCCGGCCACCTGGCCCGACATCGCGGCCCCCGGCGATGAGGTGTGGAGCCCGCAAGCCATCGCACCGGATCCTGAGACCCGGGTCCCGGAGGCTCGCCGCACCTACACGCAGGTGACGGGCACCTCGGCCTCAGCCGCGCACACCGCCGGCCTGGTTGCCCTGCTCCTGCAGGCCAACCCGATGCTTGAGCCGGAGGAGGTGGAGTACGTCCTCGAAGCAACCGCTCATCAGACGGGCACGGACTGCCTGGCCTACCCGCGAGCCGACCCCACCCACCCTTGGACCGGTGCCAACTTCGCCGCCGGCCACGGCCTCATCGATGCCATGGACGCCGTCCAGCTCGCCCTTGGCTTCACGGGCATCCCGGACCATGTGGACACGGAGCCCATCCCCGCCTCGTTCTCCCAACGCTTGATCAGCGTGGATGATCCGGGCCTCACCCTCTACCTCCAAGACGACCACGGGCTCTCACGAGAAGCGGGGGATGACCCGGCAAGCGTGAAGATCGGCCTGGACCAGACCATGCACACGTTCCTCTCTGAGCCACTGGCCGATGGCTTGACCACCAGCGGGATCCGCGGCGACATCTGGATGGGTACCACCGGCGAGGTGGTCACGAACCTCGTGCCCCCGCAGGCCGTGCTCCAAGTCTACCGTGTTCCGGTCGATGGTGGCGAGGTGGAGCTCGTCATGGAGGACGACCAGCACCTGATCAAGTGGGTGGCCACCATGGGGCCCGTCAACCGCCGCTTCGTGGTCCCCTTGGACGGTCCCGTCTCGTTCGAGCAGGGGGACCGCGTCCGGGTGGACGTCGGCATGCGCGTGGATGGGTTCTACGCGTTCCTCTCACCCGTGATCGGCAACCACGCCCTCTACCTCGGCGGCTCGCCCACCCCGTCCCGGGTACAACTCGGTACCGCGACCCCGGTCACCGAGCGGCTCAGCCCGGCGGGCTGCATCGTGGATCCGGCGTGCGCGCCCATCGGGGGCGAGCTCACGCACAACACGGTCTGGTGCGAGGATGGCTTCCCGCGCTACCACGTGGCTTGGACCGGCCCGCCCGGCTCGAGCGCGTGGGTCGAGTGCAACGGGGCTCTGGCGTCCTGCACGGTGCCCCTGGACCTCGTGGCTGCCGAGGGCAAGTGCGTCGCAGAGACCCCGAATGGGGGATTCGCGACCGAGGGCGGGGACTGTGGCTACGTCTTGCCTGACGGTGGGAAAGGAGGCTCGGGCTACTGCGCCTCCGGGCAGGCCCCCTGACACGGGGTTAAGGGTCATGTCCACGGGGGCCCAGGGGTCTGTGCTGGCGCTTGGCACCCCACGCTATATCCCCGACCAGCCCATCCATCCAGCCAGGACCATGACCGAGCCCCCCAGCCTCCCGGTGTTGGACGACCACATGCACTTGGACCCACGCGGCAAGCGGGGTGAGGCGCTCAAGGAGTTCCAGCGCGCCGGTGGGACGCACGCGGTCATCGTGCACAAGCCCTACGAGGGCGCCTCGCGCACCCGGGAGGAGCACCGGGAGGCCATGGAGCTGACGCTCCAGTTGGCCGAAGAGGCGAGCGAGGCCAGCGGGATCCCCACCTACGTCGTGGCCGCCCCGCACCCGGCTGAGCTCACCATGCTGCTCGACGCGGGAGCCTCGCTGGACGAGGCCGCCGAGGCCTATCGCGCCGGCCTGGCTGTCGCGGCAGAGCTCTACGATGAGGGACGAACGGTGGGCCTGGGCGAGATCGGCCGCCCCCACTACCCCGTCGAGGACGACGTGCTCGCCACCGCCAACACGCTCTTCCAGCAAGCCCTGGCCCTGTGCGGAGAGCGCGATTGCGCAGCCGTGCTCCACACCGAGCCAGGCGATCCAGAGACCTTCCTCGAGTGGGCCACCTGGGCCGACAAGGCGGGGCTGGACAGGGGACGCGTGGTCAAGCATTTCTCACCCCCCATCACGGACGAGGCCAACAACCATGGTCTCGTACCCAGCCTCGTGGTCAGCCGGGACACCCTCGAAGCCGCCCTGGAGCACTCCGATCGCTTCCTCATGGAAACCGACTACATGGACGATCCCGACAGGCCCGGTGCGGTCATGGGACCCAAGCTTGTGCCCCGGCGCACGCGAGAGCTCCACGAAGCGGGCCTGCTCTCCGAGACAGCCTGGAAGCGCATCCACATCGAGCTGCCCCGACAGGTCTACGGCATCGACACGCTCGGCTGACTCACGCCTCTGGCTCTTGCTCGTGCAGGTGCACGCGAGCCACGCCCCCGCCACGCACCCAACCCGTCACCGGGCGAGGCTCGTAGGGCGCTTCGAGCCACTCCAGCTGCTTGTCCGAGAGCCTGAGCTCCGTGGCCTCCACGGCGGCCTCCAGGTGCTCGAGCTTGGTCACACCCACGATGGGCGCGGTGACGGTGTCCTGGTGGAGCAGCCAGGCCAGGGCGATCTGGGCGGGCTGGACGCCCTTGTCCTCGGCGAGCTCGGCAACGCGCTCGAG
>CAYNEI010000077.1:0-9444 GCA_964396185.1 uncultured Thermoplasmatales archaeon
TCATCGCGCCTGCCGCACAAGCATCGCTTATCGACCACCAAGACGCCGCTACGTCCGGCGCTGATCGCCTGCTCGAGATCCAGCTCGACTCCGGGGCCATGCCCTGGGTCGTCGGGTTCGACGGCGTGTTCCTGAACGTCCAAGGCATCAGTGCCATCGGACTGGTTGACGCCTTCACCGTCACCGGGGATCTCGCCTACCTCGGCAGCGGCACCGACGGTGCCGCCGGTGTCGCCAACTGGCTGCTCGACTACATCGAGGACAACCCGGAGTCCAGCATGATCTCGGCCAACTTCTTCTTCCTGGCCAAGTACGCCATCGCTACCGGGGATCTAGACACCCTGGACGCTGCCCAGGAGTCGCTGGACACCACGCTGGACAACGCCGACGACGGTGACGCGAGCAACGGTGGCCCCGGTGCCGACCTGGCCCGCGCCACCCTCCAGAACCGCCTGGACCAGAACCAACCCAACATCGGCCTCTGGGACCTCGGCCTCTTCGTCCGGGGTGCCCAGGACGTCGGAGCCACGGACGTTGCCGACGAGATGGCCAACGTGCTCGCGACGCAGACCATCGTGGACGCCTTCGAGCAGACGGCCCAATGGTACGAGATCGGTCTCAGCGGCATCGTCTTCGGCCTCTCCGAGGCTGACTTCATCGGCCACGCAGACACGCTGGGCCAGGCCCAGGACGCGCTCCTGGCTACCCAGTGCGAGGACGGCTCCTTCACGTCCACGGGCTCGGACGGTGTGGCTGACTGCGGCGGCATCCAGACCACCGCGTACGCCGCCTACGCGCTCACCCACGCGCTGGACCTCGCTCCCGTCGCCCAGGACGCCTGTGATTGGCTGGTAGAGGACCAGGCCGACAGCGGTGGCTGGGAGTTCGGCAGCTACGAGTACGCCTCGGCCAACAGCGAGGCCGTCATGGCGCTGGCCTCCTGCATCGCGCCGGTCCACAACGGCGCCACCAGCTACGCGGACGCCGCCGTCGGCCTCGCATAGAGGCACGTCTCCGGCAAGCGCGCTTGCCAGAGCCAAGGGGTTGGCCCCGCCGGGCCAGCCCCCGGCCCTGGCCGTACCCTTCAAGTAGGCCCAGCCACCGAACAAAGACCAGGATGCGTGCTCTCCTGGTCCTCCTCACCGCTGCCACCCTGCTCACCGCAGGGTGCCTGGACGGTGGCGGCCCCGGGGCCAGCTCCAACGAGGACGGCGAGGACGCGCTGCCGCCACCGATCCACGACACCCGGACCGTGGAGATGATCGTCAACCCCTTGACCACGGTCCAAGGTCCAGCCTGTGGCTCGGATGCCAGCGCGTGCTTCCACTACCCTATCCAGCTCGACGTGGCCACCTCCATGGCAGCTGAGCTCTCCTGGGAGGACCCCACAAACGACCTCGACCTCTTCCTCTTCCACAACGGGGACCGCATGGCCAGCTCGGCACAAGCGCCCCCTGGCACCAGCGAGACCCTCGAAGACGTCCTGGACCCCGGCGAGTACGACCTCGTGGTCGTGGCATGGCTCGTGCCCGAGGACACCTACACCCTCGACGTCACCTTCTCATCCCCCGGGTAGCGAGGCGTGACCGTCTAAGCTTATCAACCTCCCCTCACGTTGCTCGGCGATGGCACAGGAGGCCGACACCCAGGGCGAGGCCAGCGAGGAGAGCCTCGAAGCAGCCGTGCGCCAGGACATCGCTCGGATCCAAGAGGGTGGCCCCAAGAAGTACAAGGACCGGCTCAAAGACGCGGGCAAGCTCTTCGTTCGCGAGCGCCTGCGCCTCTTCTTCCCTGGCGGGCCTGACTTCGAAGACGGGGTGTTCGCCAACCACCGCGCCGATGATCAGCTCCCAGCAGACGGCATGGTCACCGGTGTGGGCACCCTGGACGGCCGCCGCGTCTTCTTCCAAGCCAACGACTACACCGTCAAGGCCGGCAGCATGGCCGAGAAGGGGGTCGAGAAGTTCCTGCGTGTCCAGGAGCGCGCGCTACGCGCCAACAAGCCCGTGCTCTACCTCGTAGATTCAAGCGGGGCGCGCATCACGGATCAGGCCGGCTTCTTCGCGAACAACCGAGGCATCGGGAAGTACTTCTACAACCACTCGATCCTCAGCGGCCGCATCCCCCAGATCGCCGTGCTCTACGGCCCATGCGTGGCCGGTGCCGCCTACACGCCCATCTTCTGTGATGTCACCATCATGGTGCGAGACATGAGTGCCATGTGCATCGCCAGCCCGCGCATGGTCGAGATGGTCACGGGCGAGGTCATCAGCATGCAAGAGCTCGGCGGGGTTGACATCCACGCCCAGGAGTCCGGCTCCTGCCACCTCATCGCTGAGAACGAAGAGCACGCTGCCCTGCTCACCGCCCAGGTCCTCTCCTACCTGCCGGACAACTGCAACGAACAGCCACCCCGCTACGAGACGCGGCCGCCTGCCCGGGACCCCAGCGAGCTCGAGGGCATCGTGCCCCAGGATCCCAACGCCCCCTTCGACATGCACGAGGTCATCGAGACCCTGGCCGACGAGGGCAGCGTGCTCGAGCTCAGCCCCGAGTACGCGCCTGAGATCACCACCGCCTGGGCCCGCCTTGGCGGCCGACCCATCGGCATCGTGGCCAACAACAGCCTCCATCGAGCCGGTGCGATCTTCCCGGAGAGCGCGGACAAGGCGGCCGAGTTCATCACAAAGTGCGACGCCTACAACATCCCGCTGATCTACCTCTGCGACACGCCCGGCTTCATGGTCGGCCTGGACGTCGAGAAGGCCGGTATCCTCAAGCGCGGCAAGAAGTTCATCTACGCCACCAGCACCGCCACAGTGCCCAAGCTCTGCGTGGTCGTGCGCCGCGCCTACGGTGCTGGCATCTACGCCATGTCCGGCCCCGCCTTCGAACCGGATGCCACCCTGGCCCTCCCCACGGCTGAGATCGGTGTGATGGGCCCCGAGGCGGCCATCAACGCGGTCTATCGACGCAAGATCGACGCCATCGAGGACGAGGAGGAACGCGAGGCGTTCATCGAAGCCAAACGCGAGGAGTACCGCGCCGACATCGCCATCCACGTCATGGCCGACGACCTGGTCGTCGACCACATCGTCCCGCCGAGCGAGCTGCGCAAGGAGTGCCTGCTCCGGCTGGAGACCTACGAGAACAAGGAGCTCCCCTTGCCACACAAGCGGCATGGGACGGTCATCTGAGCCTTCCTGGGTGCGCCCGCCGGTTGTTCAACGTGCTCGTAGCAAAGGCTAAAACACTGCCCCGAACCTGGGGACCCATGGGTATGCGAGGCCGCGGGTGCGTGCTGGGATTGCTGCTGGTCGCCGCGACCGCGGTGATGGCTGGCCAAGCGTTCGGACAGGTCGAGCAGGTACGCCTGGGCCTCAACGACGAGAGCCCAAGCGACTCGCTGATCGTGAGCTGGTACGAGCAGGTGCCCACCCCGTCGGACCCCGAGGTCACCGTCACGGGCCCCGAGGGGGACGAGCAGCGCTACGCCGCAGAGCAAGTGCCCGGCCCGGCAGCGGGCGTGGTCTACGAGGCCGCGGTTACCGGGCTCTCCCCAGACACGGCGTACGCCTACCAGGTCGCAGATGGCTTCGAGGGCACGTTCACGACGCCGCCGTCCAACCTTACCGACGGTGAGCAGCTCCGCATCGTGGCCTTAGGGGACATGGGCATCACAGAGCGCTCCCAGAACACGGTGGACACGATCCGGGAGTTGGGTCCTGACGTCGTGCTCCACATGGGGGACCTCTCCTACGGCGAGGGGGACCAGACCGTCTGGAACCAGTGGTTCGAGATGACCGAGCCGGTGGCGGCCGAGGTCCCCTGGCTGCCGGCGATCGGTAACCACGAGACCCTGCCTCCTGTCACCGAGGTCGTTTACTTCGAGCAGCGGTTCGCGCTCCCGAACAACGAGCGCTGGTACAGCTTCGACTGGGCCGGAGTCCACATCGTGGCCCTGGATACGTACAGCCAGAGCGGTTACCCCTACACCGGCGACCAGCTATGGGAGTACGACGAACAGCTCGCCTGGCTCGAGCAGGACCTGGCCGAGCACGCGGATGCCACCTGGACCCTCGTCTTCCTCCACGAGGCGCCCTACTCGAGCAACCGACACGGCCCCAGCGAGCGGGTGCAGGCGGCCTTCGACGGCGTGTTCGAGGAGCACGGCGTGGACCTGGTCCTGGCTGGCCACGACCACGGCTACGAGCGCACGTTCCCGCTGCTTGGCGGCGCGCCCCAGAGCCACGACCCCGACAACTACACGGAGGGTGAGGGCGTGATCCACGTCGTCTCGGGAGCAGCGGGCCAGTCCCTCTACACGGGCTGGACCGACGACCCACCGGACTGGAGTGTGACCAGGAACTCCCTCTACCACGTCTTCGAGATGACCATCACGCAGCAGGCGATCCAGGGCCGGATGGTGCCCACCGAGGGCGACAGCTTCGAGGACACCTTCACCCTGCAAAAGGCGCCGGTCACCCGTGAGGGCGAGGGCGACCCTGTCGAAGGAGCAACCGCGGGGACGCCCGGCCCCGGTGCCGCCGTTCTCGTCGTGGTTGGGGCCTTGGGCGCCATGGTCGCGGCCAAGCGCCGGAGAGCCTGAACCGAGTGGGACAGACCAACGAGTACTTCGATTGGCGTGGGGATGAAGCCTAGTGACCCCCCGCTCCCCCCTGCCGGCCGGCCTGGCCACCGTCGTCGCGCTGGCCGCCATGGCTGCGGCAGCCGGCACCTCATCCACCGTCGAGACCGTCGAGCGGGACTACCTTGTAGGCCCGAGCACCTCGGCGCTGGGTCCTACCAACTGCTACGGCGAGCAGCCCGAGCTTCCTGCCATCGACGCTGTCTGCATCCCGCTGGACCCCGCCGATGGTCAGGTCAACGTGACGATCCAAGACGCCTCGAACCAGACCGTGCTGGCCCGCTGGGAGCAACTCGACTCCAACGGCAACCACCTGAAAAGCGCGCTGTTCTGCGACGAAGCCGCCATCCAGCTGATCCCCTTCGCCACCGAGCTTCGTGTCTGGCTCCAGCCTAGCTGGGCGGCAGCGCTCAACACCGCCGACGGCGCGCTGTTCGGCAACGAGCTCGCTTGCGAGGAGCACCCCGGGACCACCGGCGTGCTCACCGCTGAGATCACCCCAGACGAGCGGCGGTTCGAATCTCCCTGATCCGGGGAGCGCAACCCCTTTCCCCTGGAGCCCCATGGCCAGGCCACCATGGGCCTGCACTACGAGGAGTTCAAGGAGGGCCAGGTCTTCGAGCACGAGCCGGGCCGCACCATCACCGAGTCCGACAACGTGCTCTTCTGCTCCATGACCATGAACACCCAGCCGCTCCACCTGGACGCCCAGTGGGCCGAGCAGACCGTTTTCGGCGAGCGCGTGGTCAACGGGCTGCTTACCTTCTCGCTCGCCGTGGGCTTGAGCGTGCCTGACCTGACCGAGGGCACGATCATCGCGAATCTCGGCTACGATGAGGTGGCCCACCCCAAGCCCGTGTTCCACGGGGACACGATCCGCGCGAAGAGCGAGGTGTTGAGCAAGCGGCTGACCAGCAAGCCCGGCCGTGGGCTCGTCGAGTTCGAGACCACGGTGACCAACCAGGAGGGCGAGACCGTGTGCACGTTCAAGCGCACCGCGCTGGTCAAGACCCTGGACCCGGACGCGGTCAAGGGGTCGTAACGGGATTGTAAGCCTCGGGGTGCCAACCGTTCACCGCGGAGACGCGGAGGTCGCAGAGGGCCGCGAAGACCAGGATGAGTCCCCGGGTTCGGTCCTCCGCGTTCTTCGCGCTCTCCGCGTCTTCGCGGTTGCGTTGGCGGAGCTGGGGTCGTGACCCTCCAACCCTTTACCCACGGCCACCATCCCTGCAACGATGCCCCCGCCAGCGAGCTACCGCCCTCGCCGCTCGGTCCTCTACACGCCCGGCACTCGCCCGGACCGCGTCGAGAAGGCTCTGAACATGGACGGCGGCCCTGATCTGGTGGTCGCTGACCTCGAGGATGCCGTGGGCCCCCAGGACAAGGGCAGCGCGCGCAAGCAGGTCTGCGAGCTCATCGGTAGGCTTACCGGTACGCCGGCCGAGGCGTGTGTGCGCGTCAACGGCATGGAGACGCCCTGGCACGCCGAGGACATCGCATCGGTCGTGGCTGCCCACCCGGAGGCCATCGTGGTCCCCAAGGTCGAGCGCATCAAGCACCTCTCGGACCTCGAGCTCGAGATCGAAGCGCTCGAGGAGGAGCACGGGATCGAGGTCGGCAGCATCCCGCTGCTCGTGCAGCTCGAGACCGCGCTGGGCGTGGCCAACGCCGTGCGCCTGGCCGAGACGGTCCGCGACCCAGTCGCTCCCCTCACACGGGTCGAGGGCTTCATGTTCGGCGCGTTGGACTACGCTCGAGACGTCGGCGCGCGCAACACGCCCTCCAACCACGAAGTCACGTACGCCCGCCAGCGCGTGGTCCTGGCCGCCGCCATCGCAAGCGTCCAGCCCATCGATCTGCTCTTCGACGACTACCAGGACCTCGACGGCCTGGCAGAGGAGGCCCGGCAGGGTCGTGAGCTCGGGTTCGTGGGCAAGCAGATCATCCACCCTGCCCAGATCGAAGCCGTGCACCAGGCCTTCACACCCAGCACCGAGGAGATCAGCGAGGCCCGGCGCCTGCTTGAGGCTGTCGAGGAGGCTGGGATCGAGCAAGGGGGCGTGATCGGCTTCGAAGGGCGCATGATCGACCGGCCCGCTGTCGAGCAGGCCAAGCGCGTCGTGGCTCTCGCTGACGCGTTGGGATTGTGACGGCACGGTTCACAACAACGGCACATGGGGCACAACGGAGACCCAGGGGGATCTGGTCTCCGGGCTGAGCATCCAAGCTGGTTGCCGGGTGGAGTACGGGCTGACGGGTTCGAGTGGCGTTGTGCGCGTTGTGTCCTTGTGGTTCCCCTCCCCACGCAACGGTTAAATACCGAACCTCTCTTCTGCGCGAACGCAGCCGATGAGGCCCCTTACACAAGGGGCCGAGGCGTTCTTCCGCCACGCTGCGACCGATAAGGAGATGACTAGCATGGCCGCGATGTACGTACGATTCGAAGCTCCCCGAGAGCTCCAGGACAAGGCCTACGAGGCCGTTGAAGGCGCCCGGGATTCGGGCACCATCACGAAAGGCGCGAACGAGGTGACCAAGGCGATCGAGCGAAGCGAAGCCAAGCTCGTCGTCATGGCCCAGGATGTCTCCCCCGAGGAGGTCCTGGCGCACATCCCACTGCTCTGCGAGGAGAAGGACATCCCGTACACCTACGTCCACGCCAAGGCCGAGCTCGGCGTCAGCGCCGGGCTCGAGGTCGGGACCAGTGCCGTGGCCATCACGGACCCGGGCCGCACCGCTGACCTGGTCAACCAGGTCGCCGAGCAGGTCGCCGGGCTCAAGGAGTGAGGTGAACCACCATGGCTGATGAGAACAGAGACCTCGGCATCCCGTCAGAGGTCGTCGAAGTCGTCGGACGCACCGGCATGACCGGGGAAGCCACCCAGGTCAAGGTCCGCGTGCTCGACGGTCGAGACAAAGGACGCATCATCACGCGCAACGCCATGGGCCCGATCCGCGAGGGCGACATCCTCATGCTCCGCGAGACGGCCCGTGAAGCCAAGAAGCTCGGGGTCCGGTGATCGCATGGTCGAGCACCGAGTCTGCACGTTCTGCGGTGACCCCATCGAGCCTGGCACGGGCTCGCTCTACATCAAGAAGGACGGCAAGCAGTTCTCCTTCTGCTCGAGCAAGTGCCGCCACAACATGATCGACCTCGGGCGCCAGCCCCGGTTCGAGAAGTGGACGCGCGCCTACATCAAGGGCGGGGTCAAGTGACCGAGCGCACGTTCGTCATGGTCAAGCCCGACGGGGTCCAGCGCGGCCTCGTGGGTGATGTGATCCAGCGCTTCGAACAGCGAGGCCTCAAGCTTGCGGGCCTCAAGCTCGTGGACGTGGACACCGAGCTGGCCGAGACGCACTACGGCGTCCACCGCGACAAGCCCTTCTTCGACGGGCTCGTCGAGTTCATCACCAGCGGCCCTGTGGTCGCCATGGTGATCGAGGGCCCCAACGCCATCCAGGCGGTGCGCGAGCTCAACGGCGCCACCGACCCCGTGGATGCCAGTCCCGGCACGATCCGCGGCGACTTCGCTGTGGACATCGGACGCAACATCGTGCACGGCAGCGACTCGCCCGAGACCGCGGCCACCGAGATCAAGCTCTGGTTCACCGAGGACGAGCTCCTCTCGTACGGCCGCATCGACGACGCTTGGGTCGAGGAGTGAGCGCCAACCCCGTGGCCTAGTGGCCCCGTGCCCTGCGCCGATGAGCGATCAGCTCGGCGGGATGGCTGCCTGTTTCGGGAGCGTTCGAGCCACGATGTCGTCGACGACGGCGTTGAGATCCCCCGTGCGCTCGTAGACCCTCAGCTGCCGCTTGGCCCCGTTGTCACCGTTCTGTGCGAGCCGCTCGATCAGACCGATCTCCCGGCCAACGCCAAGCTCGTCAGGCACATCGCCCAGGTGGTCGATGGTCCGAAGCACCGCATCCCGCGCGTGGATCTTCTCGATGGTGCCCACGTTGGCGTACTGCATGAACTGGGCGCCGAGCCCATCGCGCAGGGCCCGCCACCGGTTCTCCTCGATGACCTCCGGGGCATGCTGGACCGGCGGGTCCTCGCCATCCATGTAGGCCTGGTGAAGGCGTACCATGAGGCACTGGACGAGCGCGACCAGCGCGATGCTCTGATCAGCCTCGGTAGGCAAGTCAGCCATCCGCACCTCCACGGTGCCGATCGACGGTCGGGGACGCACGTCCCACCAGATGCTGGAAACGCTGTCGATAGAGCCCACGGCCTTGAACCGGTCGATGGTCTCCTGGAAGTCGCTCCAGTTCTTGAACTCCCTTGGCAAGCCCGTGCGAGGCATGGCATCGAAGATGCGCACGCGCGTGCTCATCAAGCCCGTGGGCTCCCCTTTCCAGAAGGGGGAGTTCGTGGAGAGGGCCAGCAGGACAGGCAGGAACGGGCGGATGTGGTTGTTCACGTAGATCGCAGCGCCCGGGTCGGGCAGAGCGACGTGGACATGCTGGCCGAAGATCAGCTCGCGCTTGGCCGGCCATCGCACGTCCTCGATGAGCTTCTCATAACGCTCGCTCTTCGTGTGCTCCTGCTCCTCCCAACGCGCGAAGGGATGCGTGCCGGCCGCGGCCATGGCGTAGCCCTTCTCGTCGAGAACCTCAGCCAACCCGTGGCGTAGCCGGAGCACCTCCTCGCGCACCTCGTCGATATCAGCGCAAACGTTGGAGGCGGTCTCGACGACGGACTGGAAGAGCTCGGCGTGGAAGTTCTCCTCGTAAGAGGGGCCGGCCTTGCCCAGGATCTCGTCAGCCCGGGACACGAGCTCGCGCGTGTCCGG
>CAYNEI010000078.1:0-9085 GCA_964396185.1 uncultured Thermoplasmatales archaeon
ACGTGCCGGAGGGCGAGGGCGAGCCTGCCGGGAACGAGACGGGGGATCCGATGGAGGGCGATGGGGACCAACCAGGTGACATGAACGGCTCCGATGGTGCCGACGAGCCGGCCAGCGATGCGCGCGATGCGATGCTGGCACCGTCGGTCGTTGCAGCCATCGCGTCGCTCACCGCGGCTGCCGGCCTGGCGCGGGCCAGGCGCTCTGCATGAAACCCAGGTACGGGCTGAGAGTGGTAAGCACGCGCCAGGCGCTGGCTAACGAGGCCAACATCGTGCTACAGCCCTCCAGCATGCGTGTCCCTTGCCGCTTATACAGACCTGTCCACAGAGCGTCCTACCACAGGGTCGCCATCTAGGCGGCCCCAGGAGACCGAAACCATGCATCAACGCAACGAACCCCAGCGGAAGCGATCGACCGCCGGCAGGAAAATCGCGATCATCCTGATCGCGCTCTTGACCGCCGTGGGACTAGGGGCGGCCACCGCGGTCGCCCAGAGTGATACCAAGGAGATCCACGTCAAGCAATCGACCTTGGAGGACCCAGAGTGCGAAGAGGAGAGCCCGAACGAGTGGCACTTCATCATCAACCAGATCGATACAGAGGAGAGTCCCCCAAGCTCGATCTTCGTTGAGTGGGACAACGGCCAGAACGCCACAGTGCCCCTCTCGAAGCTGTCCGGACAGACAGCCCACTACTCGACGACGCTCCACCAGGACGCCAACGTCACCGACGCTACGGCTGAGATCTACGATGACTGGGACGGCCAGTTCAACCTCAGCCACGGCCCGTGCGAGGAGGAGGAGAATGGAGTCCCGTGCCCCGAGCTCACCGTGACGGCCGAGGCGGGTCCGAGCAACCACCTCAACTGGACCGCGGTCAATGATACGGACACCTACAAGATCTACAAGGCCGTCGGCGACGGGCCGCTCGTGCTGCTCGACACCGTCGACAACACCACGTTGTCCTACGATGATGAGGACGTCGTGCAGGGTCAAACCTACCGGTACATGGTGACCGCCGTGATCGACAGCCAGGAGTCCGAGAACTGCGACGAGGTCGAGGTCACCGCCATCCCGGTCTTCCCGACCGCGATCGTGGCCACGGCTGCAGGACTGCTCGGCATCAGCGCATACGCGGTGATCCGGAAGCGCAGCTAGGCCTCCATGCGCGATCTTCGAGGGTTCGCTGGCATCTGCCTGATCGGCTACGGGCTGCTTGTGGCGCTGCGCATCGTGGCCCACGAGTCCCTGCTCGCCGGTCTGGCCAGCCTAGGCCTCGGCACCCTGTTGGTGGCGAGCCAGGCCTGGTCCCCGAGCCCACGGGCTCGGGACAGTGATCCCCTCGATGCACCCCCGCCAACCCCCCCTACGGCCCAGACCCAGCCCTCCCGCTCGCCGGGGATGCGTGGGTCCTGGATCGCCGGCCTCGGCGCCCTGCTCGCTGCAAGCGTGCTTGGCTACGATGTGCTCGTCGGCTCAGGGCTCTCCCCGCCCGAGTGGGGGATCCTGCTCTACGGGCTGCTCCTGTTGACCGCCGCGCCGCTGCTTGCATCCGATCGCTACGGTGAGCGGCTCGCAAGCGCGGTCGGTTGGTCTTTCCCTCTCTTACTCACCCCCCTCATCCTCTACGCCATCCACGGTCTCATCTCGGGGCCCGCTGGGCTCGAGACCACAGGCCTTGCCGACCCGTTCATCCACCTCACACTCACCCTGCCCACCGCCGGCCTGCTCGAGCTCATCGGGGCGGCCAGCCAGGTGACCGGCAACAACATCCACCTGGCAACCTCCAGGGGGACGCTGACCTTGGGCGTGGGCCTCGTGTGCGCTGGCATCTACCCGACGGTGCTCTTCCTGGGCGTGCTGGGCATGCACGCCTGGCAAGAGCGTCTAGCGCCTCGGCGGCTCGTCGCCTACCTGGGCCTCGGCCTGATGGGCCTCTACGCGGCCAACCTGCTCCGCCTGTTGACCTTGGCCAAGGTCGGCCAGATGTGGGGCGGCGCCACGCTGCAGCAAACCCACGCGCATCTCGGCTGGATCCTCTTCGTTGGGTTCATGGTCGCCTTCTGGGGTCTGGTGCTGCGCCGCTGGGAGCGACCCTCGCCACCGTCTTCATCGGGCTAGACGCCGGTGGACGATCGCCCGAGCACCGAGGCGCCAAGACGGCACCAACACACGATCTGGAGGCAGGGGAGATAGGGAAGAGAAAGGGAGGAAGAGGGCGCGCGGGCGTCAGGCTCTGTGGACGCCGCCACGTAGCTTGCGGGCCTGGGAAACGTTGTACCCGGCCATCACAGCTACGATCAGGCCTGCGACGCCGACGGTCCACAGGTACGTGATCGTCGCGGACACGAAGAACGCGGACGCGAGAAGCCAGATGCCCGCGAACACGTTGATCGTGGACGGCCCTTGGACCCGCTCGGCCTCGTCGTGGGTCTCCTCGTAGAGATCGAAGACCGCCAACGCAGCGATCAAGCCGCCGACGAGCACCGCGCTCCAGAAGGCGAACATCGAGGTCAACGTGAAGAACGGGATCGCGACGACGATGACCCCAACGATGAGGTTCACCCAGGACGCGCCTTTCATGCCAGGAGTTCCATATGCCATGTTTCTCACCTCCGGACCGCCTGAGGTCGAGGAGTTCGACCAAGTCAGCTTCTGCCACGCTCTGGGATAAACGCTGGCGCAGAGCTTTATGGCCGGGGGCGCGGCGCAGGCCTTCCCGACCGTCAAGTTGAAACGAGCGAGAACATCGGTTCGGGTACGGGCTCAGCGGGAACCTCGGACCCCGTCGAGCAGATCCCCGTCGAGCTCGCGGCCATCTGGTGGTCCGTGCAACACGGACACGTCCCCGGTGGTCTCCATCACGACGGCTCGGATTTCATCAAGCGAGAGCACGTTGGCCTCTCGTAGCTTGGCTCGCAGGTCTGCCTTGGTCATGCTGGCCTTGTCCATGTTCTCTTGCAGGACCTCGGCGCCGTCCATCAGGAGAAGCGGCTCGTTGTTGACCAGACGCGAGACCCACGTCGATCGGCGGCGTAGGATGGCGATCCCGGCCTGGGTTGCGTAGAGCGCAGCCAGGGCGACGATCCCCTGGACGAGCGGTGGGTCCTTGGTCGCCAGCACCATGGCGATCAACGATCCGATGGCAACCGTGACCGCGAAATCGAACCCCGACATCTTGGAGAAGCTACGCAGCCCGCCAAGCCGGGTGAGCAGGATGACCGATGCGTAGATCCCCAGGGTCGAGAGGAGAACGTAGAGCAGCGCCATCCCGGAAGTCGTGATCCATCCGGATACCATGGGGCCCGCACCGGGCGTGGCCCTGATGGGTGGAGTGGGAGCGTCTCATCGCTGGGAGCTGCGGGCGGGGCGTTCGAGCCACCAACGGGCTCGAAGGTCGTACATGTCAGGTCCGAGCAGGCGTTATGCCCACCGTTCCATTTGGCTCCCCAGATGTCCCTGAACAAGATGGAGCACCTCGATGCTGATGCCCGAGCCTGCGTACAGAACTGCCAGGAAGCGGTCCAATCCGCCGAGTGGTGCGCGGATGCATGCGCGGGGCTGGGAGCAGAGATGGAGACCTGCATCCGGCTGTGTCGCGATGTGGCAGACCTGGCCTCGCTGCATGCTCGCTTCCTGGTCCGGGACTCCGCGTACAAAGCGGGTCTCGGTCAGATCTGTGCTGACGCTTGCAACGAGTGCGCAGACGAGTGCGAGCGCTTCGACCACGACCACTGCCAGACCTGCGCCACGGTCCTGCGGGAGTGCGCGAGGAGCTGCGAGAACCTCTCAGCGTAACCGGCGCGGTGGATGGGAGGAGAGGAAGCGGAGAAAGAGCGGGAGAGAAAACGGGAGAGAGGGCGGAGAGGCGGGGGTAATCGCGTGGCCGAACATCAGGCCTTACCGTAGCGGGGGCTCTCCTCCTTCCCTTCAGACTTCTTCTCCTCCTTGCTCGACTTGTGCTCGAAGCTCTGGGGCTCCTTAGGATCGGGTCCTGTACCCTGCTCTCCCTCGGAGCCCTGGCGCTCTTGCGTCTGTTCGCTCTGTTCGCGCTCAGTGTCTTGGCGCTTCGTCTCGTCGGGCTCGTCTCGGATCTCGCCTGACTTGCGTTCCTTTTCTTCTTGTTGTTTCTCTTGCATGGTTGTCACCCGATGGGAGCTTCGATGCGCCAGACACAAGAAGGTAGTCCCCACGGTCTGATGCACTGTGGAACGGTTCGCCTCGCCTCGCCGCGCAGGGCCGCGCGTCAGCTCGCCTGCGCGTCGGTGCGCTCGAACCTATAGGGGGGTTCTGGGTCGACGCGAGCGCGGCGTACCAGGGCGATGGCGGCCAGGAGCAGCGATGTGAGCGTGACCATGGTGAAGATCGCGCCTGCCGTGAAGCCTCCGGGCACCATGACCGTGGAGAGCGCCAGTAAGCCGATAAGGGCGGGGCTGACGCCGAGCGCGATCAACGCGTGCACCAAGCGGGTGCGCGTGCGGCCGGCTGGGACGAACAAGGCCTGCAGGAGCAGGTAACCGGGCACGACGAGGAGCACAGGCATCGCGATGGCGGCCCGGGCCACGCTTCCCTCCGGGAGCGCGAGCGCGACGATGAGGGTCAGGGTGAGCAGGCCAGCCGAGGCGGCAAGATCCCACCAGGAGCGCGGGGGCCAGCGACCGGCCAGACCGGATGGGCCCGCACCCGTGGCCGACTCTCGGGTGGTGGAGGTCTCCGTGTTCGATTCGCGCGCGGGCTCGTCGGGCCAGGCGTTGGGGGTCGATCGGGCCACGGGTCAAGCTCCTCCCGCTTGAACCTTTAGGCCTCCGCCAAGATCGTCCACGGATGGTTGGCTCGGCGACCGAGTCCCCTATCGATGTCCCAACATGGATAACACCTTGCAACCAGGAGCCTGACCCATGCGATTCCCGTCGGTCACGCCGAGGGCCGCCCGCCTGCTCGGCATCGGAGCCATCGCCGCGACCATCGCGCTGGGCATCCTCCTGCGCCTCGTGGACCCCCTCTCGACCCCCGTGATCGCGGCAGAGGACCCTTACGCCCACATGGTGATGGTCAAAGAGCATCTGCAAACGGCGACCCTGGATCCGCTCAACCCGAACGGTGGGCTCTACCCGCCCGGGATGCACGCCTTCCTTGCCGCGATCTGGACGTTCTCTGGCCTGGATCTCTATCAAACCTTCCGCTTCGCGCCTGTCGTGCTCGGCGGGATCGGCGTACTTGGCATGGGCATGCTGCTGTGGCGCCACGCCGGGCCCATCGCCGGGTTCGTGGGCGCGCTTGGCTACGCGGTGGCACCGGAGCTGATCTTCCGCACCACCATGATGAGCCCCACCGCACTGGACCTCGCCATCGTACCGTTCCTCTTGTACGCCGCGCTCGAGGTCGTGGAAGGGGATCTCCGCTGGCTTGGCGTCGTGGTCCCCATGACCCTCTTCCTCGTGTTCGCCCACCCGTGGATCTTCGGCATCCTGGCCGTCTTCGCAGGCCTCCTGGTGCTCTTCTCGATCCTCGCGCCAGGATCCACCGCCCAGAACCGCCGCGCTTCGCTGCGGGGGATGACCCTTCTGCTCGCCGTTCTGGGTGGAGGGTTGGCCCTGGCCATGACCGGCTGCAGGGGGATGTGCGGGCCGGGCTTGAACGGTTTCCTGCCGGAGGCTCTCAAAACGGGGTGGGCCGTTCCTGCCGTGTTCGCTGGATCCGTGCTCCCCGCCGTGATCGTGGCCATCTGGCCAGAGCGCACCCGGCGGCTGCTCTCCCTGGAGACCCGAGAACCGACGCCCTGGTGGCTGCGCGCCCTGGCGTCGGTGGGACTTGCTGGCGTGCTCTTCCTGGTTACCGCGCCTGCGGTACAGCAGGGCATGCCTCCCCAGGTCGACCTCCCGCGCATGATCGGTTGGCCCGTGCTGGCCTCGGCTGCCTTCGCGTTCGTCGCTCTGCCGTTCATCCCGAACCGAGCCGCCCACGCCGGGGCGAGCTTCTGCATCGCCACCTACCCCTGGGTGATCTACGACCCGCTCAACAGCCCGTTCTGGTCGCACCGCACCGCGGCCTTCCTCGGCATCGGGCTCATGATCCTGCTCGGCGTGGCCGCCCTTGCCGGGATCCGATGGTCTCGGCGAGCCCTTGCCTCCTGGCAGCCAAGCCTCAAAGGCGCGCGGCCCCAGCAGGCAGCCACCACGCTGTTCGCCGTGCCGGCCCTCCTCGTGGCCGTCTCCATGGGGGGTGCGGTGTACGCTGGTACGCCAGACGGCTACGAAGGTGGCTGGTACCGCCTCTACGAATCCTGCGAGCTCAACGGGTTCGAGGAGATGGCAGAGCGGTTCGAGGATGAACCCAGAGCCTACTTCGTGACCGGCGCCTGGCAGGCCCGCCTCGTGCTCGCATCCGTGAGCGAGTACCCCACGAAGGTCCAGACGCCCTGGCAATTCACCACCCACGAGCAATCACGCGACCAGATCATCGGTAGCATGGAGAAGGCCGACCGGCCGCTGTACATGGTCGTCGACCGCCACCTGTACAAGCAGCAGTCGGACGCCGACCTCTCGTTCCTCGAGGGAGAGGACTGGCAGCAGGTCGGCCACTGGTGCGACGGCACCGGCCCCCGATCGCCCCACGTCACGCTCTACGCCTACCAGGGGGCTCCGAGGTGATCGGGAAACCCCTCCAAGACCCCACCCGTCCGCTCGTCACCATCGTGCTCCCAGCCAAGAACGAAGCCGCAGGCATCGGAACCGTGCTCTCCGAGCTCCCCACCAGGACCCTGGACCTCATGGGCCTGGACAGCGAGATCGTCGTGCTCGACGGCGACAGCCAAGACCGCACACGCGAGGTCGTCTACGAGCACGGCGGCGCCACCGTCGTGTTCGGGGAGGGCGCTGGCAAGGCCCAAGCCCTGCGCTCCGCGCGCGGGCATCTCACCGGCGATCTCATCGTCATGCTTGATGCCGACGGCACCTATGCCGCCGACGCGATCCCCCGCATCCTAGCGCCCTTGATCCGCGACGATGCCGACGTCGTCATGGGCTACCGCCGCATCCACCCCGGCGCCATGTCCGCCACCCACCGGTTCGGCAACGGCGCGCTCACCCTGCTGGCCAGCCTGCTCTACCAGCGCCACTGCCGGGATCTCTGCACCGGCATGTGGGGCTTTCAGGCCGACGCCCTTGACGCGCTGCCACTCCAGGGCACCGGGTTCGAGCTCGAAGCCGAGATGTTCGCGCACGCCTCTCGGCTGGGCATGCGGATCGAGCAAGTGCCCACGGACTACCTGCCCCGGATGGGCCGCTCGAAACTTGGAGCTAGCGACGGGCTCCGGATCGCGTGGTGGCTGCTGCGATCCCGCTGGAGGAGCATCGGCGAGCGCACGAGCGACCGCCAGGAACCCCGCCAACGATCCCGCCAGATCAGCCGGCTATCCGGCCAAGACCACAGGGACCACCCACCATGTGTGCAAGAACAACTCGACCCTCGATCCCACTACTGATCGCGCTCCTCCTCGTGACCGTCCCGCTGGTAGGTTGCGTCCAGTCTGACTCATCGGCGGACTCAGTCAGCGGCGACGTCGCGCTCCAGCAACGCCTCGGGGATCCTGCCACCTCGGGCCTCGACGACTGGCCTGGGCCCATCGAGGCGACGCCGACGACCTACGACCTCAACGGCGACGGGGTCGAGGAAGTGCTGGCCCACAGCCGGGACCGGACCGTGTACGCCTTCGATCCCTCCAGCGGTCAAGCCCTGGCCACCCTGCACACGAGCTACCCCCCGTCCTGGCACACTGAGGCCATCCTGAACAGCGTGGCCGCCGACAAGCTCGCGCCTGGCGAGGATCCATCCATCGTCGTCTCCAATCCCGCGGCCTACCTCTCCCGCTGGCAGGTCGACCAGAGCGCAGGCGACGGGGGCCAGCTCGCCGTCGAGAAGGTCTGGGAGCACCGGATGGACACCTGCAACGACAGTCCCTCCATGGATGGGGGGCCTGTGCTGGCTGACTTGGATGGGGACGGCGAGCTGGAGATCCTCGTGCAGGGCGAGGAGCAGGGCTTGTACGCTGTGGAACCGAACGGCACCCTGCGCTGGCACCACTGCTGGGCAGGGGGGAACAGTGCACCCACCGTGGCCGACCTCGACGGTGACGGGCGACTTGAAGCCATCTTCGCCTCCGACGACGGGCTGCTGGCGGTACTCGACGGTGGCAGCGGAGAGCCCATGTGGACCTTCGATGTGAACGCTCACGGGGTCCACCCAGGTTCCATGCCGCAAACACCGACCGTGGCTGACCTCGACGGCGAGCTGCCTCTCGAGGTCCTGTTCATCGCTCGCTCCGCAGAGATCGATGATCCCGACCGGTACGACGAGAACCATATGGCCATCTTCGCGGTGGGTCAGGACCCCGAGACTTGGAAAGCCGAGCTGAAGTGGATGCGCCAACCCGATTGGGCCAACCCCATGAGCATCACCAAGCTCGTGGTCGACGACGTCGACGACGATGGGGAGGCCGACATCTTCGGCATGGACTGGAACACCATCGGCCACCGCCCCGGCAACTGGGAGGTCCTCGGTCCGGCCAACGTCTTCCGTCTGGACGCCCAAGGCCAAGACGTCTGGGTCCGCCAGGTGGACACCTGGTGGTCGAACAGCAACATCGCGTTGGCCGACTTCGACCAGGACGGCGCTCGCGAGGTGCTCGTGAACGCGCCTGCCGGTGAGGGCGACGGGCTCTGGCGCATCTCTGCCGACAGTGGCAAGGCCGAAGCCCGCCTCGCGGTTTCCCCGTGGAAAGTCACGCGGGGCCCCCAGCTCTTGGACCTCGACGCGGACGGCTCCGGCGAGCTCGTCGTCGCCGCATCCCTGGACGACCCCGACGTCCAGCGCGGCGCGATCCTCGTGTACAGTTTGTGGAGCCCGCCGTGATCGCCGTGCGGCGAGACGGTTGTTCGTCCATGCTTGTCCTCGCCCAACGCTGCAGAGGCGCGTTTGCAGGACCAGGGGGTCGTAGAGCCTTGCTTATCCCCTGGCCCGCGGTTGGTCGACCACGCGATGACCAGAGTTGAGAAACACGTGAACGGGCACAAGCCCACCGGTGA
>CAYNEI010000079.1:0-9046 GCA_964396185.1 uncultured Thermoplasmatales archaeon
GACGCCGAGGTGCGCGTGCTCGAAGGCGATGGCCTGCGCCTGGAGGCCACCGGCGGGGCCGGGCGCTTCCAGGTCCACTGGCCGCCAGGCGAGCAGCTCACCCAGGTCGAGGGCGAGCTCGGGGAGCACGCCCGCATCGCCTTCGAGCTCCTCCTGGCCTCCGAGACCCCGGAGGCGTTCTTCGGCAAGCACCGGCCTGCCAGCCCCGAGCGCCGCAAGCTGGCCTTCGAGCGCCTGCGCTGGTACATCGAGGACTCCCTGGGAGAGAACCCGTACTACAGCCCCCTGCTCATCGAGCAGCGGGGGCCGGTCATGCTCGTCTACAGCGAGGGGGACTACGCGCTCATCTGCGAGGACGGCGGCCACAAGGGAGAGGGCATCCTTTTGTGGAAGGTGCGAAGGCTCATGGCCTACGCCCTCACGGATGCGGACGAGGAGCTGTTCTAAGGCCCCTTGGTGCCTGCTTCGTGCCCTCATGATCGGGCGGCTAACCGGTCGCCAGGGTCTGCTGTCCGGTCTCCTCGGTGCCCCAGAACTCCTCAGGAGGCACAGCGATCTCGTAGCGCTCAGGCGTCACATCGAGCCCGGCCTCCTGGACGCGCTTGAACCAGCGTCTGCCTGACTCGTTCAACCACTCGTAGCTGGGCGCATCGAAGATGTAGAGCAGAGCCGCGCTCTGCGGGTAGTAGGGCCCATCGAAGGAACCACCGATCTCGTCGCAGATCTCCTGTAGGATCCGATCGTGCTCGGCCAGCTGCTTGCCGTCGCCCTCGAAGTCCGCGTACCAGAGGATCTTCATCTGAACACCGGATGGGACTCAGGAGCCCGGAGGGATGAACCTTGCCAGGACAGCTGGGGACCCGGAGCGACCCACGAAGACCCAATAGCACCACAGATCCCACGACCGCAAGAGCAGACATTGCCAGATAGCACCATAGCACGCCTGCCCCTCACCTCGCCTGACGTCCTTGGGGCCTGCACCGCGCGTGGGCCCCGTTTCTTGCCGGAGGAACCACCACATCTTGGACTGACGGCCGCTTGCTTCCGCTCTTGCCAGAGCGGTCTTTGCAGGGCCCACGCGTCCCCGAGGCCCCAACAAAGAAAAGGGCGGGCGAAAGGGCTATCCCACCCACCCCCGCTTGCGGGCTCGTGCCGTCCAGGAAGGAGCGCGTGCGAGACTACATGACCGAGGACGTGACCTCCCTGGGTCCGGAGCTCACCGTCGACGAGGCCATCCAGCGCGTGATCAACGAAGGCCACGTCGGCCTGCCTGTGGCCAAGGGCCGCAAGCTGCTCGGGTTCGTCACGCCCAAGGAGCTCCTCCGCCACTTGGAGAACAGGTCCGCCAAGCTCGAGGAGATCATCGCGACAGGCACGGTGGTGGCCCACCCCGACATGAGCCTGGACGACGCCGCCCGCATCCTCTTCCGCATGGGCGTCAAGGAGCTGCCCGTTGTGGATGATCGTGGCGAGATGGTCGGCGTCATCAGCACCACGGATGTCATCCGAAGCCACATCGAGCGGGTCACGCCCAGCAAGATGGAGAAGCTGCGGGCGACGCTCCAGAACCTCTACGACGTCGAGATCGACGTGGTCCAGAAGCCGGCCTCCATCGAGAACCTCCTCCCGACGCAGAAGCGGATCTACGGCGACGAGCTCGAGGGCCGGCGCCTGGAGCTCCTGCGCGGTCTGGCCGAGCCGATCCTGGTCATCGACAAGGAGCCCCAGCCGATCCTCGTGGACGGGCACCACCGCGTCGTGGCCGCCCACCGCATGGGGCGCAAGAGCTTGGAAGCCTACGTGCTCAAGCTGGACCGCGACATCGAGCTCGGCCTCGAGCGCAACGCGCGCGCAGCCGGCTTAGAGACCCTGGGCGACGTGCAGATCTTGGACGAGGGCCAGCACCCCCTGGTCGAGGTGACGACCCGGTTCCTGCGCGACGACAAGCCCCAGACTCGGGGTGGCAGGATCGTCATCGAGGGACCCGAGGACGCGGAAGAGGAGTAGGACGAAGACGGCCCAGAACAACGCAACGTTGGGAGGCTGGGCTTGGGAGGCTATCAGGAAGCGAGACGTCCTGAGCCGCCTTCGGTTCGCGGCACGGCCCCCGGTTGGGGCCGCCACTGCAAACCCGACTCGGCCTACGTGACCTTGAAGCTTGCGGCAGTGCACCTATGGCCTTTCGGCCACCAGGCCGGGGTTCCGCATGGGGCAAGCGAGCCCGCAGCACCGATCCTTCGGGCCGCTACTGGACCTCGACGCCCTGGTCGCGGAAGCGGTCGCGTTCCCGTTGGCGCAGCGCGTAGACGCTGGACTCCACCAGCGCGTGCTCCTTGGACTCCTCGTCGACACCGTCGAGCAAGTCGTCGAGCACGATGCCCTCACGCTCGCGCTCCTCGGAACCCGCCTCGTGCAGCATCGCCCGCTTGACGTAGTTCTTCTTGGCGGTGCGCACGATGGACTCGATGAGCGCGCCGGAGACGACGTCCTTGCGCTTGATGGCCTTGAGGCTCTCCTGGGCCTCGGCCTCGGCCTTGAACTCGACCCACTGGTCCTCGTCGTAGATCGCATCCAGCGTGCGAGCGCGCAGGTACTCGGCAGCCTCGGCGCGTCCGCCCTTCTCCTCGATGAGATCGGCATCGATGGGCAGGTCCTCGGTGAGGTAGATCTCGAGGATCTTGTGTCCGCCTTCGCGGTTCGGACGGGAGATCTCGATGACCTCGTCGAACCGGCCGGGTCGCAACAGCGCGGGGTCGATCATGTCCGGACGGTTGGTCGCACCCATGACGTAGACGTCGCTGAGCTCCTTGATGCCGTCCATCTCGGAGAGGATCTGAGCGATGAGGTTCTTGTGGACACCGGCGGTGTCCTGCTGGCCACGGGTGGTGCCCAGCGCGTCGAACTCGTCGAAGAAGATGATGCTGGGCGCGGTCTCGCGCGCCTTGCGGAAGAGCGCCTTGATCATGTTCTCGGACTCGCCGACCCACTTGGAGAGGATGTCGGCCACGCTGACGTTGAAGAACGTCATGTCGTTCTCGGTGGCGACCGCCTTGGCCAACAGCGTCTTACCGCAGCCTGGGGGTCCGTAGAGCAGCATGCCTCGGGGTGGGGTGAGCTGGGCGTGCTCGAAGAGCTCCGGCTCCTTGTAGGGGAGTTCCACGACGTCGCGTAGACGCTCGATCACGTCGTCCAATCCACCCACCTCGGCGTAGTGGACGCCGGGCTTCTCGCCCAGGAACATGTCGCGGATCTCGCTGGAGGGCCGCAGCTCGAGGATCTCGTAAGTAGGCGGAAGGAGGCTGACCTCGTAACCGATCTTGACCTCCTCGCCGAACTCGTCGTCCCAGGGGATGATCTTCTTCTCGAAGCCATCGCCCAGCGTGACGACCAGCTTGTCGCCGATGATGTTGTCGATCTTGCCGACCAGCCCTTCCTCGAAGTTGGTCGAGGCGCCGATGATGGCGTAGGACTTCGGATGGAGCCAGACGTACTGGCCCTGGCGAAGATCGGGCTTGTCGAGCATGCCGGTGGTGACCTTGAGGATCTGGTTGTTGTGGGCCACGCTGACCTCGTTGTCCTCGAGGTCGTCGCCATCAAGCCGGAGAACATGCCCGTAGAGCAGCGGTGGCTCACGGATCTCGTTGAACTTCTCCTCGTAGGCGTCGAGCTGGCCCCGAAGCTCGCCGATCATCTCTTCCTTGGACTCGAGAGCGTTCTCCTGCGAGGCGATCTGGCCTTCCTTGGCCTCCAGTTCCTCGAGAACACCGTTGAGCTCATCAGCCTGGGCGGACGAGAGGTCCTTGGACTGGAGCATCCGCTTGACGGCCCTCTTGGCTGCCTCGATGGACCCGACGCCTTTGTCCAGGTCGTCGCCCGACCGTTCTGTATCTCGCGGCATGATCATCCCCTGTGCGGTGGTCCGCACCGGTTCGCTGGTAAGGGAAGTGGCTTCCCTTGGTCGTTAAGCTTTGGGGTTCGCCCTCAAGCCCGAAAGGCCCTGAGCGTCCCCTTTCAGGGGAGGTGATTCCGGGCCCTGCGTATATAGCGTTGGCCTTGGTCCCGCGATCCTCGGACGGCGAAGGCAAGCAGGCAACGTTTCAAGCAAGCGCCCGATTCGGGCTCGTGCCAGAGGCCCCGGGAGACGTCGACCCACCTGCGCCAGGGGATCCACCCAGGCCAGGGGACCCAGCCACGCCGCTTGGCCGGGCGGATCTCGGTCCCAGGGTGCTGGCTGCCGTGGGTTACGTGATCTTCTTCGTCGTGCTCATCGACCAGCTCGGGGGTGGGCCCATCCAAGCCCTCGATCGGCCCATCCTGGAGAGCGCGCCCGCCGCAGGAACGGCGCTCCACACCCTCAGCGGCGTGCTCACCCACATGGGAGACTGGCAGGTGCTCCTCTCGCTGAGCCTCCTGGGCACCTTGATCTTGTTCCGTCGGGACCAGCTCATCGAGGCCGGGATCGTCCCGTTCGCCTGGTTCACGACGGTGGCCATCGTCCAGGGCTTCAAGCTGCTCATCGCGCGGCTGCGGCCGACCGAGGTGTGCTGCGCGTTCCCCTCCGGCCATGCGACGGAAAGCGCCATGGCCCTCATGCTGCTCGCGGTCCTCCTGTTCGAGCGGTACGAGCGAGGCCGACCGTGGGCCGAGGGCGTTGCTGTGGGCCTGGCTCTGGTCATCGGCGCCACCCGGGTGATCCTGGCGGTCCACTGGCCCACGGACGTGCTGGCTGGCTGGGGGCTCGGCTGGGGGCTGGCTGGGACGTTCCTGCTGCTGCGCGCCTACCTCAAGGACCAGGCAGCCACGCCATGGCCCGAGCCGGCACCCAGCAACGCCACAGCGCGCAGCGCCAAGGAGATCGCGCCCTAGCGTTCCTTGGCCGCGCTACACCCTGCCGGGGAGGGCGGTTCAGGGCACGCCGTCCCAGATGCCCACATCCGGGGTGAAGGCCCCGCTCAGGAAGATGCGCGAGCCCGTGCCGATGGTGGTCCCGTTGACATGCATGGTCCACAGTCCCGGGTCCGGTTGGTCGAGGATCAGGCTCCAGGGGAGCCCGCGCCCGCCGGGCCCGTCTGGGCCTTCCGCGTACCCGCTGCGATCTGTGGTCGCGACCGCTCCGCCCGTCGTGCTGAACACGCCGTTGAACGATCGATCCAGCTCGAGGCTCTGGCTCCAGGGCCCAAGCGCTGAGACGCCGGGCGCGACCACCTTCGTGGTGGCCGCCACATCGTTGTTCGTCCAGGCGATGACGTCATCGCTGGAGGCGCCGCCGGCCTCGCCCTGGTCGGCCCAGACGCCGACCATGGTGTCGGCATCCGAGCTGGTCCGGTAGGAGACCGAATGGATCGTGCCCACGAAGCCATCCAGGAAGGTGCGGCCGTTGAGCCACTCGATGCGATCGGTTCCATCATCGACGGTGATGTCCAGATCCAAGGAGGGGTCGTCCATGATGGAGACCTGGTCCCCGGCGCCGCTCTTGTACATGTAGAACCCGGCGGTGCCCTCCTTGGGCGTGGGCTCGGCGGTGTCAACGTTTTCGAACCCGGAGATGGTGACGGTCCAGCGTCCGGCGAAGGCGTCCGTGGCGTTGATGGGCGCGCTCACCCAGCCGTGTACGGTGACGTCCGTTGGCACATCGAACCGGGCTTCCACGGTCCCGGCAGGCCCGTCTGGACCTGCGGCGACCGCGCTGGTATCGGGCTCGAGCAGCTCGAAGCTGAAGGCGTAGTCCACGGGGCCCGCGCTGATGGGGCTGACCTCGAAGACGATCTGCCACGTCCCCGTGGCGTGGATCATGAGCTGCTCCTCGTCGCTACGGTAGGGATTCGTGTCCCTCAGCTCGTGGCTGTACGGGCGCTCGTCGGGCGTGAAGAACCGCACGATGTTCACGCCGTCGTCCAGGTTGTCCCACGCGAACTCGAGCACCTGGCCACGCTCCGCGTGGAAGGCGTAGCGGTCGAACGAGTCTGTGGGGTTGGCCAGGGTGCCAGCGTAGGCGCCCGGCGTGAGCAGCAGAGCGCTTTCCGGCGTGTCACCCGCGTCCTGGCCGGAACCGGCATCGTCGTCGAACGGGCTCACGCTCGAGCTCACAGGCACGAACGGTACGATCATGACGGCTGCGAACACGACGGCCCACAAGCCCAAGTTACGCTGGGACACCTCCTGTCTCCTCCACGCCCTTCCACGCCGTTGGCAGGTAAATGCCTTCCGTCAGCCCTGGTGGTGAACCACCACCCGCCCAGCCCTCGCTTCGACAGTCCTACCGGAACCTTCGAAAGGCGTTTCACGACGCGACCAGAAACCTTCATACGGGCCACCACCAGGAGGGCTCGATGCGCTGGCATCGTCTCGCTGTGCTCGTTGGGCTCGTGCTCATGACCGCCGGTTTGGCTGGATGCCTCGGGGGCGACGACGATGGAGGCGGTGACGCCATCGAGCCAGGCACCACAGACGGCGACGAGAACCCTGACGGCGTCGACGAGACCGTGGCCGCGGGCCCGCGCATCGTCAACGAGAGCCACGAAGGCACCACCCAGGGAGCCCATGTGCCGGTGGCGGGCACCTTGTGCCTCGGGCGTTGCGACAACAGCCTCCCGTTCTCCGTGGCGTCCAACGCCACCGCCATCGTCGTGGAGCTCGCATGGGAGGGTGGAGACAACCTCGTCCTCGACATCGTCCACCCGGCTGGGGACACGTGCGATCCGGTGGTGCCGGGTGGCCTCCTGCTGGACTGCCGGCAGGCCGAGGCCAACGGCGCCAGCCCGCTACGCATCGAGATCACCGACCAGCAGACCCTCTCCACCACCGGCGAGTGGACCGCGCGAGCCTGGGCCGAGGCCTCCCCACAGGCCGCCATCCCCTTCGCCATGTACGTCTCGGTCGTCTACGACGGCGAGCTCCCGGAGGGCTTGAGCCAGATCGAGGGGTAGGCTCGCACGACTCGGGCGGGTTCCACGTGGCCGCGCCGGCCCACGAGCCCGAAGCCCCCAGCAAGCTTATGCCCAACCCGCCCCGTGCCTGGCACGGAGGCACACGCTTGTGAGAGGCCGAGTCCGAACCATCCTTCTCGCCATCGTCCTGACCGTCCCCGCCCTGGCCATGCTGCCGGCCTCCAGCTCGCAGCCGGCCCCCGGGCTCCAGGCGGGCGCTGCGCAAGCTGAGATCACGCCGCCCATCGGCACCTCTGGCTGGGGCTACACGGCCCGCCAGGGCGTGCTGGCCACGGGTGGCGACCTCTCGGACGGCCACATCCCGCCCCAGCTCGTCGAGCAGCGCATGGACGAGGTGGACACCGAGCTCTACGGCAAGACGTTCATCCGGACCGAGGGCGTGCACTCGCGCCTCTACGCGCGCACCAACGTGCTCGACGACGGCGAGGACCAGCTCGCCATGGTCATGGTGGACCTGGGCGGCGTGCCAGGCGAGCTCCATCAGGCCGTGGCCGACCGCCTGGCCGACCGGGGCGTGCCCATCGAGGCCGACGAGCTCATGATCAGCGCGACCCACACCCATGGCGGTCCCGGTGGCATCTTCCAGTACCAGGGTTACGCGCTGCTCGGCGGGGATGCCTTCGACCCGCGGGTCTTCGGGCTCGTGGCCGACGGCATCACCGAGAGCATCGATCAGGCCTGGCAGGCGCGCGAGCCCGCCCAGCTCGCCGTGGGCGAGGCCACCATCGAGAACGCGGTGCGCAACCGCTCACCGGAAGCCCACACCGCCGTCCACGACCACGACAGCGACCACGTGGACGAGACCGCCCGCGTCATCCGTATCGACGCGATCGACGGCACGCCCATCGGCGTGGTCACGATCTTCGCCGTCCACGGCGTTGTGATCGGCAGCAGCGATCTGTTCTTCACGGGGGATAGCCAGGGTGTGGCTGCCCGCATGCTCGCAGACGGCATCGCGGAGGCCTCGCCAGCCATCACGGACCCCAGCGAGGTCATCGTCACGTACATGAACGGTGCGCTGGGCGACATCTCGCCCCAGCGACCGGGTGCCACGTTCCTGGAGTCCGTGATCAACGCGGCCAGCCTCCAGGCCCCCAGCATGCTGGAGACCTGGACCGAGCTCGGCCAGGGATCGTTCACGAGTGATGTGGACCTGGACAGCCGCATGAGCTTCCTGTGCTTCTGCGGCCAGCCCGTGGCCTACGAGGGCGAGCTCGGAGCCATCAGCCCCATCCCCATCCTGGGCGCCGGCGGCACCGACCCGTTCCCCGGCGTCGGGATCCCCGGCCACGACCCCAAGGTCCCGCTGCTCATCGGGCCAGGCCTGGTGCCCAACGTGGTCCGCTTCCAGGTGGCCCGCATCGACGGCCACGTGCTGGCCACGATCCCGGGCGAGCCCACCATGGCGCTCGGCGAGGTCATCGAGGAGGAGCTGGCAGCCCTCACCGGCGAGGTTATCGACCCCGAGACCGTGGACATCGTCGGCGTGGCCAACGACTACATCTCCTACATGACCATGGTGCCGGAGTACGACGTCCAGGAGTACGAGGGGACCTTCACCCTCTTCGGGCGCCTGACCGGCCCGTTGCTCCGCACGACCATGGCCGATCTGACTGCTGATCTCCTGGACGGCCGGGAGAGCCATCCGGGGTGGCAAGGCGCAGTGACGCATCCACCCACAGGCACGCCCAGCACGGGCCAGCTTGAGCTCATCCCCGGTGCCAGCCCCGACCAGGTGCTCGAGCAGCCCGCCGGGATGCTGGCCCCCGGGGAGACGGCGCGCTTCGGCTGGCTGGGCGGATCCCCGGCGGTGGACCACCCGGTGGACGAGGTCATGGTGCGCGTGGTCGCCGCGGGCAGCGGCGAGACGGTGCTGGACGACACCGGCTACCATCTGTTCGTCTGGTACGACAAAGAGGGGGCTGATGAGCACCGGTGGACCGTCGAGTACACGGTCCAGCCCGAGCTTTCGCCCGGCGAGTACCGCTTCGAGATCACCGGCCACTACGTGGCCCTGCCAGGCATCGTGGACGCCTACGCTTACACATCGGAGCCGTTCACCGTGACCTGAGCCGGGAGAGGAACAGGCTCGTCAGGGA
>CAYNEI010000080.1:0-5970 GCA_964396185.1 uncultured Thermoplasmatales archaeon
CGGATCGAGAGCTCGTAGCTGCCGGGCTCGATCTCGAACGTCTCTTGGACGTACCCGTTGGCCCAGAGGTTCCAGGCCTGACCGCCGGAAGCCTTCGAATCCGAGACGACGCCACCGGTGGACTTCGTCTTGAACGCCTCGGCTTCGTGGGACGCGCCGTCGGAACCGACGGCGACGCCTGTGGGTTGGGACGTGGTGCCGTCCCGCTCGGCGATGACACCATCGATCCACACCTGGGCTGCGGGTTTGTGGTCGCCTGAGTAGGCCCAAGCCAGCCCCCAGTGTCGCTCGGCCTCGCCGTAGTAGTTGTTGAGATCCATGTTGGGTGCGTCGACCCAGGACCGGTAGATCAGGCCCATCACGCCTGCCTGCTTGAGCCGGTCCATCCCGGTGAAGAAATCGCCCAGCTCGTTGGCCTGGTGCTCGAGGTACTCGGGCTCCGGGTAGGTCGAGAGTGCGATGTCGTGGATGAACACGGGCTTCCCGAACAGGCTCTGCAGCTTCTCGGCGCCGTTGGCTGTGGTTTCGTAGAGCTTGTAGTAGCTATCCAGCGTGCCGCGGGTGGAGCCGCGCATGCCCTGGATGCCGACGTAGTCGACGGCTGCAGCGGTCTGGTCGAAGTTGGACCAGGCTGCGCTGTTCCAGTTGCCAAGGGGCATGACGGTCTCGGCGGCGGGGTAGTTCTGCTCGAAGAACTTGGCCTTGTCAGCCAGGTAGCCATCGAAGGCATCGTAGTTCTCGATGCCGCCCTTGTTGAACTCGGTCTCGAGCAGGATGACGACGGGTTCGCCCTTCATGTGAGTGTTGAGCTCGGCCACGAGCTCCTTGGCGAGCTGTTGCCAGCCGGCGCGGTCCTTCCAGGCGTTGTGCAGGTCCGACCAGCAACCGTTCTCGACGCAGTCGGGGCTGATGTCGTCGCCCCAGTAGTAGTAGTGGATCGCCGGGGTGACGCCGGCCTGGTACATCCGATCGAGGTGCTTGGAGGGTCCACCCCATCCGGACTCCAGGGTCCATGGACCGATCCAGAAGGTCCCGTAGTCGGGTGGCACGCCAGCATCGGTCTGCTGGGTGATCTTGCTGGCTTCCATGCCGAACTTCACCGGTTCGGTCGTGGTCGTGTCGGTCGTTGCCCCCGCCACGGCGGGGGCCATGGCCAAAAACCCGCTGCTCAAGAGCAGCGCTGTCACGAGGATGAGCCATCCGCGGCCGGATCCGAGCCCTAGATTCGTTTGAGGGATACCTGCGTTCGAATGCAAGGAGAACACTCCTAGCCCCTGGAGTCAGGGTCGAACGGTTAACCTGGCAAGCGGCCCCCGATAGCCATAGGTTTAAATAGGCGTCTTCCAAGAGGTTAAGACCTTGCTTTCCGCGAACCGATAGGCCAGGGGGTTCGACCGGTCTCTGACCGGACTCAACATGAAGAGCCCGAAGGCCAGGAGGTTGCCGGTTAGACGCTTCGTGAGCTTCGTGTCCTCAGGGTGGCCAGAGGCCACTCGAGCAGTCCGAGCCGTCCGCTCAGGCGTGGCGCGTTCAGGCCGGTCACTGAGATCCAGTAAGCTCAGGCTGGGATCAACGTCTTGCTCGGCTCCCGGGCCAGGGCCTTGGCTCTCTCCCGCAGCGCGGTGAGGGCGTTGCGGTAGTTGATGTAGGCCAGGTAGGGGGAGTCGTACGGCGAGAAGTACGCGTGGATGGTCTGGTCGTCCAGGTGCTTGGTCGTGCAGTAGTACAGGTGGTCGCTTGTTTGGAGCAGCCGCCAGGCCCGCCTGAGCGCGGGATCGTTGGCTTGCTCGACGAGGGGTGCGAGCTCCTTGAGCTCCTGGAAGCACTCGTGCTGCATCTTGTTGTGCAGCCAGGCCGAGACGTCGCGCTCGGTATCCGCCCACGAGATCGCATGGGGGGCCTCGATCGTGCCTCGCGGCGTGCAGGCGGCCACCACTTCGGAGGGGAGGGCGAAGTCCAGGCCCTCGTGCTTGCCGACCTCGCCAGGCAGGTGCTCGAGGAACTGGAAGATGCCGGTCTCCGGCCACTGGTGCTCCCCGAACGTCTCGTAATCCATGAACAGGTTGATCGTATCACCAGGCGTGTTGGCCAGCCAGTTGGCGTACGTGTCTGCTCTCAGGGGGCCAGCGCTCCAGTCGGGAGCCGAGAAACGGAAGGCCACGTCATCGCTGAGCCTGTAGTGCTTGAGCAGGACCTTGAGCTCGTTGCCGGGCTGGGCGGGCTGGTAGACGTGCGTGGGCGGGCGTTCTCCCAGGATCTGTTCGGTTCCCTCGGTCAGGATGGCTTCGTAGCCAAGCTCGTCGATGATGCCTGCGATCCGGTCGTCGTAGATGAGCTCGGTGTTCCGGAAGACCGTTGGGCTCTGGCCGAAGAGCTCCTCGATCAGGGCGTGGTGTGCCTCGATCTGGGCGTGGAACTCGGAGGGGTCATCCCAGAGCCCAGAGAGGGAGTGGTAGTAGGTCTCGGCCAGGAACTCGACGCAGCCGGTCTCGGCCAAGCGCTGGAAGGACTCGATGAGCTCGGGACGGAACTGTTGGGCTTGCTCGAGGAGCACGCCGCTGATGGAGTAGGCTACGCGGAAGCGCCCGTTGGTCTCCTCGATGAGGTCGAGGATCATCTGGTTGGCTGGGAGGTAGCACTTCTCCGCGACGCGGTCGAGCAGAGCGCGGTTCTTCTGGTCGTCCCAGACCTCGTAGCCATCGAGGTCGTCGAAGGCTCGGATCCTGCGCAGGCGCATGGGTTGGTGGACTTGGAAGTAGATACAGACGTGAGTCATGGTGTGGGCACCTCGATGGTCTCGCGTTGGGCGAGTAGGTCCTGGTAGAGGGCCAGGGTGTCCCGGCCGCAGTCCTCCCAGGCGAACTTGTGGACCTCCCGGCCGCCTCTGCGGCCCATCTCCTCTCGCAGGGCCGTGGAGGAGAGCAGCCCGATCATCATGTCAGCCATCTCCTCGGTGTCCCAGAAGTCCACCTTGAGCACGTGGTCGAGAGCCTCGCCGGCACCGGTGGTCTTGGTGACGATGGTGGGCAGGCCCGTGGCCATGGCTTCCAGGATGCTGATGCCGAAGGGTTCGCTGATGCTCGGGAGCACGTAGACCGCGCTCTTCCCGTAGACCTCGGCCAGGCTGTGATCGGGCACGAAGCCTGCGAAGTGGACGTTGCCGGCGATGCCATGCTCGATGGTGTAGTCGATGCATTCGGTCATCATGGGGCCCTTGCCCGCCACCACGAAGCGGGCATCCGGGTGGACCTCCAGCACGCGGCGCGCGGCCTCGAGGAAGTGAAGCGGGCCCTTCTGGGGGACCAGCCGGGAGAGGAAGAGCACCGTACCACGTCGGTCCTCGTAGTCCCGAGTGCCGGCGTCCTCGAACTGCGCGGTGTCGATCCCGTTGTGGATGGGGACCACGCGCTCTGGAGGGGCATCGTAGACGCGTTCGATGAGCTCCTTGGTGTACCCGCTGACAGCGATCACGCGGTCGGCCGTGTGCATCCCCGCGCGTTCGATGTCCGCGATCCAGCCCTGGGGGGTGCGCCCGCCGCTGCGGTCGACCTCGGTGCTGTGGACGGTGAAAACGAGAGGGATGCCGGTGCGCGCCCGGAGCTCCAGGGCCGCCGGGACCGTGATCCAGTCGTGGCAGTGGAGCACGTCGGCATCCGGGGAGTCGAAGGCCTCCACGAGGCGCTGGTTGTAGAGCTCCACGGCTTCGTCGAACTTCGCGTCGTAGTCGCGGGGCTCCCGGCTCGACCGCCCGGACCCCTCGTAGGGTCCCACATCCGGGTCGGCTTCGATCTCCACGATGCGCGCGTGGTCGTGGTGGTCAGCGACGCGCTCTCCACCCTCCAGGGTCTTCATGTGAGGCATGTAGAAATCGATGTCCACGCCCGCACGAGCGAGCTCCTTGGTCAGCGCCAAGCAGTGGACCCCCAGCCCACCCGCCATGAACGGGGGGAACTCCCAGCCGAGCATGGCGACCTTCACACAGACGTCCTCCCTGCTTGCTGGGTTGGGGGTTCGTCCACGAGCGCCCGCGTGTACGCGTTGAGGGTCTCGATGAAGGTCGAGTGGCTCCACACGAGCGGCGTCACGCTGGTGGGCTCGCCGGTCTCACGGTCGAGCTGCTCTGGCAGCAGGCGCGTGGGGCCAGCCTGGGAGGCGGCCCACTCGATCAGCTCCAGGCAGCGTTCCTGCTGGCCGAGAGCCAACCGGCAGCGTGCCAGCCAGAGCGTGCAGATGATCCACGGGTTCTCGTGACCGTAGTACTGGTCCCCTTCGTAGCGCGCGATCCCGCCTACGCCGTCGACCCACAGGCGGTCCTCGATGCCGTCGACGATCTTCTCGTAGCGCGGGTGGGTGGGGGGAAGCAGCCCGGCCTGCAGGGCGAGCAGGACCGAGGCATCCAGGGCGTCGTCTGTCGGTTGGATGCTCTTGTAGAAGGCGCCCTTGTCCGGGTTCCAGAGCTCGTCGAGGGCGACCTTGTGCATGCGGTTGGAGGCCTCGTCCCAGAAGTCGGAGCGCTTGCCCAGCGCTTTGCCGATCTCAGCGGCCCCCCGGAGCCCTTGGATCGCGGTGGCTACCGTGTAGGTGTTGACGCTCTTGTGCTCCTCCCAGAGATCGTAGCTGGGCCGCGGGAGGCCCTGGCCGTCGACGAACTCCATGAGGAAGTCGGCAGCGTCCCGCACGAGGCCCCAGGAGGGCAGCAGTTCGTCCACCATGCCCGAGCACTCGTAGAAGTAACGAGCGGCCTCGATGACGCTTGCTGTCTGGTCGACCTGCAGGAACGGGGGCGGGTGCCAGGTGGAACCCACGGATCCGTCGGGGAAGTGGCGGTGAAGGAAGTAGCCCTCGTCCTCCTGGGCCTTGGCGGCGAACCGGAGGAAGGCCACCGTGTTCCTGTGGAGGTTCACCTCGCTAAGCGCTTGTGTGATGATGGCACCGTCTCGCCACCAGCAGTAGCAGTAGCTGTCCCCGCCCCACTTCAGGGTCCGGGAATCCGGCGAGGCGATGATGGAGCCGTTGGCGGCTTGGCAGTCCTGGAGCACGAAGAGGCTGCGCTCGTAGACCTCGCGCGCGGTCTCGGAGAGGTCGTCGGCTAGACCGATCTCCCGGTTGGAGGTCCAGTTCCTCCAGTACCGTTGGGTCTCGCTGGTGTAGATGTCCGGGGGTCGCCCTTCGATGCCCCGATAGAACTCGTTGACATCACGCCGCGACCCTCCGATGAGCATGAGCAGGTGCGCCTCGCCCAGCCCGTCGGCGGGGACCTCCATGTCCCATTGGACGACGCTGTCGGCTGCACCGTGGCTGATCTGGTTGCCCTCGAGGGTGCCGTCCTCGGCGTCCACGTAGCTGCCTTCCAACCCCTTGAGCGTGTGCTCGCCGCAGGTGAAGTGGTCGAAGGCTGGGCGGCCGACGAGCTGGAAGTAGTAGCCGCGCTTGTAGTGGGTGACGCTGCGGCGCTCTTCATCCCAGTACGCGGTCTCCTGGTAGCCTGGCCCCGCCATGTGCAGGTTCTGGTAGTGGAACAGCCGGATCTTGCGGTCCTCATCCTCTGGGTTGTTCACCTGGATGCGTCGGATCACCATGTCGAGGTGGGGGTGGACCATGTTGTCGACCGTGAGCGTGAGACCCATGCGCTCCAGGCGGCTGCGGCAGATGTTCGTACGCTCAAGATGGGTCATCTCGACGGGTGGAGGGCCTTCTTGATCGACCCAGGTGAAGCGATCTTGATCCTCGTCGTAGAGGCCAAGCCGGGCGTGCTGGAGCTGCTGGTGAAGCCCGGGGTGGGGGTAGAAGAGCTGCTCCCAGCCGCCGCGCTCGTCGATGGTGAGCAGCGCTCGGCCGTTGCCGGAGAGCATGGAGATCATGGGCGTGCCGCCTCCTTGGCGGTGGGCGGCTTCCCGTCGCGACTGGTCACGTAGAGCGTGGCGACACGGTGCGCGAGCTCGAGGCGCTCGACATCAGACCATCCGAGCA
>CAYNEI010000080.1:6070-7242 GCA_964396185.1 uncultured Thermoplasmatales archaeon
AAGCGGTCGGGCCCGAAGTCGACCAGGGGGCCGGGATCGCTGAGCATCACGTTGGCATCCTCGAACTCGAGCGCAACGGTCCTTGATGCCCGCGGGCCCACGCGCACCCCTTCAAGCCCCAGGCTGGACTCGTCGGCGGCGCGCTGAGCCAGAGACCATCCGAGTTCATCGGTCTCCGCGATCAAGTCCACGTGGGCCCCGAGCCGCGCCAGCGCGAGGGCCAGGTTGGCCGCGTTGCCACCGATCTTCACGTTCACCCGGTCGACGGGGAGGTTGCCTCCCCCGCGCTCGACGATGCTGTCGAGCTTGGCGCGAGCGGCCGGCCATGATGGCAACGGGGCTAGGATGTCGACGAACAGGTCGGGGAGGACGACGACCCGCTTGGTGGCCAGCCCCTCGAGAGGTTCCCTTGTCACGGTGAACACGGTGATCCAAGGAGGCTAGCGCTCGCCCGAGGGCTGCGGTGCTTGAGGGCTCGTCCCGGCGTCGCTGGCCGAGGGCTTGGACATCGGGGGCATCAAGTAGAGGACGTGGTCGGATCGCCAGACCTCCCGGGTCCCGTTCACGGCGGCCTTGATCAACCGTTGGCGGCCCCGCTGGTCGGACCACGCCGCCTTGGCCTGGGGCGTGGTGTGCAGGCAGGTCACGCAGACGCGGAGCCCTTCACCGGTTTCGGGGTGCACCAGCTCGCGCAGGCGGGGGCCCATGTGGTGACAGAGATGGCATGTGTTCGCGTTCATCGTTTCACCGGGCACCGACCAATCAGCCGTGGGCATATCCCGTTTGCTCGAGCCGAACATGTGGGCCCTTGCGTGCTACTCCCCCCCAGGCCGGCCCGACACGCGTCCCTGTAACGCCTTACATCGGGCTGGCCGAGCCATCCCCCAGACCGGCGCCGGGGTCGCGATCCCCAAGACCACGCCCGAGATGTGGATACCCATGTTGGAAACCCTCCGCTGGCTGCTCCAGGAGGTCTTCGGCCTTCTGGTCGGCCTCCTGACTGTCGCCTTCAACCTCGTGGACGGACTCGTCCAGGCGGTCCTGGGACTGCTCCACAACGCGGGGCAGACCACGGGGTACGGGGACACGCTCTTCCTCCCCCCAGGCAAGGGCGCCTCGATCCTCATCATCGGGGGCATCGGGATGCTCGCGTTCTCCCTGGCAGCCGCCCT
>CAYNEI010000080.1:7342-8756 GCA_964396185.1 uncultured Thermoplasmatales archaeon
AACGCCGGCAACCCGCGGCCCTGCGTCTTCGAGATCCTCGCGGAGGCGCCTGGCCAGTGAGCTCTCGTGGAGGGCCTGATGCTCGCTCGCGGGCCTTGCGCCTCGTCTTGGGCACAACGGTTGGCGCCCTCTGCGGTTTCATCACGTACTGGCTGGGCGCCGGCATCCTGGCCACGCCTGATCTCGCCCAGGCCCCGGCATCCGCGATCCCCGGGGAGCTGGCCCGCCCCTTCCACACGGTCACCGCCTGGGAGATCATCATCGTGCTCGCAGGCGCAGTGCTTGGAGGGCTCGTGTCCCGGTACAAGTGGCACAAGGCGGGTCTGTTGAGCTACGTGTCCTTGATCTCGCTCACCGGGGGCTACATCATCTACGCCCTCACGGTCTCCATCCCCCAGGTTCCTCCCTCCGAGCGATGGCTGAGCTACATGTTGCTCATCGCCGAGGCCGGGGGGCTCTTGCTCATCGTGATCTTCTCGTTCTACTCGCTGGACGCTGCCACCCGCGGCCGCTGGTCCCGGACCGCCAGCGACCGACCCTGGGATCCGCTGCTCCAGCCGCACGCTGCCCTCGTCGTCCCGGTGTACAACGAGCCCTACGAGGTCGTGGAGCAGACCGTGGCTCACCTGGTCCAGCAGACCTACCCCGAGGACAGGCTCCACGTTGTGGTCGCTGACGACAGCACGGACGTCGAGGCGTGCCAGCGCATCGCTGAGCTGTGCGACCGGCTCGGCGCTCACCACGTGACGCGCGAGGACCGCACGGGCTACAAGGCCGGCGCGATCAACCACGTGGTCGCCAATCTTCCGGAAGAGATCGAGCTCGTCGGCATCATCGATGCGGACTACTGGGCCGATGAGAACTTCCTTGGATCCGTGGTCGGGTACTTCACCGACCCCAACCTCGCCTTCGTGCAAACCCCCCAGGACTACCGGAACGAGACCGAATCCTTCCTCACGCGCCAGTACAAGCGCGCCGAGGCGTACTTCTACCACGCCATCATGCCGTCGCGCAACGAGCAGAACGCCATCATCTTCTGCGGCACCATGGGCGTGCTGCGTCGCAGCGCGCTCGAGGATGTCGGTGGTTTCGCAGGGGATCAAGTCTGCGAGGACGCAGAGATCAGCGTCCGCCTGGCTGTCAATGAATGGGATTCACTCTACGTCGACGAGTCGTTCGGCGAGGGCCTCATGCCCTCGGTGTTCGAGGCCTACAAGAAGCAGTTCCACCGGTGGGCCTTCGGGAACGTGCGCATCCTCTTCACGCACGCCTCCACGATCATGCGCTCCAACATGCGCCCACGCCAGAAGTTCGATTTCCTGGTGTCCAACCTCCACTGGTTCGACGGGTACTTCGTCATCTCCATCGCCACCATCCTGCTCTACCTCGGCCTGGGCCCCGTGCTCGGGTACGA
>CAYNEI010000081.1:0-8706 GCA_964396185.1 uncultured Thermoplasmatales archaeon
ACGATGCCCAGCTGGCGAGCTTCGTCGGCCTCCACCAGCTCGCCGGTGAGCACGAGACGCATGGCCTGGCCCAGACCGATCAGCCGCGGCAGACGTTGGGTGGCGCCCCCACCTGGGATGATGCCCAGCCGGATCTCCGGGGAGCCCAGCTTGGCTGTGCCGGCTGCCAGGCGGAGATCACACGCGAGCGCGAGCTCGAGGCCAGCGCCCAGGGCGTGGCCGTTGATGGCCGCGATGACGGGCGCATCCAGGGCCTCGATGGCCTCGTACATGCGGGGTGGGGCGATGAAGGCGCGCTGCTCCTCGGTGGTGCGCTCGACCATCTCGTTGAGATCCGCGCCTGCCGCGAAGCTCTTTCCCGAGCCTGTGAGCACGATGGCCCTTGCGCCGTCGGCCACGGCCTGGCTCAACGCAGAGAGGAGCTCGGTGCGCGTGGCCGCATCCAGTGCGTTGCGTTTCTCCGGTCTCTCGATGCGCACGATGGCGACGTGCTCGGCGTCGCTTTCTTCGATCCGCACCGTGCTCTCAGCGGTCGGCTCGGCCATGGCGCCCCATGGTCGAGGATAGGAAAAGGGTTCGCAGGGCTACGCGAACCCGTCGTCGGGGTAGCTCCAGTCGATGTCCCCGGTCTCAGCCCCGATCTCCAGCCATGCCCACGCCCAGACGATAGCCTCGAAGGCGCGCACCAGATCCTCGTCGCGCTGGAAGTGGTCGGTGTCCGAGCGGTAGGCCTGGATGTTCTCGAGGAAGGCCTTGCCCCGCGGGGTCGATGCTTGGGCCTCCTCTAGCGCTTCATCCAGGCGGTTGCGCCACCGTTCGGTCTCCTTGAGGAGCTGCTGGGCCGTCTCGTCCACGGCCTCCAGAGAAAGCAAGGGGGTCAATACCATTGCGTAGCCCCTGAACACAGGGTTTATCAGGGGTGCACCACCCTTGTTGGATTGCCCTCACGGGCCGAGAAATACTGGAGGTGGTGTACTGAGACGACAAAGTGAACATAGTTTGATCAGGGACAGCGACGGAACGCCACAGACGGGCCCTACGATCCCGCCGTAGGCCCACCGGCCCGTCAAGACGTGACGGCCGCGGTGGGCTCTCGTAGGGCCACCGCGTGACCTTCCGTCGTACCCCGCTCGGTCCCCTGGGTGCGCCCAGGTTCCGGCCGTGTCGGGTCAACCGGCCCCGCTTGCAGAGCCCGGCCCGGCCAGCCCCCCGATGGGGCTCGTCGGTGCGGGGTCGGTTCTCCTTTTCATATCTGCTTGCTTCTTGGAACCGCGGACTTTTTTCCCAGCGCCAGCTGGGCCTAGGAGGGGGGTGCAACGTGTGTCCAGTGGTTGCTGTGGCCGAAGGCGTGGAAACCGACGCCGTCGTACGGGCCGGCTTGGATACCGGTCTCGGGGGTGCCTTCGACGGTGGCGGTGCCGAGGTAGACAGAAAGCTCGCCGAACTCCGCATCCGCGATGCCCGTGGTGCCGGTCTCATCGGCGCCGAAGAAGCGTGCGGTGTTGGCTGGCATGGACTCCTCGACAAGGGCGACCTGACTGGTGAGCGTGGCACCTCCTGAGGACGGGAAGGCTGCGAGGCCCGTTCGCTGGGCCCCCAAGTCGGATCGTTCCAGGCTGAGATCGTCCAAGGCCGGTCGGAGCCCCCATGCCTGCCAGACGCGGAGATGAGATTCGGCCGAGGTCCAGTACCCGAGCAGGAGCAGGTGGCCGAAGGCAGCCTCAGGGTTCCTGAGCTCCTCGGGGGGCGTGACGAACGCGGCGGTGAACGCGCGTTCGAACCCTTCCCCATCCGGGCCGGTACACTGGGAAGCGACGACGAAGAGCTCACCCATCTGGTCGCTGGTCGGGGTGGCTCCCAGGCTTCCGCCGCCGGTGTAGGGCGCGATCGAGAAGCCGTCCGGGAGGCTCCCGGAGTAGTCTTCAGCCGGGACGGGGAACGAGGCTGCTTGCTCGTAGCAATCGACCATCACGAGCGCCGCGGGAACCGGTGGTTCGGTGGGCGCAGATGACGAAGTGCCGTCTGCTCCCTGCTCGGTCGTTGGGTCGATGCACCCCGCCGAGAGGACGAGGATCGAGGCCCAGACAACTCTCCACATACGGGCGTCCAGCCGACTGTAGCTCATATACCTGCCGCCGCGAAGGGGCCGGACGCCCCTACAGGCGAAACGACACCTTCATGCCCGCTCAACCCGAGGGCGCGCCATGGCGATCCTCGGGTTCGAGCCGGTCGCGATGCTGGCCGCGGTGGGTGCCTACGTGGGCTTGGGCGCGCTGTGGTACGCACCCTTCTTTCTGGGCAAGCCCTGGCTGGCAGCCATGGGCATCCAGGATCCCAGCGGGATGGATGCGACCCGCACCAAGCTAGGCCTCGGCGTGAGCGTGCTAGCCGCCTTCGTGACAGCCGTGGCCCTGGACACGGTGATGGATCTCACCGGGTTGGTGGGGGTCTACGAGGGCGCGCTCACAGGCGCGCTGTGCGCCATCGGCTTCTTCGCCATGATGGCGGCACCGCCGGCGGTCTTCGAGGACCGCGCCCCGGCCGTCTTCGCCATCGACGTGAGCTACACGATCACGGCCATGGCGCTCATGGGGAGCCTCATCGGTTGGCTCGGCTGACGCCTCGGTTGCGCTGGATGCTCACACGGCGTGAACGCGCAGAGGGGGTCTCGCGGTCACTCGCGCAGCTCAGCGGTGCCGGCCACGTCGAGGCGGTAGTTGGTGGCGCGGTCGTACTTGATGTTGGCGTGGCCGGAGCCCAGGGTGCTGTAGGTGCCGTTCTCGACGCCGGTGGTGTTCCCGTGGAGGCCGAAGTGGTTGACTGGCGCGGAGGGCTTGCCGGTGGTCTGGAGGTTGTAGCGGAAGCCGTCGAGGCCCTGGCCGAGGTACGAGGAGAACATCCCGTGGATCTTGACCTCGCGGGTGAAGGACTCCACCGTCTCGTTGTTCCCGTCTTCGTCCACGCGCGTGATGGTCACCTCGGCATCCAGGCCGCGGCCGCTGAAGCCCTTGCCGTTCCCGTTGCCGTTGTTGTCCTTGAGTGTCACGTCCCCGGTGACCTCGATGGTTACCTCGAGCATCTCGCCGGTCCGGGTGGCCAGAGCGGTGCCTGTGAGCTCCATCTCGAGCGTGCGAACCTCCCCGCCGGGGGGGCCGTTGGCTTGGGCCGCGTTGCCGACCCCGTCGGGCTTGGCCGCCTGCGTGGGCGCCAAGACGGTCAACAACGCGAGCGCGGTGAGCAACACCAGTGTCTTGTTCATGTGGATCTCCCCGTTACGGCCGACGAGGCCGGGTGGAGCATCGCTTCAGTAGTATAAGATTTTAGGGTTGGCTAGGGTCGGGGGTACATCCCGGCCGCGGTCACCCGATCCGCTCCACCATGCCGTCGGCCTCGGCGCGCCGGATGAGCCGCCGGAAACCCTGTGTCTCCAAGCCGGTCAAGCCGATCTCGTCGCCCTGCTGGTAGCGCTTGTTGCGGGCCTCATCGCGGAAAGCTCGCAGCACGCGGTAGCGCACATCCACCTGGGCGCCGGTGAACCGGGCCATGTGCTTGCTCGTCCTGGCCGTGCTGAAGTCGCCCGGGAAAAGCCCGAGCCGCTGGTCGTGTAAGACCAGGATGTGGTCGCAGATCTGGTCGAGGAAGCTGCGGTTGTGGCTGACGACGAGCACGGTTCCTTCGTACTCGGCCAGGGCGCCTGCCACGATCTCCTGGCCCTCGAGGTCCAGGTGGTTGGTGGGCTCGTCGAGCAGGAGGATGTTGTAGGGTTCGACCACGAACTTGGCCAGGGAGAGCCGGGCGCGCTCGCCGCCGCTGAGCTCGCGGACCTTCTTGAAGACCGTGTCCCCTGAGAAGCGGAACCGGCCGAGCAGGCCGCGCGTCCACTCGTCTGGCGGCTCGGGGCTACGCAGGGCGCGGACCTCCTCGATGAGCGTGCGGTCCCCGTCAAGGGTCTCGTGGTGCTGGTCGAAGTAGCCCACATGCGCTGCCTTGGAAAGGTTGACGGTGCCCTCGTCGGGCTGCTGCTCGCCGGTGACGAGCTTGAGCAGGGTCGACTTCCCGCAGCCGTTGGGCCCGATGATGCCCACCTTGTCGCCGCCCTCGATCTCGAAGGTGGCGTCCTCGTAGAGGGTCACGCCGTCGAAGCCCTTGCTGACCTCCTCGAACTTGAGCATGCGCTTGGGCACGCGCGGTGTTTCGAAGAGGAGCTTGAACCCCTTGTGCCGGCGCTTGGCGCCCTTGGGCAGGTCGCTGTAGGCGCGCTGCATGCGCTTCTGCCGGCTCTTGATCTGGGCGTCGTACTTGTTGCGCCGCTTGAGCTCCTCGATGATGCCCTTCTGCCGGAGGAACTCCTTGCGATCCCGGCGCTTGCGCGCCTCGAGCGCGGCTTGGATGGCGGCCTTCTGCTCCTCGTAGGCAGAGAAGTTGCCGGCGTAGGCCGAGACCTGGTGGTCTGAGAGCTCGAAGACGCGCGTGGCCGTGTTGTCCAGCAGGTAGCGGTCATGCGCGGCCAGCACCACCGCCCCGTCCAGGCCCATGAGGTAGTCCTCGATGAACTCCACCGTGCCGATGTCCATGTGGTTGGTGGGCTCGTCGAGCAGGAGCAGATCCGTCTCGCGAGCGCGCGCGAGCACCTTGCACAGGATGACCTTGGAGCGCTCCCCGCCGGAGAGCTCGCCCCAACGCGCGTCCACGATGCGTTCCGGGAGCCCGACGGCCTCCATGAGCGGGTGGTCGGTCACGTGCGCCTTGGCCTTCTCCTCGGCTAACCGGGCCTGCAGCTCGCTGTAGTGGGCCATCCGCTCGTCGGCATCCGGCTGCTCGAAGGCGCCGGGCTCTGCCATCCACGCCTCGATCTCGCTGATCTCTTGCTCCAGGCGTATGGCTTGGTCGCTGGGAGCGGCGAGCAAGTCGGCGACCTGGGTACCAGCAGGCGCCTCGGGCACCTGGGGGAGGTAGGCCACGCGCAGATCAGGTGCTCGCTCGAAGAGCCCCATCTCCGGGCGCAGCTCGCCCGCCAGGAGCTTGAAGAGCGTGGTCTTGCCGGCACCGTTCGGGCCCACGAGCGCGATCTTGTCCCCGGGGAAGATGTGGAAGCTGGCGGCCTGGAGCACGTGCGTTGGGCCGTAGCTCTTGGTGATCTCCTCGGCACGGACGAGCGGGCGCACAAGGGAGATGATGGCGCCCTTGGCTTGAAGGGTTGCCCTTGGGGGACTCCCTGCCGTCGTCGCACCTGTCTTGCGGGTGTCACCTGAACAGTTAACCGGTGCAAGGAGGTTGGAGGCAGGTCTGGGAGGCTTGACAACCGTGCCGAAACAGTCCAACAGATCCCCGCTAGGCCGACGGCCGACGATCATCCTTGCTGCTCTGCTCGCTCTTGCCGGCTTGGCCCTGGCGGTCCCACACGCCGGGGCGACTAGTTGCGAGGACGACCTGGATCAGGACGGCTACATCTCCGCTGCGTGCGGGGGCGCGGACTGCGACGACACGGACTCCTCCATCCACCCTGGCGCGACCGACACCCCCAACGACGGCATCGACCAGGACTGCGACGGCCAGGACGCCTCCGAGTGGTACGAGGACGCCGACGGCGACGGGTACGGCAACCCCTCGTCCTCGACCGTTGCCAACGATGCGCCCCCAGGCTACGTGGCCGACAACACCGATTGCAACGACGGGGACGATACGGTGTACCCCGGGGCCGAGGAGATCGCCGATGGCCAGGACAACGATTGCGACGGGCTCGTCGACGAGGGCCTGGACGCCGACGGCGACGGTGTGCTCGACAGCGAGGACAACTGCCCCTCGCAGCCCAACGCGGACCAAGCGGACTTCGACGGGGATGGCCTCGGCGATGCCTGCGATCCGGACGACGACAACGACGGGCTCACCGACAGCCAAGAGGCTGCCCTCGGCACCGACCCCCTGAACCCCGACACCGACGACGACGGGCTCCCCGACGGGGATGAGGTGTTCGTCCACGGCTCAGACCCCCTGGACGTGGATACCGACGGGGACCTCTTCGCCGATGGGACCGAGGTCGAGGCCGGCTCGGATCCCGCCAACCCCACCTCCTTCCCGCTGCCCACTGGAGGCACGATCACGCTGCTCCCGGACCGGCCGATGGATGAGCTTCCGGTGACCGACGAGCTGGACCCCATCGCCTGAGGTTCAAGACCAGAAGCCTCCATGCCTGGGCGTGGAACCCCGGGTCCAGGGTGCAGTGGTGGACGAGCAGACGCGGTGCAAGCACTGGTCAAGCCAGCGCGACGTCGTCGCGTTCCGGTTCAAGTGCTGCGGGGAGTGGTACCCGTGTCGGACCTGCCACGACGGGGCCACCGACCACGAGGCCCAGGTGTGGGGGCCTGGCGAGCTGGCCGAGCACGCGGTGCTCTGTGGGGTCTGCTCGACGACCATGACCATCGAGGCTTATGTGGCCTGCCAGCACGCCTGCCCATCCTGTGGAGCCGGGTTCAACCCAGCGTGCCGGGGGCACTGGGGGCGATACTTCGCGGTATCATAACCATTACAAGTCCTGGATTCGCATTCGAGGCGCGTCAAGATGAGCGTCGCTCAGCCCAGGCGGATGACGGACACACAGGGTTCACAGGGTAGCACAGGGTAGCACAGAGAACACAGGACCGAACCGGCAGGCCGACCGCTACCGACCGCTAGTGGCGCACGGCTGGGGCACTACCCAAGCGGCGATCAGGCTGCGAGACAGTTCAATGGTGCTCAGCGTACTTGTTGAGATGGTTGGCCGCCGTTCCCGTGGCCCCTGTGCTTCCCTGTGACCCCTGTGTCTGCCATCAGCGCTGCCCCGCATCCGGTGACGTGCCATCCGATAGGGATCTCGAACCTCCCCTCTTCAGAGCCCACCCACCGGCGTCCCGTATTGGTGCCAGTCCAGCCTGGGCGGTTCGATGTCCCGGCTCCAGAAGGCCGCGATGAGCTCGCCGCGGTGCCACTGCTCGTGGGTGAACACGATCCACAGCAGCTCCTCGATGGTGAGCTCGTCCTTGACCAGCCACGAGGACTCCTCGAGCTCGATGGCGCGCTGGAGCTCCTTCTCGCTCAAGCCGTCCACGAGCTCGTGGGTGCGCGCGCGGGTCTCCGTGAGGAAGTCGATCACGGGCTCGGCCTCGTGGAGCTCCTTGGTGGAGTAGGGCGGGTTGCGCCAATCGGGCTGGCCCCCCTCGATGACACCGCACCACGTGTGCTCCACGTTCCCGATGTGCGTCAGGATGCCAAGCGGCGAGCGGAAGCTGAACTCGAAGTTCTCGTCCAGGAGCGCGTCCTCCTGGTCGCGCAGCCAGGGGAACCAACGCTCGTTGACGGCATCGGAGAAGGCGATCATCTGGTGGACGCTGATGGCCATGGACCCGGAAGGGGTCTGGGGGGCATCAACCTACGGGCCCCTCCGACCGTGGGACCCTGGGCCCATCCACCCGCTCGGGAACCCTGCCAACCCCCTAGAGGGAGCTCGACGCCAACACCCCTTGCATGGGCCGTGGCCTCGCATCGGTAGCGCTGCTCTTCGCCTGCCTGCTCCTGCTAGCCCTGACACCGGCCATGGCGGATCAGAACACGCGCCTGGAGGACCCGGACGGGCTGCTTGCCCCACAGGCCAGCGGCATCCAGATCACACGCTACGAGATCGTGGCCGACGAGCCGGTGGTGGGCAGCTCGGTGGCGGTGCGTGTCGTGCTTGAGGCGCCCAGCGATGCCCTCGGGCGGGCCGGGCTCACGGTGGTGATGGAGCACGATGGCCGCGCTGTGGACGCCGAAACCCATGCGCCCCTCACGCTTCAGGCCGACCGACCCGTGCTCTTGGAGGTCTTCTGGGATCCACCTGCCCCCGGCACGTACACGCTCATCCCCGTGGTGGATATCACCGCGGGAGAGGACATCCCGTTGCCACCCCGTACGCTCACGGTGCATGAGCAGGGTCCCAGCGCCCACGGGGACCCGGACTCCGTGCAGGAGCGTATCCACCCCCAGCTCGCGCCGGGCACGATCCTCTGGACGCTTGCCCTGGCCAGCCTGGCGCTGTTCTCCTGGCGCGTGCGTGACCGGTGAGCCAGCGCGGCGGGGCAGCGCGCCCTTGGCAAGCCTCTTGAACCCCGCCCCCTTTCAGCCGTCCATGTCGCCCACGCCGGATCCCTTCGACGCCCTCACGACCCTCGAGGTGGATGGGACCGCCCACAAGATGGTGGATCTCAACGTTCTCGAGGAGCAGGGTCTCTGCGAGCTCGCCAAGCTGCCGGTGAGCATCCGGGTCCTCATCGAGTCGGTGCTCCGCAACCTCGATGGCGAGACCATCACCGAGCAAGACGTGCGCAACGCCGCCTCCTGGACACCGGACGTCCCGGACGTCGAGGTCCCGTACACGCCAAGCCGCGTCGTCTTGCAGGACCTCACCGGCGTGCCCGCCGTCGTCGATCTGGCTGCGCTGCGCTCGGCGGCCGAGCGCGCCGGTAAGGATCCAAGCATCGTCGAGCCCGAGGTCCCGTGCGATCTGGTCATCGACCACAGCGTCCAGGTGGATTTCTACGGAGCCGAGGAGGCCTACGCGCTCAACGTCGAGAAGGAGTACGAGCGCAACGGCGAGCGGTACAAGGCGCTCAAGTGGGCCCAGCAGGCCTTCGAGAAGTTCCGGGTGGTCCCACCTGGCATCGGGATCGTCCACCAGGTCAACCTCGAGTACCT
>CAYNEI010000082.1:0-8669 GCA_964396185.1 uncultured Thermoplasmatales archaeon
GCGTGCCTGCCTCCAGGATGTCCACGCCGCCGGCCACGGCGTCCGCGGCCATCTCGAGTGCCCGCGAGAGGTTCATCTGGTCCAGGGCGACCATGAGGCGAGCGCGCTCGCCTGGGCCGGCGGGGGTCGGTTCAGGAGGCATGGCGGCCCCAGACGGTGACCGGAGCAAAAGGGTTGTCCTCCCTCGAACGGGCGGAGAAGACCTGGGGTCGGACCATGGAGACGTCCCTGGGGTGGGACCAAGAAGCACACGGAGGACACGACGGGCCACAGGGGAACCAACCAGGGGGGACCCCCACGAAGGGAACAGACCGAAGGTGACCACCGATCTCCAGGGTCCTTGGTGGCCCGTAGTGACCCTCGTGGCCTTGGTGGTCGGGTTCACGGCTGGCCGCAACAGGGCCCCGGACAGGGTCCACGTGAAACCGGTCGAATATGAGCTTTACGGCGCCTGTTTCACCTTTTCTAAGGCGTTTCGGCGACAGTGGTATATGTTACCAAGGCCCATGCATGTTCCCGCGTCGTGAAGGACGCGCACGAGGTTCGCGTGGCGCTTGCGCCGCGCTCCATCGCACGGGATCCCCGTGCGAGCCCCTGGCCATCGAGCCCCCCTCGGGGGACGGACGTCGCAGGCGTCCAACAAGCCCGATGGAGCCGCTGCGTGCACGAGCGGACACCGCTTCCCCGGTGCCCCCGCGCGAGCACGTGCCTGCCCCTGCGATCGCCTTCGGGTGGTCGGCAGGCCTCATCCGCGCCGGTCGAGGTACCGCCCCGGGATGCCCCGGAAGCGCCTGAGGCCGGCAAGGAGGACGGCACCGCTTCGGCGGGGTCGCGAGCGCTGGAGGCATGGAAGGCGGGCATGAACCGCCGCCGCGTGCGCGTCCGTCACGGCCGGACCACTTCTTGTTCCTCCGAGTGAACCAACCCCTCACCACAAGGGCACAAGGAGCACCACGGGGGTCAGGTTTTAGCCCTCCCAGAGCTCTCCCGGCTCGGCGGTGCGGCGATGCCTACGACGGTACCGATCCGGGAAGAGGACATGCGCAGGCTGGAAAGGCTCCAAGCACGGATCGCCTTGGAGACCGAAGAGCGCCCGAGCCTTGAGGAGGTCCTCCATCGACTTCTAGACGTGGCCGAGAAGCACCCGGCCGCGCTCGGGATCCTCGACGAGCCCCCTCAGCTCACAGAGGAGGAGAAGGAGCGGTTCTCCTCGACGAGCCTCCCACTCGGCGGGATCGACCACGAGAAGATCGACGAGATCCTCTACGGTGGTCCAGACGGCCCCGTATGAGCTGCGGGATTAACACGTGGTACTACGAGGTCGGCGCCACCTCGTCGCACCGCACCGTCGTATCGAGGATCAGCGAGCTTCGAACCACCACTGAGAGCAGATGGGAGCCCGAGCCCTGGCAGGGCACGTAGAGGGCCGCACCCGTGGACCATGTGTCGTCGCCGTCGAAGGGGTCGCCATCGGTCCCGTCGCACTCAGCGTCGTACCCCGCGGCGGTGCCGCCCTCCGCCGCGGGGGTGACGCAGAGGACCTCACCGTCTGTGCCGCCTGGCCGGTGGGCGAGCACATCGTTGTCAGGATCGGTCACGTTGAAATCGAGCGCCGCGACACCGTACGGCGCGTTCTCACCCCGCACCAAGGTCAGCCGGATGAAGTCGTTGGCGCCGTTGCCGTCCGAGTCGTAGCCCGTGGCCCGGACGCTGGCGTCCTCCTGGCCCGAGTCCTCGGACCCGAAGCCGCTCACCCAGACGTACACGGTGGCAGCGAGCACGACCGTGATCGCCACCATGAGGATGACCGCGATCACCGGGCTCACGCCCGGGTCCCCATCGAACTCCTTGCCCCTTGCGTGCAGATTCGCCTTCATACCCACCACCCCAGGCACAACGAACCCCGCGAGTCGCCTGGATGGCCAGCCACGGGACTATCGAGGTATAAACTCCGCGCATGGACCTCCCTGCGGCCGAAGGAGCCCCCGAAGGGGGAACGGGCGCACCTGCCCAGGTGCGCCCGTTCTGATGCCAGGGTTGAGAGAGTCGCTGGTCCTGAAAGGATCAGCTGACCCCGTCAGCAGCGGCCTCGTCGCAGCGGATCGAGTCCTCAAGCACCACGCTGTTCCGGATCGTGAGGGACAAGTGGTGGCGGCCAGAGTCCTGGCATGGGACGTAGAGGGCTTCACCGGTGTCCCATTCGTCGTCAGCATCGTTGCCGAAGGCATCTGCAACCACACAAGTTCCGGCTTCAGCAGCGTCCTCGTCGGGCTCGTTACAGAGGATCGCTTGCGTCGTCTCACTCGAATCGTGTGTGATCCCAGTGTTGTCCGGCGCGGTCAGGATGAAGTCGAGCGCAACCTCACCGTACGGCGCGTTCTCGCCACGCACCAGCGTGAGCCGGATCCAGTCCGAGGCGCCGTTCCCATCGGAATCGAAGCCGACAGCACGGACCTGGGCGTTCTCTGAGCCAGTGTCGTCGGTTGAGAACCCACTGACCCACACGTACACGGTCGCGGCGAGCACGACCGTGATCGCTACCATGAGGATGACCGCAATCACCGGGCTGACACCCGAGTCATCGCGCACCCCTTGCTTGATCGCACGGAGATTGGCCTTCATCGTCGGCACCTCCAAGGGGTGCCCGTAACCGACAGGTCCCTCGGCATGGACCCCTCAGCTTCCCGGATATTTGAGCGCCATCGGAACGGGCCTTCGGCTGAGGTCCAAAGGTCAGTTGGGAGAGGAAAGTACGGAGCCCAGCGGCGCGCGTGCTGGGTGGGGGGAGAAAGAGAAGACGGACGCGCCTGGAGGCGCGTCCGTGCGGGCGGACGGCGCGGGCCAGCTCCCGATGATCACGCAGTCTTGGCGTCCTCATCACAGCGGATGGTTTCCTCGAGGACCACGCTGTCACGGATCGTCAAGGAGATGAGGTGGCGGCCGGAGTCCTGGCACGGGACATAGAGGGCCTCGCCCGTGTCCCACTCGTCGTCGTATGTCGTCTCGTCACCGAACGCGTGGTCCGTTTCGCAGGTATCCTCTGTGCCGCCTGCGGCATCCTCGGTCGGCTCATTACAGAGAATCGCCTGATCCTCCGCAGTTGAATCGTGGGTCGTAAGCGCGTTGTCAGGATCGGTCAGGGTGAAGTCCAAAGCCGCTTCGCCATAAGGTGCGTTCTCCCCACGCACCAGTGTCAGTCGGATCCAGTCCGAAGCGCCGTTACCGTCGGAGTCGAACCCGACAGCACGGACCTGAGCGTTCTCTGGGCCCGAGTCGTCGCTCGAGAACCCGCTAACCCATACATACACGGTGGCAGCCAACACGACCGTGATCGCTACCATCAGGATGACCGCGATGACCGGACTGACGCCGGAGTCATCGTGCACGTCTTGCTCCTTCGCGTGGAGATTCGCCTTCATCATGAGCACCTCCAAGGGAGCCTGTGTGGACGTAGACCCCTTGGCATGGGCTCTTCTCGCGCGGCGAGCGTATATGAACGGCTTGAGAACGGGAAACCGGTGAAGGTCCAGAGGTCCCCTGTCGCCTACGGCCAAATGGCTGGAGCTGGGGCTAGGCTGGTGGATCGAGAATAGGAAGAAGGAGAGGAGACGGGCGCCCAGAAGGCGCCCGTCGGTCGAGGGCCGCTCAAGGCGACCCGCTGACGATCAGGCTACTTACTGAGCGATCTCGTCACAGCGGACCGAGTCCTCGAGGACGACGCTGTTGCGGATCGTCAGGGAGAGCAGGTGGCGCCCATTCTCCTGGCAGGGTACGTACAGGGCCTGGCCAGTATCCCACTCGTCGTCTGCGTCATTGCCGAACGCATCGGCTGCGACCTCACACAGACCATCGTCGGCTGTGCCACCATCGTCAGGGTTCTCACAGAGGACCCGGGCAGCCGCATCACTCGCGTTGTGGGTGGTCAGTGTGTTGTCCGGAGCGGTGAGACTGAACGTCATCGCAGCATCACCGTAAGGCGCGTTCTCACCACGCACGAGCGTCAGTCGGATCCAGTCCGAGGCTCCGTTGTTATCAGAGTCGAACCCAACGGCTCGAACCTGAGCGTTCTCCGGGCCCCCATCATCACTCGAGAACCCGCTTACCCACACGTACACGGTCGCGGCAAGCACGACAGTGATCGCTACCATGAGGATCACAGCGATGACAGGGCTGACACCCTCGTCGTCGCGGACCCTCTTCATCGCTTGGATATTGGCCTTCATCCTTGCTACCTCCAAGTAGCCACGCGAGAGCGCAGCGTTGGCTTGGACAGGCCAAAGCTCGCGAGACCCGCCTACTTAAGCCTTTCATCAGGCCCCTCCGGCCTGTGACCACAGATATGACAGGGGTTGGGGCTGTGCTCGCCAGGAGAGCGCGCTTGCAGCACGCTGAAAAGCGCGCGTTCGGGGCATTAAAACGGCGGAAGGCGGGGTGCTCGTGGAGGGAGCGGTCGCAGCTACCCCTGGATGGTCGACTCTGCGAACCCAGACACGCTGCTCTCACACAACCCCCCCACCATCTGGCGCGCGCCGCAGGCGCGCTACGATCGCGGCCTCGGCGCCATCAGCGCGAGGCCGGGAGCCCCGAGCCGCCGCACGCGTAGGGCTATATACGAGGAGTCGTTTGGCGGCTCCCCAGGTGGCACGATGGCTTCTGAGGAATCCGCGATCGCCCGCACCCGCAAAGCCGCTCACGAGAACCCCGAGTGGGTGAGCCTCTCCGCCGAGGAGGTGGAGGAGCTCGTCGTCAAGCTCGCCAAGGATGGCAAGCAGACCGCCCTGATCGGGACCATCCTGCGGGACCAGTACGCCGTGCCGGACGTCAAGGCTGCCACCGGGAAGTCCGTCACGGAGCTGCTTGAGGGCCACGATCTGGCGCCCTCGCTCCCTGAGGATCTCCGCAACCTCATGGCCCGCGCGCTCAACCTGCGCGAGCACCTGGCCGACAACCACAAGGACCTGCACAACCGGCGAGGCCTCCAGCAAGTGGAGTCCAAGATCCGTCGGCTGGCCAAGTACTACAAGCGCTCCGGCAAGCTTCCCCTCGATTGGAAGTACACGCCGCAGCTGGCCAAGATGCTCGTCGAGTGAACGACTCGACGACGCGTGCGCTCAGCCTCTTCTCGATCGTTGTAGGCTGAGCGCTAGACGGGCGTAAGCTGGGGGGTGTCGCGGGCATCGGCCAGGCCGTTTCAGCCAGCGTCCACATCCTCAAGGATCTTGAGGATCGCTCCACGTAGCTCAGGGATATCGTCCTGGACGACCGCCCAGACGCGGTGGAGGTTGACGCCCCAGTAGGCATGGATGAGGATGTCTCGCATCCCGGCCATCTCCCTCCAGGGGACGCCAGCCCATGATCGCCTTGCCTCCTCGGGGATCCCTTTCGCCGCCTCGCCGATGACGAGCAACCGACGCACGACACCATCCTGCACCAGGCCGTTGTCCAGGAACTCCTCGATGCTCATCCCACGAGTGTAGTCCTCGATCCGCTGGATGCTCTCAAGGATGTCTTCGATGAGTAGCCCTAGCTCCCGACTCATAGGACTGCGACCTGCTCTGAGAGGATCCGGCTGCGCAGCTGCGGATGGACTTGATCGTACTCCACCAAGTCGACGGTCATCCCAAGCTCGTCCTCCAAGTCAGCCTTCAAGCCACCCATATCGAGCAGCGAATAGCTCGCAGGTACCTCGACGAGGAGGTCTACATCGTTGGGTGCCTGGGTCCCAGGGTGGACCACCGAGCCGAACAGGCCTGCGCGGGTGATCCCGTGCCGCTCGAGGATCGGGCGGATCCGCTCTCGGATCTCCTCCGTGTCGGGATCGGAGCGCTCAGGCATCAGATTAGGATACGGTGCCCCTCCACCTTAAGAACCGCGATACGGGCACTGAGCTTCTCCCCAGCCTTGCCAGGCTAGGCGCTACAACTTCGTACGACCGTTGATGGGCAGAGCGCGCAGGCTCAGCCGATGGTTACGCTCTGCAGCGTTCGCGCCAAGAGCGTGATGTCGTAGCTGCCCTCCTCCTGGGGGGAGGTGGCCTGGAAGCCGGCGCTCCACTGGCCCGGGCTGGGTGCTTCGACGATGGGGCCCTGGACGGCCACGTCGTGGGGGCAGCGCTCTCTCACGCTCCAGCCCTCGTCTGCGGTCTCGGCGAACAGGTCCTCGGCGGGGCTGAGACCGAAAGAGAGCGCGCCTGAAGGACAGGTGGCGTTCATGGTGAGGTGGAGGTCCGTGGTTCCCTCGGCGATCTCGAACTGGCCGCCCCAGCTGTCCAGGGTTGGACCGATGGTGCCGGCTTGCTCGACGAGGGTCTCCAGGTTCCACCTCACGGGGGTGCCGGTGAAGTTCTCGCCGGCCCGCATGAAGCGGACGTCGAAGGTCGCCTCTCCGCTGGCGTCGAGGAAGGCGGTGTTGCCGATGCCCTCTGAGGCGACGCGGTACTCGTAGGTGACCGCGAGACGGCCGTCCTGGCGCGCCTCGAGCTGGGCCTTCTCCTCGTCGATGGCGACGACCTCGATGGTGCGTTGCACGCCATCCCAGGTGGTCGTCCACGTCTTGCCGAGCTCCAGCGGCCAGTCGAAGAACCGCACACGCGTGTCGCCCTGGCTGCCGGCCAGGTCGCTCTTGCGCACGGGGCCCAGGAAGCTGATGTCGCTCTGGGCGTCGAAGAACGCCGTGTCCTCGTTGTCCGTGTCCACGATCCAGTCGCCTCCCTGCTCGCCTGTGACCACGTAGGTGTAGGTGCCGATCTGCGGGCTCTCCCAGGCCCACCACTGGCCGATGGTCCAGGTGGGTGCTGGGATGCTGATCCCGGTCTCCGGGCTGGCCTCGGCAGCGCCGGCGCCGGGCTCGATGGCCTCATCGACCTCATCACCACCCAGGCCCAGACAGCCTGCGAGCACGGGTGTTGTCAGCAGCAGCGCGATGGCGAGGGGTAGGGATGTCTTCATGGCTGGTCACCTCCGTGGGAGAGCAGGGGCTCGTCGATCTGCGTGAACACGTTGACCAGGTCGCCCTCCTCCTCTCCGTGGAGCATGCTGTTGTAGACGGCAGCGATGCCGCCACTAGGCAGGGTCTTGATCGCGAAGTAGTCGAGGAACTCCCGGTCGCCCATGCAGCTCGTGCCGTCCGGGCAGATGGGCCCGTGGCGCACGATCTGATCAGAAAGCGTGAAGCGCTCGAGCATGGGGGTTGGGCTCGTGGCGTTCTCGATGGTGACCAACGTGACGTTCCAGGCGGCCTCATCAGGGAGCTCGGTGGGGTAGGCCTGCTCGTCGGCTTCGTAGTAGGCGATGGCGATCTGGCCATCGGCGCCGGCCGTGATGGCTGGGAAGACCGCTGAGCCTTGACCGTCGTCGATGCGCACGGGCTCGGTCCACGTCTCGCCGTCGTCGGGGCTAGACGCGTAGAGCACGGCCATGTCGTCGCCGCTGCCACGCGCTTCGGCCCAGGCGAGGTAGATGTTGCCCGCGTCGTCGGCAGCGCCCACGACGAGCGAGAGGCCCACGGATTCGCCTTGAGCGGGCTCGGGCGTGCGGACCTCCCAGGTGAGGCCGTCGTCGCTGGAGGCGGCGGTGGCAGGGGCCCATCCGCCGGGGCCTGCAGGGCCGTCCATGAACCAGGTGAACGTGAAGTGGACCGTGTCGGTGGCCTCGTTCCAGAAGCCGCCGCCGCCCCAGCCGCTGCCCTCGTTGAGGGCCAGGTGGTGGTCGGGGAACTCCACGGGGCCTGTGGGCACCCATGTGGTGCCGCAGTCGGTGGTGCGCACGGCGGTTTGGTGGAAGGTCGGGAGCTGGTGGTAGTAGAGGAAGGCCTCGCAGCCTTCGGTGGGGACGACGTACTGGCGATCGCCCCCGGGGCCGTTGCAGGCCAACGGGTTGACCGGGCTCCATGTGTCGCCTCCGTCTTGGCTGACCGAGACCGCGTTGCAGGCGAGGTAGAGCACGTCGAACCAGACGTTGCCGTCCTTGTCCACGGCCAGATCCGGGTCGAAGTTGGGCACGGGGTCGGTGGGATCGCCCAGGGCGGTCCAGTTCTGGCCGCCATCGGTGCTGCGGTAGGCGCCGTCGCGCCCGTTGGTGAAGAGCACGCCGTCGCTCGTGACGCCCAAGCTGGGCTCGCCCATGCCTGGGTCCGGGATCAGGCTCACGGTGCGCTCGATGAGCTCCTCGACCGGGCCCGGGGCTGATGGCGTGGTGGCCGCTTGATCGAGCTCCTCGCTGCCGATGCAGCCGGTGAGGGCCACGGTGGCGAGCAGCAGTGCCAAGAGCGCTCCCTTGCCTCGCATGGGCCCACAGGGCGCTTGGCGTGACTTAACCGTTCCTGTGGATTGGGTGGGGGCTTGGATCACTCACCGCCGCCCATCCAGAGCAGGGTGAACAGCCAGAGCAGCAGGATGATGCCGGCGACCAGGCCGAAGCGGCCGAGCTCGGCGGCGTTGCCTGTGGCCAGGATGATGCCGGCGGCGAGCAGGGATGCGGCTGCGATGGCTGAGATGGAGCCGCGCATGACGTTGTCGCGTTGGTGTTCCTGGTAGGTGTCCAGGCCACCGAGGTCGACCTGGACGTGGAACTCATCCTGCTCGAGCTTGCGCAGCAGGCTGTTGACCCGGCCGGGTGCGTGCTTGACGAGCTCGGCGGTGTGGATGCCCATGTCGATGAGCGCCTCCTTCT
>CAYNEI010000083.1:0-8237 GCA_964396185.1 uncultured Thermoplasmatales archaeon
CCCCCCCCCCCCCCCCCCCCCCCTCGTGGCGAGAAGAGAGTGTTATGATCGTTATAACTCGGTTGTCTCCGTTCGCTCCGTGTCTCCGTGTTGTAGCAAACCCCGCGAACCAGCCAACCGACCGCTGCCGCCTCTACTCGCTTGCTCCCGCCAGCTCCTCCTCGATCTCGGCTTGCAGGTCCGGGGGGAGCAGGTTCGGGATGCCGTCCTCGATGCGGTAGTCGTGGTCGCACTCCTGGCAGGTCAGCGTACCTTCCAGGATCTCCCCCTGGTCGTCCTCGGTCTCGACGCTGAGCTCGAGCACGCCCTTGTCGACGGGGCAGCGAAGGATGTCCATCAGGTCCCGGTGCATGGCCATGGCAGGGGGGGCGTGGGATAAAAACAGCTCGGGGCTCGCTCGTGCTGGCCTGCTCAGCGCAGGGCAGCGCCGAAGACGTCCCGGAGCCAGTCCACGAGCTCTTGGCGCGCTTCCCGTCCAGCTCGGGTCAGATGGATGCGATCCGAGCCCCCCTCCACCGCTTCGATCCGCACGAGCCCCCGGTCCTCAAGGAGCTTGAGATAGCGGCGGAAAACGTCGTAGTTGACCCCCGCGGCGCGCTGGAGGGAGCTGCGGGTATGCTCGGCCCCGGGTTCGGCGAGCCGCCCGAGGAAGCGGGCCACGACGAAGAGATCGGGCCGCTTCGGGGGATCGAGCTCATCGGCCCCCATCGTTCTATCACTCCTCGAGCTCCCAGGAACCGATCGCCTCGCGCATGGTCCCGAGGGCGCGATGGACTCGGACCACGGCCGTCCACCACACGACAGCAAGCCCCACGCAGGCGGCGAGGAGTACGGCTGTCGCAAGGGTACCAACCCAGGGAGCCCCGCCGGCCAGGGTGATGGGAGGGGCGAACCGGTTCAGGTGGAGCAGGAGCAGGAGGCCGGCTGCCGCGAGGAGAAGGAGCCCGGAGGCGGCCAGCAGCCATCGGGTCCTGTGGAGGAAGCCCTCCCCTTCTCGGAGGAGCTGGACCATGGCGCTGGGGGGATCACGATCGAGGGGCGCTTCGTGCGAGCCCAGCCGTCGTCTCGCAAGCGCCCCGGTGGCCAGGAGGGCTGCCAGGCCGACCACGCCTTCAGCGACGGGGAGGGCCGAGCGCATCCCCTTGAACCACGAGGGCACGAGGGTGATCTCGGCATGACAGGCGTCGAAGAAGACCGCGTGCTCGAGGTCGTGGGCGAGCTGGGCCCCAGGATCCTCTCCTCCCTGCCAACCCTGGTCCACGCTGGCTCCCTCCGGGACGTGGAAGCGCCAGACCAGGAGCAAGCTCCGGCGCGCTTCCCCGTGAGTTTCACCGCTAGGTTCAGGGGGTACAGCGACCACGACGGTGGGCGAGTCCGCGGCCGTGGGGCGCTGGCAGTCGAAGGCCTGGCCCGGTTCGGCGAGAGGGACGGGGACCCCCGCTTGCTCGCTCCCCGTGTAAAAGGGCCCTTGGGTCCCTCCTTCCAGCCACGCCGACCGGTTGCCGCCCTCGGCGATCCAGAACTCGGCATGCGAGAAGATGGGTGGGAAGGGGGCGGGCACTGGGTTGACCCGGAGCTCGTCGCCGGGCTGAACCAAGGCGCCCACGACGACGGTCACCGTTTCGTTCGTCGCAGCGCCCATCGGAGGGGTCATGCGCCCCTCGGAGAGCGCCTGGCTCGCCAGCATGCCGTGGGCCGCCACGAGGAGCAGTAGCGATCCCCATGCTGCGACGACGTAGGGGGTGAGATCCCTGGTCTCCCGGTCCATGGCGCGGGATGGACGGGGGACCATTTGGGGCTTCCTCCTCGAAGGTCGCACCGGCCGGTCAATCGAGCGACGGGGGTCGGGCCTTGTCCCCGACAGCGGCCTGGAGTTCGTCGGCGCGGTCGGTGGCCTCCCAGGGGACGTCGAGGTCGGTTCGGCCGAGGTGGCCGTAGGCGGCGACGTCGCGGTAGATGGGTCGGCGGAGATCGAGCTCGTCGATCATGCTGGAGGGGCTGAAGTCGAAGGCCTTGGCCACCAGGTCCGCGATGCGGTCCTCGTCGACCACGCCCGTGCCGTGCGTGTCGATGTACACTCCGACAGGGGTCCGGCTGGCGATGGAGTAGCCGACCTGGATCGTGCACTCTCGAGCCAGACCAGCGGCCACGACGTTCTTGGCGGCGTAGCGGGTGTAGTAGCTGGCCGAGCGGTCGACCTTGGTGGGGTCCTTGCCGCTGAACGCTCCCCCTCCGTGGGGGGCGCGGCCACCGTAGGTGTCCACGATGATCTTGCGGCCCGTCAAGCCGGAGTCGGCGAATGGGCCGCCTCGCACGAAGCGGCCCGTGTGGTTGATGAAGTAGTCGACATCGGGGCCCAGCAGCTCGGCCGGGATCACAGGCGCGACCACGTGCTCGCGCAGGTCGTCGCGCAGCGTCTCGACCTCGATGTCATCGTCGTGCTGGGCGGCCAGCACGATGGCCGTGGCCTGGTCGAGCTCGCCGTCGTCGTAGCTGAGGGTGACCTGGCTCTTCCCATCCGGGCGCAGGTACGCCAGGGTCCCGTCCTTGCGGACCTCGGCGAGCCGACGGGCCAGCTTGTGGGCGTACATGATAGGCGCCGGCATGAGCTCGGGCGTCTCGTCGCTGGCGTAGCCGAACATGAGGCCCTGGTCGCCAGCTCCCTCTCCCTGGCCTGAGGGATCCACGCCTTGGGCGATGTCCGGGGACTGCTCGTTGACAGCGCTGAGCACGGAGCAGGTGTCCGCATCGAGCCCGTAGGCTGCATCGGTGTAGCCGATCTCGCGCAGCGTGGTGCGAACGATGTCGGGGATCTCGTAGGGGGTCTCGGCCGTGATCTCGCCGGTGACGAGGATGAGGCCTGTGGAGGCCACCGTCTCGGCCGCCACGCGTCCTTGGGGGTCACCGGCCAGGATCGCATCGAGGATGGCATCGCTGACCTGGTCGCAGAGCTTGTCAGGGTGCCCCTCGGTGACGGATTCGCTGGTGAAGACGTGACGGCGGCCCATGAGCTTCGGGCTCGGGAGGGACTTGTTCTTTAAGAGGCTTCGGGAACAAGCAAGACGCTACGGAGGCGCCCGCGCGCCGGTGGGGGGTGGCGGGCCGGCTACTGAGCCCGCGCCGCGACGAAGGCAGCCACCAACGAGACCACGAGAAGGGAAGCGGAGCCGGGCGCTGGGGCCCCCCGGATCTCTTGGTCGGAACCGTTCAGGTTGAGGCGTCCGAGTTCCCCGTCCAGCGGGCAGCCGAAGGTATCGCTTCGCCCAGCTCGTTCGGGGCACCGGTCGTCCTCGCCGACGATGCTGTCGCCGTCCGGGTCGTCGGCGAGGGGGACCGTCTCGTTGCCCTCAGGATCAGGCATCGTCACATCCTCAAGCGGGCAGCCATCGTTGTCCGGTGGACCGGGGAGCTCGGGGCACAGGTCCTCTTGGTCGACCACTGTATCGTCGTCTGTGTCTTCCCTGTCGTCGTGGTCGTCGCAGGCATCCCCGATCGTGTCATCGTCGCGGTCGGCTTGGTCCGCGTTCGGCGTGTCAGGGCAGTTGTCCTGGCTGTCGGGGACACCGTCCTCGTCCGCGTCAGGCTCGCTCGGGGCATCATCGGGGCAGCCCCCGTTCGTGTGGTTCCCTGCACGATCGGGGCAGTCGTCCTCGTCGTTGGAGATGCCATCCTGATCCGTGTCCCCGGTTTCAGACCCGTCACACGCGTCCCCGACGCCGTCCCCGTCTTCATCGTTCTGACCCGGGTTGACCACCTCTGGGCAATTGTCCGAGCTGTCTGGAACACCATCTTGGTCCGCGTCGGATTCTAACCCCTCACCATCCCTCGAGCCGGTGTCTCCATCGGTCCCGCTGCCCCCGGCGAGTCGGACATCGGCGACTGTGACCCAGCCATCCTGATCGGAGTCGAGGAACATCACGTCGCCCGCGCTGTAGATCCCATCAGCGTCGGCGTCGAGGAAGCCGAGCGAACCGTCGTAGCCTTGTAGGCGGTTGACCAGGGAGGGGTTCGAGGAATCGACCAGGGTCCCTGCCTCGGGACCCGAGAGGATCAGATCGCCAACCTCGATTCGAGCGGCATCGCCGTCCAGGCTCACGTAGAGGGTATCAGCCCGGCTGAACCCATCGTCGCCCGCGGCGTCGTAGAACTGGAGGCTGGCTGGGTGCGTGCTCGTGAGGCTGGTAAGCGGGATCCCGAAGTCCGTGGCTGCCGCACGCACCTCGCTCCCTGCGGCGTACCCCGCCGGTCCAACCAACCGGAGATCGTCGATGCTGGTCTCCTGGTTCGGGTGCGCGGCGAGGTAGACCGGCTCATCAGGATCGAGGACCCCATCCGCGTCGTCGTCAGCGTAGCCGATGCTCTCGACGGGTTCGCTGGCGTTGAACCTGGTTGGTGGGGTGAGCAGCGGGACCGTCTCTGGGTCCTGGATCGTCAGGGGCTGCCCGAAGCTCGCGTAGTTCAAGGGCACGTCCTGGAGGGTCGCGAACCCGTCTGCATCCGTGTCGATGAACACCGTGTCCCCATGGTCGTAGACGGCGTCACCCGTCTGATCGAGCAGGGCCCAGACCACGCTGAACCCCGCGTCGACCACGAGGGCTTGACCGAGGAGCTGATGGTTGGAGACCACGACGGTTCCGGCATCGGGCCCAGTGAGAACGACATCGCCTACGGAGACCACGCGGTCCGCATCGCTGTCGATGAAGATCCGGTCCCCTAGGCTGAAGATGCCGTCGCCATCGCTGTCCCGGAAGCGCACGTCCTCATCCTGGGCCAGGCGGACGAGCGGTTGCGCGTAATCGGAGTTGCTGGCGCGGACCTGGGTCCCCAGGCCTCCCGTGAGAGGGTTGACGAGACGGATGTCGTTGCCTACGACGCCCTCCGTGCACGCCGAGGCGAGGAAAACCCGTTCATCGGCACCCAGCGTGCCATCGCCATCCTCGTCGGTGAAGCAGAGCTCGCTCGGCACCGTTGCTCCGGCGGTGTAGGCGTGGACGAGGTCATCGTCCCCTGGGGACACAGCCTCGCCGAAGCCCAGCAACGGGAACGCTGGGTCCTCTGCCGTGAACCGTACATCCGGGACCGTGACGAGGGCGTCACCGTCAGCATCCAAGTACACCGGCGAGCCAGCGGTGTACTCCCCGAGGCCACGAGCGTCGAAGTACGTCCATGAGACGCTGAACGATGCGGGGTTGATCAGGCCCGTGCCTTCGAGGGGATGGTCTCCCGAGACCACGTCCCCAGCGTTGGAGCCGCTGAGTTCGAGGTCACCCGGCGAGACGGTCACGTCGAGATCCACGTCCGCGTAGACGGTCTCGCCCGAGACGGTGAACGCTCCGTCCCCGTCCATATCATGGAACCGGACACCATCGTTGTCGACCAGGTGCATGAGTGGGCGCCCGAAGTCGCTGTTGCTTGCGCGTACCTGGCTCCCCAGACCACCTGTGCGCGGAGCGTGGAGCCGCACGTCGTTGCCGCTCACCCCTTGGTCGCAAGCATGCGCGAGATACGCAGGGTCGCCTGAGGTGAAGATGCCGTCCTCATCCAGGTCGTAGAAGCAAAGCGTGGCGGGACCGCCGTCGGGCCCATCCATCGAACGTAGCGCGCGGACACCACGATCCGCTTCGACAACGGCGCCGAACCCCGTCTCGGAGCCGTCCTGGCCGCTCGTGCCCCCGAGCACGCTAGATGCGAGGGCTGCGGCCAGGAGCAGCAGCGCGAGCGAAGCTGCACACCCCACGCCGTTCGAACGAGCCGGTTCGCGAGGGGCCAAAGTTCCACCGAGCCCGATGGAGGGCCCCGGCCGTGATAAACGCTCGCAACCCGTTCGGTCGTGACCGATCCGTGGCCTGCGCTGGCGACGGATCGCCCTTGAACCGCGCAGTCCTGACACGTGAACCTTCATAACCCCCCTCCCCCACTGCTGGCCATGCGAGGCTGGCTGGTAGCAGCGCTCCTGATCACCCCAGCGCTTCTGGGCTGCATCGGGAGCGACGATGACACGTTGAACGAGACCACCACCGAGACCCCGGAGCTCCCTGAGCAGATCCCGGGGGTGGCCCGGTTCACCGCCAACGGCACCGAGCTTCCGCTGCCGGATGCCAGCGAGCTCGCTGAGCCCCTCTACCACCTGACCGGCGTCCAGGGCGCTGAGCCCACCATGGGCATCACCAGCCAGGGCAACCTCTTCGTGGCCACCTTCGAGACCGTGCAGCGCAGCCAGGACAAGGGCGCGACGTGGGAGCAGGTTTACGACTTCGCCCTCGAGGGCGCGCCTGTGGACCCGTTCTTCAACGCTGATCCCATGCTCTGGGTCGACCCCATCACCGACATCGTGTACGATGCGCCCATGTACCCCGCGCTTGCGTGCTCGAGCATCATCATGAGCTCGGACGAGGGGGAGTCGTGGACCGAGCGCCACGGTGCCTGCCCGGTGATCCAGCCCTTCGACCGCCAGACCCTCTCCAGCGGCCCGCCCGGACCGGACGCGCCTCCTGTCGCTGGCGCTGCGCATCCCACGGTGCTCTACCTCTGCTACAACCAGCTGGCCTCCACGTCGTGTCTCATGAGCTACGACGGTGGGCTCACCTGGCCGGCGAACCAGCCTGTCTGGGACAGCGTGACAGCGCCCCCGGGCAGCGAGGACTGCGCTGGCCAGAACGGCCACCCCATGGCCGCACCAGACGGCACCATGGTCGTGCCGAAGAGCTGGTTCTGCGAGGGGCTCTTCCTGGCTGTCAGCACGGACTCGGGGCTCACCTGGGAGGTCCGCACCGGGCCCCAGGTCGGCGGGGACACCCTCTCACCGGAGATCGCCTTCACCCCGGATGGAACGATGTACGCGCTCTGGCAGGGCGACGACCACCGCACCTACCTGGCCCGCACCACGGATGTCGGGCAGTCCTGGGATGGTCCCTGGGTCGTCAACCCGCCTGGCGTGGGCTCCACGGTCTTCGCCGCCATGGCCGCCGGGGACGACGGGCGCATCGCCATGGGCTTCTTGGGCACCGAGGACTCCACCGACTACCCTCCAGATGTCAACGAGACCGCTCGATGGCACCTCCACGTGGTGACCAGCGAGGACGCGGGCTCAGCCGAGCCGACGTTCACGAGCTACCAGGTCACCCCCGACGAGGACCCCGTCCAAGTCGGACCCATCTGGATCGGGGGCGGCGGGGACCCGAGCCGCAACCTGCTGGATTTCATCGACGGAGCCATGCACCCGGACGGGACCTTCGTGGTCAGCTACACCGAGGGGTGCACAGACGGCTGCGCCGGCGAGCCCAACGCCACCGCCGAGGACAGCCGGGACCGCCAGGCCGCCGTGGGCGTGCTGGACGGCTGGAGCTTGCTGGCCCCGTGATCGGTGTCAGCGCTCGAAGACGCCTGCCGTGAGGCTGAAGCTGGCCTGATGGCCAGCACCCGCCTGGCTGGTGGCGTTCATCAGCCCGGCGATCAGGCTGCCGGGTCGAGTCCAGAGATCCCCGCTGATGGCCCCGACATCCGTGACCGCCAGATCCCTGTAGAGCAGGCGGTCCCCTAGCTCGCCCTCGTGCCAGTTCCAGGAGCCAAGCGGGGCATCCGAGCCGAAGCGCGTCTCGGTCTCGATGGACACGGCCGTGCCCGTGACCCGTACGAGGGAGCGGTCCCAGGGCACCTCGATATCGATGGTGGACGCGATGGCGTACGTCTGCTCTTGCTCGAACCCCATGGCCGGGACGTGGGTCGTGTTCCACCCGTGCTGGGTCAGGGTGCGGGCCAGGGTCTCGTTGGAGGCCAGGGTCCAAAGCGTGTAGAGGTGGGGCCCGGGCTGGCGCTCGGAGCCCTTGAGATGGGCGCTGATCTGCACGAGCATCGTATCGTTCATCCCGGTCCCGTTGACGAGAAACCCGCTGCAGGCGGTGGCGGTGACCGCGAGCTCTCCACGGCCGTCCCGGTCGGTCTGGAGGACGTGGTGCTCGGGAACGTGGCGGGCCAATCGCGTGGCGTTGGCGGGAACGGAGAGTTTGGCTTCCCTGCAGTCGGTGCCTTCGAGCAAGAGGCTTGCCTGGTCGAACGACGGGGTCTCGAGACCATCGCCTCCTAGCCAGCCAGGAGCGCTGGAGAGGTCGACGCAGCCGGCCAAGCTGACCGAGAGGACGAGCAACGCAGCGAGCCCTCGCCTCTGCATCTGGATGGGCTCGGCCCGAGGCCGGTTATGGCTGGCTCGGTTTCGGACCTGTGCACATCCGGGTGGAGGG
>CAYNEI010000084.1:0-8131 GCA_964396185.1 uncultured Thermoplasmatales archaeon
GCGGACATGCGTGACCAAGCCATCGCCCTGCGCGAGCTCACCGCCATCGATGGCGTGGGCGACGATGCGGCCGTGGCGCTCTTCGACGCGGGCATCCGATCCAAGGCCGACCTGGCTGGTGCAGATCCGGGCGAGCTGGCTGAGGCGACCGGAGCCACACCTGCTGAGGTTCGGAGCTGGCAGGGTCGAGGCTCCGGCAAGGGCGAGACGGCAGGCGTGGCCACACGGTTGGCGACCACGCGGGCCCTGGAAGGCATCGAGAACGCGCGCGTCGTCCTCCAGGAGGGTATCCAGGATGCCCGCATCAAGTTCGAACAGGATGTGTTGGCCGAGGCTCGGATCCTTCCGGTCAAGGCTCGCGACAACGTGGAGCGCATGCTCGAGGAGATCAAGGGGAACGTGGTCGTGCTGCGCGAGCGCGCGGACACTGCGCTCGTGCGCGTGGAGAACGAGGTCTACGAGGGGCTACCCCTTTTCAAGGAGAAGGTCGAGCAGGCCGGCCATGTCGTGGCCGACGAGGTCGAGGAGGTGCGCGTGCGTGTCCAGGAGATCCGGGACAAGCGCGTGATGCCCCAGGCCAACAAGCTCACGTCGAAGATCATGAACCTGTTCGGTGGCGGCTCCAAAGAGTAGGTCCAGAGACGGAGGGCATCATCCGAGGTGGTTCAAGAGGCGCTCAGTCGAGATAGCCCAGGGCGTCCTCAAGCCTATTCATCTCGGGCCCAGTGGTGGATGGGGCCAGCAGGGCTCCATGGCTGTTGGCCACAACACCGCTGCCCACGTAGGGCGAGCCGTGGTTGACGGTGCCAGGCATGGCCTCGACCTTGAGCACGTCCTCGATGGTGGCGACCTCTGCTTCCGTGGCCTTGGGATGGACCAAGGCCCCCCGGTTCGTGACCAGTGAGGCCGCTGCCGGGGTGCGTACCCCGCCAACGGTCCCGATCTCGACGTCCACATCCAGGACGTCCTCGATCTCGCCGAGCAGCCGGCGCGGGCAGCGTGGGTCGACCACGGCGCCGTTGTCGTTGCAGAGCACGGCGTTGCCGGCCGCGTTGAGTTTGCCCGTGAGCACGCCGACGTTGAGCCCAAGGCTCTCCAGGCGCTCGATCTCGTGCTCGTGGATGATGTCGGCCACGAGCACACCGTTGGAGTTCATCGCACACAACGCGCCGATGATGCTGGTGCCCCCGATGGTGATGCGTTCGGCGGGGACCTCAAGAGCCTCAGCAGTCTGTTCGATCACATCGTCTCCGAGGCTGGGAGGGACCAGGCAGACCTCGTCGGTGGAGCGAGCGTAGACGCCGAGGCTCTCTCGACCGATGAACTGGAGTTGTACGAGCACGGCGGTCCACCAAGGTCCCGGTCGCGACGGTCCGCGTCACTCCTCAGGGAGCGAGACCTCGACCACGCCGTCTTCGAACCGGATGGCTCGGACCCTCAGCTTGGCCGGGGGCTTCTCGCGGCCACGGGCCCAGAGGGCCTGGTTGACGGGGTTGTCGAGCCAGACCGCGTCTGGGTCGGCCTTCATGTGGCGAGCGATGTACTCGCGCACGGCGCGCACAGCGCGGTTGGCTCGCTTCTTGCGGGGAACCCGCCGGGTCTGAGACCGGATCGGGATGGTGTAAACGCGTTCTTGGCTATCTTCGGCCACAGGCACCCTACTCCTTCTTGAGCTTGCTGCGGCGCCAGTTGTGCCGCTTGGGATGCTGGGTGAACTCTTGATCGGTCTTCATGACCACCCAGGCTGGCACGCGCCGGTTCTTCTTGGTCGCCTTCGCGAGGCGCCGTTTCTTTCCGAGGCTCTTCTTACCCAATCTCATCGCCTCTCGATGTTGATGTCTCGACGGTTCTGCTGGGAGCGCGCCAGGATCGACCGGAGCTGGTCGTCCGTGATCGGCTCGGCGAGCTGGCCGGAGGCGCCCAGTTGAACGAGCTGGGCCTCAAGGCTCTCAGCCACTTTCGGCCGTGCCATGCGGATCCGTTGGAGGCGCTCTCGCGCCTCCGGTTCGAGCACTTGTCGCAGGATGGCCTGCTTTTGCGCCTCCACCTGTTGGCGGCGGGCGTCGTCTGAGGAGCGGCTGTCGGCCTCCTGCTCAAGCTCACGGAGCTTGCGTCGCCGGAGTTCCTCGAGCTCTTCGTCCTCAACCATGGCAGGCCACGTCCAGCTTAGTACTTGGATAGCTCAGGGATGTCGTCGACCAGGTCTTGTTTGACCTGGTGGGCGACGTCGTCCAGCAACTTCTGACCCTGAGGCGTGGTCTCGCGTCCACCGCGCTGCTGGTTCGTCTTGACCAGGCCAGCCTCTTCAAGTTGTTGGAGGATGGTGCGGGTCACGTTGCGAGAGCCCTTGACGGCCTTCTCGGGCTTGACACCGCGGTCGCGGGCGCCACCGAAGGCACCGGCCAGGCGCTCTGTCCCGATGGGACCGTGCATGTAGACCTTGCGCAGGACGGCGGCGGCTCGCACGGACCACCAGTCGTCGGACTCGGGCGGCCGCTCTTTGTGCGCGCCGGTGCGCACGAAGCGGGCCCACGCAGGGGGCTCGAAGGCGTCGTTCTCCCGAAGCTCGGAAGCCGCGTTCTCGATCAGCGGCTCGGCCGGGACGTCGTAGACGGTGGTCACGCTCTTCCTCCAGGGTGCCGCGGTAAATTGGAGGACGTATTTAACCCTATGGACGGCGGCGCTCGGCTCGGACCAGGCTCAGACCAGGCGCAGCCATTCGCGCAGGAAGTCGAAATGGGCGCCGTCGATGAGCACGTGGGCTAGCACCGAGGCCACGAACCCAACCGCCATGGCGATGTGGAGCAAGCGCCAGTTCGCGTACCCCATGGATCTCGCGAAGCGTCGCTGGAAGCCGCCCGTGATGCCCAGTCCAACGAGTGCGAGGGTGCCAAGCCCGCCCCACACGAAGCCGACGCTCCAGTCGTAGACGGGTTCGTAGAGGAAGAGGACGAGGTGGATGAGCGAGATGGCCAGCAGCGCGAAGCTGAGCGCGTTGTGCCAGAGCACGCGGAGCCGTGCCGAGCGCGTGACCTTGTTCATCCAGAGCACGTTGCGTCGACCGAACGCGCCGCCTAGGACCAGAGAGAGGGGGACCATGAAGAGCCCGATGAACCCGGTAGCTTCACCCCAGATCCGAGCGTTCATCTTCCAGTTGATCGGTGGCGTGGGGGGCAGGGCGGGGCCCGCCTCGCCGAGCTCGAGCTCTTCTCCGATGGTGAACTCAAGGCTGCCCGTGAGGGTCTCGTTGCCCTCGTCCTGGGCCCCGATGCCACCGGGATGCTCGTAGAAGCTCGTGACGACGACCTCGTAGTCGATCTGGACCGGGCCTTGCTCGGTGGCTTTGATGGGGAAGGCTAGGCTTTCGGATCCACTCGGGTCGATGGTCTGGGTGAGCAAGCGGGGCTGGGTGCGGCTGGCGTTGTAGAAGACGTCGATGCTGATGGAGATCTCGGTGTCCGGGGGCCCGGAGGCGAGGTCGACCTCGAGGGCCCAGTCGCCGGTCTCGGCCGTGCGATCGTCGTCGATGACGTAGGCTTCGGTCTCCTGGACGGGTCGGGGAGCGCCAGGTTCGGCCGGGTTGATGCCATCCTCTCTGGGTTGGTCGATGGCTTGCCCGCCGGGGGTGTAGAGCGTGGTGTCCGCATCGGTGGTGCCCAGTGATGTTTGGTCGGGCGGCTGGGTGGCCTTGGCGATGATGGCGGTTGCCCCGGCTTGGACAGCGAACGTGAGGTTAGCTGGCGCGTCTCCAGGGGAGAGGGTCACGTTGGTGCGCTCGTGGATCGGGTCCGGGGTGTCGAAGGTGAGGGGTGTGGCGTTGGTGAGGTCCACGGTGACCCTGGCGCTCGTGATGTCGTGGAGCCAGGGGTTGCCCACGGTGATCTCGAGGTCCTGGGTCTCACCGGTGGGGATCGAGATGAAGGGCGTGGCCTGCAGCACGGCGTAGCGCATGCCCTCTTCCTCGTGGCAGTCCAGGCAGGTGGCGCGAGGGATCTGCTGGCTCCACGCGGCTGGACCGATGGCCAGGAGAGCAGCCAGGGCGAGCAGGAGCAGGACCCTTCCGGACCGCATCATGCCCCGAGCAGGCCACCCGTTAAAAGGCTTCACGATAGCGGCGTCGAAGCGAGCTCAGAGCTCGAGGGTCTCTGCGACCCGCTCGGCCAGCGCCTCCAAGGCCTGTGCGACCTCGTTCGTGGGCTCCATCTCGACGGCCGGGGTCCCGTTGTCCTGGGCATCGCCTACGGCCGGTATGAGGGGCAGACGGGCCAGCACGGGGGCATCGGCCTGTTTGGAGAGGCGCTCGGCTCCTTCACCGGGGAATGGGTGGAAGGTCTCGTGGCAGTGGGGGCACTCGATGCTGGCGAAGTTCTCGACGATGCCGAGCACTCTCATGCCGGACTGCTGGCAGAACTTGAGGTTCTGGCGCACGTTCTCGAGGCTGGTCTCTTGCGGGGTGGTGACGATCAGGCACGGCGTGCCTTGGGGGAAGGTTTGGGCCACGCTGAGGGCCTCGTCGCTGGTGCCTGGTGGCAGGTCGACGACGAGGATGTCCAGGTGGCCCCACTTGAGGTCAGCCAGGAACTGGCGCATGACCCCCATCTTGATGGGGCCCCGCCAGGCGATGGGCGCCTCGCCCTCCACGAGGAAGCCAGTGGAGACCATTTTGAGGTTCTCGCGGGCGTCCATGGGCTTGACGAACTCCTCGTCGTGGGCCTCCATGTGCTGGCCTTGCAGGCCGAGCATGGTGGGATCGTTCGGGTTGGTGAAGTCGAAGTCGCCGAGCCCCACGGCGTGCCCGCGCTCGGCCAGGGCCACGGCCAGGTTGACAGCGACCGTGGACTTGCCCACGCCGCCTTTCCCGCTCATCACGCAGAGCACGTGGTCGATGTCGTCCAGGGTCTCCTGGACACGGATGCGCAGCTCGAACTGGCGCTTGGCGGCCTCCTTCTGCGCCTCGGTGGCGGGGACCACGGTCTCAGGACCGCCTTCGTGCGGGCCGCTGGGCTGCGGGGCTTCGGGTTCGGGCACGAGCAGGGCTAGGCCAGAGGGTCCCTTAAGGTTGGGCCCGGGGCCCAGCGCTCAGAGGGGGACCAGGGTGCTCACCCGGGCGTTCTGCTTGATCCGGATACCGGGGCCGGGGACGCTCAAGGGGATGCGGGGGAGCTCGGTGACGGCCAGCGTCGGGTGCCAGGCGCCACGGTCAAGCAGCTCGTCCCGGGGCTGGAGCAGGACCTTCCGGTCGCCGAGCTCACCGAGCTCCTCGTTGTACTCGATGAGATACGTGCCTCTGCCGAGCTCCCACCAGCCGTGGTCGTCCTCTGGGTCGCGCTTGTCGGTCCGGTGGCCAGCGGTCTTGGCGGGCTCAAGCTCGCTGCCCCCGAAGTCGATGGCCCCTGGCTGGCGTACGTGGAGGATCTCTGCCACGGTGAGATCGTAGCCAGCGTCTTGGAGCTGTGTCTGCTCGTGGATCTCGCCGGTGATCCGGTTGGACAGCCACTTCCCGGACATCAAGTTACGTTTCTTGGCTGAAGGGTGAAAAGGGTTCGGTCGTCAGGCGCCCCGGGACGGGACAGGCGTGGCCTCGGCGCCCTCCAGCGGGCCAGTTGCCGTAAGCGCCTGGATCACGCGCTCTGCGAGCTCGGGGTGCTCGCTGCGGATGACGATTTGCTCCGGGGTGCCTGGCTGGGGGACGGAGAGCCCGACGGCACGCTCGTCTGGGGCGCGCAGGGTCCAGCCGAAGAAGCCGACGGTCTCGATGTGGGTGATCAGCTCCCACCCCTGCTCGGCCAGCGCGCCGAGGGGCTCGGCCAGCGCGTGCTCGGCCTGCTCGGGATCCAGCTCACACGGGATCGTCCATCGGTGCGAGACCATCGACCCCCTATGCTGGCTCCCTGCCTTAACACACCTGCTACCGCTGCCCATGTAGCCCGGCGCAAGCCGGCACCCGTGCCCCGAAGCCCGCACCATTAAAGCGGGAAGCGGGCATCCGGGCGGCGATGGCGCTCGTGGTCTCGAACACCCTGTCCGGCGAGAAGGAGGTCTTCGAGCCCCTGGAAGAAGGCAAGGTCCGGCTCTACGTCTGTGGTCTCACCCCGTACTCGGACATCCACGCCGGGCACGCGCGTACGTACATCGCCTTCGATGTCATCCGCAGATGGCTCGAGCACGATGGCTACGATGTCATCCACGTCCAGAACATCACGGACGTGGAGGACAAGATCATCGATGCGGCCATCGAGGAGGGGATCAGCCCCATCATCATGGCCAAGAGCGAGCACGCGAAGGCCGAGGCGCTCTTCGACGAGCTGCGGCTCAAGCGCGCCCACCACTGGCCCAAGGTCTCCGACCACATCGATCACATCATCGCGTTCAACCAGGCCATCGAGGAGCGTGGGTTCGCTTACGCAGCCGAGGGGAACCTGTACTTCGACGTGGCCGCCTTCGAGACCTACGGTGCGCTCTCCAACATCGATCCTGACCAGCTGCTCGAGGAGACGCGCAAGCAGGCAGGGGCTGGCAAGCGCGGCCCGCGTGATTTCGCCTTGTGGAAGACGAGCAAGCCCGAGGAACCATCGTGGGAGAGCCCGTGGGGGCCTGGCCGGCCTGGCTGGCACATCGAGTGCAGTGTCATGGCCACCCAGATCCTTGGCCCTCAGATCGACATCCACGGCGGGGGACGGGACCTGCAGTTCCCCCACCACGAGAACGAGATCGCCCAGAGCGAGGGGGGCACCGGCCAGCGACCGTTCTCGCGCTACTGGCTACACACTGGGTTCGTGACGGTCAAGGGCGAGAAGATGAGCAAGAGCCTGGGCAACTTCGTGACCGTGCAGGACGTCCTGGACAAGCACAGGGCAGAGGCCGTGCGGTTGCTGGTGGCCCAGACCCACTACCGCTCCCCTATCGACTTCTCCTGGGACGCCCTGGACAAGGCCGAGGCTACCCTGGACGGGCTCATCGTCCCTCGACGCCGGGCACGCAGCGCCGATGCGCGAACGGGAGACCACACCCAGGCCGACGAGGCGATCCTCGGTGCGATCAGCACTGCCGAGCAGGGGATCGCCACGGCCATGGACGACGACTTCGACACCCCGCGTGCGATGGCCCGAACCCACGAGCTCGTGACCGCGCTCAACCAGTACCTCGACGCCGGAGAGCCACACCAGGCCACCGTGGCCGCCATCGAGGCGTTCTACGCGTTCCTGGATGAGATCTTCGCCATCCTCCCACCGGAACGCGGCACACAGGGTGATCGGGGCGAGCTCATCGAGCTCTTGCTCGAGGTGCGTGAACAGGCCCGCGAGGCCGAGGCCTGGGACATCGCTGACACCGTGCGCGACCGCCTGTCAGAGATGGGCATCGTCGTCGAGGACACGCCAGGGGGCCCAACGTGGCACACCGCATAGCTGATCTCCCGGACGACGATCCAGACGACTGGCCGGATCTGGAGGACGAGCTCATCCCGGACGAGGTCTGGATGCCCAACATGGGCGCCTTCGACCCGAGCTTCCAGTACCTCCACGGTGCCCGGGTGACCCTGGATGCCGGGCTCATGCACCCGACCCGCCTGCTCACCGCCGCGGCTGCCAAGGTCCTGCTCAAGGTCGCTGGAGAGCAAGAGATCGAGATCCCAGAGCCGCAGGCCGATCGGTTCGAGAGCTTCGCACGCGGGGACGTGGACGCGGAGCAGGACACCTTGCTCCAGGCGCTGGCCGAGCTGGCTGGCTTCCTGGAGACCCAGGTCCACACGGAGTGACCCACCGGGCTGGTCACCGCGGAGTCGCGGGGAGCGCGGAGCGCACGTCGTCACATATGCTCCTGATCCTCCTCCCCGCGATCTGTCTCTGCCCGGTCGACGTCGGCCTGCGTCATGTATTTACGAGGGCGCCGGGCTTCGGGGCTGGGTGCATCTGTTGCGCGTCCCATCCTTCATGCTCAAGAAACTCTACGTCAAGGACAGCCTGACCGCCGAGAACGGTGGCGGGTTCTCTTTCGAGCTCAAGAACACCCTGGCGACGTCGACCATCGTCGCGCCTCCAGAGGTCCTCATCGACGGGGAACCCGTGGAGGTGGACTTCGTGGTCGACGGCGACCGGGTCCCCGGCACGGAGGTCTCCGAGGAGAGCCCGTT
>CAYNEI010000085.1:0-1576 GCA_964396185.1 uncultured Thermoplasmatales archaeon
TCTTCATAACCCCCCGAGCGAAGTCACGGCCGGTCAACCATGACGAGCAACAGGATCTGGGCGGTCGCACTCGCAGCCCTCCTCGTGGGTAGCGGTGCGGTCGTGTTCGCGACGCAAGTGCAGGGTCAAGAGTTCGAACACCGCGGTGAGATCGAGGCGGCCACAGCAGCCTACGAGCTCGACTGGCGCGAGGACCCAGGCAAGCTGCGCCTGGCCCTGTCGCCCGCCGATGGGGCCGTCTCGCCGGCCGCCCAGCTCTCGCTGTTCAACCCGGACGGGGTGCATCTGGGCACGTACGCCCTGGACGATGCGTTCGGGACCCTGGACTACATCGTCGAGGACCGTGGCGAGTACACGCTGGTCGTCCACCGGGCCGTCGAGGCCGATGTGTCCGTGCTCAGCGAGCGCGGCCACGACATCGAGCTCACCCGCACGGAGCTCGTGACCACCGAGATCGAACTCGTCGAGGGCGAGCACACCTCGCTGGCCCACCAGGTCGCCCTGGACCGCGACCAGCGGGACGCCCACATGAGCCTGGCCCTGGACGGCACGGCCACCGGGCTCGTGGTCGAGGCCCTCAACGCCGACGGCGAGACCGTTCTCGAAGCCCAAGCCGCCGAGATCGACACGAGCCAGGACCAGATCCTCGTGCCCGAGCTCACCCCGGAGGCGTTCTCCCAGGGCTCTCTATTGGTGCGCGTGAGTGCCGAGAGCTTCAACGGTTCCCTGGCCCTGGAGCTGGCCACCATCGAGACCACGGCCGACCACGTCATCACCATCTCCTCCCACTCCGAGGACGAGGAGGAGAACGACGAGGAGCCGACCTCCGAGGAGAACGAGACCTCACCCGAGCCAGACGCCGAGGCCGAAGTCGAGCGCACCCGGGTGACCGAGTTGGCCCCAGGCGTGCCCGTGGCCTTCGATGTGCCGGAGGGTGTGGACCACGTCTACATCGTCGGCCAGGACCGCTGCGGTGTGGGCGTGCTGTTCAGCCCGAGCGACGAGATCCTGGGCGCGGTACCCTTCGACGAGGATGAGGCAGCCTACACCGAGGAGAACGGCTCCTGGGCGGCCATGGCCATCCCGACCGACGGGGCCGGCGAGCACGTGGCCATGGTCGTGGACACCCACGACCCGGGCTATCTTGTGATCCCAGGCGCCTTCGAGTCCGTCGACCACAGGGAGCTGGAGATCGCCGAGATCAACGGCACCCTGGAGGGCGAGAGCGGCTTGCTGACCCGGTCGAGCGCGACGACCACGGCCGAGCTGCCTGGCGGCTTGCTCGGGTTCAAGTGGCGCAGCCAAGGGCTCTCGGTGGATCGGGAGGTTCGCCTGGTCAGCCCGAACAACGAGACGGTCTACGACGCGCACGGCATCAGCGCGGCCGGGTACACCGTCTTCTCGGGTGGGTTCGGCCACTCCGACCTGCTTGGCCCCGATGGCCTCTACACCATCGAGACCGAGGGGAGCTCGACGTTCGACGGGCGAGTGTCCTTCGAGCTGGCCCACTACGTACGATGACCGGTTGACACTGCTGAGTTCATCAGCAGACGAGTGCTCTGCCTCGACGGCAGCG
>CAYNEI010000085.1:1676-7879 GCA_964396185.1 uncultured Thermoplasmatales archaeon
TCCATCCAGAGCCAGTGCCAGTTCTCGCTGAACGCTCCCTCGTACCCAGTGAGGGCGTAGAGCGACCAGGCATCGTCCAACGCCTCGGGCGGGATGGCTGCCCCGAGGGGATCGCTGACGGGCTGGCCGCCGTCGGCGACGGCCACCATGGTCGATGCCCCCCCAGTGCGCGGGCCGCTGTTGTGGAGCGTGGGCATGAGCACCTGGGTGTGGAGTTGGGCGCCGGGGGCTTGGTCGGGGTCCTCGACCTTGGCCCACGTCATGCCGGTCTGCATGGGGAGGACCGCCTCGTCGTCGAGCCGGAGGGAAGCCAGGCGCGCGAAGTCGCTTACCCAGAGTTGGTTGCCCTGGCTCCCGGCGACATCAGCGTCCATGAACCACGTCAGTTCGACATCGTGGCTGGCCTGATCCAGCGCTCGGATCTCGTTGGTGATGCCCTGCACGAACAGGCTTGAACCACTCCCGGAGGCGAGCGCGTAGAGGTCAACGAAGTGGCCACCTGCGAACACGGGCGCGTGGGCTACGGCCCACTGGCCGGTGGCGCTCTTCGTCACGCGCACGGGCCCGTCGACCTCTTCGGTGGTCAGCGCGTGATGATCGCCATCCACGCGTAGCCCGGCAAGCGCCACATCACCTACGTCCAGCTCGCCGGCCTTGAGCCCGCTGAGCCCAGGTGCATCGCCGTGGCTGGAGCCATCCCCGCCGCCCACGGATGTCATGGAGGTGGGGTTGAGGGCCGTCAGGGCTGGGGTCTTCGACGGCGCGTCGGGAGCCTCATCGAGGTCATCCAGGCCGTCGATCCCGATCTCGACGGGGTCGAGCCAGATGGGGTGGGTGGATGTCGGGGTTGGGTCCAGGGAGAGGTCGTGGACGGTGAGCTCGGCGGGTTGGCTGGAGCGCGCGGTCAGGCTGGGCGGGGCCACGACGTCCGAGGTGTTCGGCCAGGGGTAGCTCGCATAGATGGTGATCACGCGCGGGGTCCAGGAGAGCGTGGTCTCGTTGGCCTGGCTCTCGTGCAGCCGGGTGCCCTCGGCCAGCGAGAGGGTGGCCTGCACGTTGGTCACGGAGCCTTGGTCGTCGCGCTCGAGCTCGAGATCCAAGTCGACCGAGCCACCGGGCGGGTTGTACGTGAGCGCCAGCAGATTGGTGATGCCTGTGTGGATCTCGGGTGGCGGGAGATCGAAGGTGCCCAGCTCGATGGTCTCATCGGCGACGAGGTCGCCGCCGTGGGTCTGGATGTCGAAGACGTCGAATCGATAGGCGAAGCGTCCGTCCATCATGCTGGCCGTGGTGGCATCCCACTCGGCCGATTCGACCACACCTGTGACCGGGGAGTGATGCACGCTCACCTCGCCGGTGGCGGGGGCATCGGGGCGCTCGGGGAACTGGATCTCGTAGCCACTGCCCAGCACAGCCATCTCCCGGAACTCCCCGGGGGCGACCTGGCTGCCCTCGAGCACATCGCCCCACGTGTAGGCGTTGGTGGCCACGGAGCCGGCTTGCCGGTAGGCGTTGGCGCCTGGCGTGATGCCGGGTCCGAGGATCTGGAAGCGCGTCTCGCCCTCCCGCACGGTGGAGAGCTTGACGGGCTGGAAGGAGCCCATGACGATGACATCCATGGGCAGTTCGGGGTCCGCGCCGAGTTCAGCGCGTGGCGTGGTCACGAGGTTGCCGGCGGTGTCCGGTGCCACCATGGGCGCCGGTGCGTCCACGCTGGCCTTCGCGTGGATGCTGAAGGCGCGGGGACGGTCGTCGGCGTCTGTGACCAGGGCCTCGACGGCGGCGGTGTTCTCGACGGTGACCAGCGGGTCTGTGGGGGGGCTCGCCAGCACGGGTGCTAGGGCGAGGCTGGGGATGAGCATGAGGGCGATAACCCCCAAGATGGAACGGGTTCGCATGGGAAGCCTCCGCACCCAGCACGGGTCAATGGATGCTTAACTGTGACCTTGTCCTCGATGCGCGAAATGCTAGGCCGGGTACCCACCGGTGCCTGCGTTCGTGTTGGGGTCCAGCTCCACGTTGACCACGGCCGGTTGTCCATCGCCTGCGGCCTTGTAGGCAGCCTCAAGCGCGTCCTCGAGGGCTTCCTCTGCGGTGACGTGGAACCCGGCAGCGCCCAGGCCCTCGGCGACCTGGTCGTAGCGGGTGTAGTCCAGGCCTGTGGCCACGGCGCGCTCGGGGCCGTACCACTGGATCTGTGGGACCCGGATCTGGGCCCAGGCGGCATCGTTGGCCACGACGAATACCGCGCCCATGCCGTGGCGGGCCAGGGTCTCGATCTCCATGCCGTTCAACCCGAACGAGCCGTCCCCCTCCAGGATCAGCGGCGTCTCGTCGGGGCGCACGACGTTGGCCGAGATGGCGAACGGCGGGCCCACGCCCAGCGTCCCGAAGGGGCCGGTGTCCAGCCAGTTCTCTGGCTCGGTGGGGCGAAGGACCTTGGCCGCGCTGGCCACGATGTTGCCGCCGTCCCCGATGAACAGGCCGTCGTCCTCGACGTAGGGCGCCAGGGCGTCGATGAGCGTCATGGCGCTGAGCCGGTCCTCGGCAGGCGGGGTCTCGCGGTAGCTGGCCGCCTTGCCGGCCTCGATCTCCTGGACGGTCTCGTGCCAGCCGGAGAGATCGCTCCAAGAGCGGCCCTTGGCCTCGGCGAGCAGCTGGTCGGCGATCGCACCCGGGTGGCCCACGAGCGCGACGTCCACGGCTTTGTTGTGGCCGGATCGCTCGCCGGTCTCGCTCACTTGGAGGATGGTGGCGTCGTCGGCGACCTTCTCGCCGAAGCCCGTGCGGAAGTCCCAGGGCATGGTGAAGTTGAGCACCACATCAGCCTGCTTGAACGCGCCCGAGCGGGCCAGGTGGTAGGCGCCCTCGAAGTCGCCTGGGAAGGTGCCTCGGCCCAGGCCGTTCTGGAAGGCTGGGATGCCGGTCAAGCGGGCCAGCTCGCGCACGCTTTGCACGCCGCGGCCCCAACGCACGCCACCCGAGGAGACCATGACCGGGCGCTCGGCGCCCTCTAGGGCGTCCACGGCTGCGCGCACGGCCTCCGGGTCGGCGAGCTGGACCGGCGGCCGGGTGCGTGGCGTGGGGGCAGGCTCAGTGGTGTCGCCGAAGAGCACGTCCCACGGGAGCTCCAGGTAGGCCGGGCCCATGGGCCAGCCCGTGGCTTGCCGGTAGGCGCGGTCCACGTACTCGCCCAGCCGGCTGGTGTCGTGGACGCGGCGGCACCACTTGGTGACCCCCTGCACGAAGCTGAGGTGGTCGGTCTCCTGGAGGCTGCCCTTGTCGATGGCTTCCAGGGGGCCTTGGCCCCCCATGGCGATCACCGGGGAGTCGCAGCGCTTGGCGTTCTCCAGGCCGGTGAGCGCGTTGGTGACCCCTGGGCCTGCGGTGACCACGGCCACGCCAGGCTCGCCTGTGAGCCGGGCCACACCGTCGGCAGCCATGACGGCGGCTTGCTCGTGGCGCACGTCGATGACCGGGATGTCGCGGTCGATGCAGCCGTCGTAGATGTTCATCACGTGGCCGCCGCACAGGGTGAACACCGCGTTGGCGCCAGCGTTCTCCAGGGTCTCAGCGATGAGATGGCCGCCGTCCATACCGCTGAGAAACGCCTGCTTCGATATAAGCGACAGGCGCCGGACGGCGGCCAACGGCCAGCCGCGCGCGGTCCGGTTGGGGCGAGTGGCCCGTACCTTACCCGTATCTTACGGGATGTCATCCAGCCACGCGTACCCGTCCCGCCGGTGGAAGATACGCAGCACGACCACATCCTCGTCCACGGTGAACGCTGCGCGCCAGACGCCGACGCGTAACCGGTACATGGGCTGGCCCGGATCGGTGTCGAGCCGCTTGACATCGAGGTCGTGGGTCACCCCGCTTGGATCCTCTCCCAACAGGCGAAAGGCGGCCCTCAAGCGCCGCTTCGGCTCGGGCGCGAGATGGCGAAGGACCGGTGCCGCGTGGTGGGGGTCCAGCAGGACCCTCACAGGTCCTCCAGGTCCACGTAGTCCTCACGAGGGGTCTCGGCGTACTGTCGCCGGAGCTGGCGCACGAAGTCCTCTCGCTCGACCCGGTCCATGAGGCTCGCGAGGATCTCCGCGTAGGTCATCCCCGCGTGGCCGTAGGTCTTGAGCCGGTCGCGGACGTCCTCCGGCACGGAGATGGTCGCAGTCATGTGCTATCATGCGGTATCATGTATCATAAGGTTTTGGCTGAAGGCCAGCCGCGCTCGCTGCAACCGGCGCGCGGGGTCGCTAGACGGTGGTTGATGGACGCCGACGCCTGCCGCCACTTGCCAGCCACCCACCCGTTTTCGTGTGGCGACGCCGCACGCCCCTGGCAAGCGCGCCCGGAACGCCCCGAGCGGGCTTGCCGGGCAAAGACCCAAGAACCCCCTCCGCTTTGCCAAGCCAAGTGGTAACCATGCCGGAGTACGGCAACCTCGTGAACTATCAGACCAAGGACGGCGTGGCCATCGTCACGCTCAGCGCGCCCGAGCGAGCGAACACCTACAGCCACGAGATGATGCTCGAGCTGGACGCCGCCGTCCTCGAGGCCCGCTTCGACGAGGACGTCGAGGTCATCCTGCTCACCGGCGACGGCGACCGGTTCTTCTGCGCCGGTGCTGACATCAGCATGCTCAACGAGAGCGAGCCGTACTTCAAGTACAATTTCTGCCTGCATGCCAACGAAACCCTCAACCGGCTCGAGCAGACCCCGAAGCTCGTCGTGGCCGCCATGAACGGGCACACCGTGGGTGGCGGGCTCGAGATCGCCATGGCCGCGGATCTGCGCGTGGCCTGGCGCCCAACGGGCGAGGACGCCAAGGAGGGCAAGATCGGCCTCCCGGAGGTCAACCTCGGCGTGCTCCCCGGGACCGGGGGCACCCAGCGCCTCTCGCGCGCCATCGGCAAGGCACGCTCCATCGAATGGATGGCCACCGGCGAGCTGCAGAGCTTCGACACCGGCTCTGAGCTCGGCCTGCTCAACGAGATCATCGAGGCCGGCAACGTCGAGGAGTTCCAGGGCAAGGCGTTCGAGTACGCCGCCCAGTTCACCACCCCCGGCAAGGCCAGCAAGGCCGTGGCCCACATCAAGCGGGCTGTGCAGTCCGGCTGGGAGGTCGACTTCCACAGTGGCCTGGCGATCGAGCGCGAGCTCCAGCAGCGCCTCTTCGAGAGCGAGGACGCCAAGATCGGGCTGAAGGCCTACATCGAGAAGAGCGAAGCCGAGTTCACAGGCCGCTGACGCGGCCCGCTCACACGGCCTCTCTCTTCGAAGGGCGCCGCCTGCGGCGACGCTGGACGGTGGTTCGCTAAGTGCAGGCCCGGGGGCTGCCGAGGTGGTTGGCGAGCATGACCACGGTGAAGGTGAAGGACAGGCGGAAGAATCACGAGGAGGAGCTATGATGAGTCTACGGTCCGACGCTGTCCTCGTACCCTATCTCAGGGAGCACGGGCCATCGACGCAGGCCGACGTACCAGTGGGATACTCGACGATACAGAATAACCGCGTTCGGGGCCACGTCTCAGTCTTCCACCCAAGCCCATCTCATGGCCATCGTACTGTTAAGAGGGGGAAAACGGTGAGCATACTCTACTTGACGCACGAGCATGAACCTGGCGAGGTCATCGAAGCATGGCTGTTAGCCAACTCCTCCTACCTCCGGCCCGAGGCTAGAAGATCTCTCTACCGAATCATTGGCGGGTACGGGTCCAGGTGGGTCGACGCGATCTCTGAAGCGATTGAACGAGCCCGCTGACATCGGTTAGGCCCAACTCAGCCTCGCCCTCCATGGGGCGCGGCCTTCGGCCGCGCTGGGCGGTGGTTGGCTGGGTGCACGCCGGACCGGTGTGCGCTTGGCCACCGACCCTTTTTCTTCTCATCCCGGGTTGCCCTAGCGTGACCCTGGTCGAGCTCTCCGAGGACGGTCCGATCGCGCGCCTCACGCTGAACCGCCCAGACAAGCGCAACGCCCTCTCGCCCGAGCTCCTCGCGGAGCTCTCCTCCGCCCTCCACCGGCTCGCCCGACACGAGACGGGCTCGCCTCGGACCCGCGCCCTCATCTTCGCCGGCGCAGGGCCCATCTTCTGCGCCGGCGGCGACATCGAGGCCATGCAGGAACGCCTGGGGGATCCCAAGGCCACCGAGGCCACCCTGCGGAGCGGGCTCAACACCGTGATCGAGGGGATCTCCAGCTTCCC
>CAYNEI010000086.1:0-7346 GCA_964396185.1 uncultured Thermoplasmatales archaeon
ACCCTGAAGCGAACACCAAACCGGAAAGCCTCCACCGAACCCAGGGCGGTTCAGAGAGCACGAGCCGTTCGAGGGCGGCCCGGTCCTCGGGATCGCGCACACGGGCACCGGCGCCGGCGGGCCAGCGGCGGTGGCGTCGCAGCACCTGGCCCGTGAGCGAGCGCAGCTCGATGTGGTCCGCGCCCACGGGAGCGTGCACGAGCACGTGCCCGTCGACGAAGTCCGGCGGCACCGAGTAACGGTTGCCCTCGAAGCAGACCAGCGCCCCCCAGCTCACCGACCGGGACACCTCGATCACGCACGGATAGGGCCGCGCGGGCATCGGACGCAGGGGCTCGGTGAGCGCGAGTGAGGCCACGGTGCCGCCCGGGCGCGGCCGACAGTCGGCCACATGCGTGCAGAACCCGTCCAGGGAACGCTGTGCGTCCTCCGGCGTGCGCACGTCGGCCGTCCGCCACCACGACTGCGCGAGATAGTCGTTGCCTGCCTCGACCACGCCCTTGCGGTTGCCGCGCCGCGGCGGGCAGATGACCACGCCCACACCGTAGTACTTGGCGGCGTCGGCGAAGGCCGCACACAGCCTGTCGGTGGAGGGGATGACCGCGCCCTCCATGCGATCGATGCGCCAGCGCTTGGTCAGCCCGCCCAGGCGGCGCGCCACCCCGTCCATCGCCTGCAGCAGATGCGGCGTCGACTTCGACTCCGAGAACACGCCGCGCAGCTTGCCCGAGTGCGCCAGCGCGCCCACCTGGACCAGCGCGCTCCCGCCCCACGGCGCCTCCGGGAGCTCCAGCCAGTCCCACTGCGTCTCCTCACCACGCGGATGATCGATGTCGATCGTCGCCCGGCCCTTCACCCCCCAGCACTCCTCACAGCGCGGGCGCAGACCACGGACGCGGATCTCCCGTGTGAGCGTCTGATAGCTCGCGGTGAAGCCAAGCCCGCGCAGCTCACGCTCCAACACCGACGCACGCAGATGCTTGTCGTCGGCCAGGCGCTGACGAACATACGGCTCGAACAGCGCGAAAGCGTCCTCGCCCCGCTCACGACGGCCGGGCTCGCGGCCCTCCAAGTGCGCGCGGATCGTCTTACGGTCCCGGCCCAGATGCCGGGCGATGGCCGAGATCGACCATCCCTGACGGTACAGTGCCTGTGCCTCCACATCTTCCTCCCGTGTAAACATCGCTCCGGCTCCTCCGGGTCGACGGCTTGGACACCGTCAGACTCGGAGGAGCCCCACCCTCCGTGGTGGAACTCAACCCCGCACGGGAGCATAGGGTGGGGAGTTTCAGTGAGCAGAAGTGGGGAGTCCTACGTGAGCGTGGTCACCGATCTCCGGGGACCCCTCAATCTGTGGTCCACGGCCTTGTTCGACGAGGTGGTGGCGTTGGGGTATGCGCGCAGCTAACCGACGTTCGTTCGGCAGGTCCGGGAGCGGGGGCTGCGGCCGCACTGTGAGCGGTGTGGGGGGGTGAAGGGCCGGGATACGATCGAGATCGACCATCCGCCGGGCGGGGAGATCCAGTGGGACTGGTTCGAACGCCGCGGGGCTCCGTGGGGTGGGACGGCCTATGTGCTGTTGGGGACGCTGCCGCACTCGAGCTGGACCCGCGGGATGATCGCGGAGTCGATGGATCAGCCGCATCTGATCGAGGCCAACGGGTTGCACCAGACCTTCCGCAGGCCCTTCCCGCCGTCGATCACGAACGAGATCCCACCCGAGGCATCCAAACCTCGATCCGCCAGGTTCGACAACAACGCCGCGCACACAGCCGCGTTCTCCGTCGTCCCCTCGGCCAGGCCCAGCACATGCTTGCGGCCGGAAGCGTCGACACCCAACGCGCACACGAGCGTGTGATCCCCGACCTCGATCCCGTCGGCCACGACCACGCAGATCTCCAGACCCGACAGGTCCCGACCCATCAGCTCCTCGAACGCCTTCTTCGTGCGGCGAGCGAACCGCCGCGACACCGCCGACCGCGAGACCCCCGACGCGTCGAGGTCTTCGCCCACCGGCTCCAAGCCCGCCGGATACTTCCGGGTCGACAAGCCAGCCAGCATCCGTCCCGCCGCCAGCTCGTCGAGCAGATCCGCATCCGTGAACGCCTGCCACGTCGGCAGTCTGCACCTCAACCCCCTCCACACCCCGGACCCCAGGCCGCTTGACCGCCACCCGCCGGCCACCCAACACCACACTCGACGGCTCCCGCGAATGCCGATACGCCGACCGGTCGGCGGTATGACGGCCCTTCGGGCCCACCGCCGCCGTCACGTCCTCCTCCAGCAGCGTCCGAAACACCTCCAAAGCCCACACCCGCCGCGAACGCCAGCAGCCCCTCCTTCACCACCCCGCCGAGCTCGGTGAGCGACACCTCCACCTGCTCAGGCAGCTCGATCTTGCGTTGGCCGGGCTTCCGGCCCACCGGGATACGCTGTACCTTGGCCATGGCGGTTCCTCCTTTCACTCAACCCCTGGTCTACCAGGGGCGGAGGACCGCCACCTCTATTTCAACGGGATCCGGGACAACCCCTGTGGGTCAGACGCCAAGCCCTGTAAGACACACCGGCCGAACCCGATCCGTCCGGGCCGGATCGACCGGTCAAGGTTTCGGTCGCGCCGACGTTGCCGGATGATAAGCAGACGATGAGTTTGCAGCCGTCGGTGTGCTCGGTGGGAGAATGTGCACATCCTCGCTCATTGTCACCCGGCGGCCGGCTACCGCAAGATGTGCTCCCGGGGCCACCACGCGGGGTTCGTGGTCAACCGTAAGAAGGCGGCTCGGCTGCTACGCGAGTGGGGGTTCACCCGTCGGCGGCCCAAGCCGCACCCGAAGCGTCAGGCTGGCCCGTTCGACATCACAGCCCCGAAGTCTTGTGGCAGACGGACCTGACGGAGGTCTGATGCGGGGAGGCGGGCGTACGATTCAGGCTGAGCCCGAAGTCGGGCCTGGATGTATGTTTCTCCTCTTCGCGGCGATTCCCCATATAGGATGTCAGCCAGCCAACGGGAGACTCAGGTTCCTGTCGTCGGAATCGTTCTCAGGAGGAGGTGCATCATTCAGGCAACCTGCATCGGTCGCGCGGAACCGTTCGTCAATTTTGGCATTCTGAACAATGCTGGCTCTTACGGAAATAAGTGAGAAATGGCCGCGGCGCTCGCATCACCCATGAGTCCCCGAAGACTTAAATGGGCTCTGTTGGCTCGGGCAGCACGCCTACATCCATGGCTATTTGTGGCGTCGGTCGGATCTTCCTTATTGCGGGCGGTGCTGGCCCCCGGTTTCGTTCTTGTATCCGGTGCGCTTCTCGGTGCTGTTCGAATGGGTGGGGAGGTCCGTGGAAACCTTCTTTTCTGGCTCGCTGCGGTGGCGCTGGTTCTCGCCGTTGACAGAGGACTGGAAGGGATTCCCGGCGAACTTTGCGATTCGCTAGGTCGCCGAATGAATGCAGACCATGACTCCCGGGTACTTTCACTTGTTCATGGCTGTGGTGATCTTCGAATCGTGGAAGATGCCGAAACTAACAACGCGATTGTCAAAGCTCGGCCCGTGGGGGGGTATGGCCTAGATGCAGCTGTTCGAGGTATGTTTAATCGTGCCGGTACCTACCTTTCGGGTTTGGGGGCAGCGGGCATTGTGATGAGCCAGAATTTTTGGATTGGAAGCGTAATCGGAGTTGCTCTCGCCATCAATCTCTCCTTCGTCTCCCGGCACTACTTCCATCTCGTCAAGGTGGTCCACGGTTCGACTGGGACGCTGAGAAGGTCGTCATATATTCAAGGCATCGCTCTCGATAGAGAGTATGCCAAAGAAGTTCGCGTCTATGGACTACAGGACTGGCTCGTCAGAACTTACCGTGGTGAGTGGCTGCAGGCTATGAGGGCTATCTGGGCTGAAAGGCGCCGCTTGTTGGCACCGTTGTTGTTGTCTCCTCTGATTCTTCTGCTAGCTTTTGCCGGAGGAGCGGGATTCTTCGTGGCTCAAGGTATCGGGGGGACTTTGACCCCAGAGCGTACCTTTGTGGTTTTGCAGGCGTTGCTGTTGGCTCTAGCCGTCGGCAACACTTTTCACGATGAAGCAAGCATCTCAGCGGGAATTGGAGTGATGGTCGGCTTCAACGAACTCCAGGAACGCATGCGTTCGATGTCGCCAACCCGGGACAACACCATGATGGAAATCTCATCCGCCGCAAGGACCTGGAGTGAAACCGGGTCGAGGGGTGTGAGCTCGTCCAAGATTCCCCTAGACATTGTCGCAGACCGTGTTCAATTCTCCTATCGCAATTCACCACACCCGGCGCTTCGTGGGGCATCGTTCGTCTTGAAGCCCAACAGAAAATACGCTCTGGTGGGGCCCAACGGCGCAGGTAAGACTACGCTCGCCAGAGTTCTCGCTGGACTGTACCTGCCCGACAATGGGACCGTGACGTGGGGCGAGCGTTCTTTGTCGCATGACCACCTCGCCAATTGGCGCGAGCACGTCAGTGTCATATTCCAAGACTTTATTAGGATCCCCGCTGACGTGATGTCTAACGTCACGTTTGGCGAGGCAATAAGCGATACCGCTCGACTTGACGATCTAGCGAGTAGGGCGCAAGTTGAGCCGATACTTCGAGACTTGCCGGATGGCTGGAGAACGCCTATTTCGCCTTCGCTTGAAGGCGGAGTGGACCTCTCTGGAGGGCAGTGGCAAAGGGTAGCATTAGCTCGCGCCCTGTGGCGCTCGGAACGCGGCGGGCTGGTAATCCTTGATGAGCCTACCGCGAATCTCGACGTTGCAGCTGAGGTGGAGTTTTATGAGCATGCCCTCGACGCTGCGATGGGGCAAACTGTTCTTCTGATATCGCATCGACTCTCCGTCGTCAGCCGCGTCGATGAAGTGATCGTAATCGATCGAGGGCTTGTCGTCGATACCGGGCCCCACGAACACTTGCTCCGGAAGGGTGGCCTCTACGCCCAGATGTATACAACTCAACGAAGTGCTCTGTTCGAGGAAGGGGAGGCTTGAACGCCTACCGCGGGCTGGCTGAACTCCTTCGGGTCGCATTTGCAGCAGGGCGGCGCGCGTTCATCGGCCTCGTTGTTATAGGGGTTTCCCGGTACGTCCTCGCGGCACTCGTTCCGTTGGGACTTTCGGTGATGATGTCAGGCTTGACTTCACAAGTGCCCCGCATTGCATGGGCCGGCGGTCTCTTGACAGTAGCTCTCGCGGCTCTCCCGAACTTCTTGGGCGGCCCAGAGCTAGCCTTCGCCGCTGGAGTACGGGAACGAGCGAGCGCCAGGATTGACGAAACTTTGACTCGAGCAGTGACTGGGGCACCCTTGATATCTCACTTTGAAGATCCCAAATTCGTCCAAATGCTCCAGCTTATACGGATGTATCGCGGCAATCTTGCTGCGGTTCCGGAGGTCTTCGTATCGGGCGTAGGGCTGGTTGCCCAGATAGGGATTGCGGTAGGCCTTCTGGTTCGGATCCATCCGCTTCTTATAGTCATTCCTATCGTCGGATTGGTTACAGTGTGGAGCGGCCTGAGGAACCAGGCTGAGCTAAATGCGTTCATGGAACAGACGGCTTCAATCGTCCACAGGCGCGAAGCGCTGCTAGGCTGCACGTTGTCGGCCGCTGCCTGCCGAGAGGGCGCGCTATTTGGGTGGCCCCACCTGCACGGGAGGATTGCTTCCGATGCTCGCCTCCTATTGGGATGGAGGGACCGCGTTGCGAGAAATGCCGCCGGGCGTTCTGCTCTCGCGTGGTTTGTGGCTGTCATTCCATTTGCGGGGGGACTGCTATTGGCAGCGAATTCTCGGGATCCTGCTGTGAGGATTGCCAATGTCACAATGCTGCTCGTAATCGCCGGCCAGTTGAATGCCCAGCTGTCTGGAGCTGCCAGTATGGGCCAACTGCTCCGAGAACTACGGTTCGTCGGCGAAAAGTATTTCAATCTGATTGGATATGTCGGATTTGAGGGTGCTACCGAGCAGCGGCCTGTGCCCGCGGTAACAGTGGGTGAACAAGGCGCCGAGCTCGTTCAGGTGACTTTCAAGTATCCCACGCGCGACATTAATGCGTTGTCGGACCTTACGGTCAATCTTACCCCCGGTCAAGTCATAGCCTTAGTTGGAGAGAACGGGTCCGGGAAGAGTACGTTCATAAAGCTGCTCTGCTCCATGTACGAGCCTACCTCAGGGGAACTTAACTTCCCGTTAGGCCGGGAGTTTGTTGCCAGCGTTGAGGATAAACAGCGGAGTTGCCGGGCGTGGTTCCAGGACTGCGCCAAGTTCCGATTGGTTGCGCGAGAAAGCATCGGAATCGGCGACTTGGCGGCTAACTTTGACGACGAGCGCATTCTCTCGGCTGCAAGGGCTGCTGAGTGCCAGACGCTTATCACTCGATTGCCTCATGGCCTGGATACGCAGTTGGGGGCGATGTTCATGGAGGGCGTTGAGCTTTCCGAGGGAGAGTGGCAGCGCGTTGCCCTCGCTCGAGCCTTGATGAGACGCGCACCGATATTCGTTTTGGACGAACCGTCTTCGGCGCTGGACCCATTCGCCGAGCGCCAATTGTTCGCAAACATGTCGCAACTGCTCGCCTCCGCGTCTGGGGAGGACGGAATCACGGTTCTTGCTACTCATCGACTGTGGTCGGCGCGAATGGCGGACGTAATCATCGTCCTTCAAGAAGGGCGTTTGGTGGGAGTTGGTTCCCACCAGCACCTGATGGGAACATGCGAATACTATCGCACGATGTATGCTATGCAGAGATCCCTTTATCAGACCCCCTCGACCTATACTGACGACTAGTCAGATTCGACCGCGTGGAAGAGATGGGCTTCCAGGAAGTGATGCGGCCGAGGTCGATGGACACAAGTTTCGGGCTCTCCGGGCATGAATGTGGGTGGGTTCATGAGCGCGAGGGCGGCTTGAGCGGAGTGGAAGCCGAAGGCTCGTCGGATGATTAGACGGACCCGGTTGTTGAGGCCTTCAAGACGGCCATTCGATAGCCCCAGTCGGATGGCGGCGAGGATCCCGTCACGGTGAGCGCGGATGGTGCGGGCGGCTTTGACGAACGGCTTCAGGCGGCTTCGTTGAGCGCGGGCGCACCAGCGGTCGAGCAGTGCCCAGCGGGCGCCTTTGAACTTCTTGGCGAAGGCCGGGTCGGGAAGGGTCCGGAGCTGCTGCCAGATCTCGCGTCGCACCTTCTCCAGGGCGTCGGTGGCGACCTTGACCACGTGGAAGGGGTCGTAGCAGATGATCGCCTGGGGGGCGTGAGCCGGCGCCCGCACCGACTTTGGTGTAGGCCGGACCCATGTCCATCGACACGGCCCGGATCTGGCTGCTGCGGTCCTGG
>CAYNEI010000087.1:0-7184 GCA_964396185.1 uncultured Thermoplasmatales archaeon
GTGGCCGGCTACGACGTGCTCCTGCGCGACATCAAGCAGGAGTTCGTGGACCAGGGCCTGTCCACCATCGAGGCCTCGCTTTCCAAGTTCGCAGAGAAGGGCAAACTCGACGAGGAGGTCGACGCCATCCTCGAGCGCATCACGGGCACCATCGAGCTCGACCCGTTCACCCAGGCCGATATCGTCATCGAGGCCATCGTGGAGAACGCTGAGATCAAGGAGGAGCTCTTCGGCAAGCTCGACACGATCACCCCAGACCACACCATCCTGGCCTCGAACACCAGCTCCATCCCCATCACCCAGCTAGCCGCGGTCACCGACCGGCCGGGCCAGGTCATCGGGATGCACTTCTTCAACCCGGTCCCGTTGATGAAGTTGGTCGAGGTCATCCGAGGCCATGACACCACCGATGCGACCACCCAGACGGTCATGGACCTAGCCACAGATCTGGGCAAGACGGCCGTGGAGGTCCACGACTACCCGGGCTTCGTCTCCAACCGCATCCTCATGCCCATGCTCAACGAGGCCTTCTTCGCGCTGCACGAGGGCGTGGGCGGGGTCGAGGAGATCGACACCGTCCTGAAGCTGGGCATGAACCATCCCATGGGGCCGTTGGAGTTGGCCGACTACGTGGGCCTGGACACCTGCCTGGCCATCCTCGAGGTCCTCCAGGACGGCTTCGGCGATCCCAAGTACCGGCCCTGCCCGCTGCTGAAGCAGAAGGTCACCGCCGGCCACCTGGGCCGCAAGACCGGCCAAGGGTTCTACGTCTGGGAAGGCGGCAAGAAGCAGGAGCCGGCCTGATCACACCTCTAACCACAAAGTCACAAAGACACAAAGGACACGATGAAAGGGTAGGGCGGTTCCTGGTTAGCAAGGATCGCTGTGGGTCCGAACCACCATCCTTACCGCCTTCCGTTCCGTTGTGTCCTTTGTGACTTTGTGGTGACCTGAGGTCGCGAACCATGCTCGGCTGGATCATCCTCCTGTTCCTCGTGATGCCCTTCGTCGAGCTGTGGCTGCTCATCGAGATCGGCCAGCGCATCGGGGTCTGGGAGACCCTGGGCATCGTTCTGGCCACGGGGCTGATCGGCGGCATCCTCGTGCGCGCTCAGGGGCTGTTGGCCTGGCGCCAGGTCATCGGCGCCCTGCGCAAGGGCCGCGCGCCCCACGTCGAGCTGGTCATGGGCGGCCTCTTCCTGGTCGGAGCGGCGTTCCTTCTAACACCCGGCGTGATCACGGATGTGGCTGGCTTCCTGCTCATGGTGCCCCCGCTCCGTCGGCTGGCTGCCAAGGGGGTCATCCGGCAGCTCAAGGGCCGCGTGAAGGTGGTCCAGTTCGGCGGGGGTGCTGGAGGCTCCGGCGGCCCACAAGGAAAGGGCGGCGCCTACGACACCGAGGGCTACGTCAAAGACGAGTAGGTATCTAACCAGCGCCTTCGAGGTCTTCGTGCTCCTCGTGCTCTTCGTGTTGAGTCCGTGGGCATCACGCGCCCAGATCGCCCTCGCCGGCTCGGAAGAGGTTTGAGGCCAGCGCGTAGATCTCCTCGATGCCATCCATGGTGGCCGCGCTGACGGGGGCGAGCTTGGCCATGGCCTGGAAGTCGTCGAGCACGCGCACGAAGGACTCGTTGAGCTGGTTGACCATGGTGGCCGGCTCGTTGAACAGCGCATCGAGCAGGACGTCCGGATCGTTGGCCCAACCGAGGATCTCCTCGACCTTGTCGGGATCGATGATGTCGGTCTTGCCCAGCACGTTCAGGGTGGGGACCTGGAGGCGGAAGTGGGCCGTGGCAGCCAGCACGCTCTGGCTCACGAACCCCCTGGCCGTGGATGAGACCACGGGGTCGAGCAGGAAGGCCATCATGGCGCTTGGGCCGAGCTGGTTCACCACGAAGGGCCCGGAGGCCCGGAAGGCGAAGAGCTCCAACTGGCCTGGCGTGTCCACGAGGACGACGTCGGCACCGTAGGCCTCGATCTGCTCCTGGACCACGCCGAACTCCGTGGCGATCAGGTCTGCTGCGGCGACCTGGGCGCCGTTGGGTCCGAGCTCGTACTCTTTCATCACCTGGTCGATGGTGATGTGGGCGCGGATGTCGATGCCGGGGTCGTAGGGGAGGCTGTCGGCTCCCGGGTCCAGGTTGACGGTGAGCACGTCGAGCTGGCGCTCCTGGAGGTAGCCCTCCGTGGCAGCGGTGAGCGTGGATTTGCCGGCTCCGGCGGTCCCGACGAAGACGATCACGGGTTCGGTTCGTTGCATGAGGGGGAGATCACCTGGGCTCCGGGCCGCGGCCCAGCGCGTTCATGTGGGCCACGCGCTTGGTCACCAGATCCTCGGTGCCGATGTCGTGGCGGACGTAGATCTCGTCGCCCTGCACGTGCTCCAGGGCGTCCTCCACCTGCGCGTTGGCCTCCGCGATGGTGTCCGCGATGCCCACGAGCGCCAGGGTTCGGCTCGTGGTGGTCCGCACGCCACCATCGGCAGCGTTGCAGGAGGCGTAGTAGATGCGCGCGCCGGCCTTGGCCACGGCGTCCTCATCGATCTCCACGAGCACGTCCTTGGCTGGGTTGGTGCCGTACCCGCGGGGGACCACGTACTTGCACACGGTTGCTTTGGGGGCGAAGTCGACGTCGACCTCGTCCAAGCCTCCGCTGGCCATGGCCTCCACGACCTCCAGATAGGGTGTTTCCAGGATGGCCAGCGTGTTCATGGCCTCGGGGTCGCCGAAGCGCGCGTTGATCTCGATGATCTTGGGGCCCTCGGCGGTGAGCATGAACTGGCCGTAGATCGTGCCCACGTAGGGGGTGCCCTCGGCCTTGAGCGCCGTCACGATGGCCTGCACGATCTCCACGGCGGTGTCGTAGTCCTCCTGGCCGAGGAACGGGAGCAGGTGGTTGGCGTCCGAGTAGCTGCCCATGCCGCCGGTGTTGGGGCCCTCGTCGCCCTCGTAGGCGCGCTTGTGATCCTGGACGGCCGGCGTGGGCACCACGGTGGTCCCGTCGGTGAAGCACTGGACCGTGAACTCCTCGCCCACGAGGCGCTCCTCGATGACCAGCTCTCCGCCGCCCATGCCGCTGGTGAAGATCTCGTTGGCGTACTCGAAGGCCTCCTCGGTGCCCTCGAGCTGCTCGCCGGTGACCTTGACACCCTTGCCTCCGGTCAGGCCCACGGGCTTGACGGCCACCTCGCCGAGCTCCTCGATGAACTCGCGTAGACCCTGCTGGGTGCTGAAGTGGCGGAACCGGATCTGGCCCGGCGCGCCGTGCTTGGCCAAGAGCTCGCGCATCCAGGCCTTGTCCGTCTCGATCTGGCCGGCGCGCAGCGTGGGAGAGACAACGTCGATGCCGGCCCGGGCCAGCGCGTCGGTCACGCCGGCAGCGATGGGGGCCTCGGGCCCGGAGAGCGCGATGGTGCAGCCCCACTCCCGGGCCTGCTCGACTACGAAGGGGGGGTTCGTCTCCCGGCCTACCACGAAGTTCGTGGCGAGATCAGCCAGGCCAGGGTTCAGGTTCTTCATCACCACGTTGAGCTCAGCACCGCTCTCCACCAGGGCGCGAGCCATGGCGTGTTCGCGTGCGCCGCCTCCGACCAACAGGACCTTGGTTTCCTCGCTCATGGGGAACCTCCAACCGTCTGCTCGAGCTCCGACAGGGTGACAAGGGCGTGGAGCTTGACGCCGATCTCGTCGAGGGCCTCCCGGGCGCCCTCTTCCCGGTCCACGATGACGACCGCGTGGGCGACCTCGCAACCCGTGGCCCACACGGCCTCGATGGCCGAGACGAGCGAGCCCCCGGTGGTGACCACGTCCTCGCACACGAGCACGCGCTGGCCCTCCTCGACGGGGCCCTCGATGCGGCTCTCGGTGCCGTGCTCCTTGGACGCCGAGCGCACCAGCAGGATCGGGCGACCCGTCTCCAGGCCCAGGGCCACAGCCAAGGGCACGCCACCGAGTGCTGTGCCCGCCACCACGTCGTGGCCCACGGCGTAGGGCGCGGCGTGTTGGGCCAGCGTGGCCAGCACCACCGGATCGCTGCACGCCAGCTTGGCATCCACGTAGAAGCGTGAGGTCTTGCCCGAGGCTAGGGTGAACCCACCGGTCTTGAACGCACCCGTCTTGGCGAGCAGGTCAGGCAAGCTCACCACGGCACCTCCTTCACACCGATCCAGTAGCCGATCACGTTCACAAGAAGGTGCAGGCCAGGGGTCAAGATAAGGATGACGAGGATCACGGGGGCCGTGAAGGTGGCCAGGAACCAGTTGAACCCGATCAAGGGCGCGGTGGCGAAGCTCACAAGCAGGGCGAAGACCAGCGCGCCAGCGATGAAGTCGTACTGGTCGGGGCCCAGCCAGCGAGCACCGCGCTCCTTGCCCAGCCGCCGCTTGATGAAGCTGGCGGCCACATCCCCCACCAGCGCGCCCAGGGCCAGCGCGTAGCCGTGGATGAGGAAGGAGGGCGGGGGCCCGAAGTCGGTCACACCGAAGGAGAGGAAGCTGGGTTGCAGCAGCCAGAGCCCCGCGGTCACCACGGAGGCAAGCAAGGGTGCGAGCACGATGCCTCGCCACGTCTTGCCGTCCCCGAGGATCCGCCGGCCGTCCCTCCACAGCCGCCCCCCGTCGATGGGAGGGCCACCACCCACCAACGTGGCCAGGACGTTGGAGGCGTAGGCCGGGAAGATGGCCCAGATCGCTTGGACCACCACATCGAGGACCATGCTACCCCGGGCAGCGGGTCGTTGGCTATAAAGGGGCGGGGTGGACGGTGGGAGCGGGCGGTCTCTGGGGCCGGACCACAAGGGACACAAGGAGCACAACGGGCCACAAGGACGACGACCTCTGAGGGAGGAAACCACGGAGCGCACGGAGGGCGGCCGCCAGGGTCGCAACCCAACCGTGGTCGACCACGTCGTCCTCGTTGTGGCTTCGTGGTTCACCCCTCCAGGCTGCTCGTAGACATGTCTATCCCAGCAGGAACCCTTCAAGCGGGAGGGGCTCTTCGCGAGCCTGTGCCCGCCCTCGTCGACTACCTGCCCATCCTCACCACCGCGATCTCGGCGGTGTTCGCTGCCGTGGTGCTGCGCCGCTGGTCACGGCGGGGCTACCCCCCGCACCTGGGCTGGTGGGGGGTGGGCCTGGTGCTCTACGGCATCGGGACGCTCACCGAGTCGTACACCACGCTGTTCGGCTGGTCGCCGGTGGTGTTCAAGGCGTGGTACATCGCCGGGGCCCTGCTCGGCGGGGCCCCCCTGGCCCAGGGCACCGCTTATCTGCTTCTGCGCAAGCGGCGCACCGCCCACATCCTGGCCGGCCTCATGCTCCTCTACGTGGCCATCGCGGCCGCCTTCGTCATCGCCTCACCCCTGGACCTCTCCAAGGTCGAGCCCCACGGGCTCTCCGGTGATGTGCTGGCGTGGTCGTGGGTACGCCTGTTCAGCCCCTTCGTGAACACGTACGCCGTGATTTTCCTCATCGGCGGCGCGATCCTGAGCGCCTGGCGCTTCCGCAAGCACGCCTCGACCCGGGACCGCATGATCGGCAACATCCTCATCGCCATCGGCGCGATCCTCCCCGGCATCGGCGGCGGCTTCTCGCGGGCCGGCCACACCGAGGTCCTCTACGCCGGCGAGTTCGTGGGCATCCTGCTCATCTTGCTCGGGTACCGCTACAACGTTCGCAACCGACCGCTGGACGCCAGCCGCGCGCCAACCCGCCTGGCGGCGGGTGAAACGGTATCCGAGTGAGCTTCGAGGGATGGAGCCGCCGGGCTCTTATGGTGGACCTGCGTTCCGCGGTGCACGATGAACGGAGAGTTCCAGATCGGGCGCATCATGGGGATCCCGATCAAGATCCACTGGACCCTGCTGCTCTTCCTCCCGGTGCTGGCCTACCTGCTGGCCAGCCAGCTGGACAGCATCGGCGAGCTGCCCTTCCTCGACCTGGATCCAGGCCCCCTGCTCAGCCCCGAGGGCCGGCTGTTCGCCGGCGCGGTGGTGGCCATCGGCCTGTTCGCCTCGGTCCTGCTCCACGAGCTCGGGCATGCCGTGGTAGCTGTGCGCCACGACATCGAGGTCCGGCAGATCACCCTCTGGATCTTCGGCGGGCTCGCCATGCTCAAGGGCATCACCCGGGACCCCAAGGCCGAGGCAAAGATCGCCATCGCGGGCCCCATCGTGAGCCTGAGCCTGGGCCTCATGCCAGCAGCCTTCCTGCTCATCGACCCGGGTCCGTGGGTGGTCTTCCTCGTGGGCTACCTCGCGTATCTCAACGTGGTGCTGGCCATCTTCAACATGCTGCCCGCCTTCCCCCTGGACGGCGGCCGGCTGCTGCGAGCCATGCTGGCCATGCGGATGCCGTTCGCCAAGGCAACGGGGATCGCGGCCAACGTGGGCAAGACCATGGCGGTCCTCATGGCTGGCGTCGGGCTCTTCTGGAACTTCTGGCTCATCTTCATCGGCCTGTTCATCTACATGGGTGCCAGCCAGGAAGCCCAAGGAGTCGAGCTCTTCGATGCCCTCGACCAAGTCCGTGTGGACGAGATCATGGACGCTGAGGTCCCGGCCGTGGAACCGGGCACGTACGTCGAGGAGCTCGTCCCCCTCATGCTACGCACCCGGTCCACCGGGTTCCCCGTGGTGCAGAACGACACCGTGCTCGGCGTGGTCACCCTCTCCCACATCCAGGAGGTCCCCGAGGACGAGCGCCCCCTGGTGCGCGTCGGGGACGTGATGACCACGGACATGAAGAGCATCGGCCCCACCGCACCGGCCAGCCAGGCGCTTCGCACCATGATGGAAGACGATCTCGGCCGCCTGCTCGTGGTACGCGCGGGTCGCCTGGAGGGCGTGGTCACGCGTCAGGGCATCATGCAGGCCTTCAAGATCCTCCAAGTGCTCCCACGGGTCCACGTCAACGAGCTTACCGAGGCGGATGTGTACGATCTGGACCGGTAACCTGACCGGATCACGAAGGGCACGAAGGATCCACGAAGGGCACGGAGAATTATGATGGTTATAAGATGGATGGGTGGGGACGCGGGCCCATGACGATCTGCCCGAAGCCTACGGGTTCGGGGGCTCCCGGAACCGCACAGCGGTCCCGGCTTGCCTCCGGTCGCTGGTCGCCGCGGAGGCCACGCGGGGGGCGCCGCCGCGCCCCGCGGCGCACCCGCGCCCACCCCACCCCACCGC
>CAYNEI010000088.1:0-7168 GCA_964396185.1 uncultured Thermoplasmatales archaeon
GCAGCCAGCATCTTGAACGCGCCGACGATGATGACGGCGGCGAGGATGAGGAAGATGATCTCGTTGAGCAACCCTTTCGCCTCCCTTGTTTCGTTTCTCAGAGCCCTCCCTCGAGTTCCTTGTGGCCCTCGAGGGTCAACTCGGCCTCCGTCTTGGAGATCTCGTACGGATCGTAGTCGAAGGATGCGCGCTCGGTGCGCGAGGTCCGGAACTCCGGGGTGAGGAAGATGGCATCCGTGGGGCAGACCTCCTCACAGAGCCCGCAGTACATGCACTGGACGACGTTGATGCGTGGCCAGAGGCCGCGCTTGTTGTTCCCCTGCTCGCGGCCGGGGATCATGGTCATGCAGTCCGTGCCGTTCGGGCAAGCCTGCGAGCACAACGTGCACCCGATGCAGGCCTCCAGGTCGAGCACGATGCGGCCGCGGAAGTTCTCGGGGATGGGCGCGGTCTCGTCCGGGTAGTGGACGGTCACCGGCTTGGAGAAGAGCTTCTTGAAGGTCTGTTTGAAGCCCTTGAGCAACGAGACGAGCGGTACGCGCATCAGAACATCCCTCCGAGGTAGACCGAGGCGATCGCGGCGATGACGAGGTTGACCAGCGCCAGGGGGAAGAGGACCTTCCAGCCGAGGTTCATGAACTGGTCGATGCGGACCCGGGGCATGGTGAACCAGGTGACGAAGAGGAAGACGCTGACGATGGCCATCTTGAGCAGGAACCACCAGGCGCCGTCGAAGAACGGTCCCTGCCAGCCGCCGAAGAAGAGGACCACGGTCAGCGCAGAGATGAGCATGACGTTGGCGAAGAGCGTCAGGAAGAGCAGGCCGAAGCGCATGCCGGAGTACTCGGTGTGGAACCCAGCCACGAACTCGGACTCGGCCTCGGGCAGGTCGATGGGCGCGATGCCGATCTTGGCCAGGCCGGCCACGAGGAAGATGAACAGGCCGATGGGTTGGACGACGAAGAACCAGAGGTTCTCCTGGGCGTGGACGATGCCCTCCATGCTGAAGGTCCCGGTGAGCAGCACGACCGCGGCGGCCGAGAGCACGAGCGGGACCTCGTAGGCGACGTCCAGGGCGGCCGCACGCAGGCCTCCGAGCATGCTGTACTTGCTGTTGGATCCCCAGCCAGCCAGCACCTCGCCGACGGGCCCGATCGCACCCACGGCGAGCACGAGCAGGATGCCTGTGCCAACGTTGGAGATGACCAGGCCGTCGTGCCAGGGGAGGAAGAGGAATACCACGAGCGTCGGGATCAGGAGGACGTAGACGGCCAGCGACCAGGAGAACTTGTCCACGCCTGCGGGTTGGACGTCCTCCTTGCTGACCAGTTTGATGCCGTCGGCGAGCACCTGGAGCAGGCCGAACGGGCCGACCCTGTCGGGGCCGACGCGGTGCTGGATGTGGGCCATGGTTTTGCGCATGCCCCAGACGTAGAGGGGAGCCACGGCCAGCACGAAGAGGAGCACGGCCAGGGTAAGCGCGAGGTAGACCAGCAGCGGGGCCCAGCTCTGGCCCACGAACTGTGCGGTCCAGTCGATGAGTTGGCTTGGGATGCTCATCGGTCGATGTCCCCCAGGACGATGTCGATGCTTCCGAGCGTGACGATGGCGTCTTGGATCAGTTCACCGCGAGCCAGGAACCGGATGGCCGACAGGTTCGAGAACGAGTGGGCCCGCATCTTGACGCGGTAGGGCCGGTTGGAGTCGTCGCTGACGATCAGACAGCCGAGCTCGCCCCGGGGCGCCTCGATGCGCGTGTAGATCTCGCCGGGGGGAGGGTGCCATCGGAACTGCTTGGCTTTCTCGCCGGTCTCCTTGCTGATGTAGCCCCCGCTGGCCTCGGACCAGCGTTCGCAGGCCTGCTCGAGGATCTTGATGGATTCCTCGATCTCGGCGAAGCGGACCGCGTAGCGGGAGAAGCAGTCCCCGTCGTGGGCGATGGGGACGTCGAAGTCGTAGGTCTCATAGCTGCAGTAGGGCTCGTCTTTGCGCAGGTCGAAGCGCACGCCAGAGGCCCGGATGTTGGGCCCGGTCATGCCGAAGTTGATGGCGTCCTCGGCGCTGATGACGCCGACGCCCTTGGTGCGGCCCACGAAGATGTCGTTGTTGGTGAGCAGGTCGTCGAGCTCGCTGATGCCCGTTCGGACCTGGTCGAGCCAGGTGATGCAGTCCTCGATCCAGCGCTCGTCGATGTCGTTCTTGACGCCGCCGAAGCGGAAGTAGGAGTAGGTGAGCCGGGTGCCGGTCATCCGCTCGAGCAGGCGCAGGCCCCTCTCGCGGTCCCGCATGCACCAGAAGAACGGGGTGAGCGCGCCCAGGTCGAGCCCCCAGGTGCCCATCCAGAGCAGGTGGCTGCAGACGCGGTTGACCTCCATGGCCAAAACGCGCACGACCTCGGCCCGCTCGGGGATCTCGACATCGGCCAGGCGCTCGCAGGCGTGCACGAAGGCCATGTTGTTGTGGATGGCGGCCAGGTAGTCCATCCGGTCCGTGTAGGGGATGAACTGGAGGTAGGTGCCCATCTCGCCGAGGCGCTCGCTGCCTCGGTGGAGGTAACCGATGATAGGCTCGGCGTCCACGATGCGCTCGCCGTCGAGCAGGAGCTTCATGCGCAGCACGCCGTGGGTGGCTGGGTGCTGGGGCCCGACGTTCAGCGTCATCAGGCGGCGCTTGGGTTGGGTCTCCTCGGTGGTGGGAGCGGCCATGTTACCACCCCTTGCCTGGGTCGGTGGTGACCCGGTCCTCGCCGTCCTCTCGGTAGATGAACTGCTCCTTGGAGATGTCGTAGTCCTTGCGGCCTGGGTGGCCGTCCCAGTCCTCGGGCATGAAGATGCGTTTGTGGTTCGGGTGGCCCTCGAAGGTGACGCCGTAGATGTCCCAGGTCTCGCGCTCGTGCCAGTTGGCGGTGCGCCAGATGTCCGCCACGCTGGCCAGCCGGCAGTCTTGGGTGTCGCGCGGGAGCCAGACCTGGACGGCCAGGTGCTCTTTGTGCTCGTAGGAGTAGAGGTTGTAGACGACCTCCATGAGCCCGCTGCCTTCCTCGGGGATCTCGCGGCCGAGCCACTCCTCGTTGTTCTCGAGCTCCTCGGTGGGCCAGTCCACGGCGGTCAGACAGGCGCAGTGGTCGAACCCGACGCGCTTGGCGTTCTCCATGAGCTCGTGGAGATGGGCTCGGTCGGCGATGATCAGCGGCTTGTCCTTCTGCTGGCCTCGATCGAGGACAGCGTCGGGGGCGGCCTCGGCGACCTGGTCGGCCAGGCTCACGAGAGCTCGACCTCCCGGTTCGCCCCAAGCCGGATCGAGGGCTCGGGGTCCTGCATGATCTTCTCCTGGAGCCGCATGAGCCCGTCCAGCAAAGCCTCCGGGCGGGGTGGGCAGCCAGGGACGTAGACGTCCACGGGGCAGACCTTGTCCACGCCCTGGACGACGCTGTAACTGTTCTGGTAGGGGCCGCCGCAGGACGCGCACGCGCCCATGGCGATGACGTACTTCGGCTCGGCCATCTGGTCGTAGAGCTTGCGGACCCGGGGCGCCATCTTCTTGCAGACGGTGCCGGGCACGATCATGAGATCAGCTTGCCGGGGGGTGGCGCGGAAGACCTCGCTGCCGAAGCGGGCGATGTCGTGGTGGGGGCCCATGGTGGCCATCATCTCGATGGCGCAGCAGGCCAGCCCGAAGGTCATGGGCCAGAGCGAGTTGGCTCGGCCCCACTTGAGCATCTTGTCCACGGTCGTGAGGAAGATGCCCTCGTCCGGACTCCCTGGTTTCACGATCCTTGCCATTGGAGCGCCCCCTTACGCCACGCGTACACCCAAGCGACGAGCAGCAGGCCCACGAAGATGACCATCTCGACCACGGCTGCACTGCCGAGGTTGGAGAACTCCACCACGAAGGGCAGCAGGAAGATGGCCTCGATGTCGAGGATGAGGAAGACGAGGACGTAGAGGTAGTACTGGATGTCCACGGGTCCACGTCCGCTGCCGACGGGTTCCTCGCCGGACTCGTAGGCGGTCTGCTTCTCCCGGGTTGGCCGCGGTGGGTTGACCAGGTGGGATAAGCCGATGGCTACCATCACGACGCCAGCCCCGATCACCGTCATCAGGAGGATCGGGAGGTAGGCCCCGGGGATCCCAGCCATGGTTGACGCGGGCAAAAGAGCCCGTCTATAGAAACGTTGCCCATCCGATGCCGGGTCACGCCGTGCCGTCTCAGCGAGAACGCCGGGGGTGGGGTCAGAGCGAGACTGGGTTGAGAACCTCGACCACGTCCATGGTGTCGGGGTCGTTGCCCCCGATGACGTAGAGCTTCCCATCCAGAGCTACGGCTGCTCCGTCGCGGTGATCCTGGAGGATGTCGGGCAGCTTGACCCACGTGTCGTCGGCGGGGTCGTAGCGCTCCACCGAGCGGATGGGACCATCGTTGTGGCCGCCGAACACGTAGACCTGTCCATCCAGCGAGGCCCCGGACGCCCAGGCACGGGCTGTGTTGAGTTCAGTGGACTCGGACCAGCCCCCTTGGTAGGGGTCGTAGCGGTGCACGGTCTCGTGGGGGCTGGGATCGTCGTAGACGTGCCCGACGAGGTAGACATGATCCTGGGTGGCTGCGAACGCGTACCCGTTCTGGTAGAAGTCGGGATGGAAGCCCTCGATCCACGGTCCGCTGTCCGCGCGATGGATCCACACCTGGAGCGTGGGGTCGTAGCCTCGCTGACCCACCACCAGGAGATCACCCCCGAAGACCGCGACGTCGGCCTTCCGGATGGGCGCCTCGAGATGCACGCCAGCGCGCCAGGAGTCGGTGGCCGGATCGTAGATGTAGTGTTCGAGCCTGTCCAGCGTGCTCGTGAGGACGTGGATCTCGCCGTCCAGGATCGCTGCCGAGGGGTCGCGTAGGTCCACGGGTGCGTCGGCTCCTTGGGTCCACGCGTCGGCCTGGGGATCGTAGATCTCGATGCTCCGCAGAGCCTGCCAGCTCTCACCGCTCCATGTGTGCCCACCGAGGACGTAGATCCGGTCGTCGGAGGCCACGGCAGCGAGGTCCTTGCGAGGGGTCAGGAGCGATGCGGCCTCGGTCCACGGCGGCATCTCGGGTTCGAACCCGTCAGGGGCCTGCAGCGTGGTGGCCACGAGGCCGAGCTGTCGCTGGGTGTGGTAGGCGGAGTAGTGTCCGCCACCAGAGTACGTGAAGGTCGAGTTGTGGGTGTAGCCCACCGGGCCGAGGCCTTCCTTGTAGTACTCTCGGTCGTTGATGGTGGTCGAATCGTCGTCGCAGATGGTGTCGCCGGTCTCCGGGTAGTAGGTGCAGCCGCCCTCGTCGACCCCCAGCGAGACCGCATGAGCCGCTGTCCGGATGAACGCGTTGGAGACCGTGGAAGGCGAAGCTGTGACCCGTGCACCGTCGGGGAACTCCGTGAAGAAGCCTCCCCCCATCCACTCGCCAGTGTCGGCGTCGAAGATGACCTGGAGACCTGTGGTGCCGGTGGAGCCCACGAGGCTGTTGCCCACCACGCCGAGATGGGTCCAGTGGGGGCCGTAGTCGAAGCTCCCGTCGGAGTTCTCCCCCTCCACCCTGACGGGGTACATGGTGGCGCCGCGCATGGGAACGGGGTCGCCGAGGATGACCTGGAAGTCGCCGCTGCGGGTCTCGTGCGTCGTGCCTGAGCGTTGCGCGGTGGTTCTCTCATCCGTGATCCAGTGGTAGTGCCACATGGTGGCGGGACCTAGCTCTGGCGGGAAGCCGGGCACAGCTGGCTCAGGGGCATCAGGGTCGGGCGGGCTGGGGTCAGGGGTGGGATCGTGGTCGCCGGGTCCGTCGGTGATCGACTCGGTGGTCTCGTTGTCGTTCGAACCGTCCGTGCAGCCGGCCAGGAGCACGCTCGCCAGGACCAGGAACAGCAGAGCCCGGTTCATGTCGCGGGAACAGTGTGCAGGGCGAGAGGTTAACGCTTCGGTTTTCGGGACCCAACGAGGCCCTGGAGGCCAGGTAGTCGTTCCCGCGGGCGGGGGGGACCCGGTCAGGCTCCCGGATGCCAATCCCGGATCGCGTTCGCCAGGCGGCCCGGGGCATCCTCTGGGAGGTAGTGGCTGGCGTCCTCGAACACGTGCGTCGTGGGCTGCTGGAAGGCTTGCGCGAGGCGCGTGCGCTCCTGCTTGCGGAAGGCGAGGTCCCTGGCACCCCACGGGATCAGCGCGGGCCGCTGGCTGAACTTCTCCAGGTAGACCTCGGCCTCCTCGAGGAAGTCGGAGGCGGCCAGCAGCTCCCGGCCGAACCGGTGCGTGGGTTTGCGGCTCTCCGGTGTGGGGAAGGGACCGCGGTAGGCGTCTAGGACGCGCTGGCTGGGCGTGTGCGCGCATCCGAGCGGGAGCAGGAGGTTGACCAGCGCGTTCGTGCGGCGCACGATGGCACCGCCCACGTTGGAGCCGAGCAGCTTGCTGTAGCGCTCGAAGTGGGGGTCGCCTTCCACGGGCCAGGCCCAGGTGTTGGCGAGCACGAAGTTGTCCACGCGCTCTGGGTGTTGGCCAGCGGCCCAGAGCCCGATGGGTCCGCCCCAGTCCTGGCCCACGAGGGTGACCCCTGTGAGGTCCTGGTCCTCGAGGAAGGTGGCGACGATGCGGGCGTGCTCTCGGGGGGTGAAGGTGTAGTCGACCGCGGGCGTTGAGCGGCCGAAGCCCGGGTAGTCCAGGGCCACGCAGCGGAACGCGTCCCGGAGGTGGAGGATCACGTTTCGGTACAGGAAGGAGTAGGTGGGGTTGCCGTGGAGCATGAGCAGGGTCGGGCCCTGGCCCTCGTCGACGTAGTGCACGCGCGCGCCGTCGATGGAGGTGAACCTGGAGTCGAAGGGGAAGAGGTCGACGGGGAGCCAGGGCGGCCGGTCGGCCTCGTCGGCGGGGTCCTGATGGAGCATGGCCGGGGTACCGCGAGCCCTGCTTGAATGGAGGGTCAAGGGGTTGTTTGCGTAGGCAAACACGGGTTGTGTTGGGCTGATCGGGAGCGCGCCGCTTCTCCTAGACGACCCTGCTCTCGGGCTCCCCGCCCTCGAGCACGGCGGTGATGCTGTCCGCGATGGTGGTGCCAGCCTTGATCTGGGCCTCCTCGGTGGCCGCTCCGATGTGAGGGGTAAGCGAGAGGTGCGGCTCGCCGAAGAGGTTGTGCTTGCCCGGGGGCTCCT
>CAYNEI010000089.1:0-6930 GCA_964396185.1 uncultured Thermoplasmatales archaeon
GCCGCGCTGTACAGATCGCTGCGGTGATCGACCGCACGCCCCCGAGCCTGCTCTGGACTCATGTACCGCACCGTTCCCACAGCGGTCCCCCCGCCCAGGCCACCGATGGTGGTCTCGTAGTCCGGCAGATGGGCGATGCCGAAGTCGGCCAGCTTGAACCGGCCGTCGCCTGTGACCAGCACGTTGCTGGGCTTCACATCGCGGTGGACCACACCGGCATCGTGCACGGCGGCAAGGGCTGACAGGAGATCGTCGGCCACCGCCTCGAAGGCTTGCTCGCCAGCTTCGTCCAGGCTGCCGCCGCCCACGTGCTCCATGACGAGGAAGACGCGGTCGCCCACCTGCTCGATATCGTGGAGCGTGACCACGTTCTCGTGGTTGACCGCGCCGAAGGCCTGGGCTTCGCGCACGAGGGTCTCTGGGCCGCCGGTCTCAGGGGCCGTTCGCAGGGCCTTGATGACCACCGTGCGGGAGATGTGGGTGTCCTCGCACAGGTAAGCCGCCCCGCCCCCACCGACACCGATGCGCTCGATCACGTCGTAGCGGCCCAGGAAGCGTTCGCCGGGCACCAACGCCACGGCCACGCCGGCCCGCTGGGCGCCCAAGGTCTCGAGCAATCGGGCGTGTTCCTTCTCGGAGATGCCCAGCAGCGCCCGTTGGGAGGCGAGGCGCTCGGTGGCCTCCTCGGGCGAACGTCCATCATCCAGCTCGCGCACCAGGGCCTGTTCGTAGGCGGCCAGGCGGTCAGCTTCGGCTGCCTCGTGCCGGCGGCGCGCGGCCACGCCGACGATCGTTCCGCCGATGGCGAGCAGGATGCCGAGCACGCCGAAGGTCATGTCCTGGTTCTCACGCGCGAAGGCGGTCTCGATGAAGCCAGCCTGCTCGGGCGGGGTGGCTCCGATGTCGAAGGTGATGACCTCGGTGGATCTCTGGCCGGCCGGGTTGCGGATCTGGAAGAGGGCATCCTGTTCCCCGGCGCTGTCGTAGGCATGCTCGAAGACCGGATCATCTTGCCAGTCGTCGATGGTTCCGTTGCCCCAGTCGGCGCGGAACTCGAGCCCTGGGTCGAGGGCGCCGGGCTGGGTGGTTGAGAGGTCGACCCGCACGGTCTCGCCAGGTCCGGGCAACCGGTTGCTGACGTCGAGGATGGGTTGGATGGAGGCCTCGGTCCGTCCGAACACGGTCAGGTTCCCATCCCAGACGGCGGCCGCCAGCACGCCGTCCCCCACCCCGATGAGGATCCGGTGGTCGACGGGAACGGGGTACTCCCCGGCCGGGACGAAGCCGCCGGCCGTATCCCTCGAGAACGGATCCCTCGCCAGCCTCTGCTCCACGGCCAGGGCCCCCGTCTCCCGGTCGTAGCCCCAGAGCTTCTGGAACCAGTTCGCGAGGTAAAAGACGTCTCGTGTCATCAGGAGCCCGCCAGCGTCCTCGGGGTGCCCCCCTGAGCTCGTCTCCCATAGGATCTCGCCCCTAGCTGTCGCGTCCAGGGCGTACTGGTGGTCGCGTTCCATCGTGTACAGCGTGGTTCCCCAGAGCCCGAGGACGTGGCCTGCCCATCTCATGAAGGGGGCCTGCGGGTTGTCCACTGCTTGATCGCTGCTCTCGAGGTCCCGCGTCCAGAGCGAGTTGCCGGAGACCGGGTCGCGCGCGTCCAGGATCTGGCCGCGGATGTAGAGGGCTTCGGGTGTCCCGACGAGGCCGGAGGCCGGCATGTGGACCAGGACCTCAGGCGACTCTTGGCTTTGTCCGTCGAACATGTCTTGGGCAGCAGACCAGAGGAACTCTCCCGTCCCGCGGTCCAGGACGGCCACCCCGTTGACCGTTGGTGGCGTGTAGTCCGTCCGGCTCGTCATCGCGAAGGAGACGGCGAGCACGGAGCCAGCCACGGCCAAACGGCTGGCCTCAACACCCGGCCAGACCGTGTAGCCCCGTTGCTGGAACTCATCCAAAGCGTCGTCCTGGTTCATCCAGATCCACCGTTGCTCCCCTGCAGAGCTAAGTGCGACGACGAACGTCCGCTGAGCGCCCGAGGCGAAGGAGCTGGCACCGTCGCCGCTGAACTGGGTGCAAGCCGCGTAGATCTGCGCCCCGTCCACGGCCAGCGGCGCGCATACGGTCGAGTCCGCGGCTCCGGTATCCATCTCCGGGAAGCTCCAGGTCCAGAGGGGTTGGCCCCCGTCCACCGGGTAGGCCGCGATCCCCGTCTGCGTGGCGACGAAGAACCGCTCGCCGTCGCTGGCCCACGATGTGGGTGGCGTATCGAACGTGGCTACCTCGTCGACCTCGGTGGTATCGAGATCCACCCGGTGGATGCCCAGGGCGCCGAGTTCCGCTGGCGGGGCCGGCTGGGAGAACAGGGTGACCGGTCGCGCCATCGGTCCCGGGGTCCCGGTGAGCACGTAGACGGCACCGTCCATGATCAGTGGGGGTGCTGCGAAGGCGCGCAGACCCGGCAGTTGGGCGGTGAAGGCTTCGTCTATGGTCTGCCGGTGGATGTGGTCCACCGGGCCCGGATCGGAGCTGGCGCCGGTCCGGCTGGCATCCACCTGGTGCTGGAGATAGGGGGCGGCCGACGCGGCCGGCACCGCGAGCAACAGCAGGACCAGGAGAGACCCTGCCCAACGCCTGGCCTCCACCATCGGCACCACTACTCCTGGGAGGCTAAATACGTTCGGCCCTGGCTGCCGGCGTGCAGACCCGCGTCGCCCCAGGACGCGGTCTCTGGGTCGGTGTCGACCAGGGCCTCGCGCACCTCCTGGTCGAGCGCGAAGAACGCATCCTCCACCGGTCGCTCGGGCATGGCCACCTCGCCTCGGAGAACCGTCTTGGCGTGCTCGAGGGTGTCTGGCGTGACGGCGCCGTAGCCGATGAGGTAGTACTGGGGGACGCCATCCGGGACCCATCGCCACTCGATGGGCGTGGTGGTGATCTGGCAGACGGCATCTGGCTCCGTAGGCTCGCAGTACGGGCCGCCATGCTCGCCCCGGCCGGGTCTCGGGTCGGCCGTCGTGAACAGGACGCGCTTGAGCTCCTCGATCGTGAGGTCGCCATCGGCCAGCGGTCCCTCCAGAACGGTACCAGGCGCGCCCTTGGCCAGCACACCTTCCCGCGCGCCACCGACGTGGTCCCCGAGGATCTCACGCGCAGCCTGGAGGATGGCGCCGGCGGCGCCCGCCGCGTACGGCGCCGTCAGGCTCTCCCCGCATCCGAAGAAATCATCGCTCTTCGAGTCGAGGCGGGGCACATGGGCGCATGCGTCGGCAACGATGGCCGGTAGGGGGTTGGTCCATGCGGTGACGCGGCCGTCGTTGTGGCCGCCCACCGTGATCGCGTTGGGTAACCCCTCGTGGTGGCATGGGTAGTACGGCACGCCGGCACCGAAGGTGTTCCCCAGGCCGTTGCCGCCGGTGACGAACGTCGGCTTGGCTGCGAACAGCTCGTCGTCTTCGGCTCGGTCGCCGATGCGCCCCTCACGGACCGGGTAGTAGCAGTACTCCAGCACCGAGATGTCGATCCACGGTTGCTCGGCCATCCACTCCAGGCCTGTCTGGTAGCCCTGGACCTCGACGAGCTTGCACTCCTCACACAGGCTGTAGGCTTCACCCACGGCGCGGGCGGCCATGCCGCTGCCATGGCCGTCGCAGTCGAGCACCGGCTGGCAGAAGCTCTGCTCGTAGGAGCGCGGTCCGTCCGGGGCGTAGGCGCCGATGATCTTGGTGCCGGGGATCCAGTAGAGCTGGCCGTGCTCGAGCGATGCCCAGAGCTCGGCGTCGGCGCCGACGGCGTCGGCGTAGCTGGCTGCGTCCAGGCTCAGGCTCAGGGCGACGGCGTCTTCCGGGTAGCCGTCGATGTACGTGGAGGGGTGCAGATACGCCTCTGGGGCATCGTCTCGGTAGGCGCGGTGGTAGGGGTTGATGCCCGTGTCACCGAACCCGATGACCGTGTGCGCGCGCCCCGCAGCCTCGTCCACGCCGGAGCCATCCCCATCCATCGGCCGCGTGGGTATCGTGTCGCCGTCACCCAGGGTGAGCCGGAGGGTGAGCTCGAAGGGTGTTGGCGCTTCCGCAAGGTACGTCTGCACCTCGACCGAGGACCGGGCGCCGGGTTCGGCAGCCGGGTGGAAGCTCGCACAGGAGACGCGCTTGGGGCCGCCGGGGCCGAAGTAGGGGATGCCTTGGCAGAGCTTGGCCCCATCGGCGTCGTGGACCGCGATCCGCATGGCGCGCGAGTCCCCATCCGACCACGTCAGGTTCCCTTCGACTGCGAACGGCAGATCCGCGGGCACGTCGAAGGCGGCCACCGTGGTCACGGGCACGGGTTGGAACCCGGGGTCGGCTGACCCCGTCCACCGCCACGTCACGCTCGTCTCGTTGTAGGAGACCACCTCGGCGCCGTCCATCTCGAGGCCCTGGGGCAGGCGCCGCTCGTCCGACCAGCCGGTCGCACCCGTCAGAGCCGCGCCATCGGTCCCATCCTCGAGCCCGAGACATCCTACCAGCGAGGGACCGAGCAGGAGGAGGGTGGCCAAGGTTAGCCCGGACCGCCTCATGGGTCCACCGCCACGAGCGCCTGCCGTGCCTCCTGGTCGAGCGCGAAGAACGCATCCTCAACGGGCCGCTCTGGCACGGGCTGCTCGCCGTGCAGCACGCGGAGTCCGTGTTCCAGGGACTCCGGCGTGATCGCGCCGTACCCCATGAAGTAGTACTGGGGGACGACCTCTGGGATCGAGGTCCACTCGATCGGCGTCGTCTGGGTGAGCAGGCACTCCACGTCCGTGGTCACCGGCTCACAGATGGGCCCGTCGTGCTCGCTGGCAGCGGGTCTGGGATCGGCCGTTGCGAAGAGCACCTGCTTGAGCTCGGCGCTCGTGAGGTCACCGTCAGCCAGCGGGCCGTCGGTGACGAGGCCGGCCTCACCGCGCGCGAGCACGCCGTCGCTCACACCACCACCCCCGTCCCCCAGCAGCTGGCGCGCCTCAAGCACGAGCCGGCCGGCCGCGCCAGCAGCGTACGGTGCGGCGAAGCTCGTCCCGCAGCCGAAGTGGTAGGCATCCTTGGCCTGGTGGTGGGCTACATCCATGCAGAGGTCGGCTGCGATGTGCGGCAGGGAGTTGGACCAGGCCACAAGCCGGCCGTCGTTGTGGCCCCCCACCGAGATGGCGTTCGGGAGGCCCTGGTGGTGGCAGCTCGTCGGCGGCATCCCGAGAACACTGCTGCTCTCCACGCCGTTGCCGGCGGGGAGGAAGGTGGGCTTGCGTTCGAGCAGGGCATCGTCCTGGGCCCGGTCGCCGATGCGGCCCTCGCGCACCGGGTAGAAGCAGAACTCGATGACCGAGAGGTCGATCCAGGGCTGCTCGGCCATCCACTCCAGCCCGCTCTGGAACCCCTGGGCGGCGACCATCTTGCACTCGGTGCACAGGGAGCGGTCCTCGGCCAGGGCCCGGCTGGCCACCTCGGTGCCATGCCCGAAGCAGTCGAGCATGGGCTCGCAGAGGAACCGGGACCATGTCTCCAGCTCGGCGATATCCGGGATGATCGCACCGATGATCTTGGTGCCGGGGATCCAGTAGAGTGTCTCGGGCTCGATGCTCTCCCAGATCTCGGCATCCGCGCCGAGGCCATCGGCATAGGTGGGTGCGTCCAGCGTCAGCTCCAGGGCCTTCGCATCTGAGGGGTAGCCGTCGATGTACGTGGATGGATGCTGGTAGGCCTCGGGGCTCTCATCGCGGAAGGCTGCATGGTATGGGTTGATGCCGGTATCGGCGAATCCGATGACCGCGTGGGCATCGTTCACGGACTGGCTTGGATCGTTCAGGTCAGCTGATCTTGCTTCGACGGGGCCCGTGGCCGGGTCGCCGAGGGTCAGGCGTAGCACGAGCTCGAACTCGATCTCCTGTTCGGCGAGGTAGGTGTCCACCACCACCGTGGAGCGCGCCGCGTTCTTGGTGTCAGGGTGGACGGCTGCGCAGTACGCGTGTTGACGCACGAACGGGTTGGGCGGCACATCCCCGCACAGTCGCTCCCCGACCGGGTCGAGGATCTGAAGACCGAGGCCGCGCGTCTCGCTGGCCGGCCAGGTTAGGGTGCCCTCGACGGCAAAGGGGGTCCCGGGGGGCACGTCGAAGGCCGTCCGGGCGGCTTCCATAGGCCCAGTCTGGGGGTTCCAGGTGCCCGGGGTCGCCGTGCCGGTCCATCGCCACACAACGATGGTCTCGCTGTACGAGACCACCTGGGCGCCATCCATCTCGAGCCCGGTCGGCAACGTGGGCTCTTCGCCCCCGCCGTCGGTGCCGCTCTCGTCGGCCTCGTCGCTGCCCTCATCCGCCAGCGCGGTCCCCTGCGGCCGGGTGTCCGGCTCGATACAGCCACCGAGCACGGGCGTGGCCATGAGCAGTCCGAGCAGCAGTATCCACCGCGTCGACCGTGGGTTCCGCATGCCTCTTGTCTAGGCCTGGGGGGTATTAGGGGACGTCAGCCGGGCGGCTGACGTCCCTCATCCTCCACGCGCCCGATGACCATCCATGCCCCACCCGCAACCGCCAGCCCGCGACGCCCACGCAACGGCTAAACCCAGCCGACCCGCTCGTCCCCGCATGCCCGGCCCGTCTGCCAGCCATGAGGTCGACTACGACGTCCTCGCCGACCTGCTCACCGCGCTCGCCTACCCCTTGCGCCTGGAGCTGCTCGGCAAGCTTCGCATGCCGCACACCCTGGGCGAGATCGACATCAGCCCCCGGCGAGGAGAGGGCAGTCCAGACCGCCCGGCTGCCCGCCAAACCGTGCAGAAGCACCTGGACAAGCTCATGGAAGCCGAGCTGCTCAACGTGGACGAGGTCACCCAGCGCGGCCGCCAGGTGCCCAGCTACACCGCCAACCCGGTCAAGCTGTACGCGGTGATGGAGGAGCTAAGAAGCCTGATCGTGCGCTA
>CAYNEI010000090.1:0-6665 GCA_964396185.1 uncultured Thermoplasmatales archaeon
CGATCTGGGCGGGCTGGACGCCCTTGTCCTCGGCGAGCTCGGCAACGCGCTCGAGGATCTGGCTGGAGCCCCCGCCTTGGTAGAGGCCTGGGCCGGGGTCGCTGTCTGCCCGGGTGGTCTCCCGCGTCTGCCCCGCATGGGCCAGCACACCACGCGCCAGCGGGCTCCACGGGATCACCCCGATCCCTTCCTCCCGGCACAGCGGCACCATCTCTCGCTCCTCCTCCCGGTAGAGGAGGTTCCAGTGGTTCTGCATGGTCACGAAGGGGTGCCACCGCTTGGCGTGTTGGCGCTCGAGCATGCGGGCGAACTGCCAGGCCCACATGGTCGATGCACCGAGGTAGTGGACGCGACCGTCGTCGACGAGCCCGCTGAGCGTGGCGAGGGTCTCATCGATGGGCGTGGAGGCGTCGTAGCGGTGGATCTGGTAGAGATCCACGTGGTCCGTGCCCAGCCGCTCCAGGCTGGCCTCGATGCCGGAGAGGATGTGCTTGCGCGACAGGCCGCGGTCGTTGGGTCCATCACCCATCGGGTGGAACACCTTCGTGGCCAGCACCACGTCGTCGCGGTGGCCGTCGATCGCTTGCCCGACGATGCGCTCGCTCTCCCCCTGGGAGTACATGTCCGCGGTGTCGAGGAAGTTGATGCCCAGATCCAGGGCCCGCTCGATGATGGGGACCGCTTGATCTTCACCGACGACCCACTCGCGCCAGTCAGGTGAGCCGAAGCCCATGGTGCCCAGGCAGATCTCGCTCACGCGGGTGCCGGTGGAGCCGAGGCGGACGTGGTCCATGGAGGTCGAACACGTCCCCTGGCCTTGAGGGTCACCCTTGGTCGAGGGTGCCGCCGTAGCCATCGAGTTCGTCGAGGGGTTGCTTGCTCTTCACGAACGAGCCGGTGCCACGGGCAAGCTGCTCACCTCGCTCGTCGCGGACCACCGCTTCGGCCAGCATCGAGCTGCGGCCCTCGTGGACCACCCGGGCCTGGGCCTCCAAGCGACCCGTCGTGGCGGGGGCCAAGAGGTGGACGTCGAAGTGGACGGTGAGCACGAAGGTCTCCACCAGGGAGTTGGCGGCGAAGAACGCGGCATCGTCCATGAGCTTGAACAGCCAGGCGCCGTGGACCGCGCCGGCGGCGTGGTGCATGCTGGTCTCGGCGTCGAGCTCCACCGTGGCCTCCCCTCGCTCGACGCGCAGCCGGGGCGCAGGGTCCTGGTTGCAGGGTGCGCTGTGGTACATCTGCTCGAGGCGACGGTGATGCTCGTCGGACATGGTCGACCGGGGCCAGGGGGCCGATACGTATTAGCGCCTCGCTCCGGATGGGGGACCATGCGAGCGACGTGGCTGGCGCTGCTTCTCGTCCTCCCGGTGCTCACCGGGTGCCTTGGAGGAGGGGGAGAGCCATCCAGTCTCCCGGGGGGAGCCGACGGGTTCGGGGGCGTTGTCGCCAGCTCGCACCCCCTGGCCACCCAAGCCGGCACCACGGTGCTCGAAGCCGGCGGCAACGCGTTCGATGCGGCGGCTGCCACCCAGTTCGCGTTGAACGTGGTCGAGCCCTACTTCAGCGGCATCGGAGGCGGAGCGCTCATGGTGGCCTACCTGGCCGAGACCGGTGAGATCATGGCCCTGGACGGGCGCGAGCAAGCACCCACGTCCACCACAGCCGACCAGTTCCAGGCCTACGCGCAGGACCCGGCCCACGACCCGACCACCATGGGTACGGCCGTGGGCGTGCCGGGCACCTTGGCGCTGTTCGCTCAAGCTGTCGAGCGATGGGGGGAGGCGAGCTTGGCCGAGGCGCTCGATCCCGCCATCTCCTTGGCCAAGGATGGGTTCACGGTGGACCCGGAGCTCTCGGAGACCATCGAGACCTACGAACAGCGCCTGAACACGTGGCCGGCCAGCGCGGAGGTCTTCCTGCCTGGTTCCACGTGCGCGCCGACCCAGGCCGGCTACGCCGTGGTCACCTCCGCGACCCCACGGTGTACCGGTGGCCAGGCGTTGCAACCCGGCGATCGGCTGGTCCAGGCCGACTTGGCGGGCACGATGGAAGCGATCCAGGCCGACGGCCCCGAAGCCTTCTATGCTGGGCCCATCGCGGAGGCCATCGTGGAGACGGTGGCCCAGCGCGAGGGGGCCATGACCTTCGAGGATCTGGCGGGCTACGAGGTCGTGGAGCGCTCCACCGTGCGCTCGGCCCACGAGAGCCCGGTGATGGGCACCGTCGAGCTGGTGGGCATGGAGACGCCGTCCAGCGGGGTCATCGTCCAGCAGATCGTCGGCCTGGTCGAGGGGCTTGAGCTGCCTGCCACGGGTCCGTCCACCGGGACCTCGAGCCATCGCCTGCTTGAGGCCATGCACTTGGCCTACGCCGACCGCGGCGCCTACCTGGGCGACAGCCGCCACGTCGACGTGCCCCTGGAGGGCTTGCTGGCCGAGGCCTACCTGGACGAGCGGCGGGCCCTGATCGACCCGCACCGGGCCAACCCGGATCCCCGTCCAGGCGATCCATGGGCCCACCAGAACGGCACGTCCGGGGCCCCCGCCGAGGCTCGATCTCCTCACGGGGCACACACCAGCCACTTCGTCGTGGTGGACCAGGCGGGCAACGTGGTCACGGTCACAACCACGGTGGAGCGGGCCTTCGGCACGGGTATGGTGGTGCCCGGCTACGGGTTCGTTTTGAACAACGAGCTCACGGACTTCGACCACGCACCCGGTGGCCCCAACGAGCCAGGGCCCGGCAAGCGTCCGCTCTCCAGCATGAGCCCCACGCTCGTGCTCCAGGACGGTGAACCGGTGTTGGCATTGGGCTCGCCCGGGGGTCGCACCATCGTGGCCACCGTGGCCCAAGTCCTTGTCCACGTGCTCGAGCACGGCCTGGGGCTCGAGGAGGCCATCCAGGCACCCCGGCTCTACAGCTCGGACTACCCGGAGGTGCTCTGGGAGACCGGGTTCACGGCCAGCGCGCGGGCTGAGATGGAGGCCCGAGGGCACCAGTTGGCCGATGCGCCAAGCAAGCTCGGGGGCGTGCAAGCCGCCCAGCGCCTCGACGCCGGAGCCTGGGTCGGCGTGGCAGACGACCGGCGCAGCGGGGGCGTGGCCTACGCGAACCTCACCCAACCTGTGCTACCTGCTGGGGTGGCTGGGTGAGCCCGGAGGTGGCTCGCGCGTACCCGGCGCTGGAGGCGTGGTGGAGCGAGGGTGAGCGCATCTCTTTGCAAGCCTCGAACCAGGCACCCAGCCACACCCTCTTCGTCCACGAGCAGGGCACCGGGCCCTGGCTGACCCTGCTCCACGGCTTCCCCACAAGCTCCTGGGACTGGGCGCCGCTGCTCAACCACCTCGGAAAGGGGTACCGGACCCTGGCTCCGGACCTGCTCGGGTTCGGTGCCAGCGACAAGCCCCGGGGTTATGACTACTCACTCGACGAGCAGGCCGATCTCGTCACCGCCCTCTGGCGCAAGCGCGGCGTGGATCGCACCTGGCTGGTGGCCCACGATTACAGCGTCAGCCTGACCCAAGAGCTGCTCGCCCGCCAGCTCGAAGGAGCCGATCTGGGTGCTGATATCCAGGGGATCACGCTGCTCAACGGCGGCCTGTTCTACTCGCGCATCCAGCGCAGGCTCATCCAGGACGCCCTGCGTGTCCCAGTGCTGGGCGCCTTGCTGGTGCGCTTGATGCCGCGCTGGCGCTTCGAGGCCAGCTTCTCGGATCTTTTCTCCCCCGACCACCAACCGACCAAGGCCGAGCTCGCGCAGCACTGGCGCGCGCTCAAGCACGGCGGCGGGCGAGCCAGCTTCCACCGGGTCGCGCGCTACCTGGGTGACCGGGAGGCCAACGAGCAGCGTTGGACGCGCGCGCTCATCGAGACCGATGTGCCCATCCGGTACGTCTGGGGGCCCGAAGATCCCATCAGCGGGCGCAACATCCTGGAGGGTGTGCGCGAGCTCGTGGCCGACCCGGACATCGTCGAGCTCGACGGCATCGGCCACTACCCGCAGCTCGAGGTGCCCGAGCGCGTGGCCAGCCACCTCCTGGTCTCCTGAGTACCAGGCTCAGGCCAGGCGGATCTTGGCCTTGTAGAGGTTGCGCTTGATGTGCCAGGGCACCTTGCCCTTGAACACCTTGTCGCCCGGCAGCTCGGCCACGGCGTACCCGTGACCGATGCTCACGATGAGCCCCTTGACGTTGGGCTCGTAGGCGACGGGGTCGTCGGGGTGGAGCACGTTGTGGATGGCGACCTTGGCCTGGTCCTCGGCGGTCTGGGCCAGGCGAGGCACACCTCGCTCGGGTGGGAACTGGGCCGCATCCCCCACGACGAAGACGTCCTCGCGGTCCCAGCTCTGGAGCGTATCACGCACCTGGTGGGTCACGCCTGGGAGCACGCGGGGCCGCACGCCAGCGCACCAGAAGATCACATCCGCGGCCAGGACCTCGGCGTCCTCTCCGGCGTCCTCGTCGCCAGCGACCACGAGGGCGTCCTCGCGCACCTCCTTGACCATCTGCTCGGTGCGCAGCTCCAGGCCCTGTCGCTTGAGCCCATCGCGTACGCCCTCACGGAACGTCTCCCCCTGGTGAGGGAAGATCATTGGGAGAGCGTCCAGGAGCACGATCTCGCGGGGCACATCGAGCTTGTCGAGCAGATCAGCGACCTCGCCGCCGACCTCGACCCCGGTGAAGCTGGCGCCTACGATGGCCACGCGCAGGGGCGAGCCTTCGGCTTCGGCGGCGGCGACCTTGAGCGTCGCGTTGGCGCGCAGGGCATCGCCGACGCTGTAGAAGCTCAGCGCGTGCTCGCGCACGCCTGGGACCCCGAAGTCGTTGGGCTCAGCACCCACGGCCACCACGAGGTGGTCGAACGGGAAGGCCTCGCCGTCTGAGGTGACCACCGTGTCCCCGTCGAGGCGCTCGACGCGGCCGTAGACGAGCTCGGTCTCCGGGAGGATCTCGGCCAAATCGCGCGTGACCGCTGGCGGGGCGACGGTCTCGCTGAGCACCTCGTGGATCAGGGGCAGGTAGACGAACTGCTTGGTGGGAGCGATCAGCGTGACGTCCATCTCGCGCTCCAGGCCCTTGGCCACGCGCATCCCGGCGAACCCGGCACCGGCGACCACGACCCGTTCTCTCTCGGCCATCGTGCCACCCCACGCGTGCATCCCCAAGAAGGTGACGGCTGGGGCAACCCTTCGGCAGCAACCTTCCAACAGCAACCCTTCGAGCGTCCACGGGTCACCCGTGCAGCCTCCTGGGAGGTTCCCAGAAGTTATAAAGGAGGACAGGGCCGATGGTGGCCCACGGATGGCTCACCACGATCGCACCGTCTGCGCCAACTGCGCCTCACCCGTCGACGACACGAGCCAGGTGACCTGTCCGCACTGCCTTGAGGGCCTCTCGGTCAAGCGCTTCGCGTCCCAAGAGGGCGTGGAGGCCTACAAAGAGGACCGGCGCGCCCACGGTGCCCCGGTGGACGATCCGCACCCATCCAGTGGCCGCCCGGTGCTGGCCATCGTGCTCGGGTTCTTCGGTCTTGTGATGCTTATCGCCGCCGGTGGGCTGGTGCTCTCTGGGTTCTTCAGTGGTTCGCGTGCAGAGTTGACCACCGCCATCGTCCAGTCCCTGGTTCCCCTGGGGATCGGGGCAGGGCTTTTCCAGGTGGCCCGTCAGTACGGTGGCTGGGATCGATGATCGAGGGCGACGAGATCACCGGCATCACGATCAACTCCACTTGGGAAGCTGAGTTCGGGCCCGGCTGTGAGCTCAGCGTGGAGCTGGCCAGCGGACGCAAGCTCTACGTGATCCGAACGGGCCTGGACAGCATCGAGGACGAGGTGGAGCGCTGGCGCACCGAGCGCGTCGGGACCAAGGCCCTCGCCACCAAGGAGATCGCTGACTGGCCCCTGGCCGACGGGGGCGCCCAGACGACCCTGGACGTCGAGATGGAGGACGGCTTCACCTTCGAGGCAGACCTCATCCACACGCCTGAGGATCCTGAGCCCGTGGAGGCAGACGAGATCGAGACGGAGTGGACCTTCGAGGGCGAGCCTGGGATCGAGATGGGCAAGCAGCAGGGGCGCCGCGACGCGTAGCACACGACGCCGGAGAGGCACGGCCGGAAGCAACCAGCTCCCAGGCCAAGAGGTCCCAGAGGAGCACGATGGATCACGACGGTCACGACGGAACGATGGAAGGGACGGGTTCAGATGGCTGAGGATGTACTGTGGACGTCGATCGGGGCGGAGAAGGGCGAGTTCTGGAACATCGTGGCCACGAACGAGCGCAGCCAGCTCACGGTGATGACCGTGGAGCCGGGCCGGGTGGCTGGCGGGCCGAACACGCACGCTCAGAGCGATCAATTCGCTCTCGTGGCCGAGGGGGAGGCGCTGATCCGCTGCTGGGAGGACGGCCCGGACGGTGGACCGACCGAGCGCGCGTGTGGGCCTGGCTCGATGGTGCTGATCCCAGCAGGCGTCCAGCACTGGGTCAAGTCCGTGGGCGATGAGGACCTATACTGCCGGACAGGTTCTGCGTGAGACCTCGCCGGTCAGCAGGGGGTCGCCGCGGAGGCCGCACACGGCCTCCGCGGGAACCAGCAAGAAGCCCGATGCAGGCGATGCCGGAGGCATCGTCGAAGCAGGGCGCCGCCGCTGGCGAGCCTCCTGGTGG
>CAYNEI010000091.1:0-4626 GCA_964396185.1 uncultured Thermoplasmatales archaeon
GTGAGCCCGAAGCACCGGTCTTCGACCGCCACCGCTTCGACCAGCTCGCAGAGATCGTCGGCGGTGGGGCCAGTGGCATCGGGGAGCTCGTGGACCTCTACCGCGCATCGGCCCCGGAGGCCGTGGCGACCATGCGCACCGCTGCCGACGCGGGCGACCTGGACGCCCTGGCAAGCGCTGCCCACCGGCTCAAGGGGGAGAGCGCCTCGCTCGGGGCCATGGCGCTCCAGGAAGCCTGCGCGCGGCTCGAGGAGGACGCGCGCGCTGCCAGCGTGGAGGACCCAGGGGCGCGGGTGGACCGGATCGAGCACCTGGTCGAACGCACCCTGGACGCGATGCCGTGACGCGCCCGAAGCCCCCCTGGCTGATCTTGGCCCTCCTGCTGGCCACCGTCCTCCTCGCGCCCGCTGCTGCGGGCCACGCCTACCTGTCCAGCGCCACACCTCCACCGGGAGGCAGCGTTGCCGAGGGGACCTCCGTGCTGGCCCTCCGCTTCACCGAGGAGCTCGACCGCTCCGAGCTGGACGTCGAGCTCGTCGGTCCCGATGGTTCCCTGCAGCCCGCCAGGGCCGAGGTCCCCTCCTCCCGGCCCACCGAGGTGCGCATCGAGACCGAGCCCCTGGCACCTGGCGCCTACGAGCTGGCCTGGCGGGTGCTCAGTGTGGACGGCCACGTCGAGGAGGGATCCATGGGCTTCACCGTGGGCGCCGGGCAGGCCGAGGGTGCGGGGCTCCAGGATGCGAGCGGGGCGCCGCCGAGCTTACTGGATCTTCTCGAGGGCCTGGCTCGCACGCTCTTGTGGGGCGGGGTGCTGGCTGCCGTGGGCCTACCGCTGTTCCTCTCCGAGGTCCAGCGTCCCTCCAGCGTGCCCAGCCGCATCCCGTCGACCCTGGCCCTGCTGCTCGTGGGATCCCTGCTCGGGATCACCGCCCTTCTCTGGCTGCTGCAAGCCAGCCTCGAGACCGGCTGGATCGACACGGCGCGCACCCGGCCCGGCGCGCTGCTGCTCGTGCAAGCCGCCCTGGTGGCAGGCGCCCTGGCCGCCGTGCTCCAAGCCGCCCGCCAAGCCCCCAGCCAGCGCCAGACACCCCTGTTGATCGCGGTGCTGCCGGCCAGCCTGGCCGTCGTGGTCAACTCCATGGGGGGCCACGGCGTGGTCGCGCTGGCCTCCCGAGAGGCCGTGGCTGGCCACATCGCGGCCACGGTCCACGTGCTCGTCACCGGGCTCTGGGCCGGCGGCGTGCTCGCCTTCCTCTTGCTCCGGGACCTGGACGGCCCCAGCCTGGCCGAGCTCATCGAGCGGTTCTTCGCGGTGGGCGTGATCAGCGTGATCGTGCTGGCCGCCACAGGCCTCTACCAAGCCTACGTGCACCTCCCGCGCCCCGCGGATCTCTGGGAGAGCCCGTACGGCTGGATCCTGTTGGCCAAGACCGGGCTGCTGGCCGTGCTCATCGGCTTCGGGGCCATGCATGACCGCTGGCTGGGCCCGCGCCTGGCCAGGGGAGCAGAGGAGGTCGGTCGGTTCCGTCGGGTCATCGCCTCGGAGATCACGGTGCTGGCCACCGTGGTCGTGCTCGCCGGCGTGCTGGCCGCTGCGCCCCTGCCCTCGGCCCCGCTGGACGAGGGCCCTGGGCCCCGGGCGGTGTTCGAGGAGGAGCGCGCCACCGAGGACTTCTGGGTGCGCATCGCCTTCGACCAAGCCAGCCTGCAAGCCTCCGAGCCTCACGAGCTGACGATCGAGCTCCGGGCCCGCACCTCGTTGAGCACTGAGGAGGTCGACATGGCCCTCGAGCTCTCCTCCCCGGGGCCCAACGGGTCCGAGCGAACCGTCCAAGGCGACCGCATGGACCCCTCCACCTGGATCGCGCGCGAGGTCAGCTTCGATGAGCCGGGGGACTGGACCCTTTCGGTGGCCCTCCGGACACCTGCTGGCCTGCAATCGGTCCGGTTCAGCCTCCCGGTGGCTGAGGCGGTCTGAGGCCTGTAGCAGGGGCGATTGAGGCGAATGGCCGGGCGGCCTCTCGGGCAAACCTTGATACCTCGGCCCCCCCAACGTATAAGCGATGGCCACCGTCGGGGCGGAGCGAGCCAGCGGTTCACCCGGGGCTCGAAGCCACGACACCGGCGAGGCGGCATGGGCCTCCAAGCTCCCGGCCTGGATCCCGCGGGGACAGGGGCTTGCAGCCACCGAGTGGACCCAGCGCCACGCCATCATCGTGGCGATCCTATGGCTCCACATCCCGCTGCTCGTCGCGTTCGGCATGTACGGGGGCCTGGATCGGTGGATCTCGTACGCGCGCTACGACACCTTCGGCTACGCTCAGCCCATCCTCGAAGGCCTCGTCATCGCGCTCTTCGCCGGCTTGGCCTCCTGGAACCGGCTGGGCCACCGGTTCCGGTCGGCGTCTGCCGCGCTCGGCTTGATCACGTGCTCGGCGGTGTTGGTCCAGTTCAGCGGCGGGTTCATCGAGGCCCACTTCCACTTTTTCGCCATCCTGGGCCTGCTGGCACTCTACGAGGACTGGACACCCTTCCTGCTGGCCGTGGGCTACGTGCTCGTTCACCACGGCACCGTGGGCACCATCGCGCCCGGCTCGGTGTACAACCACCCGGCCGCCATCGCGCACCCCTGGCGATGGGCGGGCATCCACGCCTTCTTCGTGGCAGGGCTCTGCAGCTTCCTCATCGTCAACTGGAGCGTGACCGAGCGTGCCCGCTTGGAGACCCAGCGGCACGCCCGCGCGGCCGAGCAGGCCCTCTCACTGCATCGAGCTACCCTGGAATCCACGGCCGATGGCATCCTCGTGGTGGACACCGAGGGTGCGATCCAGACGTACAACGAGCGCTTCCAGGAGATGTGGGGCATCCCGGATGAGGTGGTGGAAGCTCGCGACGACGAGACGGCTTTGGCCTACGTGCTCGAGAAACTCGAGGACCCGGAGGGCTTCCTGGCCAAGGTCAAGGCGCTCTACGCCAGCCCCGACGCCGAGAGCCAAGACCGAATCGAGTTCAAGGACGGGCGGATCTTCGAGCGAACCTCCCAGCCCCAGAAGCTCGGAGACCGCACCGTGGGCCGGGTCTGGAGCTTCCGGGACATCACGGCCACGGTGCGTTCCCAGGAGCAGTTGCAGGCCAAGGCGGTCGAGCTTGAGGATGCTAACCTCCAGCTGGCCCGGTCCAACGAGGATCTCCGGCAGTTCGCCTACGTGGCCAGCCACGACCTATCCGAGCCCCTGCGGACCATCGCCAGCTACGTCCAGCTCATCCAGGCTCGCAAGGCCGAGAGCCTAGACGAGGAGGCCCAAGAGTTCCTTGAGTTCGTCGTGGACGGTGCCCTGCAGATGCGCCGACGCATCGATGGCTTGCTCGAGTACAGCCGGGTGGAGAACCGTGAGCTCGTCCAAGATCGCGTCGAGCTGGGGGACGTGGTGGACGCAGCACTGGCCAACCTCGACCACCACCTCGAGGACACCGGTGCCACCGTCCACCGGGGCCCCTTGCCCGTGGTCCTCGGCGATGAGACCCAGCTCACCCAGCTCTTCGAGAACCTCCTCTCGAACGCGCTCAAGTTCTCCACGCAAGATCCAACCATCGAGATCCGCGCCACCCGCGTGGGGAGCCACTGGCGCATCGAGGTCCATGACGATGGCATCGGGATCGAGCCCGCGTACCAGGAGCGCATCTTCACGATCTTCGAGCGCCTCCATTCCCGCGAGCGCTTCGAGGGCACAGGCATCGGGCTGGCGGTCTGCAAGCGCATCGTGGAGCGCCACGGCGGCGAGATCGGCGTGGAGAGCAAGCCGGGGGGTGGTGCCATGTTCCACTTCACGCTGCCCGCTGGCAGTGAACGTGAGTCGGCCCCGGCGCCTCGGGACGGTTGAGAACGGAGGTTCGCCTGGCCCCGTGCTACTGGATCCGGCCGCCGCCGGCTTCCTCGGTCTCGATGAGTTGGAGCAGCTCGGCCAAGGCATCGGAGTGCACGGGCTTGTTTAGCACCTTGAAGGCCCCCACGGAGACCAAGCCGCGCACACGGTTGTCGTCCTTGCCCAGGCCGGTGACCACGACGACCTTGGTCTCTGGGTTGGCCCGCAGGATGACGTTGGCCGCCTGTTCGCCGTCCATGCCCGGCATGTCGATGTCCATGAAGACGGCGTCGTGGGGGTCCTCCTGGAAGCAGGCGATGGCTTTCTCGGCGTCCTGGAACGTGTCGATCTTCCCCTCGGACATGCCCTGCCGGACGAGCATCTTCTGGAGCGTATGGCAGATGACCGGTGAGTCATCCACGATCATGTAGCTGCGTGCCAATCCACCACCTCCATCCGGACTGCCAAGGCGTTAGCCCCCCTTGAAACCGCGCAAGGAGCTGCGCGCATCGGAGGGGATGCGGCCCGCACCGATGTGCTGGTTCTCGAGATCCTGGAGCACCATCTCGATGTCCTCGAACCGCACCGGTTTGTGGAGCACGGCGAAGACACCGTACGAGACGAGATCGGTCACCCGCTCGTCGGAGGCGGAGAGCCCGGTGACGGTGATCACGTTCACGTCCGGGTTGTCCAGGATCATGGCCTGGACCAGATCCAGGGCATCCGTGCCCGGCATCTGGATGTCCATGAAGACGATGTCCGG
>CAYNEI010000091.1:4726-6571 GCA_964396185.1 uncultured Thermoplasmatales archaeon
GTCTCTTGCTTGCGATGGAGCTCTCCAGGCACGTTGACCGGGTAGCGTCCGGTGATGCAGCCCTTGCAGAGGCTGCCCATGGGCTTCCCGATGGACTTCTCCATGCCCTCGATGCTCACGTAGGCCAGGGAGTCCGCGCCCACCTCCTTGCAGATCTCGTCCACCGAGAGATGCCCGGCGATGAGCTCGTCGCGCGTGTTCATGTCGATGCCCAGGTAGCAGGGATCCGTGATGGGCGGGCACCCGATGCGCACGTGCACCTCAGCAGCTCCCGCCTCGCGCAGCATCTGGATGAGCTGGCCCATGGTGGTGCCTCGAACGATGCTGTCGTCCACCAGCACGATGCGCCGTCCCTTGATGACCGAGCCCACCGGGTTGAGCTTGATGCGCACCCCGCTGGTGCGCTGCTCCTGGTCCGGCATGATGAACGTCCGGTGGATGTACCGGTTCTTCATGAGGCCCTCGGCCATGGGGATCCCGCTGGCTCTGGCGAACCCGCTGGCGTGCGCCCGGCCCGAGTCCGGCACGGGCACGACGACGTCAGCGTCCACCGGGGACTCCTCGGCGAGCTTCTCCCCGAGCTGCACGCGCACGTCGTAGACCTCGCGGCCGTCGAGCACCGAGTCCGCGCGCGAGAAGTAGACGTACTCGAAGAAGCAGTGCGCCGTCTCCGGGTCCTTGGGGCCCGGGTGGCTGGCGATCCCAGCCGGTGTGAGCTCCAGGATCTCGCCGGGCTGGATGTCCCGCTCGACGCGCCCACCCACCGCCTCGATGGCCACGGTCTCGCTGGCCACGATGAAGCCACCGCCCCAGCCGTCCTCGCTGGGTGACTGGTCAGGGTCGGCGAAGCCATCCGGCAAGCGTCCAAGGGCCAGGGGCTTGATGCCCATGGGATCCCGGATGGCCAGCAACCGCTCGCCTACGAGGATGACGAGGCTGTAGGCGCCCTCGATGCGCTGCATGACCTGGCGCATGGCGCGAACGGGCGAGGCGGATTGGGAGAGCTCGTTGGCGAAGAGCCGCACGATGACCTCGGAGTCGTTCTCGGTGATGAACGCCCAACCTTGGTCCTGGAGCTCCTCGCGGATCTGGTCGCTGTTCACGATGTCGCCGTTGTGGCCTAGCGCGATGGATCCCTGTGCCGAGGAGACGCATACCGGGTGCGCGTTCTCCAGGCGCGAGGAGCCCGTGGTGGAGTAGCGAGTGTGACCCAGGCCCACGTTGCCCTCCAGCCGGGAGAGCTCTTTGGCCTGGAAGATGTTCTCCACGAGGCCCATGCCCTTGATCGTCTGCAAACCATCGGCGTACGTGGCCATGCCAGCGGATTCCTGGCCCCGGTGCTGGACGGCCCGAAGCGCTTGGTAAAGGGCCGGTGCGACCTGCCCATGGGCGACCACGCCCGCCACCCCGCACTTGTCGCGCGCGAACCCCGAGCGCTCCGGGAGACCATCCATGGCTGGCTCGCCATTGCGGGGGGAGGTACTTCAACGTTCGCACCGCGGGCCTCGCACAGCTTCTCATGCAGGCCCTCACGCAGGCCTTCACACCCGCGTCGCCAACATGTTCGGGAACACCAACCCTGTTAGCTGGGGGGTACGCTCGGTGGAGGAGGGCAGCCGTGGACCACGCAGAGACCCATCCCGAAGGCGCAGATGACTCCCCGTACCAGCGCGAGGAGCCCGACCCCACCGAGGCGGGCCCCTTCGAAACCTTCCCACGCAGCAGCGTGGTGGCCACCCTCATGCGCCGGGCCCTCCAGGGCATGAACTTCGATGACCTCCTCGATGAGGCGTGCCGGGCCACCGCCGAGATGCTCGACATCGACTACGTGCACGTCTTCCAGCT
>CAYNEI010000092.1:0-1066 GCA_964396185.1 uncultured Thermoplasmatales archaeon
TGGAGGAGACGTTCTACTGGCCTCCGGTGGCTTCCAACACGCGCCTGGCCCTGCGTGGTCTCCAACACGCTCGCGGTGTGGGTGCCAGGGAGGCTCGAGGCTACCGCGATGCCGTGTTCGATGCGATCTGGCAGGAGGGGGTCAACGTAGGGAGTCCGGAGGCACTCGCCAGCATCGCAGCGGACGCCGGCCTTGACGAGCAGACTTTCGTGGACACCCTGGATCGGCCAGCCTACGACGAGCACCTGGAGAATGTGGAGGAGAAGGCCAAGGTCCTAGGCTTGGTGCGCCGGCCCACCTTCGTGTTCGGCGACCACCGGATCGCCGGCACGGATGCTTTCCAGCCCTCCCTTGTCGCCCCCCTGGAAGCCTTCATCGACCGGTGGCGGCGCTACGGTCCAGGGGAGACGACGACGCTGGAGGAGGACCGGGAGCTCTCGGTGCTCCGGCCGATGGCATGATCGGAGGACTCATCCAGGCCGCTCGTCGTACAGGAGGTGCATCCTGACCTCATCCGAGAAGGCCTCCAGGCTTCCCGGGTCGTCCACGTCGAAGCCCGGCTCGGCGAGCGCGCCCACCCTGGCCAAAAGCGCCCGGGCCTCGGGGTCGCGCTCGGCGATCTCAGCCATGGGGACCGGTGTCGTGCCCTCTGGGAACTCCAGGATCCGGATCATGCGATCACCCTGCCAGAACAGCAGGTTGCGGGTGGCTCCGATGGCCTCGGCGATGGCCCGTCCGCCCTCTGGATCGTTCAACAGGTCCTCGAGCTCTTTGGCCTTCCCGGGCTTCGCCTTGAATGAGAATCCGACCAGCATCGTAGCTACCTCCCCCGTCAGGGGCAGACGAGATAGGCTCAGCCAGTCTTAAAGACCGGAGGCGAGACCAGCGCGCCCAGACCGGGAGCGCTGATCGACGAGCCGTCGCCTCCTCGAGATCAGTAGCCCCGCGCGGATTCGAACCGCGGTCACAGGCTCCAAAGGCCCAGATGATTGGCCACTACACCACGGGGCTGGTGTGACCCCAACAGCGAGACTCCCCTCTTCACCGTTGCGCTCCGTGAATGTCC
>CAYNEI010000092.1:1166-6230 GCA_964396185.1 uncultured Thermoplasmatales archaeon
GGGTTGTAGGGGACGCTTGCGTCCCCTACGTCCGACAGCGGTCAAGGTCAACGCAGTCGTGGCATGGGGGCCTCGGGCGTTCCGCGAGGCCGGTCCGCCAGGACCGGGAACGAGCGCGCATCAGCGCGCGGGGCGGTGGTCCCCGCTCGCGGCCACCCCTACCTTTCGATCGGCGTGGTCAACGCGGTGAACTCGGCCCGGCTGACCTCCTTGCCATTCTGGTAGAGCTGAACCTCGATGAAGCTGATGCGTCGCCCGCGGCGGACCATACGCGCCGTGGCCTCCACGCGTCCGCCGGTGACGGGTCGCTCGTAGTTCGTGGTCTGGCTCACGAAGGTGAAGGCTTCGTCGCCGGAGAGCGTGGTCACGATGGCGGTGCTGGCAGCCAGCTCGGCCAGGGAGGTGAGGATCCCGCCGTGGGTGACGCGCACGACGTTGTGGTAATCGGTGCCAGCCTCCATAGAGAACGTGGCCGACCCCTTGTCGACGGACTCCAGGGTGGCACCAAGGAGCTCTTGGACCGGGGGGATCTCGGGGATCTGGCCGAAGAGCTGTTCGAGGGTCTCGGCTGCTTCGTCGCTGACCCAGGCCATGGGGGTCCAGATGCCCGAGGCAGCCTAAGCCTTGCGGCGGTGTAGCATGCTTGGGTCGAGGCGCGGCTCAGGCGTCAAGAGGCCGCATCGGTGGTCTCCTCGTTGTCCTCGACCTCGTTGGCCTCCTCATCGTCGTCTTCGTCGGTGTCCTTGCTCTTGATCCGTCGTTCGACGGGGCGCCAGGTGCCCTGGAACGGGATCCGCGTGAACTCGACCATGGGTCTACGTGGGTGCCCAGGGGGTATGACGCCTGGCTTGTGCAACCTGCACGAACAACTCCAGCGAAGGGCTCTATCGCCCGATCCCACGTGCAAGGGAGAGACCAGGCGTATGCGGGCTCGGCGGGCCGCTCGGGTCTTACTCGTCGGCTTCGTCGGGCTCGTATGGGCGGGTGGGGGGCTTGTACTCGCTGTAGAGCGGGATCCGTCGTAGGGAGTCCATGTGTGTTGCTCGGATACGGGGTATAAGAGGCTCTTCGGATACCCGCGCGAAACGACCCTCTATTCGATCGGGCCACCTGGGATGTGCGGGGCCCGCAAGGTGGCGTTGGCTAACGCTCGCCCGACCGCCAGCGCTCGTGCAGCGCCACGGTCTCCCGCCAGCCCTGTTGGCTCTCCATGGCCTGCGCCTCTGGCACCCCGCTCTCGGCCAGGAGCTCCGCGATGGCTGGTGCGGCGTCGATCGCCTGGTCCTGGCTCACCCAGGCCAGGGTCCGACGCCGCACGACGTCCTCGACGGTCTGGGCGAGCTCCTTCTCTGCGGCGTGCACCACTTCGCCTGTGAGAAGCCGTTGGTCTGCGGTCAGCGCCTCGAGGCCAGCACCGGCCACGTTGGCCCACTCGGCACCGTAGAGGCGCACCAGCCGCTCGGCCACCGCATCATCAAGCCCCGCCTTCTGGGTGACGGTGAGCGCCTGGTTGAGGGCTCGCCCGAGGTGGACAGCCCCGCCTGGGAGCGGAGCGCCGGGCTCCATCTCGCTCAAGGGGCGTGGGAGGTGGGGCTGGGCGGCTTCCAGGAGCTCGAAGGCGGTGGCTCGCGCCGTGGTCAGCTTGCCGCCTGCCAGGGAGTAGAGGCCCTCGAAGCCGTCCTGGGTGTGGTCCCGGATCTCCGGGCGGCGGGTGATCTGGCTGGGATCCACGCCCTCGACGTTGAGCAAGTTGCGCAGGCCGGCGTATGTGAAATGCACCTGCTCGGCCGGCGCGCTGGGGAAGAACTCGAGGGTGGAGTCCTGGAGGTAGGAGACATCCTCGGCGGTAGCGTGGACCTGGCGGGGATCGTCGGTGTAGTCGGTGTCCGTGGTGCCGACGAGCTGGTAGTCGTACCAAGGGAGGGTGAAGAACGTGCGCCCGTCGGTGGCGTTGATGACGATGGCGTGGTCGGTGAACCGGGGCGTGATGAGGTGCACGCCCTTGGTCAGGCGCAGCATATCGTCCGGAGCCCCCACGTCGGTGAGGAAGTGGTCCAGGAAAGGCCCGGTGGTGTTCAGCACGGCGTGCGCCGTGATCTCGGCCTGCTCGCCGGTGAACCGGTCCTCGACCACGGCTCCCGTGACCTTGGAGGTGCCGGTGAGCTCGGTGACCTTGGCGTGGTTGGTGATGGTGGCTCCCCTGTCAGCGGCGTCCCGGGCCACGAGCGTGGTCAGGCGCTCGGGCATGAGGATTTGGCCATCGTAGTACAGCGCTCCGCCCTTGAGCCCGGTGCGTCGGAGGCCTGGCTCGAGCTCCAGCACCTTCTCACGGGAGAGGAAGTGGTGGCGCGGGTAGCCGGAGCCGCGGGCCAGCCAGGTGTATGCTCGGATGCCGGTCTTGAGCTGCCACTTGGGGTAGGGGGCGCCCTCGTAGAAGGGGAGCAGGAAGGGCAGGGGCTGGACCAGCTGCGGGGCCTTGCGCGTGAGCTCGCCGCGCTCTCTCAGGGCCTCGCGCACGAGCCCGATGTCGAACTGGGCCAGGTAGCGCAGCCCACCGTGGGCCAGCATGGTGGAGCGCGAGGTGGTGCCGCTTGCCAGGTCGACGGCCTCGGCCAGGGCGACCTTGAGCCCGGCGCTGGCGGCGGCTCGGGCTGTCCAGACCCCATGGATGCCGCCACCGACCACGAGCACGTCGTAGCGCTCGCGGGCCAGCTCCCGGAAGGAGCGGTACACGACCGAGCCGATGGGACGGGGGGAGTTAGGGTTGTCGGAACGGGCGGTTGGGGCAACCGTTCACCACAAGGGCACAACGGACACAACGACCCTCGATGGATCCGGCCTCGACCGGTCTCCCTGGTTCCCAAGGTCGACCCTCGTCCGCTTTGTGCCCCTTGTGGCTTTGTGGTGAGGGTTCGGTAGCTGTGGCCGGAAGGCTCATCCCCGTGCCACCCTTTGCCGCGCTTGGAGGTTCTACATGGAGGCCACCCGGATGACGATCTTGATCACGAGCCTGCTCTTAGCCCTGGCCACGGCCGTGCCTGCCCTTGAGCAGGCCGACGAGGCCACAGGTCAGTGGCTGGCTGGCGACTGGCACGTGCACACCAGCGCGAGCCACGATGCCTGCGACCCACGCAACGCCACCGGCTTCGTGACAGAGATGGACCTTGAGGATGGCTGCGGGGATGGCCCGCACACCCTCTCAGCGCCGGGCCGAGTGCGCATGCTCGAGGCCGAGTCCCGGGGCTTGGACTACGTGCGTCTCACCGACCACAACAACCTGGCTGGCCCCAAGGACGCCCGCGACGGGTACGACGGGCCGGTCACCCTGGTGCCGGGCTACGAGCACTCCCTGAGCGGAGGCCATGCGGGCATCTCCACTCTGGATCTCTTCGACCGTGGGCTCTTCGAGAGCCCCCCTGGGACGGCAGCCGGGTTCAACGATCTCATGGACGAGGTGCACGCGGCACCTGGCGGGCTGTTCGTGGTCAACCACCCCACCGACGGGGATGGCGAGGGCTGGATGCGTGACGGGTTCGACTGGTCCAGCGTCGACGCCTTCGAGGTCTGGAACATCCACTGGCTCTTCCGGGACGACGTGTTCCTGGGCACTGTGGGGACCAGCGAGAACGACGAGGCGCTTGAGCTGTGGACCAGCCTGCTCAACGATGGCCACGAGCTACCCATCGTGGGTGGCTCGGACAACCACTGGCTGGCCACCAGTGCCATCCAGGGCATCGGCCAGCCCACGACATGGGTCTTCGCGGAGGCCAACACGCCTGAGGCCATCCTGGAGGCCGTTCACGATGGGCGCACGTACCTCTCCTGGGACTTCGCCGGACCACGCATCAGCCTGAGGGCCTCCAGCGCCTCGGTGACCGACGCCATGATCGGCGACACCGTGCCCACCGGCGAGCCCGTCACCTTCGAGGTCACCGTGACCGCCGCGGCCGCCGAGCGCGTCAGGCTCGTCACGTGTGATGGGATCCAGGACGAGCAACCGGCCACACCCGTTGGCTTCGAGGTCACCCTCACCTTCGAGCAGGCTTGCTGGGCGCGCGTGGATGTGCTGGACGTCGACGACGAGCTGGGGCCGAGCAAGCTCCTGTACCGGGGCCTCACGAGCCCGATCTACGTGCGGTGACGACGGTTCACCACAAGGGCACAAGGGACACAAGGACGGAGAATTATAACCGTTATAATCCTGTTCTTTGTGCCCGTTGTGGCTTTTTGGTTCCGGGTTGGTCACTCGTAGCTGTAGAAGCCTTCCCCGCTCTTCTTGCCAAGCTTGCCCTCGGCCACCATCTCTCGCAAGAGCTTGGGTGGCTCGAAGCGCTCGCCCAGCTCGCCGGCGAGGTACTCGGCGATGTCCAGGCGGACGTCCAGGCCGATGAGATCCGTGAGCTTGAGCGGACCCATGGGGTGGCGGTAGCCCAGCTCCATGGCGGTGTCGATGGCCTCGGGGCTGGCCACCCCGTCCTCGACCATTCGGATGGCTTCCAGGCCCAGGGCCAGGCCGAGCCGGCTGGAGGCGAAGCCGGGGGCGTCTTGGACGACGATGGGGGTCTTGCCCGCCTGCTCGGCCCAGGCCACCGCGCGCTCGATGGTCTCGTCCGAGCTGCCAGGGCCTTGGACGACCTCGACCAGCGCCATGATGTAGGGGGGGTTGAAGAAGTGCATCCCGCACAAGCGGGCGGGCTCGTCGAGCGCCTCAGCGATGGATGCGATGGAGAGCGAGCTCGTGTTCGTGGCCAGCAGCGCATCCGGGGGGGCATGCGCTTCCACCTTCTGGAACGTGCTCTGCTTGAGGGCCAGGTCCTCCGGGATGGCCTCGATGACCAGGCTGGTCCCATCCACAGCGGCGGCCAGGTCGGTGCTTGTGTAGAGCTTCGAGAGCGCCTGGTCACGCTCCTCCAGGGTCACCTTGCCCCGATCGACCCCCTTGGCCAGGGCCTGGTCGATGCTGGCCATCCCCTGCTCGAGGGGCTGATCAGCGATGTCGTAGAGGGTGGTCGGGTGGCCAGCCTGGGCGGCGACCAGGGCGATGCCGTGGCCCATGGTCCCAGC
>CAYNEI010000093.1:0-5681 GCA_964396185.1 uncultured Thermoplasmatales archaeon
CCCGTCACCGTGGTCACCGACCCGGAGGGGGATGCCACCGAGCACAACTCCGACAGCCTCCGTTATGCGGCTCCCTGCGCGACCGTTCGCGATCCGCCACCCGAGCTAGACCCCGCCCAGTGCGCTGGGTACACCGCTGGCGAGACGGTGGCGGGCGACGGGGAACCCACCGGTGGGCTCCCCGCTGACCCATCCAGGGACGCCCTGGCGGTGCGGTTCCAGCAGACGCCCACCTCGCTGATCGTCGAGCTCGACATCGCCGCGCTCGCTAGCACCCTGGAGGGCGCAGCGGACCGAGAGACCCGGGAGGGGACCCGGTACCTGGTCTCATGGATCGATGGCGCGACCGGCTGTGTGACCGAGGTCGGGCGATGGTTCTGGCCACACGCCGAGGCTGTGAGCCAGGATGCGTGGATGTACGTCCACAACGGCAACTGCCCCCAGGAGGATCGCGGTACCTCCATGCCGGTGGACCAGAGGCCGTGCCAGTCGAACCAAACGAGCTGCGCGTGGGGGGTGCCCGGGTCGATCAGCTACGGAGAGCCGGCTACCTTGAGGTGGGAAGTCCCCCGAGATTGGCTGGCGGGTGGAGCCGAAGGGGAGGCGTTGCTGGACCCCGCCGTGCGCATCACGACGCTACCTACAGGGAGCGATGCGTACTGGGCTGACGGCCCAGCGAGCTTCTACCACGCGCCACGTGGGCCCGCATACATCCTGGACCGCTCCGATCCAGGACAGGACTACCGGTTCGAGCTGGCCCGGGAGCCCTGGCCCCTCTCCTCCGGGGCACTGGAGGTCCCAAGCAACGACACGCACATGGCCGACCCTCCGTCCCGCCCCGACCTCCTCATCGAGACCTTGCACTTCGAGCCCCGGGCCGACCGGCTGGTGTTCGCGCTCACCATGGCCCGCGTCGACGAGGACCCCGAGATCCACGATGCCATGGTCCTCCTCAACCTACCCGGCCAGAAGCTGGTGGTGGGCGCCTATTACACACCTCGCGGCGAGTGGACCACCTGGGCGACCCTCTTCCGTTCCGACGAAGCAGACCTCACGAGCATCCCTGTCGACTTGGCCGTCCACCCCGGCTCGCCCGGGCGGCTCATCTTCGAGGTGCCCCGCGGCGACTTGCTGCCCATCGCACCGGAGGCGAAAGTCCAGAGCCTATACGCCATGGCCGGCATCTGGAACGAGACAACACAGGCCGCAGCCGGTCACATGCTCGTCCGGGGCGAGTGGACCCCGGGAACGATGGGCGCGCTTGCCCCGCTGCACGCGCTGGGCCCGGTGGACGACGAGCCGGCAGACGACAGCACCGTGACGCTGGACGACCCTTACTGGGACGTCGAGATGCCCATGGATATGGTCGCATCCTCGCCCGCCGCCTTCGACCTGATCGGCGCTCACCTGCAGTCCCAGCGACCCGGCGAGATGCGGTTCACACTCAGCGTCGCTGACCTCTCCAGCCTCGAGATCCCACCGAGCTACGATGCGGTGCTCTACGCGGTGGCCGTGGAGCACGAGCGCGGGAGCGACATGGTGGGGTACTACCGCAGCGCCGACCAAGCCAGCGGGATCTTCTTCTGCGCCCCGGATGTCACCGTCTTCGCCGACGAGCCTGCCCCGCCGGCGGTCTCGTGGACCCAGATCTCTGGACGCGTCTCCACCAGCAGCGCAGGCGGAGCCACGGGGGGAGAAACCAGCAGTGCCTCGGCCGTTCTCATGTTCGCGCCCTCCGACTGCTTCAGCCTGGACGGCGACGCCACGGCCCTCAACGTCACCTCGCTCAAGGCGGGCTCGTATGTGATCCGTCGAGCCACGGTACTGGCACCGGCCACCGTGGAGACCCTGGACACGCTAGAAAGCGAGGGCGGTCTCCTGGCAGCCTTCGCCCAGCCGGTCGTTGAACAGGAGCCTTTCTGGTCCGAGCCCTTCGGGGTCGAGAATTTCTGGGACATCCTGGGCCTCATCGTCGCCGTCGTGACGGTGTTCATCACCCTGGTCATCTTCATGCGGCGCCGCCGCACCTTCCACCGCTACCTCGATGAGATCCGCCATATCCAGGAGACGTACCGCCACGACGCCACAGCCCGGGCCACCGCCCTGGTCCAGCTTCGCCGCGAACTTCACGACGACCTGGAGAGCCACAGGCTCTCGGATGCGCACTACCCCATCGTGCTCGACCGGCTGCGCTCCAGGCTCACCTCTGCACGGCTTACCTCCCTGGGCCAGCGCTTCTACGATGTACCCACACGCATCTCGCTGCGCATCGAGCGCCTCTTGGACGACGGCTACCTAGCTGAGGAGGAGGCCGCCGTGCTCGAGCCCGTGATCCAGGAGGCTGGGCTGCCCAGTGAGAGCACCGAGGCGCTGCTCGCACGTCTACGCACCTGGGTCGAAGAGGACCGCCACGAGGTCGTGGCTTGACCCGTCGTGTAGCGCCGCCTTGTCGATGAGGCTGTGCTCGCGCACACTCGGGCTCACGAGGCGGTTACGAACTCATCCTCGCGCCAGGCTTGCCAGATGAGTACCAGCCCCGCGAGAGCGAGGATCGGTCCGAGCACGTAGAGGCCCAGGGCGAACACGATCCCAAGGCAGCCCAGGGCGGCCAGCAGGGGGGAGCGCTGCCGGTAGAGGAGCAGGGCTGAGAGGAGTGCCAGCAGGCCCAGGCCCATGGCGATCCACCCGAAGGCCACCGGGTCGTCTGTGTACCCCTCGAACTGGACCGCGCCTTGGGCCAGCGCGTAGCCCCATCCGATGGTGACCACGCCGGCGACGAGCACGACGACGCTGGCGGCCAGGGCCTTGTCGGGCCACATCTCCGTGGTGAGCTCAGCGGTCTCCTCGCTGGCATCCTCCCCCTCACGCCTGGAGAGGAACACGAAGACGAGGGCGATCACGGAGAGCGCGGAGCCAAGCCCGAGCAGGCTGAACGAGAGGATGCCTGCCACGCATCCAGCAAGGGCGAGTCGGGTGTCCTGGCGGGAGAGTGCTAGCCAGCCGAGCACGCCAGCGGTGAGCGAGAAGAGCAACACCAGCTCTGGAGGGTAGTTCGTCAAGAAGCCTGGCAGCGAGCCCTCCTCGCTGACGGTGATGTCGAGCAGGCTGAGCGCGGCGCCGTGGATGATGCCGAGCAGGGCCGTGATCGAGAGCAGCGTGGCGCCGTAGAGGGCCTTGTCCGGCCAGAGCCCCTGGATAAGCTCGCTTCGCTCTCCCCCGCCCGCGTTCATGGGCCAGGCAGACCCCTGGGGAGGGATGAGGCTTCCGCTTCCCCTCGCAACGGGCCCTCGGCGAGCCATCCGTTCGATTCAAGAGCGAGGAGCCACCATCGCTGGGCGTGCCCGTGGAAGCGCCAAGCGATGGCGAGGAGGACCTCGGAGAGCCTGAGGGCTCGCTCACCGAGAACCCGCGCTACCTGTGGCGTGTGATGCGCATGGCGGTCGACTACCTCGCGCTCAACACCGAGACCGGCAGAGAGATGATGCGCCGGGCCAAGCCCTACCCGGATCCCTTCGTCTTCAGCCACGTGGCCGCCCACGCGGGCGCCGAGCTCGGGTGCTGGGTCGGCATGCGTCCCGAGCCGAGCCCGCTGATCCTCTTCGTGCCGGGCACGTTCCAGACCAAGGACGCCTCCACCACGCGTGGCAAGGTGCTCCAGCTCTTCGAACGCACCGGCGCGCACGTGTGCGTGGTCGACCAGCGCGGGTTCGGTCACTCCAGCGAGCTCAACTCCACAGCCGGCTACCTCGAGGCCTTGGACATGGCCGCCATCGCGCGCGATTTCGCAGACGATGATCGCGTGACCCACGTGGTCATGGCCGGCGAGAGCCTCGGCGGGTCGGTGGCCCTGATCGCGGCCACCCTGGCACCGGACGCCGTGGACGGCGTGCTGGCCATGAACCCCTTCGCCGATCTGGAGTGGATGGTGCGGCTCATCTCCACCCACCCGCCACGCTGGGACCCAGCCCATGTTGTCTACCACGCCTTCGAGGCCTTCCTGCGCCACATCACCGGCGACACCCAGGCCCGCTTCGACGCCTACCTCGAGAACACCGGAGCCAACCTCGGCCTGACCGTACCTGAGATCGCCTACCGCGCCTCGCCGCGCTTCCACACCAACGAGCTCAGCATGCCCACGCTGATCCTGCACGCCACCGACGATCCCGTGATCCCAGCCTTCCACGCCCACGTGCTCTCCCAGGTGACCGCCACGAACCCGAACGTGCGCGTGCACGTGACAGCCCGGGGCGGTCACACCACCTTCGACGTGGTGGACGAGGCGTGGTACTGGGGCACGGTCATGCGGTTCTTCGAGGAGGCCACGACGTGAGCGCTGGCGCTTGTGGCCTGGTGGCGGTCCAGTGCGGCCACCCCAAAGACCCCCAGCGTGATGTGCCTGGGTTGCTCGAGCGGGCTGGCCGCGCGGTCTCGAAAGGCGGGATCGCGGTGTTGCCCGAGTACTTCTACCGGCGCCCGGACGGGCCGCCGGACCACGAAGCCCTTGCGGGCCTAGAGTGGGTGGCCGACGAGGTGCGCGCGGCCAGCAGCCAGACGGCTGGCGCACTGGTGGCCACGGTGCCAGAGCGCGAGGGGGAGGCGCTCTTCAATACGGCAGTGGTGGCTGAGGGGGGCGAGATCGTCCACCGGCAGCGCAAGCTCAGACCCACCCTCCCGGAGCGCGAGGCGGGCATCCAGCCCACCGATGCACTGGATACGGTGAAGGTCCAGGGGATCGAGCTCGGCGTGCTCGTGTGCGCGGACGTGCTGGCCCTGGATGTGCTGGCCAGGATGCGATCCCACGAGCCGGACGTGGTGGCCGTCCCGGTGCTCTCCCGCTACCGGGAGCACGACCCGACCCAGGCGGCCCGGACCAGCGTCTTCGTAGCCCGCTCGTGGGATCTGGGCGCCTACGTGGTCAAGGCCGGTGGCCACGCAGCACCGGACATCGTTGGCCGCTCGCTCATCACCGCCCCCTGGGGCGTGCTGGCGAGCGCCCGGGGGCCCTTCGAGGACGCTCTGCTCCAGGCCCCGTTCGACGGGGACGCGCTGGCCGAGGCCCGCAGGCCGTTCGATCCCATGCGATGAGTTCGAAGGAAGGGACGAAGGAAAGCGAACGGTCTTGAACGGAAACCTACCTGCGCGCGTCGTTGGAACGTCGCCACATCGTCACTGGCCTCACCGTGATGCGCCTGCCCTTCGTGGTCTTGGGGACGTGGGCCGCCCTCAAGCAGGATGCCCTCTCGACCATCAGCTTCGGCTGTGCAGCGGTGGCCACGGACGTTGGGGACGGCATCTTCGCGCGCCGCTGGGATTTGACCTCGGAGTGGGGCTCGAACCTCGACTCCGCCATGGACTTCGTCTTCTACTCGGCCCTGGCGTACTGGACCTACCTCTTCGCCCCCGAGGGGCTCGGCCAGCACGCCAGCCTCATCGCCACGTACTTCTCGTTCTACGTTACCGCGCATGTGGCCAGTTGGTTCCTGCGCCACACCATCGCGGTGCACGGCCGTCTCTCGCGCACCACGGCCTTGGTGGGCAGCCTGATCGCTCTCTACTTCATCGCTGTGGGCTACGATGAGCGCTTACTCTTCGTGGCCTTCCTGATGGGCACCGCGGATCTGGGTCACCGGTTGCACAGCATCGTTCAGGCCGTGGCGACCAAGCAGGGTGCCTCGACGTAG
>CAYNEI010000094.1:0-5563 GCA_964396185.1 uncultured Thermoplasmatales archaeon
CCACCGTGCGCATCGCCGTCTTGGATCGGGATCGTTGCCAGCCGAAGAAGTGCAACTACGAGTGCATCCACTACTGCCCCAAGGTCCGTGCCGGCGTGCCCGAGACCATCTACCACGAGGATCCAGGCTCCAAACCCATCATCAGCGAGGAGCTGTGCATCGGGTGCGGCATCTGCGTGAACAAGTGCCCGTTCGACGCGATCCACATCATCAACCTCGCCGACGAGCTCGAAGAGGACATGGTCCACCAGTACGACGAGAACGCCTTCCGCCTCTTCCGCCTGCCCACCCCCCAGCAGGCCCAGGTCGTGGGCTTGCTCGGGCCCAACGGCATCGGCAAGTCCACGGCCCTGTCGTTCCTGAATGGTACCAACATCCCGAACCTCGGCGACTGGACCACCGAGGCGAGCTGGGAGCGCGTGCTCGAGGAGTACCGCGGAACCGAGATGCACGACTACCTCTCGCGGGTCGCCGCGGATGACGTGAAGGTGGCCAGCAAGCCCCAGTACGTCGACCAGCTCCCCAAGGTCGTGCAGGGCAACGTGGGCGAGCTTCTTGAGAGCGTGGACGAGCGAGGAGCCCTCCGGGCCACCGTCGAGCGCCTCGAGATCGAGCACACCCTGGACAGCGAGCTCGAGCACCTCTCCGGCGGCGAGCTCCAGCGCGTGGCCTGCGCGGCCACCCTCCTGCGAGATGCCGACGTCTACATCTTCGACGAACCGTCCAGCTACCTGGACGTGCGCCAGCGCATCGTCATCGCCCAGCTCATCCGCGAGCTCGCCGACCATGCCGAGCGCTCCGTGCTCATCGTGGAGCACGACCTGGCCATCCTGGACCTGCTCTCCGACCAAGTGCACGTCATGTACGGCCAGGAAGCCGCCTACGGGATCATCGGGCTCCCCCGGGGCGCGCGCACCGCCATCAACGCCTACCTAGAGGGATTCCTGCCCGAGGAGAACGTGCGCATCCGGGACCAGGAGATCGAGTTCACCATCCACCCACCGCGCAGCACCGTCTCGCGCACCGAGCTGCTCAGCTACGGGGCCTTAGAGAAGACCTACGACGGGGGCTTCACCTTCCAGACCGACGGCGGCAGCCTCAACGTAGGCGAGGTCGTCGGCGTGCTTGGACCCAACGGCATCGGCAAGACCACCCTGGTCAAGATGCTGGCCGGCGTCCACGAACCCACGGCTGGCGAGGTGGACGTCGGCGTCCAGGTGAGCTACAAACCCCAGTACGTCAAGGCCGACTTCGACGGCACGGTGCAAGCCCTCTTCTACAGTGCCATGGGCAAGCAGTGGGACGGCCCGTTCTTCCAGCACGAGGTCGCCCGCCCGCTCAACCTGGAGCGCCTGCTCTCCACCGACGTGGACGACCTCTCCGGCGGCGAGCTACAGCGTGTCGCCTGCGCGCTGTGCCTGGGACGCGAGGCCGACCTCTACCTGCTCGATGAGCCCTCAGCGTTCTTGGACGTGAACCAGCGCATGCTCGTGGCCAAGGCGATCCGACGGGTCATGGAGAAGCGCGGCACCAGCGCGCTGGTCGTGGACCACGATGTCTACTTCATCGACCTCATCGCCGACAGCCTCATGGTCTTTGAGGGCGAGCCCGGCGTTCGTGGCACCAGCATCGGGCCGTTGGACATGCGTGATGGCATGAACCGGTTCCTGGAGACCGTGGACATCACGTTCCGCCGGGACCGGGAGAGCCGTCGCCCACGCATCAACAAGCCCGGCTCCACCAAGGACCGCGAGCAGAAGCGCGCGGGCGAGTACTACTACGCCCCCACAGGGGAGAAGTAGAGCACGTCCCCCGGTGCGCGCGGGTCCGATGGCCACGGGCTTATAACCGAGGCGAGTTCTTCCACGCTCGATGCGCCAGCTCACCCTCGTCCTGGCCCTCATCCTCGTTGCAGCCGTTCCGGGTTGCATCGACGGCGGGATCGATGGTCTCTGGGAGGATCTGGAAGCCAAGGACACGTTCACCGAGGCCGAGCTCCTGAACACGACAGCCTCCTTCGATGTGACCGGCATCCTGGATCCCACGAACCCGCCGGAGGGCGAGGAGGGCCTCGCTGATGCGTGGAGCGAGACGTTCACCGTGCCCGATGGGACCCGACGGATGACCGTGCGCTTCTCGGTCACGTTCGACGAGCCCGAGCCCGAGGGATCCCCGGTCACACCACCGCGCGGCGAGATCACCTTCAACATAACCGCTCCCGCGGCTGGCACGGAGGAGGAATCCATCACCTTCGAGCAGAGCGCGGCGGCCGGGCTCGACTTCACCGGCCCCACGCCGGGGGAGTGGACCGTCGCCTTCGCGGCTCGTGGCGAGGGCAACGTGCGCGTGCTAGCCCAGGCTGTGGTGCCCGTCGTCGACGATGACGCGACTTGAGCCATCGATCCTACCGGTTCACCGAAAAGACGCAAGGGGCACAACGGTGAACAGGGGGGAGGCTAGGCGGCGGAGGTCAGGCGGCCTTCCGGCTCCTCTGCCGGTCTTTCTGTTCGTTGTGGCTTCGTGGTGAGCCTGCAACACCGGATCACCGGCAGAGTGCGACCTGCCCCAGGGGTTCAAATACCCCTTCACAGCGAGGATGGGGACCGCGAGGTTGGTACCATGGAAAAGAGAACACTCCGTCGATGGCTGTTGATCGGGCTCGTGCTCGCCGCTGTGCTCACCACCGCTGGTTCTTCAAGCGCGGCCTGGTGCCTCCAGCCCCTCGGTGGCACGTACGTCTGTCCGCTCTAGCGGTGAACCGCACAGGTTGACGCTAGCGGACCCCACGGGGGGACCCTCCGGGTCCTCCCGTTCTCCTCACCCTTCTAAACGCGACCCCCACCAGCACGACGACCAGCCAGATGGCCGATGGGCTTGGCGCATCGAGGCGCGTTCGGGGACTTGGATCCCCCCAGGCCTGCTCGAAGGCCTCCTGGAAGAACCTCGAGACCCCCTCCTCCTCGATGAGCAGGTTGATCTCCCGGTTCAACAACGCACCACCCATGCCCCAGTTGCTCGAGCCCACCAGCACCCAGCCGGGCCCCACCATGGCCTTGGCGTGCACCGTGCCCGCCCCTGACGGAGCAAGGCGCGCCTCGAGCACGTCCGCTGCCGGGTCGCCGACCAAGCGCGAGACCGTGGCCTGGTTGGCCGCGCGCAACCCATCCGGTGAGCCGCTCAGGAGCACGCGCACCGGATGCTCGGCCGAGGCGTTCACCAACGCTGAAAGCCACGGGTTGGCCCGTGGACCCCACGTGGGCGAGGCCCTCAGCGCCAGGCCCCCGATGAGCCCCTGGCTGGCCTCGATGGCTGCTGGCACCCCGTCTAGCGACCACGTGTTCTCCGGGGTGGAGAGCACGGTGATCGAACCGTCGAAGCCCTCCCAGCCGGCCACGCGCTCCCCGGCCGGGATCCACCCCCCGCCGCGCTCGTAGAGACCTTCGAGCTGCTTGGCGAGGCTCCGGTTGGCCACAGCGATCCCCCAGCCCAGGTTCCCATCGCCATCGTGCGGAAGCCCGCTGTAGGTGAAGTTCTCGGTGAGCACCACAGCGATGATCCCATCGGCCACCACGAGCTTGGTGTGGTGGAGGCCGTGCTTGGACCAGGACCCCTCGGCCCGGACCACCTGGACACCGGCGGCGGAGAGCTCCCCCAACAGCCCGCGCTGCTTGTCCGGCAGGCCCCCCACGGGCGTGGGCTCGTAGTGGAACGAGACGTCCACGCCCCGGAGAGCAGCTCGAGCCAGAGCACCGGTGACCCCCTCGTGGGTGAGCAAGTAGGTGGCCACCGTGAGCCGCTTCTCAGCCCCGTCGATCACCCCGAGCACGGTCTCCAAGCCCGCCGAGCGCGTGGTGAACGGCCTCGCCCAACCGTCCACGGCCTTGGCTTCCACAGGCCCGGGTTCCACGCCGGCCGGCAGGCGCCATGGGAGCCAGATCCCCTCGTCCCAAGCAGCGCGAACAGCTTCGCCCCAGCCTGGGGGGTCCGGTGCAACATCGAGGGTCTGGCCCCGGTGGACGATCCGGGGGCGCCCGGTGGCTTCGTCTGTTTCGATGCAGCCTGGGTCGGGTGGGTCCAGCGAGATGGCCGCTTGTCTGCCCGGAGCCAGGCTGGCAGGCAGCGGGCAGGCCAGCCCCTGTGCAAGCGCGACAGCCGCACTTGGGGCCGGGGCTGCCTCACCGCCGCGTTGGATCACGAGGCGTTCGTCCCCGGCGCGCGTGAGCCGGACGTGCTCGTCGGCCTGGCATGCGCCGGCCACGCAGATCGCAGGCTCGGCGCCTGGCGGCAGGGCCAAGGCCAGGATGCGTGGCTCCCTGGCCGGGTTCGTTCGATGGGCGAGCTCGCCCGCTTGAGCCTGGGCACCCGGTGGGACCGTGAGCAGGACGTGGTCCGGGTCGGTGAGCACCTCGAGCTCAGCCGAGGCATGCCCGTGCTGGCTCGGTGATCGCAAGCGGACCCCGAGGGTGGCGAGCTCGTCGGCCTCGAGGGTCGGATGGTTGCGGCTGGAGGGGTTGGCACGCAGCCCGATCCAGCCCTCCCAGCGCCCACGGGCATCCGGCTGGATCTCGAGGACGTAGCGGTCCGAGCGCTCGAAGGCCGTGCCGTTCCACGTCCTGGACGCCTGCCAGACCTCCCCGCCGAGCCACGCCTTGAGCTCGGCTGGCTCCTCGAGACCCTCGATGCTTAAGCGTGCCTCGAACGGGGTCCCGTCCGTGGGGGCCAGCCGGGGCGGGTCCAGGCTCAGGCTCACCTCCCCTAGCACGGTGGTGGGGAGCAGCAGGACGAGCAGAAGGACGACCAGCCAGGTGCGCACGCGTCCCTGGGGAGCCCCAAAGGGTGGTAACGGTTGTCCGGCTGACGTGCCCACCGGGGCTGGGGTGGGGAAACCCTCATCAGGGAACGGATGCTCGCTTGGCCCATGGAGCTCTCCAGCGAGCGCATCAGTCAACTCCGGGGCCAGGCCCAGGAGCTCTCCGCCATCGTCCAGATCGGGAAGGCTGGGCTGTCCGGCTCGGTCATCGAGGAGCTGGAGGCCGCCTTGCGGCGCGAGCGCCTGGTCAAGGTCCGGCTGCTCCGCTCGGCCCGCGCCAGCGAGGACCAGAAAGCCCTGGCGGAAGAGCTCGCCCAGCGTACCAGCTCGGTGCTCGTCGAGACCCGCGGCCACACGGTCGTTCTCTACCGCCCGCGCGCGGGGCAAGAGGCTTGACCCCACGGCTCGCCGGCTTCGCTTCCTGAACCCTTGCAGCCAAGCTTCAACCGTTGGTACAGCATGCCCTCCTCCATGCCCATGGGCTGCGCGGACTGCGCGTGCATCGTCGAGGCGGGCGAACGGATCGAGACCTGCCCGGACCCAGCAGCGTGCTGCTGCGCTGAGGTGCCCTTGGCTTCCACGTGACCGAGTTTATGGTCCAGGGACCCGTTGGCTGGGCCGTGCCCGCTGGAAGCCTCTGGAAGACCGAGTACGGCGTCGAGTTCGAGGCCGAGGTGCTGGACTCCCGGCCGCTTACGCCCACGTGCCACGGCATCCGCGTGACCCGCCACCCTGGCTTCTCCTTCGAGCCGG
>CAYNEI010000095.1:0-5526 GCA_964396185.1 uncultured Thermoplasmatales archaeon
GGGGGTCCTCCATCGGGACGAAGGAGCCAGCGGCAACCTATGTACCTTGCGCCCGCGGGCCCATCACAGCGACGGTGTGATGTCGTCGCACGCAACCCTTATCGCGCCTCCGGCTCCTGTTCGGGTGAGGGATCAAGGGTGACAGCGAACACGAACCAGGGCGGAGTGGCCAGCCAGCTCCCGATCCACGGCTTCTCCCACGTCGAGCTCTACGTCGGGAACGCCAAGCAGGCGGCCTACGTGTACGAGCAGGCCTACGGTTTCACGCCAGTGGCCTACGCGGGCCCCGAGACGGGGGTGCGCGACCGGGCCAGCTACGTCATGCGCCAGGGGGACGTGACCATCGTGCTCACTGCACCCATGACGCCCACGGGCATCGTGGCCGAGCACGTCGCGCGGCACACCGACGGTGTGCGGGACGTGGCGCTCGCCACTGACGACGTCGAGGGCGCCTACGAAGCCGCCAGCGAGCGCGCGGAGGCCTTCAGTGAGCTCTTCGAGGGGAGTGATCTGCTCGATCGGGGCTTCACCGTCGAGAAGCCCACCACGCTGGAGGACGAGCATGGCACCGCCGAGCTGGCCACCGTGGCGACCTTCGGCGACACAGTGCACACGCTCGTGGACACCTCGGACTACACCGGCATCTTCCTCCCGGGCTACGAGCCCCTGGAGGGCGCTGGCAACGTGGACAAGGGCGTGGGCCTCGAGCGTCTGGACCACACGGTCGGCAACCTGGGCGTGGACCAGATGGAGCCCTGGGCGAGCTTCTACGAGCGCGTCTTCGGGTTCCAGCGGTTCGTGGACTTCGACGAGGACGACATCAGCACCGAGTACTCCGCGCTTCGCAGCGTGGTCATGGCCAACGAGGACCTCTCGGTCAAGATCCCGATCAACGAGCCCGCCGAGGGCAAGAGGAAGTCCCAGATCCAGGAGTACATCGACTTCTACCCTGGCCCCGGGGTCCAGCACCTGGCCATCACCACCGACGACATCGTCTGGACCATCGGCGAGATGCGCGAGCGCGGCACCGACTTCCTCGAGGCGCCTGATACGTACTACGAGCTGCTCCCAGAGCGCGTGCCCATCGACCACATCGATGAGGCCATCGATGCGCTCGAGGAGCTCGGCATCCTGGTGGACGAGGATGAGTCCGGCTACTTGCTCCAGCTCTTCACGAAGCCGATCCAGGACCGGCCCACGCTGTTCTTCGAGATCATCCAGCGCAAGGGCGCGGAAGGCTTCGGCAAGGGCAACTTCAAGGCGCTCTTCGAGAGCATCGAGAAGGAGCAGGAGCGCCGCGGGAACCTCTAGACCGGCAGTCTAGTCGTTCGCTGAGGCCACGCTAGCTCTCCTCTTCGTCCTCTGCCCAGGCCTCTTCGGCCTCTTTGTCGGCTTCAGCCTCGCGCTCGGACCGCTTGGCCCGGGCCTGCTCCTCCTCGGACAGCTTGCCTGCGTCCGCGGTGACTTCGGTGGCGACCTCCTCGTCCCCCGCTTCCGGCTCCGGTGTGGGTGGCTCCCCCGGCTCGGTGCCAGGCTGGCTCGTTGCCGGGCCGGATGGCGCTTCGGTCGCGGCTGGCGCGTGCTCGCGGAGTGCGAGGTGGTCTGGAGAAAGGATCTCGACCCCGGCCTCGGCGAAGGCGTCCCGGATCCGCTCGTTGAGGCGCGAGCGCAGCCGAGCCATCGCTCCAGGTAGGTCGGTGTAGACCCGGAGTTCGTAGCTCACGGCGAAGTCCCCGAGCGCGGTCTGGAGCACGAAGGGCTCGGGCTCCTCGAGCACGCCCTCGCAGCCGGTGCCCGCCTCGATCAGGAGCTCGTGGACGCGCCGCCATGGGACGTCGTAGCCGATAGAGACCGAGGTCTCCAGGATCAGCGGCCGCTCTTTGGAGAGCCCGCTGTAGTTGATGATGTGGCTGGAGAGGACCTCGGCGTTCGGGATCGTGACGTCCTCGTTCCTGTTCGTGCGGATCCGGGTGACCAGCAGCGAGCGCTCGACCACGTCGCCCAGGGTGCTGGCGATCTCGACCCGGTCACCCACGCTGAACGCTCGCGTGTATGTCAGCACGGCGCCGGAGACGACGTTGGCCATGGCCCCGGAGGCGCCCAGTGCCACCAGCGCACCGACGAAGACCGAGATGCCCTGGAAGGCCTCGGAACCGAAGCCAGGGAGCCGGGGGAGGATGATCACCAACACGAAGGCGATCACGATGACGCGCACGATCGCATAGGTTGGTCGCCCCCAGCTCGGGTAGAACCCCTTGAGCGAGATCGCGCCGTCCGCGATGCCGCCGAAGACGCTGCGGATCAGGCGCAGCACGCCTGCGGTCACGAGCACGACGAGCAGGATGAAGATGAGGTTGGGGAGGTAGGCCACGAAGCTGTCGAGGAACGCATCGAGGTTCTTGGCCACGAGTCCCATGATCTTCTGGTAGAGGCCCTCGGTGGCCCTGAAGAGGCTGAGCACGAAGGGGATGTAGAGCAGGAACAGGAGCACGACGAGGCCCAGGTGGACAAGGCGCACCGCGCTGCGGATCCCGTTGGCCAGCCAGTGAGCCGATCGGATCCGGAAGGCGCCTACCTTGAACTCACGTAGCTCGCGGAAGCTCCAGCGCGAGATGCGTCTCGAGACCGTCTCGAAGGCTGTCCCAAGCCCCCAGATGCTGGCTCCAAGGACCAGTGTCGCGGTGATCAGGAACGTCACGACGAGCAGCGTTTCCCCCTGGAAGCTGGGAGCCTCGAACAAGGGCTCGGTCACGTTGACGCCCACGGTCTCGTTCGGGTCCTCTGCACTCTCGTTGGCCCCCCCAGCCCCGGTTTGGCCCAGCGTCGTGGTGAGCGCGAGGCTTGCCGCCAGCAGGACCAAGGCGATGAGCCAACCGGACCGAGCTCGCATCCTACCAGGCCAAGCGCATGCCCGTGTATCAAGCCAGCGGGTTGGCATCCAGGCCGACCGGGGAGCAATCGGGAAGCCTTATCCAGGAAAACCGCGGTCTTGGCCCGTTCGCATGGTTCGGAGGTTCGTGCTCATCGATGCGGTCCCAGGGATGGAGGAGGCGCTGTTCACCTCCCTGGATGAAGTGGAGGCAGTCGTGGGAAAAGCCATGCTCGACCCCAAGATCGAGAACCACGACGTCTTGATCCTGGTCGAGGCTGCCAACGACGACGACGTCCGCAAGATCCTGTCCACCTACGTGCGGGGGATCGCGGGGGTTGGCTCGCTGATGACCGTTGATCCCCGGGATGCCAGCCGAGAGCTTCGGCGCCAGGCCAAGGCCTTGGCCGACAAGGCGCTTAGCTGATCGAGCCGGCGCCTTCGACGTAGATCCCCGGTCGTCCAGGCTCGGCGCGCGCAGCCTTGCCCCCATCCTCGATGCCAGCAGCTTCGTCGGCGGCGTAGAGCTCCACCTTGCAGCCGAGCTCGTTGGCCAGGAAGCCGGCGGCTTGCTCCAGGGTCGCCTGCTCGTCTACACCGAGCACAGGCCGGTGGCCTCGGTCGATGTTTACGGCGATCTGTTTGGCGAACTTGGCCGCCTCACCCCCCTGAGCTTTCACCTCTGGGTCCTGCATGACGCGGCCCGTAAGCGAGCCCGGGTTCAGCGCTCCTTGCTCCTCGAGCTCCAGCGCCGTCTCCAGGACCATGCGCTTCCACCCGGGAGCTGTGAAGATCCGGACGAGCTCAGGGTCCTGGCCGGTCGCCTTGAGGATGTCGCGCGTATCACCCAGCACCTGCTCCACCAGGGCTTCCCCCGCCAGGGCCTGCTCGGCTTCTCGAGGCGCTTCGAGCTCCGGGAACGGGGCATCGATGAGAAGGCCATCGTGGCCCTGGTGCTCCCAGGCCTGGCTGGCCAGGTGGGGAGCGATGGGGGCCAACATGCGAGCGCCGACGGCGGCCAGTGTCCCCCACACCTCCTCGTGCACGTCCCCGAGGCAGCGGCGTTGGTAGCGGCGCCACGCGGAGAGCAGGTCGAAGAGCGATGCCTTGAGCGCCGAGCGGAACCGGGCCTCCTCGTAGGCCTGGCGCGCCTCGTCTGAGATCTCGGAGAGGCGAGCCAGCATCCAGACGTCCACGGTGGTGAGCTCGCCCTTGCGGGCATCAGGTGGCCGTTCGGTGACGACGCGGAACCACGTTTCGAGGCGCCGAGAGACGTTCCCGGCGAACTCCCGGTCGAAGTTCGCATCGTCGAGCCCCTCGCCAGCGTTGGCCAGCGCCACGCGCGTGGCCGTCGCGCCGAACTCGTCGAGGGACTCGCGCAGCGTGACGAAGTTCCCGGCGCTCTTGCTCATCTTGTCGCCGTCGATGGTCACCCAGCCGTTGACGCTGATGCCCTGGGGCCAGTGCTCCTCGGGGAAGAGCGCCACGTGGTTGTAGACCATGAAGGTCAAGTGGTTCTGCACGAGGTCCTTGCCCGAGTTGCGGAAGTCCAGCGGGTACCAGTACGTGAACTCTTGGCGCATCTGCTCGAGCAGCTCCTCGGTCAGCTCACCGCTGGCGGCCTCGCCAAGCGAGCCTTTGCCCAGGAAGATGTAGTCGAAGGCAGCGTCGTTGTCCTGGATGTCCTCGGGCCGGACGTCCGAGTCCTCGAGCAGGTGGGCGATCGTGTAGTAGGCCATGTAGATCGTGGAATCCGACAGGGACTCGATGATCCACTGCTCATCCCAGGGTAGATGCGTCCCGAGCCCACTGGCCCTGGCGCAGGCCCAGTCGTTGAGCCAGTCCACCACGTTGTCGAACTGGGTGCGCACCTTGTCCGGGTAGCAGCGGATGGTCTCATCGAAGGCGCGGCGGACGTCGGCCTTCCAGCTCTCCTCCCCGTAGGCCAAGAACCACTGATCGTCGACCACACGCACCACCGCGTCGTTGAGGCCCCGGGAGACCACGGGGTCAGGCAGCTCGTAGAACGTGCTCGCCTCGCCCTGCTCGATGAGCCACGCCTTGACTTGCTCCTTGGCGGCTTGCACGCCCTCGCCCCCGATCTGCGGGAGCTCGCGTTTCATCGTACCGCCGTAGAAGCCTCGCTTGTACACGATGTCCGTGGCCTCCTCGAGCTTGGCCTGGTCGTCCTGGCTCTCGATCCCCAGGTCCTCGAGCACCGACAGGGCTGGAAGGTCGCCGAGCTCGGGGGTGTCGATGATGGGGATCGGCTCGATCCGGTCGACGACGGCGGGGTCGAGCCCATAGCCCTCGAGGAGCTCTGGGGAGCGCTGGAGGTCCTTGAGTGCGATCATGTCGTAGGGCGCATCGCTGGGAACGCTGGTGACCACGCCCGTGCCCGTGCTCGCTGAGACGAAGGTCGCTGGGAGCACCGGGATCGTGCGCTCGGTGGCTGGGGCTTGGAGCTCGAGGCCCACCAGGTCGCTTCCAGGGAACTGCTGGCCCGTGGCCTCGGCCTCGTCGAACTGGTGGACGAACTTCTCGACGGCTTGCTTGGCCACGACCCAGCGCTCGTCCCCGACCTCGAGCTCGGTGTAGACCTCGTCTGGGTGGACCCAGACGTTGGTCTGGCCGAACATGGTCTCAGGACGCAGGGT
>CAYNEI010000096.1:0-5395 GCA_964396185.1 uncultured Thermoplasmatales archaeon
GCCGGTTCATGAGCTCCATGGTGGCGCTGTACAGGGAGCGCTGGGCCACGATGCGCTTGTCCCCGTCCCGGGCGAAGTGGAGCAAGGCCGTGGCGATGGCGCCCATCCCGCTGGCTGTACCCAGGGCGGCCTGGCCTCCCTCGAGCTCGGCCAGCGCTTGCTCGAGCCGGCGCACCGTGGGGTTGCCCCAGCGCGAGTAGAACGTGGTGGGTGCTGTGGCTTGCGAGAAGTCCGCACCCTGTTGGACATCAGAGAGGCTCCACGTGGCGCTCTGCTCGATGGCCAGTCCGAGCCCATCGCTGGCTTGCCTGCTGCCGGTGGCCTCTAGAACGCGTGTCTCGATGGAGCGCTCCTGGCCCATCACCGGTCCCCCGAGGACGAGCGAAGCAGGCGCGGCGGGGAGCCGCGGCGGCGCTCGAGCGCTGCCTCGACCTTCTCGCGCACCTGGTCGTAGGCCTCGGGCTTGCCCGCCTCGGCTGGCACGGGCCGCACGGGCTCGGGTTCGGCTGGCTCAGGAGGCTGGGGCGTGGCCTCGATCTCGCGGGTCGCCTCGTCGGCGCGGACGGGTGCCGTGGGGGGTGGGCTCTCGAGACCCTTGGGGGCCACGGCCTCTGGAGCGATCTCTGGAGCGAGCTCGGGGACGACTTCTGAGGCGGGATCACCGGATGTCGGCTCCTCGTCCTCTTCTTCGACCTCCGCGGCCACGTCGGCATCGTCGCCTTCGTCGGCCGCGGCCTCGACCGAGGCAGGCTCATCCTCCTCCTCGGCCTCGTCAGGTTCAGCCTCTTGCTCGGCCGGATCCGCCGTGGCCTCGGCGACCAGGGGCTCGTCTGTGAGCTCGATCTCCCCTTCGTCCTCAGCCTCTCCCCCCGCATCTTCCTCGACCTCTTCCTCAGCCTCGAGGGGCTCGGCTTCAGGGTCCTCGGACGCCTCGGTCCCGTCGCTACGGGTCACCTTGGCCTTGAGCCGGCCAAGCAAGCCCTTGGACCCCTCTTCATCTGCATCAGAGGCCGGGTCGTCATCATCTTGCTCGACCCCTGCGTCGGCCGCAGGGATCTCGGCAGCGGTCGGCTCGGGAGCCTCGTGTGTCCCCTCCACGTCCAGCGGCTCCTCGGCATCCGCATCGTCCCCATCGTCCGCCTGACCGCGGGAGAGTTTGCCCTTGAGCCTGCCGAAGAGACCGCTGGAGCCCTCCTCTGGGGCGTCCGCTGTGGCCTCCTCTGGCTCTGGCTCGTCGGCCTCGGTCGCGTCGGGTTCGTCGTCGGACGAGCCCCGGAACCGGGACACCAGCCCGGAGAACCGTCCGCTCTTCTCCTCTTCCTCGCGATCCTCGGTGTTGTCTGTCATGGTCGATGCCTCGTGGGGGGTGGGTGGGGGAGCAGCGCCGGCCCGAGCAGGCCGGAGCTCGATCGTGGCCAGCCGTGGCGCCGCGGTCGCTGCGTCTTGAGCTACCTGTGGCCCTGGCTCGGATGCGCTCGCAGGCGCGTAAGAGAGCAAGGTGAAGCCTCCATCACGTTGGTCCCGGGAGGGGGCTCCGTTGGACACGTCCGGAAGACGAGCTTCCGGGGCCGGCTCCACTAGACGCAGGCGCTCTCGGGGCTCTGGCACCGTCACGCGGATGCGCAGGCCGCCGTGGGGGGTGTCTTCGACCCCATCATCGTCGTCCATCGGCCCCTGCTACCCCGTCGCCCGGGATAAAAGCTTGCGCCCACCCTCCTGGGACAAGACATCCTGGAGACTGCTACCCCATGAGCTTACGCACGACCTCGACCGCCTCGCCGAGCTCCTTGGGGGCCACCGGATCGCGGTCGGTGTTCTTGTAGAACGCCTCGATGAGCACCCGCCCGCATCCGGCTGCCTGGCAGGCCGAGAGCAGCCCGGCAAGATCCGAGTCCCCAGCACCAGGGGTCAAGTGGTCCATGATGCCATCCGGGGTGTCGGCCAGGTCCATGAGGTGCAAGAGCTCGAGACGCTCGCCTACCGCGTCCATCCATGCCGCGGGCTTGGCCGTAGCACCCTCCACGCCAGCCTCTTCGGCCAGGGCGGCATGCCCGGGGTCGTAGGTGAAGCCAAGCCCGGGCAAGGGCTTCAGGAAGGTGGCGAGCTCGGTGGGTGTCGAGAGGGGTGGGCTGGTGTTCTCCACGAGGATGGCCAGCTCGTCGCCGGCGCTTCGGTTGAGCGCCTCCAGGCTCGTGCGGGCGTGCTCGAGGCCCTGCTCGACGACCTCGGGCCGCGGGAAGCGCGCGAAGTCCCGGGCATCGACGTGGAAGACCACGTACTCCGCTCCGGCGCCAAGCGCGTGGTCGATGCACTCTTGGGCCACGCTGCGGGCTGCACCTGCCAGCACGCCGCGGGGGTGGGCTAGGGCTTGGGTGCGCCAGGGGCCATGCATGCCCAGCGCGATCCCCGCCTGCTCGGCGGCCACCTTGAGATCGGGACCGCTCAAGCCCTGAGGCCATGGGGCATCCAGGCTGATCTCGATGAAATCAGCGCCGAGCTGGGCGGCCAGCTCGATGCCACCGAGGGGATCTCCCGTGCCGATCCACCATGGGATGCCCACACGCATGGGTCAGGCAGGGGGCCTGGGGCTATCAAGGTGGGGGTCCCGACTCGACGGCTTCAAGACGGAGAACACGAAGCGTGGTGGGTCCCGTCAATCGTCGTAGAGCACAGGCCAATGCTGATCCTTGGCGATCTTGTGCATCCGGCGGGTGGGGTGGACGACCACCGGGTTGCCCACGCGGGTGAGCACCGCCGCGTCGTCCTCGTGGTCGCCGTAGGCCCACGCATTCTCGAGCTCGTGGTCGCGCCGCTTGGCGATGGCCAAGAGCCGCATGGCCTTCTCGTTGCCGTTGAGCGGGCCCTCCACGGTGCCGGTGAGCTTCCCGTCACGCTCTCGCAGGCGGCAGGCGACCACCTCGAAGTCCAGGCCGAGCACGTCGCGAAGCGGCCAGATCAGATCGTAGATGCCGGTGGACACCACGACGACGTGGTGGCCCTGGTCGATGTGGTGCTCCATCTGGTCGACCACGCCCATACGCAGCCGGTCCACGAGCTTGTCTCGGGCGAAGCGAGCCATCTCCTCGGTGACCCAGGCCTTCTCCAAGCCCTTGAAGCTCTCGTAGGCCTCGGCCACCATGCCGTGCCTGTCGATGTGGCCCATGGCGTAGCGGGCCTGGATCGTGAGCCCGCGCAGCACCTGGTGGGCCAGGTTCAGGTTGAGCTGGGTGGTCCTGAGCAGGCCCTGGACGGGTCCGTTGCGGAAGGCGTTCAGGTACCCCTTCCCGAAGAGGTGGCGACCGAAGTGAACCCCGGAGTCCCCCTCCACCAGGGTACCATCGAAGTCGAACGCGACAAGGGTCAACGTGGGGCCTCCAAGTCAGGGGACCAGAGGAGGGCATCGGATATGTGTTCTGCCCCCAACCGATCGCGGCTCCGCCGCGGTCAAGGCGTGTCTGAGGCGAGCGCGTCTGCGAACCACGCAGCCACTGTGCCAGCAGCTTGCTTGCCTTGGGCGTCGAGGAAGAGCGAGTGGGGCCCCTCAAGCTCCTGGAAGGTGACCTCGCCCCCCAGGGCATCGACCAGTCGCTTGGGCCCAGCTTGGTCCACGACGCGGTCGTTGCTGGCTCGGATCACAAGCGCCGGACAGCTGAGGCTGCGCGCCCAGGCTTCCCCGTCGATGCTGAGCAGCGCGCCCACGTTTGCCAGCGGGATCGAGGGCTGGATGAGCTCCATCTTGCTGGCACGCTGGATGGCCTCCGGGTCGTCGAGCACGTCCTCGGGCCCGATCGTGTACGGGACCGAGAGCTGCTTGCCTGCCAAGCCGGTCACGCGGTTGACCGCGCCAGCGACTCGGTAGCCGGCCAGCTCGAACAGGTTGAGCTCGGATCGGATCGAGGCGGGCGAGCAGAGGCATGCGAGGGCGTCGACCGGGAAGCGGTTGGCCACGGCCAGGGCCCACAGGCCCCCCAGGGAGTGGCCAGCGACCCCCACCATGGCGTGTCCTTGCCCGGCCAGGAGCTGGCGCCAGGCGGCCACATCGGCGAGCATCCGGCCCTGGCTGACCACGCCTCGGGGGCCTTGGCTCTCGCCGTGGCCTCGAAGATCGATGGCCAGCGCGCTCATCCCAGCCTGGGCGATGGCTTCGGCCAACGGCTCGAGCTCGCGGCGGTCGCTGGCCAGGCCGTGGAGCAACAGGATGGTTGGGCGGGCATCTCCCGTGAGCTCGCCGACGGCCTCGTCTCCGCCAAGCTGGACCGTCAACCGTTCAGCCGGAGGCATGCGGGGTCCTCTGGGCCGCGTCGTTGCCCTCTTGCTTGCGGCGCTCGTGCACCTCGCTGAGCGCTTCCACGGGCCAGGGCGTGTCCCGGCTCGCGATGGCGCGGGCGGCAGCACGGGCGGCGGGAACGGTGGTGATGAAGGGGATGCCGAGCTCGACGGCCAGGCGACGCATGCCGAAGGCATCCGCGCGCGCACCCCGCGTGGTCGAGGGCGTGTTGATGATGAGATCCACCTCGCCCCGGCGCATGAGATCGATGGCGTCCGGGCTGCGCTGCTCGCTGATCCGCCAGACCGTCTGGCAGGGCACGTCGAACTCGCGCAGGTGTTGGGCGGTGCCTCGCGTGGCGATGATCTCGAAGCCGGACTGGACGAGCGAGCGCGCGATGGGGAGGATGAGCGGCTTGTCCTCGTCGCGCACGGTCATGTACACGGTGCCACCGTCGGGCAGGGCACCCCAGGCAGCGCTCATGGCCTTGTCGTAGGCCACGCCCGGGTCGTTGGCGATGCCCATGACCTCGCCGGTGGATTTCATCTCGGGGCCCAGGATGGCATCCAGGCCAGGTAGCTTGAGGAACGGGAAGACCGGGGCCTTGCAGCTGATCCTCGGGGGCTCTGGGTCGAGCGGGACGTCCAGGTCGGCCAGCTTGGCGCCCAGCATGACCTGGGCGGCGACCTTGGCCAGGGGCACGCCGACGCTTTTGGAGACGAAGGGGACGGTGCGTGAGGCCCGCGGGTTGGCTTCGAGCACGTAGACCTCCTGGTCCTTGACGGCGTACTGGATGTTGAGCAGGCCCTTGACGCCGAGCCGGCGGGCGAGCTTGCGCGTGTAGATGCGGATGGTGTCCATGACCTCGGGGGTCAAGGACTGAGGCGGGAGGAAACAGGTGGAATCACCGGAGTGGACGCCGGCTTCCTCGACGTGCTCCATGATGCCGCCGATGAGCACGTCCTCGCCGTCGCTTACGGCGTCCACGTCGATCTCGGTGGCGTGGTCCAGGAACTTGTCGATGAGCAGGCGGTGCTGGGTGCTGACCTGGGCAGCGTCCTCGACGTAGCGCTCCAGGTCCTCCTCGGCGTAGACGACCTGCATGGCGCGCCCGCCGAGCACGTAGCT
>CAYNEI010000097.1:0-5372 GCA_964396185.1 uncultured Thermoplasmatales archaeon
CCGAGGCCGGTTATGGCTGGCTCGGTTTCGGACCTGTGCACATCCGGGTGGAGGGGCCCACGGTGCTAGCCCCCGTCAGGTCACGATGGCATCCAACTGGCCACGCGCAGCAGCCGCGCGCACTTCCAGGGCCACCCGACGCCCGCTGCTCATCTTGGTGCGGAACAGCGCGTTGCCGTAGGGGTGGCCGACGTTGAGGTGGACGTTGGTGCCCCCGCCGATGCGCGGGGCCACGTCGTAGATGTAGAAGTTCATGTCCTTGTCCACGCACGTCTGGAGGCAGAACGGGCCGATCATGCCGGGGCCATAGTAGCGCTCGGCTGCGGCCACGAACTTCTCAGCCAGCTCGAAGGCGGTGCCGAGCAGGCTCTCGCGCAGCGTGGCGGTGTTGTGGCCGACCACGGTCATCTCCGGGACGAGCTGGTGGTCTGGCAGGGTCATCTGTTGGGGGGCCGGGAGGCGGACGTGGCCGTCCAGGCTGGACTCGAAGCGCCAGTCGACGCCGAGCAGATCGATGGACTCGCCGTAGAGCTCCAGCGGCGAGTGGAAGAAGTTGAGGTTGAACACGGGGCCGAGCACGTAGCGCTCGATGCGTGCGGAGGCGAGGTCCTCTTCGCGGATGACGCCCTGCTCGACGAGCTGGCCTGCCTTCTCGTGGAACTCCTCGGGGCTGGCCGCGGTGAAGAACCCGCGCTCGAGGGTCTTCTCTGCGTGGTGGAGCTTGACGATGGCCAGCTCCTCGATCTCCTCAGGCGAACCGATGGGTTCCGGGTAGGGGAGATCGGCCTTCTCGAGCAGCCAGTAGTAGTCCTTCTCCTCGGTGCGCTCCTCCATGCGCAGCATGTTGCGCGAGCCCACCATGGGGACGCGGAACTCGGACTCGATGCGGTCCACGCTGCAGTAGCTGGTGAACGACCGGTTGGGGACGAAGATCACGTTCTCCTCGCGCAGCCGCTCCTGGTTCTTCTGGTCCAGGACATCAGCGAAGTCCTCGAAGACCCAGGTCTCGTCCACGCAGCCACGCAGGCGGTTGCGGTTCTCATCGCGGACGGTTCGGAAGTAGCGCGCGTACGTCGACTCGCGGCCCCGCTGGCAAACAGCGATGTTGGGGATCCCCTCGTCGGCGGCGCCGTCGCAGACGTCCAGGCACGAATGCGAGCCGACGGCAGCCAGCTTGAGGTTGTCCGGGTCGTACGTGTTCACGAGCTCGCGCATCTCACGCGGAGCGAGCACCGATGGCATCGCGCCTCGAACGTCCTTCGGGGTATAAGCGTTCCTGGTGAACGGGTCGCAAGTGGGGCATTGCCAGGTTGTCCGTCCGGCTCGTACACCTGACCATGGACGATGCTCCCGGGGGTTGCCGGGGTCCCCTGTGTGAGGTCGTTCCCATGAACATCAAGACCGGTACGAAGGACCTGGACGAGCAGAAGACCCTGAAAGTGACCATCCCTGTCGGCATGCACCTTCGGTTGCATAGCCTCAAGATCCTGCAGGGCAAGAACCTGAGCCGGACCGTCGAGGAGGCGCTGGACGCCTACTTCGATGAGACTACGACTGCGGCCGCGCCGGGCCCGTGAACCCACACGTCGGGCACGTGGGCTGCTCCCAGCCGTGGGTCACGATCACCGTGCGGCACTCCGGGCAGGCCAGGCGCCGGCCGTCGCCACCAGATGGCTTTGCCTCGCTGGCCGGAGCCTGGCTGGGTGGTTGCTGAGCCTCTCGTGCCGGTTGGCTAGGATGCCCCGTCTCCAGCTCGATCTCGGTCCCCTGCACGATGGTCGGCTGGTGGGTGGAAGCCGTGGCGCTGGCGGTGGGTGCACCGGCGATGGTGATGATCTGGGCTCCCGTGAGCGAGCCGTGACGCTCGATCGTCGGCAGATCGTTGGCGTTGAAGCCGTCGGGCACCTCGCCCGTGGTGGCGTACCAATAGAGCGTGGCGCGCAGGGCGGCCGAGACGCTCATGGCCAGCGAGTACACGATGCCCGCTGAGACCACGGCGATGATCACGCCGGCCCAGGGTTCGAGGTCTAGGGTGGCGCGCAGCAGGTTGTAGGCGAAGACGTTGAAGAGCGCCCAGATGGCCCCGAAGGTGATGCCGGTGCCGATGACCAGCCCGCTCCACGTCTCCTTGACGTTCGTCCACGCAGAGCGCATGGCGTTCCAGGGTCCAGCGCGCTCGTAGAGCACGATGGGGAGCATGAGGTAGCTGACCGCTGTGAGGGCGAGCTTCACGCCGCGGCCGATCCACTTGCCCACGAAGGGGGTCAAGCGGAACGTCCACTTGAGCAGGTACTTGATCCAGGCGAAGATGGTGGCGTTGAAGAGGGCGAAGAGGAAGATGCGGCCGAAGTTGCGGTTGGCGAAGGAGAAGCCGTCCGAGAGGTCCGGCTTGCCCGTGCGGATCTGGAGGGTGGCCACATGCATGCCCGCCGTGGTGAAGTAGAACACCGCGGTCAGCGCGAAGGTCAGCCAGATGGCGTAGAGCACATAGCCCTCGATGATGAAGCCCGAGACGGCGGCTTGGTAGTCGCCAGCGTTCCACAGGTCGACCGGGATCCAGAAGAGCGCCTTCCAGAAGTCCATGGCGGTCTCCGGGTGGTTCTCGTGGAGCCACACGAGGAAGCTGACAGGCGCGATGACCAGGGTGGCCACGGCGATCAGCGTCAAGAGCGGGAGTAGCATGACGCGCGGGTAGCCGGCCACGAGCCCGAACGAGGCCCCGGTGAGCCGGATGCTGGTCTTGATGTTCTCGAGGATGCCCAAGCGATCCCTCCGGCCCCCCGCATCCTCTAGAGCCTATAAACGTTGTGTGGATGGCGTTGAAACGCCGAGGGGGCAAGTGTCCCTAGGGGGCACGGCTCAGGGGGCCGCCGAGCGCGTGGGGATCGCGCCCAGCCGGGTCGGCTCCACGGCCAGGTGCTGCGGGCAGAGGCCGAGCCATGTGGCAGGCACAGGCCCGAAGGCCTCGCGGTAGCTGGCTGCGTGGGCCTCTCGCAGGTGGTCGTCCAGGCAGGCGTCGCAGTCGTAGCTCGTCTCGCATCCGGGGGTTGGGCATGTTGTTGTCATAGGGTTCACTCCAGGTGGGTCGAGGGCGGTTGCTGGCGTCCGGTGGCTCAGTGGTAGGCGCGGTGGAGCAGGTCGGTCGTGCGTTGCTGTTCCGCGCGGGTGAGCTCTGGTTGTTCTTCTTCCATGTGTATTCCTCCGGTTACGTTGTTTCGGGGGCCGGGGTCGCTTCTTGGGCTGTCTGCTGGGTGTCGGTCTCTTCGTCGTCGAACTGCTCCTCTTCGGTGGAGCCCTTGAGTGCGAGCGTGGAGGCTTGGCCGCCGGTGATGACCTGGCTGACGTCGTCGAAGTAGCCGGCCCCGGCCTCGCGCTGGTGGCGCGTGGCGGTGTAGCCGCCGGGCTCCAGGGTGAACTCGTGTTCTTGGAGCTCGACGTAGGCGCTCATGCCGCGATCGACGTAGCCCTTGGCGAGCTCGAACATGCTGGCGTTGAGGCTGTGGAACCCGGCCAGCGTGATGAACTGGAACTTGTAGCCAAGCTCACCGAGGCGCTGCTGGAAGGCAGCGATGGTCTCGTCGTCGAGCTGGCGTTTCCAGTTGAAGCTGGGCGAGCAGTTGTACATGAGCGGCTTGCCAGGGAACTTGGCGTGGATGGCCTCCGCGAATTGCTCGGCCTCGTCGAGATCTGGCGTGCTGGTCTCGAACCAGAGCATGTCGACGTAGGGGGCGTAGTCCAGGGAGCGGTCGATGGCGGCATCCAGGCAGGCATCGTACCGGTAGAAGCCCTCGGGGGTGCGCTCGTCGAGCACATAGGGTGCGTCCCGCTCGTCGATGTCCGTGGTGATGAGCTGGGCGCCTAAGGCATCCGTTCGGGCGATCATGATGGTGGGTACGCCGACGACGTCGGCGGCCAGTCGAGCCGCCTTGAGCTTGCGCACGTGCTCGCCGGTGGGCACGAGCACCTTGCCGCCCATGTGGCCGCACTTCTTCTCGCTGGCGAGCTGGTCCTCGTAGTGGATGCCGGCAGCGCCTGCCTCGATCATCCACTTGGTGAGCTCGAAGGTGTTGAGGTTCCCGCCGTGGCCGGCCTCGGCGTCCGCCACGATGGGGATGAACCAGTCGCGGGTGACCGTGCCCTCGCTCCACTCGATCTGGTCGGCGCGGCGCAGGGCGTTGGTGATCCGGCGCACGAGCTTGGGCGCGCCATCGGCGGGGTAGATGGACTGGTCCGGGTAGGTTTCAGACGCGGTGTTGGCATCGGCTGCGGTCTGCCAGCCGCTCACGTAGATCGCGTTGAGCCCGGCTTTGGCCATCTGGACGGCTTGCTGGCCGGTGACTGCGCCGAGGGCCTGGAGGTAGTCGGTGCCGTTGAGCATGCGCCAGAGTTTCTCAGCGGCGAGCTCGGCGATGGTGTGCTCCACGGGGATGGAGCCGCGCAAGCGGATGACATCCTCGGCGTCGTAGTCCCGGCGGACCCCGCTCCAGCGAGGATCGCGCTCCCACTCGCGTCGCAGCGCTTTGGCTTCCTTGCGGATGCGCTCGTCGGTGGTGATGCCGTGGCCGTTCGTGCCGTTGTGTAAGACCATCAGTTGTCGACCTCCTGGGTGAGCAGGGCTTGTCCGGGTAGGGTGAGGAAGGCGGGGAAGTCGTCGGCAAGCGCGACGGTCTCGAAGAGCTCGCGCGCCTGTTGGATCCGTGGATCCTGGCCGTGTTCCTCGTGGAGCTCGGCGACGGTCTCATCGGCCAGGGCTTGAACGAGCTCCGGCGTGATGGCTCGGCCGTCATCGAGCTTGGCGCCGTGCTGGACCCACTGCCAGACCTGGGAACGGCTGATCTCAGCGGTGGCGGTGTCCTCCATGAGGTTGAAGATGGCCGCGGCACCCCGGCCGTGGAGCCAGGAGGCGAGGTAGCGGATGCCCACGCCAACGTTGGCGCGCAGGCCCTCCTCGGTGATCGTGCCATCTGCAACCGTGAGGTCTACGAGGTCCTCGCCGTGCACCTCGACGTCCTCGCGGAGCCGGTGCTTCTGGTGGGGCTGGTCGCCGATGGCTTCGTCGAAGGGTGTGCGGGCGACCTCGGCCAGGCCCGGGTGAGCGATCCAGGTCCCATCGAACCCGTCAGCGGCTTCGCGTTGCTTGTCTTGACCGACGGCTTGGAAGGCTTGCTCGTTGACCTCTGGATCGCGGGACGGGATGAAGGCCGCCATGCCGCCGATGGCGTGCGCGCCGCGCTTGTGGCAGACCTGGACCAGGCGCTCGGTGTAGGCGCGCATGAACGGGACGGTCATGGTGACCTGGGAGCGGTCGGGCAGGACGGCGTCTGGGTCCTCTCGGAAGGTCTTGATGACGCTGAAGATGTAGTCCCAGCGCC
>CAYNEI010000098.1:0-5246 GCA_964396185.1 uncultured Thermoplasmatales archaeon
AGCAGCAACCGCTTCTCCTCCCGGGCCACGGTCTCGCGCACTCGCGCGACGGCGTCGATGTTCGCGCTCACCGAGCTGATCCCCCACTCGATGAGATTGGCAACGAACTTGGGATCGCTGCCGGCCTGCCCGCAGATCGAGGACTGGACCCCGCGCTCGTTGCACGCCCGGATCACCTGCTCGATCAACCGACCGATGGCAGGGTGGAACTCGTCGAACAGGGGTGCGACGTTCTCGTTGTTGCGGTCCACGGCCAGGGTGTACTGGGTGAGATCGTTGGTGCCGAAGCTCACGAAGTCGAGGCCCTCGTCGAGCATCTCGTCGATGATGAGCGCGGCGGCTGGGACCTCGATCATGATGCCGAAGCTGAAGTCATCGGCGTCCACGTCCAGGCCCACCTCGCGCGCGATGCGCTTGGCCTCCCGGATCTCCCGGGGATGCTGGATCAGCGGCAACATGACGCCGATGTTCGTGAGCCCTTCCTCGCGCAACCGCTTGATGGCCTTGAACTCCGCAGCCAGGAGCCTGGGTTGCTCGAGCCCGCGTCGGATCCCTCGCCACCCCAACATGGGGTTGGCCTCGTGGGGCTCTCGGTCCCCACCCGGGAGGGCGCGGAACTCGTCGGTGGGTGCATCCAGGGTGCGTACCCACACGGGCCGGGGGTCGAAGGCGCGGGCGACGGTGGAGATGCCGTCGACGAGGTAGTCGATGAAGTCGTCCTCCCGGTCGCCGTCGATGAGCTCCATGGGGTGCTCGCCCAGGCCGAGCACGATGTGCTCCACGCGCAACAAGCCGACGCCGTCGGCTCCGGTGGCCACGGCGCGCTCGGTGGCCTCGGGCATGGAGACGTTGACCTTCACCTCGGTGGCGGTCACCAGCGGACCGCCAGCCGAGAGGTTCTCGGCGCCGGCTGAGGCGGTGGCCGAGCTCTTGTCGATCTTGGGTTCGATGATCCCCTCGACGACCGTGCCCTTGTCGCCGTCCACGGTGACGTCTCGTCCCTCGGCCAGCACCTTCGTGCCCTCCTTGGTGCCGACGACGCACGGGATGCCCAGCTCCCTGCTGACGATGGCGGCGTGGCAGTTGGCCACGAGCACGGGGGTGAGCTGGTCGGTGAAGACCACGTAGTTGTGGTTCTCGGCCACGGTCAGGTTGTAGACGGGCTCGACACCGAGTTCGCGTGTCTGGGTGACCCGCTTGTTCCGGATGGGTGCTTCCAGCACGTGTGCGAGCTGGGCGCGTAGCTCGGGGTCGTCGACGGCCTCGAGGGCGGCGGCGAGCTTGTCGGCACCGAGCAGCAAGTTCCCGTCCACGTAGGGGCGGATCTTGCCGCCTGGGTTGACCGCGTCCACGTCGTCCCCGAGGAGCTGGCTGGCGGAGAGCAGGCGGCTGTCCAGCGTTCGCGTGTGCGTGGGTGGGTTGTGCCGGGTGCTGCGCGCCAGGATGTCGTCGAGGCGTTCCCGGATCTGGATGTTCCTGCAGTTCTCACGGTTCGGGGAGAGGGTGGGCTGGATGCCTAAGCGCAGGCATGCGAGCACGATGGCCTCCGCCAGGTGATCGTCCCCGGCGTAGATCTGGACCCGGGTTCCCTCCTCACCCTGGAAGGTGCCATCTCCGTCGACCACGCCAGCCAGGAAGTCGAGGAGTTCGTCCTCGGAGGCGGTGAGCACGTGGTGGTGGAGCTCGGTCCAGAGGGACTCGACGGCCTGGGCGGCTGCGCGGCGTTGGACGTAGAGGCGTGAGGAGGTGGACTCGAAGGTGTGGCCCCGGATCGTGGAGGTCTCGCTCACCGAGCGCTGGCCCACGGGGGGTCCGAAGGCGCGCTCCATGTTCTCGCGCACGGTCTCCAGCAAGCACATCTTCTCAGGAGCCCCCTTCTGGATGAACTCGACAGCACCCTTCGTGCCTGCAAGGCGCCAGTGCCCATCGGTGAAAAGCGCGCCAGCCAGGTAGGGAGGGATCGGCCAGCCAGGCCGACCGGCAAGGCCAGGGATCTGGTCCGCGACAGTCAGCATCTGCTCGCGGGCCAGGACCTCCTGGATCTCTCGCTCGGCCAACCGGCTGCCCTCGAGGATCATCATCTTGTGGTCCGGGGTGAGGCGCAGCGTGTTCGTGGTCGCCCGGTTGCGCTGGGAGACGGAGACCTCGATAACTGGCGCGCTGCGCTCCAGGGAGGCAAGCACCGGTTGCCAGGACATCTCCAGGGTCTCAGGATCGATGGAGAGGGCTCGCAGCTCCTCGTCGGCTAGATGCGTGGCGATCTCCTCGATGGGGACCAGGCCCTTGTCCGTGAGCACCCGGGTCCCGCCGGGGAAACAGGTCATCCCCCCCTCGTCGGTCACGATGGCTGCCGCCCGCCGCATGGCCGGGACCATGTCGGGGGTGGTCATGGTGGTGACCAGGATGTCGCCCTCTTCGCATCGGTCGAGCTCCTTGGCAGAGGCCAGGTGGACCGTGGTCCCGGCTCCCGTGCCCGGTGAAGCGCCCAATCCCTTGATCAGCACCTCGCCGCTGCCGCTTGATTCATCGCTCTCCATGGGGGTCGTCTCCTCTTGGATGGTGGTGATGGGTCGCGTCTGAAGCACGTGGAGCACGCCATCCTCGAAGCACCACTCGACGTCCTGGGCGGACTCGTAGTGGGCTTCCAGCGTGCGAGCCAGGCGGGCGAGCTCGGCGAGCTGGTCATCGGTCAAGACGCGCGCGTCCTGCCGGTCGCTGGGCACCGTGGCCTCCTGGGTCCCCTCTCCGTCATCACCCAGCACGACCATGCTCTTCTTCGTGTTGACGGTCTCGCCGATGAGCTCGCCGTCCGGGGTGAGCATGTAGTGGTCGGGGGTGACCTGGCCGCTGACCACGCCCTCGCCGAGCCCCCAGGCGGCCTCGACGATGATCGTGTTGGCCCCGGTGCTCGGGTTGCGCGTGAACATGACCCCTGCCACCTCGGCATCGGCCATGCGCTGGACGACCACGCCCATGTGCACCTTGTCGTGGGGGAAGCCGCTGTTCTCGCGATAGTAGATGGCGCGAGGCGTGTAGAGCGACGCCCAGCACCGCTGCACGTGCTCGACGACGCTCTCAGCGCCCTTGACGTGGAGGAAGGTGTCCTGCTGGCCGGCGAAGCTGGCCTCCGGGAGATCCTCTGCCGTGGCCGAGGACCGCACAGCCACACGGACCCCGTCCTCTTCACCGCTTAGCTCACCGTAGGCCTGCCGGATGGCGTCGACCACATCCGCCGGCGCTTCGGCCTCCAGGATCATGGCTTGCACATCCTCGGAGGCGCGCGTGAGCTCGTCGTTGGACTCCACATCGATGCCCTCGAGGCGCTCTTGGATCGCTTCCGCGAGCTTGGCCTCCTGGATGAAGGCAGCGAAAGCCTGCGCGGTGACGATGAACGCTGGAGGGACAGGCAGCCCTGCGTTGGTCATCTCGGCGAGGTTGGCGCCCTTCCCGCCCACTTGATCGATGCCGTCCCGGCCCGTCTCTCCTGCCCATACAACGTGCATCATCCTGTTCCTCCTTCAGGACCGTGGAGGCCCTCTAGCAGTGCAGCTCGCTTCGCGCTGTACGATGCCAGGGCCTCGCGCGCGATCTCCGTGGTCGTCGTGGGCTCCAGGCCGAGCACCGATCCGGCCTCGCGGAAGCGGCTCGGGCTCGGTGAGCCACCAGCTGCTTCCAGGCGAGCGGTCTCCTCACGCACGTGCTGTACGAGCGCCATGATCCGGGCGAACTGAGCGACGACCTCGCTCGTCGGCGTCGAGTGCTGCGACTCGATCCGTGAGAGCGATTCGCGCCGCACGCCCAGATGCTCGGAGAGCCAGGCTTGCGTGAAACCGTAGCGGTGGCGAAGCCGGGCCATCTGCTCCCCGGGCGCCCCGGAGAGCAGGATCTGTCCGGCGAGCCGAGCCGCGGCTTCCTGAAGACCCACAGACATGTGACGTCCCAGTCACAACAGTACCCTGCCAAATACCTTCCCCAGGGCCCACCTGGCGTGTGACTTGGACGCCACAGGCAGCCATGTCGGTCCGGCGGCCTCGGGTCCATGGGCGTAGCTGATCGGGATCGCTTCGACCCAGGGCGCCGGCGGCGAGGTTGCTTAGAGCTTGTGCTCCGTGCTGTGAGGCTTGTCTTCCTCTTCTTCCTCGTCCTCGCCTTCGCCCTCGGCGGCTTCGCCTTCCTCGCCCTCGGGGAGCTCTCCCTCCTCGAGCTCCTCCTCGGCCTCCTCGTCCTCGTCGAGGTCGTCGCGGACCGCGGCGAGCTCGGTGGAACCGATGGCCTTGGCGCCCTTCATGAGCTGCTCGAGGTTGTTCGGGAGTTCGCCCTCCACGACGACGCTGCACGGCGTCGGGAGTTTCATGCGAGCGCGCCGGAGCGCGTCCTGGGCGACATCGTAGAACTGCCACTTCGTGCGGATGGTGAAGACCGCTTGCCCGGGCTTGACGCGGGCAGCCGCACTCACGGGCTTGCCGAAGGACTGGCGCATGCCGCTGGAGATCCGGTCTGCACCGGCTCCGGCGGCTTGCTTGTTGTGCCGCAGGATGTGGTGAGGGTAGACCCGGACCTTGATGTGGTAACCAAGCGCTCCGCAGTTCTTGACGAGCCTGCGGTTGGCGGCGATACGAGCCGATTCCAGGGCCGTGTGCCGGATCTGGCACTCCTCGTCGACGACGAGGTGGAGCACGGCCGGGAACTCGCCGGTCTTGTTGCCCAGCTCGAACTGAGCGATCCGCAGACCAGGAACACCGCCGATGTACTCACGGCGGGTGTACGCCTGCTGCTTCACTTCTCGATACATCCGCGCGGGCATGCGACCCATGGCTTGGCCACCTAGGCCGCATCAGGCGGGTCTTGCATAAAAACGTTGTTCCGAGGTGGAGTGCGGATGGACGCGTTGGGGTGTCGCTGGCGGCACGGATGGAGGCTTATATAGGCAGTCGCTCCTTGTTGGGCGTCGCCTGAAGCGGCATGGGGAGGCGAAGTCGATGCTGCTCGTTCGAGGTTCACTCATCAGCCGTCCTGGTCCCTGGGCTGCGATCCTGGCATGCTGGATCGTCATCGCAGGTCCCATGGCTTACGGTGCCGAGTCGTTCGGAGACGCCGAAAGCCTTCCCCCCTTAGAGGGATCGCGGGTGCAAGCGCCCGAGATGCCCATCGCCTTCGAGGCCAACCACGGTCAGCTGGCGGCCCCGGCGGACTACCTCGCTCGGGCGCCTGGCGTGACGTTCCTGTTCGAATCCTCCGGGCCTGTT
>CAYNEI010000099.1:0-4763 GCA_964396185.1 uncultured Thermoplasmatales archaeon
CAGATCAAAGCGCACCCTGGAGTCAACTGGTCGCAAGCCGCCCGCGAGGGGCTGCAACGGCGCCTCCAGGACCTCCACGTCTGGGACGAGCTGCTCAAGGACTCAGAGCTCACCCAGGAGGACGTTGACGAGCTCGCCGACCGCATCGATGCGGCCATGGCCGAACGCCTGCGAGAGATCGCAGAATGACGGACCTCCGTCTCGTCGTGGACGCCAACGTACTGCTCAGCGGCTTCCTGAGCGACGGGATCACGCGGGAGCTGCTCCTCCACGCCCCGCTCGAGCTCTACGCGCCTGGGTGGCTCACGGCCGAGGTGGGAAGGAACCTAGATGACCTCTGCGAGAAAGGACGCATCCCGCGATCGGTCGCCCAGACCTTGAGCGATCGATTCATGGATCGTATCCAGCAAGTGCCCGAGCCCGTCTTGGCGAGGCACGCCGCCGAGGCCCTCGAGCGCTGCGAGCGATCGGGGGCCAAGGATGCACCCTACGTCGCATGCGCCATGGCGGTGGACGCCGCGCTGTGGACCGATGATGCCACGTTGGGCGAGGAGGCGGGGGTGGAGGTGGAGGTGTACACCACCGGGGAGCTGATGGATCGGTTCCTGGCGTGAGGCTCGAGGTCCATCGGCTCCACCTCAAGACTCGAACGCTGCCAACCTTCGTCCAAGCTCCACCGCGGCATCGCGTCCGTCCTTCCCGTTCTCCAACACCTCCCACCACCGCTTCGGCACAGCCCCCGCCCCGTGCAGGGCACCCGCGCCAGCACCCGCCATGGCCCCGATGGTGTCCGTGTCTCCACCGAGGGCCACCGCGTAGACCACCGCGTCCTCGAAGGAGCCTGGGTTGGCCAGCCAGGCGTAGAGCGCGGCTGGGACCGAGGCGTGGGCCCGGCTGTCGTTGCCCAACCGGTGGGCTACCTCGCCTGGGGTCAGGGGCTCGTCGGCCTGGTCCAAGAGCTCAACGACGATGGAGAACGGAGAGCCCCACACGCGATCGTTGACCTCCACCAACCCCTCTTGCACGCCCTCGACGATGCTGGCTGGATCCAGCTCCTCGGGGCTGGGCGCGTGGAGGGCTTGCTGGATCGCGCGCGCCTGGAGCTGTGCGCCCTGGATCCCGATGGGGTGGGCGTGCGTGACCCGCGTCGCGCGCGCCACGGCCTCATCCATCTTCTGGCGATCCTCGTGGTAGGCTACGGCCACGCTGGCCGCCCGCATGGCACCCCCGTTGCCGAACGACCCATCCCCGCCGAACACCCGGCTGGAGGCCTGGGAGACCGGAACCCCGTTGGCCAGGTGCGAGAGCACCGAGCGCGTGCCACCCCCGTATCCCCGGTCGGGATCGTAGTGTTCCAGGAACGCGCGGGCCAGGTCCTGCTCGTCCACGCCACCGCTTCGTACGACCGAGCGGCCGGCAGCGATCATCATCTGGGTGTCGTCCGTGTACGTGCCCCGGCCCCGGCGTGCAGCCAGCATCTCGTCCAAGCAGCCGTGCACCTCCTGGATCCTCTGCGGCGGCCAGCCCTCCACCGGCATGCCCAGGGCATCGCCGACGAAGGTGCCCATGAGCGCGCCGATGCACCGGCCCTCGAACGTGCCTGTGGGTGTGCGGGCCATCGAGGAGGGAGGGTTCGATGGGCGCCTAAGGGTTCGGGCGAGATGGGGAGCGCGCGATCGGCTGCGGGGTAACCGCGAAGTACCCCAGCTGCGTGCAAGCCACATGGAAGGCGACGGCCTGTTCTTGTGGTTCCGCGAAGGCGCCTCCAAGGGTGGCTTCCGCACCCCCCCGAAGGCTGGCTTCTGCGTCTCGGTGTTCGTGTGCCTCTGGCGCGGCGAAGCGTTGCTGCTCGGCAAGTACGGGCAGCACGAGGCCTGGATGGACTTGGCAGGGCTGGACCCGGAGCGCGTGCAGCGGTACAGCGTCGGGTGGACGCTGCCGGGCACCCATCTCAAGCTCGGCGAAGACCCGCGCCAGGGAGCCACGCGCGTGCTCACGGACCTGCTGGGCCTGGATCCGGCCAGTGTTGAGCTCTCAGAACCACTGGTGGCCTCCAGCTACGGACCGCACAACCACCCGGACATCAAGCCGCTCGGAGACCACTTCGACCTGTGGTTCTTCTCCCAAGGTACCGTCGAGACCAGCGCGCGCATCGAGGCACCACCCTGGTACCACGAGCTCACGTTCGTGGACCCAGGCTCGCTCGGTGCCGACGAGTACGGGCGCGAGCATCAGGACGTGGTAGAGGCGATGTTGGACGTGCGCGCTGGGCCGAGGCCTGTTGCTTCAGGAGAGTGAAGCCACTCCTTTACTTCACACTTGATAGTATATAACTCCTGGACACATAGTATAGGGTGATGGTAGAAATCACCGACCTCGCACTGTTGATCGGACGCATCATCCTCGGAGGCTACTTCGTCTTCGCGGGCATCGGACACTTCGCCAAGGGCGACCAGATGGTCCCGTACGCCGAGAGCAAGGGCGTGCCCGCTGCTGGGCTTGCCGTACCGGCCACCGGGATCCTCCTGCTGGCCGGAGGGCTCAGCGTGCTCACCGGGATCCTCCCTTACTGGGGCCTGGGCGCGCTGCTCGTCTTCCTGGTGGGCGTGACACCGATGATGCACGACTTCTGGACCATAGATGACCCCCAGGCGCGGATGGGCGAGCAAACGCACTTCCTCAAGAACACCGCCCTGGCTGGCGCCGTGCTCATGCTCTACGCGCTGGGCAGGACATGGACCTACGCGCTGGCTTAGAGGCGAGATCGGAGGGCCACGAGGCCCGCCTGCTTACACGGGCGCGGGCTCGAGCGTGTGGTGCTCAGCCCACTTGGCGAGGGTCTCGAACACCGAGCTGAGATCGCGCGCCTTGTCCGTTGCGCTGTACTCGACCCGGGGAGGGATCTCCTGGTAGGCCTGGCGCGTGATGAGACCGGCCTGGGTGAGCGTCTTGAGACGCTGGGTCAGGGTGTTCGGGCTCATCTCCAGCTCGTCCTGGATCTCGGTGAACCGCAGGCTCTCATGCTGCAGAACCAAGTGGATGAGGTCCGGCGTGTACCGCTCGCCCAGCAAACGGAAGAGCTCGGAGAGCTGGCACCCGCCCGCCTCAGCCTCGGTGGGGTCCTCTGCCATGACCCTTACTTCGCGTTGGGAAGTAATAAGTCTACCACTTCAGGAGATGGAAGTGACGCCTATGCCTCACGCCGTGCAACCCATCCCGAACGGCACCTCGACGTCGGCCTCCGCATCCTCCCCGACGATCAAGGTGGCCGCCGGCGCATCCGGTGAGGTGTAGAAGAACCGGGCCGGGCAGCCGGCTTCACCCCCGGCATCCGTGGAGCCCCAGACCCAGAAGGCGATCACCGTGCCCGAGGGCGCATCGACGCCAAATTCCACGTGACCCTCGGGGTCCAGAGGGAACCTGGCGCTGTGGTTGCCTGGGAATGCGATGGTCTCCCCCGGAGAGCGCTCTGGCGGAACAACGGGGTCCCACAGGCCCCACTCTCCGTCCATCTGGTCGAAGCCCTCGGGGGTGAAGAGGAAGACGTTGAGGCGTCCGTGGGACGCGCTTGCCCCCTCGGCTGGCACCTGGTCTCGGTGGTCCTCTCGCGTCATGGCGGGATCGTGGGTCGTGGTGACCTGGACATCGAGCTCGTCTGGCTCCGAGGTCTCGAGGCAGCCAGACGCCGGCACGAGAACGAGCACCAGGACTGCGAGGAGAACAGGGATGACCCTCGGTGGCAGGGCCGGCCGGTGGGGACGGGGGCAGGATGCGCGAGGGGTCATGGCGGGGGTGCGAAGGGGCTACTGGCCTATGAACCCAGGCTACAGGGCGCGGCTGGTGTGTGATCAGAACCAGCCAGGGGACCGCTGGAGGTCCTGGTAGAGCTGGTTGGAGTGATCCCAGCCGAACTCGTGGTGGAAGGAGCCCCAGTCCTCGACGTCCGCCGTGCGCGGGTCTGGGAGGCCCGCGGCATACCAAGCACGCAACGCCTCCACAAGGTCCACCCCTGAGAGGTAATAGAAGCGGACCCTGTCGAGATCCTCTACGTTGAGCGCCTTGGCCCACGCTGCCACCTCCTCGGTTCTGTCGCCAGGGCATAGAAGCACGCCCATGAGCCACGACTGTAAGGCAGCGGGGTCCGGAAGCTGGTCGGGTGGATAGGCCTCGAACGTCCGGTTCCCTGTGTCCGAGATCGCCTTGATCTCCTCATCCCGGATCTCGAGGCAGTCCCCCGTCGAGGCGACCACGATCCCGAGACACTCGTGAAGGTGGGGGCGGATGGTCTCCGCGAACCCTTCGGGCATCCCCTCCCGAACCATCGCACGGGGGATGCCAGAGAAACTATATAATAGTCAACACAACTATGTTGTGTAAGATACTACGGTACGCGTGCCTCGACTGTTCGGCACGTCCCGTCACAGCCTCCGACCCCACCGCCCGGAGAGGGACTACACGATGCCAGGAACCACGGTCGAAGAACCTGCAGCACGAGGCCTTGAGCTCAGGCTCGCCCACCAACTGCTCTCGCAGGAGTCCGGGATCGGCCGCAACGTCCTCTACGAGCTGCTCGGCCGCCCGAAGCGGTACTCCGAGCTCAAGCCGGTGTTGGCAGAGGGGAAGTCGGAGAACTCGCTGACCGTGGCCCTCAAGACCCTCAGGCGCAACGGGCTCGTGGACCAGAGAACGGATGCGAGGTCGTCGCCACCCGTCCACCGGTACGAGCTCACCCCGCTGGGGATCGAGGTCGTGCTCACGATGGA
>CAYNEI010000100.1:0-1975 GCA_964396185.1 uncultured Thermoplasmatales archaeon
GACGAGCGCTCCGTGGTCGCCCGCGCCAGCGTGCCCACGCCCTTGCACCGGCCCAAGGCCGGCTGGGCGGAGAACGACCCCGACCGCATCCTCGAGGCCAGCCAGGCCGCCCTCGAGAAGGTGCTCGGCCAGATCGATGCCGGCGAGGTGGCTGGTGTGGGGATCACGAACCAGCGCGAGACCACCGTGGCCTGGGAGGCCGGGACGGGCGATGCGCTGGGCCCGGCTGTGAGCTGGCAATGCCGGCGCACCGAGCCCATCTGCCAGGAGCTTCGCGAGCACGAGGGCACCGTGGCCAAGGTCCGCGAGCGCACGGGCCTGGTCATCGACCCCTACTTCTCGGCCACCAAGATGCGCTGGCTGCTCGACAGCGAGCCGGCCGTGGCGGCGGCTGAGGCCCGGGGCGAGCTGCGCTTCGGGACGGTGGACACCCTGCTTGTGGACGCGCTCACCGGCGAGCATGCCACGGACCCGTCGAATGCGAGCCGGACCCTGCTCTACAACCTGCGCACCGCGGCCTGGGATCCCGAGCTCATCGGGCTGCTGGACCTGCCTGCCGAGGCCCTGCCCGAGGTGCGTGCTTCCAGCGGGAGCTTCGGGACCATCGGCCCTGGCACGCGGCTGGGCTCCGAGCTCGAGGCCTTGCACGGTGTGGAGGTGCTGGGCGTGGCCGGCGACCAGCAGGCCAGCCTGTTCGGCCACGGGTGCCTCTCTCCCGGCGAGGCCAAGGGCACGCTCGGTACGGGGGCTTTCTTCCTGGTCAACACGGGCGACGAGCTGCTCTCGCCGGACCAGGGCATCCTGGCCACCGCCGCCTGGGATCTCGGGGATGGGCTAACGTATGCCCTGGAGGGGGCGGCCTTCTCCTGCGGCAGCGTGCTCGAGTGGGCCAGCGAGGCCGGTTGGCTGGAGACGCCCGAGGCCCTGGACGAGACCGCCGCTGGCGTGGAGGACGCGGATGGCGCAGTGTTCGTGCCCGCCCTCTACGGCCTGGGTGCACCCTTCTGGGACCCGGATGCACGGGCGCGGCTGACCGGGCTGACCGCCTCGACCACGCGGGCGCATATCGCGCGCGCCATCGCCGAGGGTCTGGCTGCCCAGAACGCGCTGTTGCTGCGCGCGCTGGCGGCCTGCGGCCAACCCCTCTCCGAGGTGCGCCTGGACGGAGGAGTTTCCCGCTCGGAGCTCATCACCCAGCTCATGGCCGATGCCGCACAAGTGCAAGTGCAGCGGGCACGCGAGGGCGAGCTGACTGCCCTCGGCGCAGCCGGCTTGGCCGGCCTGGCCGCGGGCATCTGGACGCTCGAGGAGCTCACCGGTGGGCCGGGCGAGGTCTTCGAGCCTGCAGGGGCGGCCGGGTTCGTGGATGGCTACGAGGCGGCGATCCAGGAGGTGGACCGCTGATGCTCGACGAGCTCTTCGAGCGCAACCAGCGCCACGTCGAGGGCCTCTCCCAGGACCACTTCGACGACGTCGTCGATGGCCAGCACCCCGACGTGGTGGTCATGACGTGCGCTGACTCCCGGGTGCTGCTCGAGCAGATGTGGTCGATCCACGAGCCGGGCTGGGCCTTCACCCCCCAGACGCTGGGCAACCAGGCCTGGGAGCGCGTCGATGGAGAGCTTGTGCCCCACGGGACCATCACCTACCCGGTGGAGCTGTTGGGTACGCGCACCATCCTCGTCGTCGGGCACACCGGATGCGGGGCCGTGCAGGCCGCCCTGGCCGCCGTCCAGCGCGACCAGTGGCCCCAACCCGCAGGCGTGCGCGCCAGCGTGGAGCTGCTCGTCCCCGTCGTCGAGGAGGCCCTGGCCGAGCTCGATCCCGACGACCCCTGGCTGACCGACCGCCTGGTGGAGGCCAACGTCGACCGGCAAGTGGCCTTCTTGAGCACTCAGGGGCTGCCCGAGGGGACAGAGGTCCACGGGTTCGTCTACGACCTCCACGGGGTCTACGGCGGCCCCCGGGGTCGAGC
>CAYNEI010000100.1:2075-4580 GCA_964396185.1 uncultured Thermoplasmatales archaeon
ACAGTTCGACCAGGTCATGGCCATCAACCTCCGCGGGGCCTTCCTGGTGACCCAGCACGCCACGCCGCTGCTGCTGGAGACCGAGGCGCCGCGTGTGGTCAACATGTCCAGCGGCATGGGATCCTTCAGCCAGGGCATGGATGGCGAGGCGGTGGCCTACCGCATCAGCAAGGCCGGGCTGAACGCTATCACGGCCAACCTGCATGCGGATTTCAACGACCAGGGCCTGATCGCCAACAGCGCCTGCCCGGGGTGGGTGCGCACGGACATGGGGGGACCCAGTGCAGACCGGAGCCCCGAAGAGGGTGCTGAGACGCCCATCTGGCTCTGCCGCTTCGCCCCCGGCGCCCCGAGTGGTCGCTTCTGGCGAGATCACAAGCCCATCGAGTTCTAGCCAAGCGATGCCGAGTCACTCGTGGCGCTCGAGCTCGCGTAGCATGGTCGCCATGGCTTGCTCGACCGCCTGGCTGCGCACTTGACCGCGATCCCCCTCGAACGCGTGGGGCTCATGGACCTCGGTGCCGTCGGCGGATCGAACCACGATGTGCACCGTGCCCACGCTCTCCCCGGCTGGGCCCCCCTCGGGCCCGGCGTAGCCGGTGACAGCGATGACCCAATCGACCCCGGTGCGCGCGAGCACACCGTCAGCCATGGCGCGCGTCGTCTCGGCGCTCACGGCCCCGTGGCGTTCCAGGACCGTCTCATCCACGTCCAGCAGGCGAGCCTTGACATCTGCCTGGTAGGCCACGATCCCTCCCGCGAACCAAGCGCTGGCGCCGGGATGGGCGGTGAGCCGGCCCGCCAGCTCGCCGCCGGTCACGGACTCGGCCACAGCCAGGCGCTGGCCTCGGGTCTCAAGCTGGGAGGCGATGGAGGCCACGATCTGCTCGGCGGGCTCAGAGCGCACGCATGGCCAGCAGCGGGGAGGGCTTTTGGCTGTTCGGGTTCGACCCCGGCGCTCACACCACACCCCGAGGCTCACCACAAGGGCACAACGAACACCAGGGACTCTTAGGGCCAGGATGATGTTCGTGATCCCCTCGACCCCATCCTTGACCGTTGTGACCGCTGTAATCTTCGTGACCCTTGTGTCCTTGTGGCCGGCGTTCTCGGGAGCTTGCAGGCCCCTGTGCGTACATTCATATGCATGGCGCCCCGAGCAGCGGTTGACGACCATGATGACGTCCCGTCGACGCGCAGTGCAGCAAGATGTGCAGCCCCCGCGAGCAGAGCCATTCGACCGAGTGGTTGTGCCTGTGGAGGGCTCCAGCGAAGAGCTTCTCGCCCAGCAGACCGCCATCGAGATGGCTGGAGCTGTCGGGGCCGAGCTGCTCGTGGTGCACGTATCCACCGGCGCTCAAGATCCACCTGAGGACATCTTCTCGTACGCCGAGACGCTGGCAGCAGACGCCGGTGTACCGGCCTCTCGCCACGTCATCCACGCCAGCGACGTGATCGAGGAGCTCGTCTCCGAGCTGGGCCCACGCGACCTCGTGGTCATCGGCACCCGGACCCTGGGCAAAGAGGACCGCATGAGCAGCGTCGCAGAGGAGCTCATCGCCCGGGCACCGTGCCCAGTCCAGATCCTACGCATCCGGTGAGTGGCCGTTCAGGTGAGTAGCCGTTCATCGCCGCTTAAGGCTATCAGGATCTCAATCGTCGCTCAAGGCCATCAGGACCTCCTCGGCCTTGTCGGCGTTGCTTATGGAGAAGGCCACTCGCAGGCCTCGCCCGTCGATCGTGGCGGTGATGAAGCTCGCATCGATGTTGATGCCTGCCTGGCCCAACGCGGCGGCCAAGCGTCCAAGCTCCCCGGGCTCGTTGCGGATCGAACAGACCAACGCCTCTCGGCTGCGCGGCGAGAGCCCCTCGGTCTCAAGCGCGGTCTCGGCCGTCTCCTCGTCGTCGGTGATCAAGTGTACGATCCCCTGAGCCCCGGTCCCGATCGCCCCGAAACCGAGGATATTCACATCCTCCTTCCCCAGGGCTTGGGTCAGCTTGGCAAGCGAGCCAGCTTGGTTGGGCACGTCGACGATGAACTCACGGCTTCTTCCGATGATGAGGTCCATGGGCACCAGTCCATTCTTCGGTGAGTCGTGGCTAAAGGGTTTTTCCTCAGCGCACCGTACCTCGATACATGTACGCGCGCGTCCTCCTACCCACCGATGGCAGCCAGGCGGCCCGAGCCGCCACGGATCACGCCCTACGGCTGGCCAAGGTGGAGGACGCCGAGACCCACGCGCTCTTCGTCGTCGACACCGCCTACCCCTATACGGGCTTCGAGGCGCCCAACGTCCTCATGGACGAGGTGATCGACTCCCTGGAGGAGCTTGGCGGTGAGGCCACCCGCGCCATCGAGCAGCGAGCCGAGGCAGAGGGGCTCGCATGCGTGAGAGCGGTCAAGAAGGGCTCGCGCGTCTCGCAGGCCATCGTCGACTACGCCTCCGAGCACGACATCGACATCATCGTCATGGGCACGCATGGCCGCACCGGCTGGCGCAGGTA
>CAYNEI010000101.1:0-4545 GCA_964396185.1 uncultured Thermoplasmatales archaeon
ACGAACCCGAGCTCTCCAACGGTCTGCGCCAACCAGAACTCCGTCAGCCCCATACACCCGCAGTCCGCGTCCAGCTTAAAGCCGTATCGCCACCGTGGTCATGCGTGTGGGGCTTCGCCACGCTCGAAGCGCGCCTCCAGGGCGCTAGGATGGAGGCTCCGTGTCCTCCAGGGGAGCCACCGTTTCGGGCTCGACGGTCAGCGTTAAGCCGTCCCGCTCGACCACGATGCACGTCTCCTCTTCCTCGATGGGGCCCGCGCGAGCCACTGCCTTCCACCGCTCACCTCGCACCAGCACGGTCCCGTCGGGATCCAGCCTGGAGAGGGCCACGGCCTCCATGCCCACGAGCTCGCCAGCGACCGGTTGACCTCGCGTCTTGAGCGCGAAGTAGACCGCGCCCATGACCGCACCGCCCGAGAGCACGGCTGAGACGAGGGAGACCACGTAGAACTGGCGCAGGAACCCGGCTGGTAGCAAGGGTTCCTCGATGAGGAAGATGGCGCCAAGCACGAGTGAGACCACGCCGGCTGTGGTGAGGATCCCGTGTGTTGGTGTGAACACCTCGGCCACGAAGAAGGCGGCCCCCAGCAGGATGAGTAGCACCCCAGCGGTGCCGGTGTCGAAGAGGCCCAGCCCGATCAGCGCCAGCACGAGCAGGATCGCTCCGATGGTCTCGGGCACGAAGGTGCCTGGTGCGGCCAACCCGAAGATCACGCCGTACAGGCCCACGAGGAAGAGGATGAAGGCGACCTGGGGGTTGCCGATGATCTCGATGAGCTTGACCAGAAGCCCCTTCTCGTAGACCACGATCTCTGCATCCTGGGTGTCCAGGGTCACCTGGCCCGAGCCAACGATGGCTTGCTGGCCGTGCACGGCTCGCACGAAGGCTTCCAGGTCGTCGGAGAGGTGGTCGATCATGCCGGTGTCCAGAGCCACGGAGGCGTTCATGTTCAGGTTCTGGGTCACGAAGTGGCGGGCTAGCGTCTGGTTGCGCTCTGCGCGCTCGGCGATGGACTCGATCTGGCCCACCAGGAAGTTGGTGACCTTGGCGGATGCGTTCTCCGCCTGGCCGGAGGCCCCCTGGACGATGGGCTGGGCTGAGCCGATCTGGGTGCTTGGTGCCATGCCGGACGGGTGGCCCATGAGCAACAGGAAGGTCCCGGCCGACTCGGCGAAGGCTCCCCGGGGCCCGACGAAGGCGAGCACGGGCACGTCAGCGCTGAAGATGTCGCCCTTGATGCGAAGCGTGGCGTCGACCAGACCTCCAGGCGTGTTCAACAGGAGCACCAGGGGGGCGTTGCGGTCTTCGGCGGCTTCGATGGCGTCGGCGACGTGCAGGGTCGTCCCGCGCGTGACCACTCCCTCGATCTTCACCACCAGCACCTCGTCCCCGCTGGACTGGGCTGGGAGCACGGGGAGCGCTGGTAGGAGGAGCAAGACAGCGAGGCCGACCAAGAGCCAGGGGCGCACGGGTGCACAACGGGGCAGGGTGGCAAGAACTTGACCATCCATGACGAGACCTGCGAGACCCCCGCGAGCTCGTGCCATCGACTACGTGCCGACCTGGAACGGATCCACGATGCGCCGGAGCATGGCCCGCGCGCTGAGCACGGCGATCTGGCTCGTGGCCGGGTTGTCCTGGCTGGGAGCCGAGGCGACCTGCACCTCCACGGTCACGCGAGGGCTGATCACGCGGACCTGGTGGGTGTTGCGATCCAGAGAGGGATCGGCCACGATGCGCACCTCCGGGCTCAACCCAGCCAGCACCAGGCTGGCGGCCACGTTCACGTTCTTCGGGAACTTGGCCACCGCCTCGCTGGCCGTCCCCGAGAACAGCTCGCGGTCCGTGTCGGGCGGGAGATCCAGGCTGGTAGGCGGCTTGCGTGTGGTCAGCTCGACCCGGGCGCCCTCCTCGAGCGCCAGGGCCTTCACACCATCCAGGCCCGCGATGCCCCCGCTGGGGATGTGGCACCGGGCACCGGTCTGCTCGCAGGCGGCTCGGGCCCTCTCCAGGGTGGCTTGGTCCGCGAAGGCGCCGGTGGTCATGACCAGGGCGTCCACGCCGGCCTCCAAGGCCTCGACCACCGGGCCGGCGACGGCCTCCTGGGTGGCCGCCTCGATCACCAGATCCACCCCATCGAGATCCAGGCCGGCTCCTGGCTCGACGGCGTGCGCCCCCAGCTCGTCGGCCAGCGCCTTGCTCCTGGCGGGGTCGGTGTCCACGATCTCGAGCTCCAGGCCCAGATCCACGGCTTCGCGTGCCAGGGCAGATCCGATGTTCCCGGCACCGAGCAAACGAACACGCATCGCGCGGGAAGCTGGGTGCAGGCGTTGAACCTTTCGCCCTGAGTGTACGGGCGCAAGCCCTTTCCCTGGTTCTACCATCCCAGCCTCGATGGACGTGCAGACCCTCCAGGCGTGGCTCGACGAGGACCGGGCTGACGATGATGTCACGAGCCGGTCTGTGGTCCCGGAAGCCGCCGGGGCCGTGGGTCGCGTGGTCGCCCGCGAGGCCCTCGTGGTGGCGGGCACCGAGCCGGCCAAACGAGTGCTCGAGCACCTGGGCGCCTCCGTCGAGGTGGCACTCCAGGACGGAGAGCCAGCCGAGCCGGGCGAGCTCGTGCTCACAGCCCAGGGCCCTGCCCGCGCGCTCTTGGGAGGCGAGCGCCTGTCCCTCAACCTGCTCGGCCACCTCTCAGGCATCGCCACCAGCACGCGCGCTGTGGTGGACGCCGCCCACGAGGCCAATCCAAGCTGCCAGGTGCTGGCCACGCGCAAGACCACTCCCGGCTTGCGCGAGATCGAGCACGCCGCCGTGCGCGCTGGAGGAGCAACCCCTCACCGCGCGGACCTCTCCGAGGCGCTGCTCGTCAAGGAGAACCACCTGGCGTTCATCAGCGTAGCCGAGGCCGTGAAGGCCGCCCGGGACCACGCGCCCTCCAAGACGTTGGTGGTGGAGGCCGAGACGAGCGAGCAGGCCGCAGCGGTGGCCCGCGCCGGCGCTGACGGCGTGCTGCTGGACAACTTCGACCCGAGCCGGCTCGAGGACACAGTAGAGCTGGTCAAGCACATCCAGCCCGCCATGGTCGTCGAGGCCTCCGGTGGCATCACGCAGGAGAACATCGCAGACTACGCGCGCTTCGTTGACCGGGTCTCGCTGGGAGCCATCACGCACTCGGCGCGAGCTGTGGATCTTAGCATGCGCATCGAGCCCGCCTGAGGCCCTGGTTCCACCGCTGCCTCGGCCTACCCCTTGCGCGGGTCCTCGGCTTCCCAGTCCTCCAGCCGTCGCTGGTAGAGCCCGTCCGGCTCGCCAGGGCGCTGGGTCGGCTTCTTGAACTCCCAGACCTTGACCGCCTTGTCCTTGGCCTCCTCTTGCGGGAGCTTGGGCGCCTCGTCCTCGTCGGGTTCCACGGTGGGCATCTCGGACCACGCCTCCAGGATGGTCTCGACGGCCTCGGTGTCCTCGCCCCAGACCGTGAAATCAGCGTGGCTGTCGGTGAACCGGGCGAAGACCTGGACCCCGTCCCCGGAGTAGCGGCCCTTGGTGTCGTCCCCGTCGCGCCCGAGGAACTGCCACTTCAGGCCCAGCTCCTTGATCGGCGCCTTCACCTCGTCCTTGTGATCGCTGTAGAAGGACATGGGGAAGAGCAACCGGGTGTGCTGGCTCTCGCCGTTCTCGTCACCGCTCACGTGGGTCGGCTATGGAGGCGACCCTTATCGGGCCTTCGCTCGCCCCCTCCCGCGGGGAGGGGGTCAGGAGAGCACGACGAGGATCTCGCCACGAACAGCGGGGCCGTGGTTGAGCCCGTCCACCACGCACGGCGTGAAGACCGTCGACGGGTGGATGGAGATGTCCTGGGTCCCGTTGGGGATCTCGCGCTCGAGCTCGAAGCAGAAATCCTCCATGGCCAAGAGCTCGCCGGCCTCGTCGAAGAACGCGATCCGACCGGGCACCTGGCGCGTGGTGTCGTCGAGCATGAAGACCTCGACGCGGTGCTCACCCTGCTCCAGGCTCACGTTCGTGCCGCCGACGTTGACCACTTGGCCCGCTGGGCTCAGGCTCGTGGACGCGAACGGTCCCGGGGGGGCCAGATCGTAGACGTGGCGGACCACGCGCTCATGGTTGGCGTGATCAGCCTGGGCGAGCCCTGGGACCGTGACGAGCACCGCTAGCGCCAGGGCGAACGTGATCCTCCTCTTGACAGCCTCCATGGTTGTCACCGGGGTGGTTACACCCCTTTGTCACTCCAGTGACAACCCGCCAGGCGTATTAGTATTTTCGCTAAGAAAAGAAATTATCAGCGCGGCTGGACCGTGGGGGAGCCGGGCTCGAAAGGGCCTGTTGGCCCGGCCGGTCAGGGCTGGGTCGTCGGCCGGGTCAACTGAGGAACACGGTCTTGAGCCGGGTGAAGTGCTCGATGGCCTCCTGGCCCTGCTCGTGGCCCAGCCCGCTGAGCTTGAACCCGCCGAAGGGCGACTGCGGGAACGTGATGGGGGACTCGTTGACCGAGACCACGCCGGCATCGAAGGCGCTTGCCACGC
>CAYNEI010000102.1:0-4469 GCA_964396185.1 uncultured Thermoplasmatales archaeon
GAGATGGCCGCGGACGCCGTGGCCGGCGGCGTGGACATCCTGGAGGCAGGCACGCCGCTGATCAAGAGCGAGGGCCTCGAGGCGGTCCGCGCCCTACGCAAGCGGTTCCCCGAGATGCCCATCTTCGCGGACATGAAGACCGCGGACACGGGCCAGCTCGAGTGCGAGATCGCCGTGAAGGCCGGAGCTTCCATGGTGGGTGTGCTCGGCTCGTCGAGCGACGAGACGATCCAGGAGGCGGTTCGGGCAGGGCGCAAGTACGGGGCCGAGGTCGTCGTCGACATGATCGGCGTGCCGGACATCGTCGAGCGCGCCAAGCAGGTCGAAGCGCTCGGCGCCGCCATCATCAGCCTGCACGTGGGCATCGACGAGCAGATGCGCGGCCAGGTGGACTACAGCTTCGTCGGTGATGTGGTGGGGGCGGTGGACCTGCCGGTCATGGTCGCTGGCGGGATCACCAGCGAGACCGCCCCTGAGGTGCAAGCCCAGGGCGCCTCCATCGTCGTCGTCGGTGGGGCCATCACGAAGGCCCCGGACATCCAGGCTGCCGTGGAGGACCTGGTGGGCGCGTTGGCTTCCGGCGAGGCCGTGGCCAGCCACGGCATGCGCAAGTTCGACCCCGAAGAGCTGCGCGAGGCGCTGCTGACATGCTCGACGCCGAACCTGTCAGATGCCCAGCACCGAGGCGGCGTGCTCGCGGGCATCCAGCCGGTCCAGCGAGGCGTCAAGGCAGCAGGCCCTGTGCTCACAGTGGCCACCAAGGATGGGGACTGGGCCAAGCCGGTGGAGGCCATCGACCAGTGCGAGCCCGGCACGGTGCTGGTCATCGATGCCCAGGGAGGGCACGATGCAGTCTGGGGCGAGCTGGCCAGCCACACCTGCCAAGAGAACGGCGTGGCAGCCGTTGTGATCGACGGTGCTGTGCGTGATGTGGACTACATCCGCGAGATCGGCTTCCCCGTCTGGGCCCGCCACACCGTCCCGAACGCCGGCGATCCCAAGGGCTTCGGCGAGATCGGGGTCGAGATCACCTGCGGCGGCCAGCGGGTGCGCAAGGGCGACTGGATCCTCTGCGACGACAACGGCGTGGTCGTCGTCCCCAAGGAGGAGCTCGTGGAGATCGCCAACCGGGCTGTCGAGGTCAAGGAGCAGGAGGACCGGCTGCGTAGCGAGATCGAGGCCGGTAGCTCGCTGAGCAAGGTGCTCGACCTGAAGAAATGGGAGAAGGTCATCGGGTAGCCGGCTCTTCGCGTGCTGCGGGGCGCGCGCTGCGGCGCGCGTTGTGACCGTAGGTGCTCAGAGTCAGCGCTGTGGGTGGGGGGCGGGTTTGCGCAGTTCGCGAAGACCGGAGCCTCACGAGGGGGAGCTCTCTGGTGGGGGTATGGCAGCAACCCCCCGATCCTGGTACGCCGAGTCGCCCAGGGGCGCCATGCGTCCCCGGCGGCCTGCTACCAGCCAAGAGCCATCCGAGCAAGCAAGCGAACACGACGCCGCGATGCAGTGCGGTGAGTGCGGGCGCCAGCTCGCAGCCCGCGTGGTCTCCACCAGTGGGCTGCGACCGGCCTCGGCCACGTGCAACCGCTGCGCCCGACCAGCCTTCTACGGTCCTCGCGGCCACCCCAGCAGTGGATGATCGACATGGCCGCCCACACCACCAACCCACCGGCCCAGACGCCACCTCTGGATGGACGCCGAGCCGATGACGGCCTCCTGCTCGTCTACGGCGTGCTCGCTATCACCTTCCTGCTGCTCAGCCCACTGATCTTCGGGTTCTGATCTTCTGATCCTGGCCGCGGTTGCCTGGGGTGACGCCCAGGGTTTTATCAAGGGGTGGCCTTTCATGGAGCCCCCGGCGAAGCCCCCTGAGGCACGCCAACACCCCTGAGGAACGATCACCTTGCACGACCCCGACCTTGAACCACACGTCCAAGAGATCCTCGAGGAGGTGCTCGAGGAGAAGGGCCTGGACCCCTCCATCGCCTACACCTTGCTCGAGCGCGCCCAGACCCTCGAAGGTGACGAGCTGGACGACTCCATCCGCCGCATCCTAAGGAGCGCTTGACGTGCAGATCACCATGGATCGCCTCGTCTTCGACGGGGTCGGACCGTTCCAGAACCGGGAGGTCTTCGACCTCTCCGAGCGCGGCATCACCTACGTCTACGCCCCCAACGGCCACGGCAAGACCTCCACCATCGATCTTGTCCGATGGCTCATCCAGGGCAAACGGGCGCTGCGTGATGAAGCTCTTCGCTCGCTACGCCAGGACAGCGAGCGCAGCATCATCAACCACCAGTGCTTCCGCAACATGAAGGGCGGGAGCGTCACCGCCATCCTCAGCGTCGAGGGCCAGGGCCGCTACAAGGTCAAGCGCGAGCTCGCCTTCGGCACCGATCCCGACTCCAAGCTCACCATCCACGAGGAGAAGGGCGACGACTGGACGCCCATCAAGGAACCCCAGGAGTTCCTGGCCACGATCCTCCCTCACGAGCGCCTGGGCTTCAACCTGCTCACAGGCGAGCATGTCCAAGAGTTCGTCGAGGAGCTCAGCGGACCCATGGTCAAGGCCAGCGTGGAGAAGCTCCTGCGCGACCCGGAGCTCGTGCGCGTCCACGACGCCGTCTCCAACATCGCAGAAGAGCTCGAATCCAAGGCCCAAGCCGAGGTCCGGGCCGACAAGCGACGCTCCCGGTTGCTCGACAAGCGCGCCGAGCTCAAGGAGCTCAAGAAGAACCTCGACCGCCAGGTCCGCGAGCACGAGAACGAGGAGGGCAAGCTCGCCAAGGAGATCGAGGAGCTCAACCAGCACCTCACCAAGCTCGACAGCGTCAAGGAGCTCAAGGCCGAGCGCCTGGAGATCAAGGACGCGCTCTCCACGCTTGAGCAGCGCAAAGACCGCGAACTGCGCAACATCCGCTCACTCATCACCCCAAGCTGGCGCTCGCTGTTGATCACGGCGGGCTCCGAGGCCGCCGGCGAGCTCATCCAGCGCCACGAGAAGGCCACCGCCAGCCTCGAAACGTGGCAACGCTCCATGGGCCAACGCGACCACCTCGAGCACCTGCTCGACGAGGGAGCCTGCCACTGCGGGGACCCGCTGGACGAGGACGCCCGCCAAGGCATCAAGGAGCAGATCTCCGAGCTGCAGGCCACCAAGCCCGAGATCCCGAGCCTCCCCGCCGACGAGTGGACGCTTCGGGACTGGAGCCGCAGCGACCCCGCCAGCGAGTTCCAGGAGCAGTTGGCCACCCACCACTCCCGACTCACCGAGATCCAAGGCGACATCGAGGACCGAAAGGCCCGGCTATCCACGATCCAGGAGACCATCGAGGCCACCGACACGAGCAAGGGTGATATGCTCAAGCGGCGCGTCAATAGCCGCAAGCGCAAGATCCACGCGCTGCGCGACGAGCGCAGCGGTCTCGTGAGCCGCTCGATCGATACGGGCAAGGAGCTCAACAAGGTCAAGCAGAAGCTGGCAGACACAGGCGCCGAGGTCGTCGACGGAGGCCTGCTCTCCAAGGCCAACGCGTACACCGAGGCCTTCCGCTTGGCCATCGACCGCGCGCTACCGGCCCTCCAGGAGTCGCTCAACGAGCGGACCCAGGAGATCTTCAGCAAGCTCTTCCAGAAGGAGACCGAGTACCAGGTGCGCATCACCGAGTCCAGCATGGTCCCCCACGTCGTGCGAGAGATCGACGGCGAGGAGGAGCACGTGCTCCTCTCGGAGGGGGAGAAGACGCGGCTGGGCTTGGCGCTGCTCTTCGCCCTGCGAGAGGTGGCCAGTGAGCGACCGTTCCTCTTGCTGGACGCACCGTTCAGCACGCTCGACGACGAGGGCATCCACCGGCTGCTCGAGCTCATCGCCATGCACGAAGGCCAGGTCATCGTGTTCACGAAGAACGCCTTCCCGGCCGGCCGCTGGTACGACGCGATCCTCGACGCCGATCCCACGGTCTACCAGATGGACTGGGTCAAGGATGGGCCCCGGGATCGCGAAGGGCACACCGAGCTGTCCAAGACCGAGCCCGAGGTCCTATGCATCCAGGAGGCCTAACCCATGTCTGAGCAAGCCCCCAGCGAGACCAGCAAGGCACCCCGCGAGATCCACGTCACCGACCGCTCGGCTCGCCTCGTCCACCGGATGAGCCGCCGGCTCAAGCTCTGGGAGACACCCGAGGACGCCGCCCTCTTCCTGGCCAGCCTGGCGGTCCACGAGGGCCAAGGCCCGGTCTCAGACGATGAGCTCGGGCCGGGGGACGAGGTCATCGGTGATCTCTCGGCGGCCATCGAGGGCATCGACCACGCCGGGGAGCTCGCGCTCTTCAAGATCATCGGCGGACACCGCGAGGAGCTGGGCACCGTGCTCAGCCGGGACCTCAAGGGCCTCATCGAGGCTGGCGCCGAGATCCTCGAGGCAGACCTGCGCGGAAGCGACCCCGTGCGAGCGGTCAGTGGGCTGCTGGAGTCC
>CAYNEI010000103.1:0-4363 GCA_964396185.1 uncultured Thermoplasmatales archaeon
CCCCCCCCCCCCCCCCCCCCCCCCCCCCCCCCCCCCCCCCCCCCCCCCCCCTCTGGCGCGCTAACCGACGTAGGCGATCGGATCCTCCACGCCAGCCTCCTCGAAGCCCTTGAGCCGGAGCTGGCAGGCATCGCACCGGCCACACGCCGCCTCGCCGCCCTGGTAGCAGGACCAGGTGAGCTCCAGGGGCGCCTCGAGCTTGACGCCGAGCTCCACGATCTCGCGCTTGGTCAACCGGAGCAGCGGGGCCTCGATGGTCACGCCCTCCCCCTCCACGCCGCGCTTGGTGCCCAGCTCGGCGGCGTTCTGGAAGGCCTCCAGGAAGGCGGGCCGGCAGTCGGGGTAGCCGGAGTAGTCGATGGCGTTGGCGCCCATGTAGATGGCCTCTGCGTTGCGGGCCTCGGCCAGGCTGGTGGCGATGCTGAGAAAGACCAGGTTGCGCGCGGGCACGTAGGTGATGGGGATGCCATCGCTCATCTCGTCGGGCGCCCGGTCGGTGGGCACCTCGAGGCCCTCGTCGGTCAGCGCCGAGCCGCCCCAGGCGCCCAGGTCGACCTCGAGCACCGTGTGCGAGCTAGCTTCCAGGGCTTCGGCGACCTGCGCGGCCGCGCGCAGCTCGCGCTCGTGGCGCTGGCCGTAGCTAAGCGTCAGGGCGTGGATCGCGTAGCCTTCGGAGCGCGCCAGCGCGGCGGTGACCGTGGAGTCCAGGCCACCCGAGAGCAGGACGACGGCAGCTCGCATGGGGTCCAGGAGCCGAGGAGGGTAGAAAAACCTTGGCGACCCGGGTGGTCAGCCAAGCGCCGCCGGGTTCGCCAACCTGTCGCACCAGGCCGTTGCGCCCGAACAGCCTTAAAGCCCCACGCGGATGTGCGGGGGCCCGCGGAGGCCTGGAGGCTGCCCGCTGGCATGGAGGCGTACAACATGCGAACCATCATCGTTGCCATCCTGAGCCTTGCCTTGATCGCGCCGCTGGCTAGCGCGGTCGAGACCGACACCCGTGAAGAGACCGGCAACATCCTTGTCGGCCACCCGGCCACGGAGCTGGGCGGTACATCCGAGGTCGGCTTGACCCCTGAGGGAACCGACGGCTTCAGCTTCGAGCTGAAGGCGAACGATCTCTCCCTGAGCACGGCCACCACGGACAACGGCGGCCTCGGCTACGATGTCGACGTCTACTTCTACGACGGCACCGGCGCGTGGATCGAGAACTACGACTGCGCGACCACCTCGGTCGACGAGAGCTGTGACATCCCCGCCGGCGCGACCACCGCGTGGGTCGACGGCTGGGTCGGCCACGACCTCGACGTGACCGTCACGATCACATTCGAGCTCCTCGACGGCCGCTAAGCCCGCAGCCCCCCGCCGGCGAGCCCCCCTCGCCGGCACCCTCGTTCCTCTCTTCTCTGTCATCTCCACCTGCCCCTCCAGCATCGCTTGCTTCCCATCCGGCCACAGGGCTTCGGATCCATCCACCGTCGAGCGCGGTGAAGCCTCGCCCCGCTGAACGCGACCGCCGCATCCCCTGCGTCAGGCGACCGCGTTCCGGCACGTTTATACCGGGCGTTCACGCATCTCGTGCCAACGGGATGCACTCGCCTTACGCACGACTCTCCCGGAGGGGACCCCATTGAAGTCACTCGTCGAAGAAGCCGTCTCACGAGCCGCCCAGGATGAGGGGATCGATGCCCCGAAGAAGAGCGGCTCGCGCTCGGATCTGTCCACAACCGATGAGGAGCTCGAGGAGTTGCTCAGCGGGCTGAACACCAAGGTCAAGGTCGTCGGCTGCGGTGGAGCAGGAACGAACACCGTCAACCGCCTCCACGACGCAGGCGTCGAGGGTGCCGGGTTCTACGCCATCAACACGGACGCCCAGCACCTCCTCCACACGCCCATCGAGAACAAGATCCTCATCGGCAAGAACCTCACCAAGGGCCTGGGTGCCGGCTCGCTGCCCCAGGTGGGCGAGGAAGCCGCCCACGAATCCGAGCAGCACGTCCGAGGCATCGTGGACGGCGCTGATCTGGTCTTCGTGACCTGCGGGCTCGGCGGAGGCACCGGCACTGGCTCAGCCCCGGTGGTTGCCAAGATGGCCCGCGAGGCCGGTGCGCTCACCATCGCTGTCGTCACGCTTCCGTTCAAGGTGGAGGGAGGCGTGCGCATGAAGAACGCCGAGGCCGGGTTGGCTCGGCTCCGAGATGCAGCCGACACGACCATCGTCGTGCCCAACGACAAGCTCCTGGAGATCGCACCCCGCCTCCCGCTCAACGCCGCCTTCCGCGTGGCCGACGAGGTGCTGCTGCGATCGATCAAGGGCATCACCGAGATGATCACCAAGCCGGGGCTGGTCAACCTCGACTTCGCGGACCTCAAGACCGTCATGAAGCGCGGCGGGGTCGCCATGATCGGGCTGGGCGAAGCCGAGGGCGACCAGCGCACCAAGAAGGCCATCGACGAGGCTCTCCACTCACCGCTGATCGATGTGGACGTCTCCGGAGCCACCGGCGCGCTCATCAACGTCGTCGGCGGGCCGGACATGACTATCAGCGAGGCTGAGAGCGTGGCCCACACGGTCTTCGACAACGTCAAGGCCGAGTCCCGGATCATCTGGGGGTGCGGGGTGGACCCGACGCTCAAGGGCAAGATGCGGGTCATGCTCGTGGTGACCGGTGTGAAGTCCAGCCAGATCCTCGCCCGCGAGCCCGAGGGCGGCCGCAAGGTCGAGAAGGAAGTCGACTTCGTGCTGTGAGCTGCCTTCGACAGAACGCCTATATACATGTAGGCCTACATGTAGAATCGTGACGAAGACCGTCGCGCTCTCGGATGAGGCCTATGCCGAGCTGGCCCGCCTCAAGCGGTCCGGGCAGTCGTTCTCAGACGTCGTCCAGGAGCTGATCGCACGGCGGCGGCCGAGCATCCGTGAGGTGTCGGGCTTGCTCGCCCACGACGCCGACCACTGGGAAGCGTTCGCCGAGGAGCGGCGGGACGCGCGCCGCGTCTCCACGGAGCGTGTTGACTTGGAGGGATCGTGATGCACGTCGTGGACACGGACGTCTGCGTCGACGCGCTGCGGGGCGAGCAAGGTGCCATCGACGAGCTCGCGGCCCTGGAGCGTGAGGGGCCGCTGGGGGTCACGACCATCACCGCGCACGAGCTCTGGCAGGGTGCCTACAGATCACGCGACCCCGAAGGTGCCGCACACGCCGTGCACCGCTTCTTGAGCGCCTTCGACCTGCTCGACTACGATCCCGACGCTGCCCAGGTCGGCGGCCGGTTGGCTGCCGACCTCGGTCTTGCAGGGACCCCCATCGGGGATCTCGATACCATGATCGCGGCGATCGCCTTGTCGCGGGGAGGCACCATCGTCACACGCAACGTCCGGCATTTCCGCCGGGTCGAGGGGTTGCCCGTCCACGCCGTGGGATGATCTCGATCGTCGGCCGATGCCATCACGCCGCCAGGTGCGATAGCCTCGGCCGAACCCAAACGTGCGAGGGGGCCGTGCGTAAAGCGCTTATACGAAGGGTCCTCTGCCGGCACGATAGCATGGCCAAGCGTCAGCGCTCGGACACACGAGCCGCCCCTGGCGAGGAAGCTGCCTTCGTCGACAAGGCGTGGGAGCTTCAGGGCCGCATCGAGACGCGGGCCTCCCGGGTGGGCAAGGGGAAGTACGGGCGCGTTCTGCGCATGGCCCGCAAGCCTAGCAAGGACGAGTTCAACCGCGTCTCGAAGATCACAGCACTGGGGATCCTGGTCATCGGGTTCGTCGGGTTCCTCGTCTTCTACGTGATGCGGTTCATCCCCGGGGTCACTCCATGAGTGAGGCAGAGGCCGAGGCGCCCGAGGGTGACCTGCCCGACACGGAGGTCTTCATCCTGAAGACCACCATCAACCAGGAGCGCAATGTGGCCAACACGTTGCACGTGCGGGCCAAGCGGCGCGAGGTCCCTGTCTTCGCGATCCTCTCGCCTGCCGAGCTGCGTGGCTACGTCTTCATCGAGACCAGCGACCGCGAGCAGCTCGAACGCGTGACCCGTTCCCTGCCGCATGCCAAGACGCTGCTCGACGGCGCCACTGATTTCGCCGAGGTCGAGCACTTCCTCACGCCCAAGCCGGCCGTGGCTGGCATCGAGGAGGGCGACATCGTCGAGCTCGTCAGCGGTCCGTTCAAGGGCGAGCGCGCCCGTGTCCAGCGCATCGACGAGACCAAGGAGGAGATCACGGTCGAGCTCTTCGAAGCCATGGTCCCCATCCCGGTCACCGTGCGCGGGGACCACGTCCGCGTGCTGGAGAAGAAGGAGAACGAGTAGGCCAGCACGGCGGTCTCTTCCAGACGCCCGGCATGGCCGGTTTCGAGGATCGTGAG
>CAYNEI010000104.1:0-4322 GCA_964396185.1 uncultured Thermoplasmatales archaeon
ATAGCGCCGGTGCGGCCGAGCCGGTGGCTCGGCCAGCGTCCGTCGACAACCCCTCAAGGGTTGCCTTCCTCCCCCTCGTTGCGGGCCTTCACGCCCAAGGCGACGCGGGCTCCGCTATCCGTTACAAGTAGGGCTTAAAAGATCCCGACCCACCAGGCCAGCGCGGCCATGGTGATCCAGCTCGCGATGGGGATCGTCGCGTTGTCCTCGCCCCACAGGGTCTCCACGAGCATGCCCGCGATGGTGCCCACCAGGATGATCCAGTAGAGGTGCACGGGGAAAGTCACGTCCTCGACCACGTAGAAGACCGTGGCCAGCATGAGCGCCCACGGGTAGGCTGCCCCGATGCCGGCCCCGGTCCCCTCCCAGGTCTTGTCCCGGTTCCATGGGATCTTTAGCGAGCCGTAGGCCTTCCCGATGAGCGCACTGGCCGCATCCCCGATGCCGAGCACGGCGTACGCGGCGAACGCGATGGAGAGAGGGGCGCCTGTCCACTCGCTGGCCACCGCGAGGGCCACAAGCGCGCCTACGAAGTAGAACGGGGCCCAGGGGAATGTCTCCTCGGGCCGCATGGTCTGCTCCATGGTCTTGGCGACCATCCGCTGGCCCTGGCCGGCTGGACCCTTGAGCTCGCGGCCCCGGTCCTCCAGATGCCAGGTGATGATGATGACCACCAAGCCCGCCAGGGCGACCAGGATCCCGATGACCAGTTCGAAAAGCAGCAGGAAGGGGACCGCGGCGATGGCGGCAACAGCGTGGAGGATCTTGCGCTTGATCTCGCGGTCCATGGGATGATCACCTGAGACGCTCGGCGGCTTCGTGGGGCGTGAGCTTACGATCGAGCACCTTGTCCACCGCGTCCTGGAAGCTCCCGCTGGCGGCATCCTCGTCGAGCACTCGGTCGGCGAGCTGCTCCTTGAGCAGGGTCAAGAGCTCGTGCTCGACGCGCCTGCGCTCGCGCTTGACCATCTCGCCGGACTCGGTGAGGTGCTCGCGGTGGTCCGCGGCGGCCTCCAGGAGCTCGCTCACGCCGTCGCCGGTGCGCGCGTTGGTGCGAACGATGGGCGGCCGCCAGGCCTCCCCGACCCCCTCGAAGGCCAGGCGCAGGTGAGCCTCAAGCTCGGCTACCGTGCGGTCCACGCCGTCCAGATCAGCCTTGTTGACGGCGAAGATGTCGGCGATCTCCATGATCCCGGCCTTGATCGTCTGGATATCGTCACCGAGGCCAGGCACGGCCACGAGGACCACGGTGTCGGCCATGCGAACGATGTCCACCTCGCCCTGGCCCACGCCGACGGTCTCGATGAGGATGGTGTCCTTGCCCAAGGCATCCAGCACGCGCACCGCATCGAACACGGCCGGCGCCAGGCCCCCCAGCGAGCCTCGAGAGCCCATGGAGCGCACGAAGACGTTGGGGTCCGTGGAGCGCTTGCTCATGCGGATCCGGTCGGCCAGCACCGCGCCACCGGTGAAGGGGCTCGTGGGGTCCACGGCGATCACGCCGACGCGCTCCCCGGCCTCCCGCAGGGTGTCGACGACCTGGTCGACCAGCGTCGATTTCCCGCTGCCTGGGGGGCCCGTGATGCCCAGGATGCGCGCCTGCCCAGTGGATGGATGGAGTGCTGCCAGGGCGGCCCGAGCGCGGGCGTCGCGGTCCTCGGCCCAGCTGATCAAGCGCCCTGCGGCCCGGGCGTTGCCGTCGAGCACCAAGTCTGCGAGCTCGGTGGGTGTGGCGTCCCTCACGCGGAAACCTCGTCGCGGATGTAGGAGACGATGGCCTTCGTGTTCGTGCCAGGCCCGAAGATCTCCCGCACGCCTGCCTGCTTGAGAGGGTCCACATCCTCCTCCGGGATCGTCCCGCCGCCCAGCACCAGGATGTCGCTGGCATCCTGCTCGCCCAAGAGCTCGACGACCTTGGGGAAGAGCGCCATGTGCGCACCGGACAGACACGACAGGGCGACCACGTCGACGTCCTCCTGCACGGCCGCTTGCGCGATCTGCTCTGGGCTCTGCCGGAGGCCCGTGTAGATGACCTCCATGCCAGCATCCCGGAGCGCCCGGGCGATGACCTTGGCGCCACGGTCGTGGCCGTCGAGACCCGGTTTCGCGACGAGCACGCGGATGGGGTTGTCTCGGATCTTCTCCTCTGTCAAGTGCTCACCTCTGACCCGCGGGTGGGTCGTGCTTGGTGGCGGCAATGCGGCTTCCCCTTTTAAGCGTGAGCCGTGGCGCGGCGGTGGTCACGGCTCGGAGCGCCTCTCAGAGACCCGCGCGTTCCGCGGCCTGTTCGCGTGCTCGCTCCAGCCATGCTCGCAGGAGGATCGCATGGGCACCCAGTCGGCTCGCCAATGCCTTGGCTAGATCCTCGTTGTAGGTGTGAACGGTGAGGTTGCGGTCATCGACCAGAGCCAGGGCATGTTCTGCCTCCCTTTCGTCGAGGAGCCCTACTTGGAATGAGGTTCGGACCGAGCGTTTGGGGGAGGCCACCTCGATGCCCTCAATGTCGCCTAAGTACTGCTTGACAGCCTTCCAAGTGGCCTCGAAGCTGTACTCGAAGCGCTGGATGGCTGCATCCCGGACGATCGGGTCCTCCAGCGAGTTGTCGACCAGCTCTTCCAGGGTGACCAGGGCTCGGTCGGCCGATTCGAAACGCTGCGTTAAGCGCTCCAGGAGATCCCCTCCTGGACGATCTTGTGCCGGAAGACCGGGTCTACGTCGCGCAGGTCGACCACCTCGACGGGGTAGGGTACATGGCTCTCTTCCAGAGCTTCACGCAGCCGTGCCAGCAGCCCGGGTGGGATCTCCTCTCGCGGCAGCAATCCAATATCGATGTCCGAGGCCCGCGAGGGATCCCCGTGAGCCCACGAGCCGAACAAGTAGACCTCTACGTGCCGGTCCCCCAGGACCTCGCGGACCGTAGACCGGACGCGGGCAAGCGTCCCCTGTTCCGGGCGCATCGTTGCCGGAGCAGGGGTCCGCCTCGCTTTCACCGTTTCGGAACCAGTGGTGGATGGCGTGCCAGGCTATGGAAGAGGCTGGAACGCACGGTCCTGGCGCCTGTGGCGCGAGTAGCGATATCGTTTTGTGCCTGAGGCCTCTATTCGCCGGATGAGGCCAGGCTTGGGCCTTCTGGTAGTCGTACTGGTCGCCCCCGCGTTGGGGGGGTGCCTTGGCGGGGATAACGCTGTCGATGGCTCGTCCACCGAGCCAGCTCGCGTGGATTGGGAGACCGTCGAGCGGCGTTCCGCGGTAGACGTCACTTTCACCGTCGACGGAGCGGCCGGTTCCACGAACATCGCCGGCTACCTCTGGCTGCCCGACCATCCCGTGGACACGGTCCTGTTCCTGGTACACGGTGGCGGGGGTCTTGCCCGGGTCACTTGGGGTCCCACGCCGGTTCCAGGCTACTCGTTCGCCCACCGGGTCGTCGAGAGCGGCCGTGCGGCCGTGGTGATCGATCGGCCCGGCCACGGAGCCTCCGACAACCACAGCGGGGACCTCGACGAACAAGCGGCCATGCTGGCCCGGATCGTGGAACAACTTCGGACCGGGGCGTACGAGCGAAGCGCCGGCGGGCCAGCGAGCTTCAAGCATGTCATCTTCGTGGGCCACTCCATCGGGGGCTACCTTGCGATGGTCTCCCAGGGCGAGCACGGTGCCGCCGATGCCATCGTCCCCATCGGCTGGAGCCACCGTGGTCTCCGAGAGGGCTGGCTCGACTGCGACGGCGAGATCGACTGCCTGCTACACCCCGAGAACTCGGGCCCTCGGATCCGGACCTGGCTCTCCCAGTTCCTCACCAACAACGAGGGCATCCCACCGCTCAGCCTGGTGATGCTGGCTGGGAGCACGGGAGCATGGCGGCACGCCGTCCCGGGCGACGGACCATCCGACGACGTGCCAGATCGGGACGACCTGTCGGCGGCGAAGGTGGACGTACCGGTGCTGATGCTCCTGGGGCTCGACGATGGGCTGGTCGAACCGACCACCCAGGAGGAGGAAGAGGCGGTGTTCGCATCCACCGGCGACGTGACCGTGGTCCGTTACGAGACGACCGGTCACTGGATCTGGCACCATCTGCACCGCGGTGAGGTGTTCGCGACCGTGTTCGAGTGGCTGGATGACAGGGGGTGGTGAGGGTGCGGGCGCTCATTGGGGCGATGGTTCTGCTCGCTCCGGCCCTTGCTGGGTGTCTTAGCGCTACCGAGCCCTCCACGGGACCCCCCACGGAGCCCCCCGCCCCCCCCGGCCCCCTCGACCTCACCACGAGCATGGACGGTTGTGGCGAGATCCTCGTCTTGGTCCTCGTGGATCCGGGCCAC
>CAYNEI010000105.1:0-1077 GCA_964396185.1 uncultured Thermoplasmatales archaeon
TTGGCTACCCTCTTTTCTCCAACAGCATCTCGAGGTAGCTCTTGCGGGTCAGGTTCTTGAGCCCCAGCTCCTCGACCAGTGCGAGCACACGCTCCTGGGCGGCATCAGCCTCGTCGGCCGGCGCGAGCTCCTCGATCTCGCAGAAGGTCCCGATCCCATCCACCTCGTCCAGGGTGATGGTGGCGCCCTCGAAGCTGAACCGCCTGCGGGACTTCACCACCGTGGCCACCGGCTCGAAGCCGAGCGCCTCCAGCAGCTCAGCAGCGCCGGATGGATCGAAGACGCCCACGTTCATCTCGCGCCGGGTCTTGGTCTCCTCGTTCAGCTTGGGTCCCTTGTAGGTGAGCTCCGCCCTGTCACCCGAGGCGCGCAAACGGAGGGCTTCGTCGGTCTCGGCGAAGTCCCGGACCGGGTGATCGAAGTAGGTGTCCTCCTGGTGAACCTCGCCCAGGCGTTCGGCACCAAGGGTTCGCAAGCGAGCCGCTAGCGCTGTGTCATCGGGGACGGGGGCTTTGATCTCGACCTCGAACAGGTCGGCCGGGGACGTCTCCATACGCTTACATAGGCCTGGCATGGTTCAAAGACCGTGGGTTCTGTTCGACACCTCCCAGCGGGCGCCACCCTGGCCATCGTGGCGATGGTGTTGCTCTCAGGTTGCGTGAGCCTGGACCCAGCCCATGTGCCCGATCGCCTGCTTCACGACGAGGCAGGCAACGGCTGGATCGACGATACAGGACGATCAGCCCCCACCGAGGGGGGCATGTTCAGCAAGCAAGCCACGAACGCCTACCGTGACGACGCAGAGGATGGGCGGGGCTACCAGGGCTTCCTCACGCTGCTATCGGTGCGAGGCATGCTCTCCCCCGACCGCGAGGAGCTCCGCGAGGACCTCAAGCAAGCCCTCCGGGAGGACGTCCAGTCCAAGGGCCTTGAGCTGGGCACCCAGCTCGACCAAGGCGAGCGGACCCTGGCCACGGGCGCGCGCTCCTTCTACCTCGTGTTCAACGCGACGGCTCGCGGCGAGAGCCAGTTCTTCTCGGACGAGGCCACGATCAAGGTCATCGGCGAGGTCTTCCG
>CAYNEI010000105.1:1177-4245 GCA_964396185.1 uncultured Thermoplasmatales archaeon
TAGCCCTCCTCGACCACAAGCGGGAGGAAGAAGGCGTCCTCGCCCAGGGTCTCCAGGGCCATGTGGAGCGGGTCATCCCGGTTCCCGATGCGAGGCAGGCGGAAGGGGACCTCGACGGTCAGGCTCTCCTCCCGCTCGACGACCACCTCCACGCTGTCCACCTCCCCTTCGAAGTGGGCGTCGATCAAGGCCCATGCCTTGTCGACCGGCGCATCGACGGTGTAGGTGGCGCGCTCCACGCGGGCGCTCGGCGTGGCGCGCAACGGGTTGATGACGACACGGGCCCCGGGGTTCATCCGGGTGAACGCGCAGACGAGGTTGTCCTCGCCAGCGACGCGGAACGAGAGCTCGGTGAGCACTGTGGGACGCACTTGCTCCCGGGTCGAGGCTTTTTCGGTGCGCGCCTCACGATCAAGCTCGCCATCGATAGGGGCAGATGGGGAAGATTCCCTTTCCCGAAAGCTTAAGCTCCGAGATGCCCAGTCCCGCGACCCGACCGCGTTCCTGCGCGAGAGCGTGAGGGGCATGGTCGGGGCAGAGAGGGGTCAACCGATCCGACCAGGATCCAGCGGCGGTGACCCGCACCGCAGCTTGGGCGCTGGTCGGGTGGACCCAAGGGGTGTGTGTGCGTGTACATCGAAGAAGATCGGTCGCTGGATGAGGACAAGGAGCTCAAAGTGAAGATCCCTGTCCGACAGCACCTTCGGCTCCACTCGCTGAAGGTCCTGACCGGAACGAACATCTCGGACACGGTCGCTGCGGCGCTTGAGGCGTACTTCGAAGGCTCCACGGTCCTCCCAACCATGGAGCCCGAGGGTCTCGCCGAGGACAGCGCCGAGCAAGCCGTCACCGAGCCTTGATCAACTCCCGGCCTCCCGGGCCCCTGTGGTTCCCAGCCACAGGGGGTCTCGTCTTGACTGCTCCAGGCGTTGCGAGCCTGAGAGTGGGGGTTATCTTTTTATAGAAGGTCTTACATAGGTCGGCTAAGACCCCGAGCTCCTCGGGGCTCGAAAGACGAACGAGGGAGTTCAATATGCTTGGTGGACAACCGATCCTGGTACTCAAAGAAGGCACGCAGCGCGACCGCGGACGCGGCGCGCAGTCGAACAACATCATGGCCGCTCGAGCCATCGGCGATGCCGTCCGGACCACGCTTGGTCCCAAGGGCATGGACAAGATGCTCGTCGACTCCATGGGCGATGTCGTCATCACCAACGACGGTGTGACGATCCTCAAGGAGATCGACATCGAGCACCCCGCCGCCAAGATGGTCGTCGAGGTCGCCAAGACCCAAGACCAAGAGTGCGGCGACGGCACCACCACCGCCGTGGTCCTGGCAGGCGAGCTGCTCAAGCGCGCCGAGGACCTCATCGAGGACGTCCACCCCACGCTGATCTGCCACGGTTACCGCCTGGCAGCCCAGAAGGCCCTCGAGATCCTCGACACCATCGCCATCGATGTCACCCCCGACAACGAGGAGCTCCTCACCGCCATCGCCAAGACGGCCATGACGGGGAAGAGCGCCGAGTCGGCCAGCGAGCTCCTCTCGGATCTCACCGTGCGCGCCGTGCGCGCAGTGGCTGACGAGAGCGAGGGCGGCTGGGATGTCGACACCGAGAACATCCAGTTCGTGCCCCAGCAGGGCGGCTCCGTGGAGGACACCGAGCTCGTCGAGGGCGTCATCATCGACAAGGAGCGCGTCCACACGGGCATGCCCAAGCGTGTCGAGGGCGCCAAGATCGCGCTGCTCAACGAGGCCATCGAGGTCAAGAAGACCGAGGTCGACGCCAAGATCCAGATCACCGACCCCAGCCAGCTCCAGGCCTTCCTGGACGAGGAGGAGAACCTCCTGCGAAAGATGGTCGACCAACTGGAGAACAGCGGCGCCAACGTCCTCTTCTGCCAGAAGGGCATCGACGACCTCGCCCAGCACTTCCTGGCCAAGCGCGGCATCTACGCGATCCGCCGCGTCAAGAAGTCCGACATGGAGAAGCTCGCCCGCGCCACCGGCGCGCGCGTGGTCAACAACCTCGACGACTTCGAGGCCGAGGACCTCGGCGACGCTGGCGTGGTCGAGGAGCGCCAGGTCGGCGACGACAAGCTCACCTTCGTCGAGGGCAACGAGGCGGCCAAGTCCGTCAGCCTGCTCCTCCGCGGTGGAACCGAGCACGTGATCGACGAGATCGAGCGCAGCCTCGAGGACGCGGTCCGCGTCGTCGGCGTCGCCATCGAGGACGGCAAGATCGTCCCCGGCGGCGGTGCCCCCGAGGTCGAGCTCGCCCTGCGCCTGCGCGAGTACGCCAGCTCGGTCGGCGGCCGCGAGCAGCTCGCCATCGAGTCCTTCGCCAACGCCCTTGAGGTCGTCCCCCGCACCCTCGCGGAGAACGCCGGTCTCGACGCCATCGAGGCGCTCGTCGACCTGCGCGCTGCCCACGAGAACGGCAACAAGAGCTTCGGTCTCGACGTCTTCACCGGAGAGGTGACCGACTCCATCGAGGCCAACGTGCTTGAGCCCCTGCGCGTCAAGACGCAGGCGATCCAGTCGGCCACCGAGGTCGCCACCATGATCCTGCGCATCGACGACGTCATCGCTGCCAAGGGCTTCTCCGGCGGCGACGGCGGCGACATGCCGGACATGGACTTCTGAGCTCGCTCCGCTCTGTGAGCAACGCGCCGCTTCGCGGCGCTCAAGGGCCGGCCCTCGGGCCGGCCCACCTCCTTTTCCTTTCTCAAGCTCTACAGCGGCCGTGCGGCCCCAATCCGAACGGACACACGTTTATTGTGAGGTTAACCTCACAAATTTCTACCTACGAGGGCGAAAATACTTGTAGTGCGCCCCACAGTGATAGGATGCACCTGGTCAAGTGATGTTCTAAGCACGACCGTCTGCCGTTCCCCGTCAGACTGGACGTGATGTAAACATCACATACCAGTGGGTTGTGGATACGACATGGCGACGCTCGAACGCATCCAGGTCCTCAAGGAAGTTAGCGACAGGCACGAAGAGATCCTCACGCCGGACGCTCTTGCGTTCGTGGCCAGCCTCCACAGGGCGTTCGAGCAGCGCC
>CAYNEI010000106.1:0-4141 GCA_964396185.1 uncultured Thermoplasmatales archaeon
TTGCGCCAGAGCCACGCGATGAGCAGAGCGACCACCGTGAAGGCGACGGTGAGGGCGATGGCCAGGTAGACGACCTCGCTGACCTCGAGGCCTGCGATGTCCAGGAAATCGAACGCGCCCACGGCCTTGGAGGATGGCAGCGGTTACAAGAACGTTCCGGGAGACGTACCGAACCACCGCTCCCCCCTGGAGGACACGTGGACCTTTGGCGAAATATGAGCAAGCATTAAAGGGGGGAAGGCGAACACGACCGCGTGCGCCGAACCGGCACAACTGCCCTAGCCCTGCTGGGGCTGGTGTTCCTCGCCGCCCTCCTCTTCCTCTCAGGGGATGCCAGCGCTGTCGGTGAGGGGGTCCGGGTGCACGACGGCTCCAAGGATGTCGTCGAGGGGGCCAGCGTGGCCTTCAACGTCACCTTCGGCGCCAACGACGACGTGGAGACCGTGGTGGTTGACTGCGGCTCCCGGTGCGAGGGCTGGGAGCGCTCGATCTTCTACAACCCCGACAAGCCGAACTGCAGCGCCAGCTCTGGGCGCCGGGAGTGCACGATGTCGTTCCCGGAGGGCTTCCGGCCGACCGATGGTGACGGGCCCCGGGCCGAGAACATCGGTGAGCCCTCCAACCTGGGCACGTACACCATCACGATCCAGGAGCTCGAGACGGACACCCAGGTCCAGGACACCTTCGAGGTCCACCTCACCTCGGCGCACAGTTGCCGGCCCGGCATCGGGCTGCGCAGCGACGTGATCCTGTTCACGGTCTCCGGGATCCCAGCCGGGGAGCAGTTCACGCTGCGGGTGGTGGACGAGGACCTCGTCCAGACCCCGTTGCGCCGCACCTTCAACTCCCCAAGCCCGCACATCGTCTTCCACTTCCTCTGGGAGGTCCCCCTGGACTACCCGCTGGGCAGCGACGGGGAGTCCCAGTTCCGGGTCCATGTGGACTCCGAGAGCAAGCCCGAGAGCGAGGGCTTCAAGCTCCGTCCCGGTGTTGCAACCCCCGAGATCATCCGCCAGCCAGGCCAGGGCAACGAGCCCAGCCAGGTCGATCGGACCGAGGACGTCAACTACTGGCTGCGCTACCGGTTCCTGGCCTCCCCGCCCGGTTGCGAGGAGGTTAACCCGCTGCGTCGGGTGGTGTTCGTCGGTCAGGACGACCTGGACCAGGCCCCTCTGACCGCGCGCGTGAACAAGATCGAGACCACCGCGCCTCTGGAGACGAAGACGAGCACCGTGGACAGCGTCGCCGCCCAGTGGGTCCCCCCGCTGGGCCAGTTCTGGTTCAACTTCACCGTCCCCCGGGACTTCGATGTCACCCCAGAGGGGTCCAACAGCCCCGTCTACGAGCTCGAGGTCCAGCGCAAACAACTGGCCGACGGCAACCGCCTGGCCACGGTCAACTCGACGGAGTTCCGGGTGCGACCCTACGAGCTCACCCCGGTCTTCGAGGGGCTCGAGCGCGAGGTGGAGCGGCTCGAGACCGCCGAGGCCATCCTCAACATCACCTACGCCGACGGCTCGGCCTTCACGCCCAACGACACGAACGATGACGTCCTCGTGGACTTCGGGCTCCAGGGAGAGAGCAGCCCGGAGTTCACCCTCGAGGCCAACCACCGGGAAGCCGGGATCTGGAACGTCTCGGTGCCCCTGGACTTCGAGTACGAGCCCCTGGGCACTTACGAGTGGCGCGTGCACGAGACCGAGGACCGCTACGGGGCACCGAACAACCAGAACACGGTGCTCGAGACCCCGTCGCTACCGGTCGAGGTGGTGGGCGCCCGGCCGCTGATCACGCTGGACACGTTCGTGGGCGAGGAGATCGTGAACAGCACGCGCCGCACGGCCACGGTCCACGCCTCGGTCCACGCCGAGTTCAAAAACGGCGTCCCGGTGACAGAGGACAACGTGGACCCGAGCCTGGGTGGTGTCGTTCTCAACGTGAAGAAGACCAACCAGTTCGGCCGCGTGCTCGACATCGACTCGTTCACCATGGCTGCCTCCGACGACGACGGCAACTGGGTGCGCACCTTCCGCGTCGGTCGCTCGGACACCGTCGCGCCTGCCGGGACCTGGGATCTCGAGGTGGTGGCCAGGGACAACCGTGACCCGGTCAACGAGAACGTGACCGCCTTCCCCTTCGAGGTGCGACCCGCCCGCCTGGTGGTAGCGCCGCTGGAGCGGCCCCCGCAGCTCGTCGAGGGGGGCCAGGTGGACTACGCAGTCCGCTTGAGCTACCCGGATGGCTCGCTGTTCACCGAGGAGCTGGCCGACAGCGAGCGGGGCGGGAACATCACCTTCCAGCTCGAGCGCGTGGCACCGGCTGGCCAGGGGCGCATCGTCGAGGAGACCCTGCGGCCTCGCGGGCTCAACGGTGGCCAGGAGTGGCGTGTGAGCATCCCAGCCGACACGATCGTGCCTGGCAACCACTACTTCAACATCTCCGGCCGGGACATCTACGGGAACATCATCGGCCCACACACCAGCCCGCTCTTCACGGTCCTCTTCAACGGCGAGTTCCGGAACTCCACCACGCCCATCTGCCCGACGCGCAACGCGACAGACGATCCGTGCAGCATCTCGAGGGGCGAGGAGATCCTCGCGCTCTTCCCCGCCGCTGACGGCGACACGGGGCTCGAGTCCGCTGAACCCGTGATCCACGTGCTCCGCAAACTCCGCGACGAGAACCGGTGGGTCATCCACCGCTCGGATGCGTCCATCGATGGAGAGGAGTTCTTCAACCTCACGGGCAGCGAGCTGGGGGAGAACCACGCGGGCCACTTCGTCACCGACGAGGGCACCCCGCTGGGCATCTACCGCCTCTTCGTCTTCGGCCGAGCCGAGGACGAGACCGGGTTCGCCGGGTTCTCGGACCGGTTCAACGTCACGCCCATCACCGTGGACCGCCAGGTCATCACGGAGCTCCCCTCCGTGGCTGACAAGGGTGAGGAGATCACAGCCACCCTGGAACGCAAGCGTGGGGACGTGGTCGACGAGGTGGTCGCGCGCACCGGGCCGGTCACGAGCCGGGGCGTTCGCGTGGTCAGCACCGACATCGGCACCTTCGTGCGCTGGACCCCGGCGCGCACCACGCCCACTGGCCCAGCGACCATCGAGATCACCGGCCGCGATCTGTTCGGGAACCAGTTCGAGGCCATCCTCGGGCCCGTGGAGATCCAACCCCTGGACGTGCGCGTCCAGCCCCGCGAGCCACCTCCCGCCGAGGCCCCGCGTGGCGTGCCGCTGCGCATCGATGCTGACTTGGTCTTCCCGGACGGTGTCCCGTACACCGACAGGAGCGGGGTCCCCGAGGTCCGGATCCGCGACTCGCTGGGTGAGGTCGTGGACACAGGGACGCCACGGTTCATCAACGCGAGATGGATCTTCGAGTGGATCCCGCCTCCCACGGTACCGGAAGCCGATTACCGGCTCGAGGTGGGTGGCACGGACTCCTCGGGGAACCTGATCGAGAGCTTCCTGAGCAGGCCCTTCACCGTCGTCCCCGGTCAGGTCAACCCCTCGTTCACCAGTCAGCCGAGCGCTGTCACGCGGGGCACGGTGGCCGAAGCCACGGCGAGCTTCCCCACCGAGCTCGTGGATGTGAACGCCACGGTGACCACGGGCACCGATGAGCTAGGCCAAGCCTCGGCCACCGTGGAGAACACGACGGTTCGGTTGAGCTTCCCCACGGACCGAACCACCGAGCTGGTGCAAGCCAGGTTCAAGATCAAGGGGACGGACAGCCACGGGAACACGGTGGAGTCCGAGTCCCGGCTCTTCCGCATCAACCCCCAGCAGATGGTGGTCCGGTTCATCAACCAGCCCTCGGAGTCCATCGAGAAGGGGGAGCGCGTCGTGGTCGACTTCGTCGTCGAGTACCCGGACGGCTCGCGCATGCGGGCGGGTCAGGGCAGCCCCATCGTGGGTCTCTTCGCCGTGGATACGCCACTGGGTCCGCTTGAGGCCCGGCCGTTGCCTGAGAACCCGACGGTCTTCCGGCTCCGATGGGACCCGCCGCAGGACGCGCGCACGGACGTCCCCTACCGCTTCGCCATCAGCGCGATCGATCGGTGGGAGAACACTGCCACGCCCACGAGCACGCCTGGGTTCTTCGTGGTGGATCCGCTCATCCCGGACTACCTGCC
>CAYNEI010000107.1:0-4100 GCA_964396185.1 uncultured Thermoplasmatales archaeon
GGCATGGAGGGGTATCGGTCGGTAACGCTGAGACACCCTGGAACCGCCTCACAAACGGGCTCAGCTTCAGACCTAGTGCCTCCTCAATCGTGAAGAGGCCGATACCCGCGCCTTCCATCAAGCCAATCTGGGCAAGCGGTGGGATGTCACGTCGGTCATAGAACATGTGGACGCGATCTGAATCCCCCTCGATGTCCACCTCCTGACACAGCTCCCTCGGGCGGACGAGGTCAAGCCCGATCTCTTCTCGCACTTCGCGCCGAAGTGCCTCGATCATCGTTTCCCCACGTTCAACGGCACCGCCGAAACCGGCCCAGCAGTCTGGATGCAAGATGCCTGGGATGTCATCCCGATGATGCATCAGCAGTCGGTCATCGCGCGTGACAATGATCAACATGACCGATTCTTGGGCGATGCTCACGACTCCTCTGAATGGGCCACGAATCTGTCTTACGCCTGGAAGCTGAACTGGCGGCCGACTTCGACGTAGCCGATCCGCTTCGCGACAGCGCGCGATGCATCGTGCCAGCCAGCCGCCCGCCACTGCGGATGCCTCCCGAGTCGCAGGACGCGCCGCGTGGCGGCGATGCCAAGGGCGACACCAACACCTCTGCCGCGAGCTTCGGGTGCCACGAGGATCCCGATGTGTCCAATGTCGGCTGGCCACTCAAGGTGTCCGGCTACTCCCATGATCGACTGGCCGCGACGTAACACCAACAGCTGGTCCATGTCCTCGACCGAGCTCTCCGCGACCTCGTCGCGTGGCATCGACTGCAGCCAGTCTCGAACCGACTCGGTGGATACCTCCTCGACCTGACCCGCGACGGCCTTGGGCGTCACGTCAACGCCATCCGGGAGGTAGGCCAGGTAACCCGGTCCAAGCGTCTCCTCGGGATGCAGCGTTTCGCTGATGGCAGCGGGGTCGGACGGATCATCCAGCGACCGAAGGATGCTGATCGTCTGATGATCACCATCGCCCGTCTCGATGACGTATGCGTCGCCGAGACGCACCACACCGGTCCAGCCATCTGGGCAGATCCCTCGAGAGTCACTGACCACGGTGACGGTCCCGGGCGCTAGCGCCGTCTCGTCACCAGCCAGGGTCCCCCAAAGGCGCCGTGCGTGCTCAGGCACCGGCAGAGCCCCAGCACGCCAGCGTCCCACTGCAAGCCTCCCGATTGGGCTCAGGACCCTACCCAGACACCAAACCGGCGAGGAGGAGGAAGTCATGTTTCGCGCCGGGCTTCGAAGCAAGTACGGGCGAACGATGATGGGGGCACGACGCCGGCGGCCTCTCGAAGCACCGGGCGTTATGGGCGGCCGCAGCACTCGAGCAGGAATCCGGCGCCAAGGTCTCGAAGTCCCGTCGAGCCAACCCATCTCAAGGGAACACCTGTGAATTTCGCCGAGCCCGCCTTCGGCATCCTTTCGTTGTTGCTGCCGCTGGTCTTCGTGGCCATCCCGATAGCCCTCCTGGCCTACGGACTTTGGCTTCTCACACGACTCACAAGGGCGGTGGAGGGCATCGAGGCTCACATGGCAGGGATCGCCCTACGGGCGACTGACGGCCGATGAGCTCGTAGTACCGGCCACTGGTAGCCGTTCTTATCCGACGCGCCGGCGGTCCCAGCGTCCGCGCATTATGAGCGGTCCGACCGCCGCTGTGGCTCGCGCAGAACCACTGCGATGTGCGCGCTCAGGCTCGAAGGGCTTGAAGGCGTTCCACCAGCGCGTACTTATGCTCGAAGGGCCCAAAGTAGTAACGCTGGCCATCCACGGTGCGCACCCGCGTGCTGCCTGGCTGCGGGATGAACTGTTGCTCACGAACGTCCAGAACATCACCAGGACCAAGGACCGCATGACGGCCGAAGACCGTGGTGAGTTCCAGACTCCCATCCAGTTCATGCACTACTCGCACGTAGGTCAGCCATGGCTTGGCGATCAGGAGCAACAGGGCCACGAACGCGATGCCGCCAAGGACAGTCACCAGAAGGGGAACGGCAGGATCGTCCTCCGCGGCGGCAAGGCGAACAATGCTGATCAACGCAGCGAGGGTTGCCACTAGAACGAACGCCAGCCAGAAAGGTGAGATGCGAGCCACGAAACGGGCAGGCTGGCGAAGATGGTGCGTCACCGTGCTCGTGGCCACCGCACTCTCCTCAGGCTGCTGCTCGAAGATAGTTCGGCACCCGAGGAGACCGTGAACCCGAACGGTGGCTGTTATGGAGTGGTTCCTCCGATCATCTGCCCGACCAGAACCACGGCTTCCGTAAACGTCGAGGGCCAGACCCGCGTCCTACACGAGCGGGTGCTTGCGGCTGAGTCTGGGTCCGTGGGGTCTTTTCTGGCTCGGTGACACTTGCGACGACTTAGCCCCGGAGGAGGAGAAGGCTGGCTGCGTCGCGAAGCCCGCTGCGAACGGACGTCAACCGATGGACACCCGTGGAAGCGATGGAGCTGCGATCCTCCACGCACACGATCCGCGACGCGTGGAGGATGAGATGAGTGGCTCACGTCCGTCGCTGGTCCGGGAAGTCGGGTGGGTCTTGGCTGTGTTCCCACATGGGCCGAGGCCGGACCGAACCCGGGCTGTCCTGCTATCTGAGGTCGTCCTCGGGCTGAATCTGCTCATAGTCCTAAGCTGTTGGCCCGTGGTCGCGATGGTTGGGCTCGCGATCGGGATCGCTGGGCCGGCCTCGGTTCGTGATGGCCTCGTCTACGTCGTTGAGATGCATACGGCAGCGCTGATGTGGCTGTTTCGGCGCCCCTATCCGAGGCCCCGGCTGGGCCGGCCGTTGAGCCGCGAGTTCGAGTACCGGCACGATTGGCATTTGACAGCTGTCCGAGATCAGCAGGACCCAGACCATGACGGTCCTCAATGGCCCGATCCAAAGCCCGCGAGCCGCGCGGCTCGTCGTGTCACGACCTTCGGGGTTGCATTCCTCGTCCTAGGCATTGTCCTAATGCTGACGCTGTCACCCGTCGCCGCCGCCGTGGGCGCCGTGCTGGGTGTCTTGGGCTCCGGGCTGCTCGGGGTGAGCGGGAGCATGTGGTTCATGAGGCAGTGAAGGCTCAGGCTGCCTACGCCCATCAGCCTCTGCTACGCCGGTCCCCCGGGGCGTGGCCCAGCGAGACCCTTGGCTCCATGACCCGCAGAGAAGTTCGCCGCGGCCGTTGCGACGACCTGTTGAGCCCGCCCCCATTTCCGCACGGCCTGTGTAGCTCCGCGATCGAGCGTTATCCGGGTCGGACTCGATGGCGAGGATCCGGAACTGACGCCAGGCGTCGTCATCGATGTTCACGCGAGCGGTCTGCTGGTCGGGGCCCGACGTCATCGCGGACTCCCGGCAAGGCACCGAGCGTTGACGCGTTGACGCGTCGCAATCTGGTGCAAGTCTGTCAGGCACCTGGATGGGTGGGTGTGAGGATCCGTACGGGAGGCGCCAGAGGGCGTTGCTCGTCGGTGGTGATCGCCGATGGAGCTCGGGACCGTCCACGGGGTGGGTGGGGGCTGGAGGTCTCTAGCAACCGTGGTCGTTGTCATCGGGAGTCCTCATCGCTCAGGCTCGGGTGTTCGGCGGGGACGTCGACGTCTGTCCGTTGCGGGACGCGGTGACGTGCGATGAAGCGATCGAGGTCGGCGAGATCGATCCGGCGGGCTCGGCCGATCCGCACGCTCGGAAGCTCGCGGGACGCGAGCAGCTCGTAGACCTTCGAGCGCGAGAGGCCGATGATCTCGGCGGCCTGGACGATCGTGATGAGGCGTGTCTCGGTGACGGACATGGGGTTTCTCTCCTCGTAGGGACGCTTCTGCGGAGGCGCTGGCCGCCACGGTGGCGGCGCCATGTCCACCACCGTCCACACCGCCCTCACAGTTGGCTCACAGCACGTGGCTCACAGTTCCTGTGAGCCGCGGGAGTGAGGGTCCACCTCCCGCTCACAGCGCGCTGTGAGCCGACTTGTCCACAGCTTTGCGGAACCGAGCCTGTGCATTTCCGTACTGACCTCGTACGACCTCGCACTAAGGGCGACGACCGCGAGATCGGGACGACTCATGAACGGCTCGGCTGACAAGTACCGCGTCAAGACGAAGCACCCGA
>CAYNEI010000108.1:0-4078 GCA_964396185.1 uncultured Thermoplasmatales archaeon
GACTGCGCAGGGGTGAGTGCCGGGAACGGGAGCGCTTCTGGCGCCCCATTTATATCCCAGCCACCCATCGCTGCTTCGATGGCGAACCCGGACACCCTCGAGCTCGCCGGCCCGGCAGATCTACCCACGCCCATCGGCGCGTTCCAGATCTACGCGTTCCGCCACCCGGATCTTGCAGGCGACCATGCCGTGATCACGAAGGGCCCCGTCGATGGCGAGGACGGGGCGGTGCTCTGCCGCTTGCACAGCGCTTGTCTCACCGGTGATGCCTTCCACTCCATGCGCTGCGACTGCGGAGCCCAGTTCGATGCGGCCCTCGAACGGATCGAGCAGGAGGGCAGCGGTGTGCTGGTCTACCTCGATCAGGAGGGCCGCGGGATCGGCTTCTTCGACAAGATCCGAGCCTACGTCCTCCAGGACGATGGAGCCGACACGGTCGAGGCCAACGAGCAGCTCGGCCTTCCCGCTGATGCACGCGAGTACACCCCAGCCGCTGATGCGCTCCAGGCCCTTGGCATCGAGGCCGTGGCCCTCATGACGAACAACCCTGCCAAGGTGAAAGCACTGGAGCAGGCTGGCGTGCGGGTCGAGGAACGCGTCCCCCTCCACGCCGAAGCCGGCGAGACCGTGGGCGCCTACCTCAAGGCGAAGCGTGACCGCATGGGCCACTTGCTCCCGAAGTGACCCCGCGCGCGCCGGCACGCTTTTGGCACCGGCCCCCCTTGGCCCGGCGCCGGCTGCGAGCCGACGAGGGGACACGATGCCACAGGCCAACCGGAGCGACGACGTCGAGTTCGTCTACGACCAGGTGGACAAGCACACGCGCTTGTTCGACACCTCGCTGCCCATGATCGCCAGCGAGAACTGCATCTCGCCCATGGCCCGGCGGCTTCTGGCCTCGGATCTACACGATCGGTACGCCGAAGGCCGGCCCGGCAAGCGGTACTACCAGGGCCTGGAGTTCATCGACCGGATCGAGACCCGGTGCGAGGAGCTCGCGCGCGAGCTCTTCGGCGCCACGTATTCGGACACCCGGCCGACTGCCGGGACCACCGCCAACGCTGGCGTCTTCTTCGCGCTGGCCAAGCCGGGTGACACGCTCATGTGCCTGGACACGGACGCCGGCGCTCACATCAGCCACGGCCGCATCGGTGCCGCCGGGCTGCGGGGACTCAACATCGAGGCCCTGCCCGACGACCCAGCCCGACTGTCCATCGACGTCGATGCGGCGGCCAAACAGATCCGGTCCACCGAGCCCGATCTTGTGCTCTTCGGCCAGAGCCTCTTCCTCTTCCCAGCGCCGGTGAGCGAGCTCGCGCCCGTGGCCAAGGAGGTCGGGGCTCACGTGCTCTACGACGGCGCTCACGTGCTCGGCCTCATCGGGGGCGGGCGCTTCCAGGACCCCTTGCGGGAGGGTGCCGAGGTCATGATGGCCAGCACCCACAAGACCTTGCCCGGCCCCCAGGGCGGCGTGGTGCTCTCCACCGCGGACCCCGAGGGGAGCGAGGAAGAGCAGGCGTTCTGCAAGCGCCTGGATCGCGGCATCTTCCCCGGCGTTGTCTCCAGCCATCACCTCCACCATCTGGCCGCCAAGGCGGTGGCCTTCGCCGAGCACCTCGCGTTCGGAGAGGATTACGCCAACGAGATCATCGAGACCAGCCAGGCGTTGGCCGGGGCCCTGGCCGAGCGCGGCCTCGCGGTGCTTTGCGAGGAGCACGGCTTCACCGAGAGCCACCAGATCGCTGTCGACGTCGGTGAGCACGGCGGTGGCAAGGAGCTCGCACAGCGCCTCGAGGACGCCGGCATCATCTGCAACATGAACATGATCCCCGGCGACGAGAGCCCCTTTAGACCCAGCGGGCTACGCCTGGGGACCCAAGAGCTCGTGCGCATCGGCATGGGGCCCGGCGAGATGGAAGAGGTGGCCGAGCTCTACGCCCGCCTCGTTCTCAAGGGAGAGGCGCCCGAGACCGTGGCGGCTGAGGCAGCCTCTCTGCGGGAGAGCTTCCGGTCCGTGCACTACTGCTTCGGGGATCCGGTGGAGGCCCACCGGTTCTGGGAGCTTGCTTGAGCCGTAGATGGCCCCGGCCACTCGCCATGCAAGAAGATATTAATACAGGGTCCTCGTACCGGAGGATGTGACCCCCCGTTCGGGTAGAACGGGGCGGTAGCGGGACGAACGCGCAGAGGTTTTCTGGATGTCTCAAGTTGCTACTGAAGAAACCCTGGAGGAGTTCCTAGACAAGAAGGAGCGGCTGAACGAACGCGCGAACGAGTGGCGCGCGCGCCGTGACAAGCTGAATGATCAGACCAAGGAGTGGGCTCAGAAACGTGATGAGCTCAACGCCCAGGTCAGATCCCTCGTCGACAAGGCGAACGAACATCGAGCGACACGGGACGAGCTCAACGAGAAGGTCCAGGAGTCCAAGAAACTCCGGGATGAGCTCAACCAGAAAGCTGCTGAAGCACGGGAGGAGTTCCAAGAACACCAGCCCGAGAAGGAACCGGACACCGGCCCATCCATCGGCCGACTCAAGAAGCAGCTCCGGGACCTCGAGTACCAGCAGATGACCAAGGTCCTCGCCCCAGACAAGGAGCGCGACCTGGTCGACAAGATGAAGGACCTCCAACGCCAGATCGAGGAGAAAGAGAAAGACCTCGAGAAGGACGAGGAGACCGCCGACCACTTCCAGAAGTTCAAGCTGATCAAGGACAAGGCCGAGGCCGCCCACGACGAGGTGACGAGCCTGGCCGAGCAAGCCCAGACCGAACACGACGCCATGGTCAACCTGTTCGAGCAGGCTGACAAGATCCGCAAGGAGGCCGACGACGCCCAGGACAAGTTCGTCGAGTCCAAGACCGAGGCCGACCGGGTCCACCAAGAGTACATCGAGATGGTGAACCAGATCCGGGACTACGAGAAGGTCATCATCTCCCTGCGCCAGAAAGAGCGCAAGGCCCGCAAGGAGGTCTCCGAGGCCGAAGCCAAGCAGCAGGCCAGCGAGATCTACGAGCGCTTCAAGCGCGGCGAGAAGCTCTCCACCGACGACCTGATGGCCCTCCAGAAGGCCGGGTTCCTCTAGACGAAACCCAACGCGCGCCAGTCCCTGGCACCTGGCGGAGGGAGGGGAAGAGTTCCCCTCTCCCCCCAGGGGCCTTCCAGACCCGGGGAGCAGGTCCCAAGCGTGGCGCCTATTAACCCCGTTGCTCCTCTCCCAGCACCGGTGTGAGGATGGATCTGGATTTCCACCCGGGGCTACCACTCGAAGTGCGCATGGACTTGACCGAAGCCGGCCGTGGGGCTGGCCTTCCGCTCTGGCAGCTCGAGCTACTTGGCCAAGACGAAGCGACGGCCAACCGGTTCACACAAGCCGTGCGCCGCGGCCGAACCCACGCCTTCCTCGACGCCGTCGAGTGGGACGTGCTCGAAGCCCGCTACCAAGCCCGGCGACGCAGGGAGGGGGGACGGTTCTGGCAGCGACCCGCCATGACCCCGTCGTTCCCCGAGATCCTTCCCATGACGCTTGGCCTCACGGGCCGTCCCATGGACAACTGAACAGGCCACGCGGCACCCGTGCTGGCGCCCACGCTGACAGCGATGCCGGCACCGATGCCGGCCCCCCACGTGCGCCCCCACCCACGCTCTGGGCGCAAGCCGACCTGTCACAATGACAACCTACGCTCCATCGCGTAACCGCTACGTTGTCAAGGTCCTTGCTTTTCAAGGGAACGAGGGGTTCTCTCCCCTCCACGGAAGGCATATGTAGCCTGCGATAATCAACAGTGTAAGGCTGAGGTCTCCGGTCCGGCGTGACCTTCGATGGTCAACCCCTCCACGGGGGCGCGGACCCTCACGCGGACCTCGGTGTGTCCTTTCCTTGCGGGAGGACGGACTCCTGGGGAGGAGTGAAGCGCGTGAACTATGGCCAAGAGTGGTTCGATATCGGAACCAGCATCTCGGTGGCCGAGAGCCTCGCTTCGCGGGGCTTCGAGGTCAAGGCGGACACGGATCCGCTCTCGCGCCGACGCGCGTTCTACGCGCGGGTCGCGAAGTGATCCACGATCCACCCATCGACCG
>CAYNEI010000109.1:0-1352 GCA_964396185.1 uncultured Thermoplasmatales archaeon
GTGCCGCACGGCGAACGGTTAAGTAGCCTACACGATAACCTAGATGCGATGGCCGCGACCAAAGAGCGTGTCCAGGAGGTCCTGGAGATGGTGCGCCCTGCCCTGCAGATGGACGGAGGCGACCTCCAGCTCGTGGACTGGGACCCAGACACCGGCATCGTGAAGATCCACTTCGTCGGCGCCTGCGGCGGGTGCCCCATGAGCACCATGACCGTCCAGCACGGCATCGAGAACGCGCTCAAGCAGCGCGTCGAGGGCGTCACCGCGGTCCAGACCGTCTGAACACCGCCCCAGCACCGAAGCTCAGAGCGGGGCCGTTTGCGAACAGTTCAAATCCTCTCAGCGCGTAGGTCGTAGTACCCATCTTGGGCTCCCGGTCCGAGGTCGCACCTGGCCCAACATAGCCATGTGTTGCCCGACCGGGGCCCTGGATGTTGGTCTAACCCTACCCAGCCAGAACCCCCACCTTCGGGCTATCCCTTCACGACACCCATGGGCTCGAGCTTGGCGACCTTGTTGCTGATGCCGGCGCCCTGGCAGACGTCCACGACGCTGGTCACGTCCTTGTAGGCGCCCGGGGCCTCCTCGGCTGCCACGCGAGCGCTGGCCGCGCGCACCGTGATCCCCCGCACGCCCAGCTCGTTCACGAGCTCCTCGCCTCGCCACGTCTTCTTGGCCTCGGTGCGGCTCATCTGGCGGCCCGCCCCGTGGCAGGTGGAGCCGAACGTGTCCACCATGGAGCCGCTTGCACCGCTGAGCACGTAGCTGGACGTCCCCATGGACCCAGGGATGAGCACCGGCTGGCCGATGTGGCGGTAGTCGGCAGGCACGTCCGGGTGGTCGGGGCCGTAGGCGCGCGTGGCTCCCTTGCGATGGACGACGACCTCGCGATCCTCGCCCTGGAACGTGTGCTTCTCCTTCTTGGCGATGTTGTGGGCGACGTCGTACACGACCTCGATGCCCAGGCTCTCAGCGTCCTCGCCGAACACCTTGGAGAAGCTCTTGCGCACCTGGTGGGTGAGCATCTGGCGGTTGCTGAAGGCGTAGTTGATCCCGCTGCACATGGCCCGGTAGTACATCTGGCCAAGCTCGGACTGGAAGGGCGCGCAGGCCAGCTGCTTGTCCACCAGCTCGTCGGCCATCCCGTGGGGGCTGCGCTCCATGCGCTTGAGGTAGTCCTGGCAGACCTGGTGGCCGTAGCCCCGGCTGCCGGTGTGGATCATGACGACGATCTGGCCCGGCTCGGTCAAGCCGTAGGCCTGTGCGGCGCGCTCGTCGAGCACATCAGCCACGCGCTGGAGCTCGAGGAAGTGGTTGCCAGCACCGAGGGTGCCGATCTGGGCCTTGCCCCG
>CAYNEI010000109.1:1452-3864 GCA_964396185.1 uncultured Thermoplasmatales archaeon
CCGGGATCTCGTAGCAGAACTCCGAGACCTTCTCGAGGGGACCGTTCCAGGTCATAACGGTCAACCATACCTGGGGTTCGCTTAAGGCCCTTACGGCCCCCGACATGCGGGCCGGGCCAGCAGCTTGCGGGCCTTCGGCCCGGGAACGAACGGGGGGGGGATCGAGGGGACAGGCTCATGGAGGGCGCCATCTTCCACGACAACCATGGGCCATCCCCTCCCATCGGTCGACCTGGAGGCCTGCCTGTTCGGGGGCCAAGCGTTCACTTGGTGGAAGGCCGACGAGACCATCCAGGGCATCACGCGGGCCACGCGAGTCACTATCGATCCCGGGGAAGGGACGTGGACGAGCCAGCCCACCCAGCCTCCAAGCTTCCTGGAGCGCTACCTCGGCGCGGCGCGCTGCCGACCCGAGGCCCTTGCCCGTGATCCTGACCTGGGGGGTTTGGCAAGCAGGCTCGATGGCTTGCGGCTGCTCGACCAGGATCCCTGGGAGGGGCTGCTGGCATTCATGATCAGCCCGGTCAACAACGTCCCCCGGATCCAGGAGACCATCGCACGCCTCTGCCGCGCGCTGGGCCCCCGTGCCGGCGGCGGCTTCGCGATGCCCGGCCCGCAGGCCATCGCCCAGGCCGGCTCGGCCGAGCTGCGCGCGCTGGGCACCGGGTTCCGCGCGCCCCGCATCCACGCAGCCGCCGAGGCCATCACCTCCGGCGAGCTCGACCTGGCCGAGCTCGCGGACTCCCCCATCGAGGAGGCGCGCACCCGGCTCATGGCCTTCGACGGCGTCGGACCCAAAGTCGCCGAGTGCATCCTGTGCTACGCGCTCAACTTCGACGACGCCTTCCCCGTGGACCGCTGGGTCGCCCGGGCCGCCGACACGCTGCTCGGCGAGCCCATCACGCCCGAGCAGGCGCGGGACCGCTGGGGCGACCGAGCGGCCATGGCACAACAGCTCCTCTTCCACGGAGCACGCACCGGGCTCATCGAGGGCTTGGCCCCCAGCCAGGTCGCGCATTTCGATCGATGGCAGGCGCTCGTGGATCGGACCTAGATCACCAAGGGCACGAAGGGGACACCAAGGGCACGGAGAGCAAGACAACTTCCAGGGGTGGGAGGATGGCGGGTGGGCCCCTAGGAGACCCATGGCGACCCTCTAAACTGCGCCCTCTCATCCTGACCTTGGGGGGCCCCTTGGTTCCCTTGGCGCCCTTCGTGACCCCTCCGTGCACTTCGTGATCTAGGTCGGTGGCCCAACTCCGAACCTTCTTCACCCAGCCCAGCCTCCATACACACCAGGCAGCCATGGTCTCCGATCAAGCCGTCCGGGAGTTGACCGTCGACGACGTCTTCGACCCCGACGAACCCCTGGCGGTCATCGTCGACGATGCCACCCCACTCCGGGATGTGCTGGCCAACCTGGACGCCCGCGAGGACCTCAACGCCGTGCTCGTCGTGGACACCCGCGAGCGCCTGCTCGGTGCGATCACCCGAGCCGACTTGGCCGCGTGGATGTCCACGGCCCTGGACACCTCGCCCGTGGCCGACGCCTTCCCATGGGGGGAGCTGATCGAGGCGCTCAAGAAGGCATCTGCCGAGGACGCTTGCAACCCTCGAAGCGGCGAGCTCGCCGTCGAGCCCACCGAGCCCCTCGAGCATGCGCTGAGGAACATGCTCATGGGCCAGCTGGCCACCCTGCCTGTCGTCGACCCTGACGGCCGCGTGCTGGGCGAGCTCGAGCTGGGCCGGGTCCTCTCCGCTGTGGCCGATGCCGCCGGCGCGAGCGGATCAAGATGGTGACGGGCGGTGCCGCGGTATCGGCGAGATGGAACCACGGGGGGCACGGAGCTCACGGAGGGCCACAGGGACGACCGAGAGGATGCAGCAGGCGGAGTCTCGCATCGTGTAGCTGACTCCCTCATGCCGCGCCACCCCACCCGCCTTGGATCCCCCCGTGGGCCACTGTGCCCCCTGTGCCCCCCGTGGTTTCGTTCCCAGATACGACCCGTCACCCTGGGGACGGCAAAGCGTTAAAGGGTGGTATGGACTAGCGCGGCGTGGGTGTTGCCCTTGCCCCCCGCGCTCAATCCAGCCTCGAACGTCTTGGCCATCGTTGACGGGACCGACGAGTACCGTGATGCAGCTCTTGCTGGCGCGGACATCTTCTCCTCCACACCGGGGTTGAAGTTCACCGTGTTGGCTCCGGCGGAGGTCGCACAGCCCTCCGGATCACCTGCATCCAACGGCTCTGGCTTGATCCAGATCCACCAAGCCACCGGCGTGCTCATGCGCACGGTGCGGGAGATCGAGGACCGCGGGCTCAAGGTGCGGATGCGCACCATCGAGGGCTCGCTCTTGGCCAAGGCCGCCGAGGTCGCCGAGGCCCACGATCTCGTCGTGCTCCCCGCGAGC
>CAYNEI010000110.1:0-3854 GCA_964396185.1 uncultured Thermoplasmatales archaeon
CCAAAATTAGTTTACCTAAACGCCTTTTTCCAGCGATTACTTTCAATTTTGTAGGGTATTGATTTCTCAGGAAAGATTATTTATACTTCTATGTTCTTTACCTCCCTGAGGTGATATATTAGATGAAAGCAAATCAAAATGCGCGTCTATCTGAAGACAACCACGCTCAAGCGGGCCTGATCTCGGGCTTGATTCTCTTGGGTATCGCCTTGGTTGTCGGGGCTATCACCTTTCCCTTGGCTATTGACGAGGTAGAGAGTGCCGATACAAGCAATTGGTCGGCCTCTACTATCGCCTTGTGGGGTCTGTTGGGCCTGATTATCGTCGCGGCCTTCATCATCATTGTGCTACGCACATCGGGGGTGTTGTAACGACCCGAAAACCCCGATCTCTTCCCATTCTCATTCTACTCTTTTTACTCCTAGCCGCATTGGCAACCCCACTAACAAATACATCGGCTATCAACCATGAAGCGAATTGGACGTATCTAACAATCCAAGAAGATGCTGGCAACGGAGCGTCTTGTAGCGGTAACGATATTCCCTCCTACACAATTATACCTATTGGGGACTTTGTAGCAAATGATAGAAATGGTAATTGTATTAGTTTTGGTAGTGAAATTGTACGTTTTCATACTATAGTAGATGAATCTGTTACATCAATTCATACAACGTCATCGGCTTCCAACCAGCCCGACGAATTTCTTTCCGTTAAAGTATCTCAAGGTATATCAGAAGGATTTATGTGTTCCGCCAATAGTGATAATCTAGGCAGACAATTTCAAGTAGAATACGATTCGGCAACTAATGACGTATTCCGAAATGACAATACTTTAGGGGCACTCTCATGCTCCATAACGAGAGACGCCAATCAGAACGGGGCGTTTTCCATTATTAGACGCGAGACCGGACCAGGTATTGATATTGCCGTATGGGATTCTACAAACTTTCAACGAACTCCAACCAACGATTTCAATATAAATTTACAAACCGCGGGTTCTGGCGAAATTACGCATGGGGTTGACGTTGGGCAAACACCGCCAGATTATAGAAGCGAAAATACTTGGAATACTTTTGCGGCCAGCATACCTTGGGATAACAATACACAAACTAATATTACATTCCCGTATTTTGGGGAAGATTTGAGCATAATGACGGTAAACTGTTTTGTCCCGTGGGATGAAACAACCTGCCAATCAGCAGACACAAGTAATGCCACACTAAAGATCAGAAAAGTAGCACAATTCAACCCGGAGTCTCAAGTCGTTCGTAATGTGGTGTATAACGATTATTGTAGGGGATTGATAACCAACCCAGATGCGTTTGGGACGGATGATTTTAGTAATGAAGACCCTTGTGGGATTGGAGTGGGATATAGTATAGCGAACGTGGGCACCGAGGCGGGAAGGGATAGCGCCTCAATGTCGCTAACTATTAATTGGGACGCAACAGAAAACCTAAGTGGTCTTTCGGGGGAGTTTCAGTTTAGAGCACATCCCCTAAACGGCAAAGGTTTTTATGATAATGAAGAAGATTTATGGGTGGATGAACTGGGGGTAAGGGGTTGGCGGTTTAGAGACCTATGCGCCTATGGTACCCCGGCGGGCGGTAATGCCATTATGGCTTGGGAGGCCCAAGACCCCGCTTCAAGCGCAACTAAGATTCTAGCGGCGATTACTACCCCCGCTAATGACGCCAATTGGACTAAACCTTTTATTGTTACAGAAGGCGATGATTGGGGTGATGCTCATTCGGTACATATCCGTTCTCAAGGTAACTGCGCGGCTTACAATGTGCCCATAGGAAAGGTCGGTGTCATTTTCCATGTGGACGATTCAACTAATACTACAACTGATGTGGTGGTAGGAATTTCGCAAGTCCAAGATTTCGATTTAACCCCCTTCATCGATCCCGAGTTTGATGCAGACGAAGTTATAGATGAAGACGAAATAACCTCCATCCAAGAAGGAGATTCTTATTTAGGCATTGACTTGGTAAACATTTCAGAGCAATGGGATACAACCCTTCAGTCTATCCAGTTCATAACAGCGGCGGGTATTATCGCTATCTTTGTGGTGGGCATAGGAGTCACACTAGGATTCGTGGGCGCTGTTATAGGCTTAGCCTTAGGTATTGCGGTGGCTTTCGGCATGGGCCTACTACCCCTTTGGATGATTCTTATTCTTGTAATGTTTATCGCTTTCCTTACTGGAGTGATTATATTCGGGGGTAGGGCTGAGTGAAGATTATCCCCATTATGACTCTAGTCTTCATATCGCTAGTAATAGTAAAAGGGGCTATTTTTCTTGAAGAAGAGGACGTAGATATTCCCGATCCGGTGGACGTTGATTTTACTTCAACCGCGGAATTAGAGCAAACAATGAATGAGGCTTTGGAAAACATTAGCGACTCTTGGGATGCTCCCACATTGTTTGATAACACTACTACCGGGTTTTGGGATTGGGTGACTGGAGACAACCTGGCAACCGTAATAGCTAACTTTGTGGAGATTATTTTTGAGATATTCGACTACGTAGCCTCAGTTATTGGTCAATCCTTCAGAGTGTGGGGTGTAGCTATTCCTTTGTTTGCCGGGTGGATTGCCTCTTTCTTCAATATCATAGCGGATATTATTGCGTGGGCAGCTTTCTTTGTAACCATGGCTTTCACGCCAATTCCCGATGCCCCTTGGTATGTAAATGGGTTCATGGTTTTCTTTAGTGGTCTATACATCTTAGCCCTTATCCTAAACATATTCAGGGGGTCTGACGTATCCTAAAACGAATAATCACAATAACAATCATCACCACACTAATACTCTTCACACAAACAGGGTTATCGCAAGTCCCAGTTAACGGAGAGCATAGTTATGGTGGCACTCAAGACGATACATTAAGCGGAGACCTTGATGGTACGGTTACATTTCAAAATTGCATACAGTTAGGAGATCAGGGGTGTATCAGTGGAGAGATAACTGGTACCCTTACCGGTCCCACGGAAACACGTGTTAGGGAGTATAGGGTTTTTACTAGAACGGTAGCTGTCCCTACGGGTGGTAATAGTGAGACATTCCCCATTGACCCAACAGACTTTTCATTTGGAGATATTAATAGTTCGTCCTCTAAGACTAGGATAGAGGTCTTTGTTAGCACCGGTTCTTCTTCAGCAGATACCGATACTAATGTTAGGATAGAATGGTTAGAAGGGGCTAATGGTTTACATGATGTTACAAATTGCGATAATAGATTTACCCCTGTAAATATGCCTGCGGACGACTTTGGTACGGGTGGAGCGGGGGGAGGGGCAGGCGAGCAAAGAATGTTTTGCGACTTTGATACTTATCGAGATAGTCCTTTTAATATCATAGGTGAAGTGACATCAAGATCGGGCACTTTTGGGGCAAAAATGGGGGTTACAGTTTGGCAAACAGAAGTCTACAACTACACTCCCCAGTTCTCCGGTCAAAGGGATTTTGAAGCTAGGAATATTGATCTTACCGGGGTCTTGAGTGGTACTTTTACTGGTACCAGTAACGGTACTCATAGGGGTGAGATTGAACAAATCAATGCCACCACCAATGGAAACCAAACGAGCGTCGAAAACCTTACTGCTGAAAACTTTACCTTCAGTAACATTTTCGGAGCAATCCAGCTAGAGTTTGAACTACCTTTCCTATTACTCATAGCCGCAATTCTTCTTATCGCCCTAGCGGAGTGGCGTAAGGACCCATTCATCCTACTCCTAAGCGTCCTACCATTAATCTTATATGCCATAGAGGTCGATAACAACAACTGGAGGGTAATAGTCGTGGCTTTTACCCTTTATGCTGCGGCTAGAGCCTCCATGGTGATATAT
>CAYNEI010000111.1:0-1540 GCA_964396185.1 uncultured Thermoplasmatales archaeon
TGGGCGTCGGCATCGAGGCGGCCATCTCGACCCAGGACCCGAGCGGTGAGACCTTCGACGTCCAGTACTGCGCCATCATCGACCGCCAGGGCCACGTCACCACGGGTGCTGGCCCGGGCTTCGCTTACCCCCCCAGCGTGCTCGAGGCGCTTGACCAGGGGCGCACCGTGGGGGAGGCGGTAGGTGCGTTGGCGGGCAACGAGGCCATCGGCAGCGAGGAGGGCGCGATCGGCTACCTCACCCGGGGAGCCGCCACGCGCGAGGAGCTCACAGAGTGGGCCGTGATCGCCGCGCTGGTGCCCCGGATCCGACCCGAGCTCTACGATCCCCTACCGTTCGAGTGACCTTCAACACGGAGGCACGGAGGCACGGAGCGAACGGAGGAGAGACGAGAGCGGAGGGGAGGACTAGCCAGCACCTGTTGGAGCCTTCATCCCGAACACGGTTGCCACACGCACCCCTCCTGTGGACGACCCTCTTCCAGGCCCCAGCCGACCTCATCCTTCGGTCCTTCCGTTCGCTCCGTGCCTCCGCGTCTCCGTGTTAACCGTTGTTTCGGTGTTGTTCTGCCGCGCAGCGTCTGTCACCCAGGGTGACGGTCCGTCTGTAACCCCCCATCCGTTCGGACAAGTGGCACAAGCTTTAAGACCCCCCTGCTGAACGGTTGGAATGCCCCTCCGGGGGCGGTGTTGCCGACCGAGCCGACCGCTGCCGAGCGGTCTCTATCCGCTGATCTCAGCCGAACGAGCCCAGCGGACGCGCTCGACCTGGCGACGCCTGGAATCCCCAGGTGTTGTCCATGCCCGCACTTGCCAAGATCGCTACAGCCGCAGCCATGGCGCTCGCCCTCACCGGGGGCGCAGCCGCCATCGCCCAGTCCACGAACGCCCCCCAGGGCCACACGGTCCACATCTCCATGATCGAGATCGTGCCCGGCTCTGAGGATCGCACGCCGGTGCTCACCGGCCAGATGCCTTGCGATCCCCCGCTCCACGAGCGCCTGTGGCGATCCTGGTGGGGCCAAGAAGCCTGCGACCACGACGGGTACGCCTACGCCTACCCGAACGGGTACCCCGCGCCCTGGGAAGGCCAGGTCCGCTGGGTCAACGACTCCACCCACGTGGACGAGACCGGGCGCATGTGGCACGTGGCTGAGGTCGTCTACCGCATCGAGATGGAGGCTGGCGAGTCCGGCCAGCTCGTCCACGCCATGGCCAGCGAGATCCTCCCAGGCCAGCCGCTGCCCGACGGTGGCACGACGGACTACCAGCTACCCATCAACGAGGGTCGCCTCGACCAGCCCATCGAGACCCTGGTGGTCGGCTTCGGTCCTGCGCCCACGCAGCGATGAGATCGATGCGGGCTCACCACGAAGTGACAACGACCACAACGGAACCGGAATTATAACGGTTATAATTAGGGCGTTGGTGGTTGTGTCCCTGGTATCGTTGTGGTGAACGGTGCACACCGAACGGCTCGACCCATCGGCTCGACCCATCGGCTCGACCCATCGGCTCGACCCATCGGCTCGACCCATCGG
>CAYNEI010000111.1:1640-3842 GCA_964396185.1 uncultured Thermoplasmatales archaeon
GCTCGACCCATCGGCTCGACCCATCGGCTCGACCCATCGGCTCGACCCATCGGCTGATTCTTTACACCCTCCCTCATACGGGAGTGCGTGGCGGACGACACGAACCCCCTGCAGGAGTCCATGGAGCGCTCCGCGAGGATCAGCGAGCTCCTCCTCCCTTCCCCTCCCCGCACCCTCTCCTACGTCCTGATCCTCGTGCTCACCGGTGCCAGCGCGGCCCTGCTCGGAGCCAACGTGGATGCAGCGATCTCGGCCACCCTGCTCGTGCTCGTCCCGGCGGTGCTGGCCAGCCTGGTTTGCCCCGTGCTCGCGAGGACGACCGGGCGACCGTACTACCCTCGCCGGGCAACGGTGCTGGCTGCCCTGGGTGCCGCGATCACCGCGGTGGGCATCCTGGCAGCGATCCTGCTCGGCTCGGTGCGCGTCGAGGAGGGCAAGGTCCTCTACGTCGCCGTGGGCCTCGTCTGGGTGATCAACTACGCAGCCATCCTGACCCTGGTGGACAACCGGTTCCCTGTCAGCCTGAGCATCTCGTCGGTCCACCCTCTGCTCGCCCTCCCTGGGCTCATCCACGCCACCGGCATCGGGTCGCTCTCGGTCGGCTTGCTCCTGTGGCTCGTGCTCATGGCGCCCTTCGTGCTCATCGTGCGCCTCTTCGATGCGCCCCTGCAGCGCAACTTCGGGATCAGCGGCTCGGAGCTCTTCCGCGTCTTCCTTGACCACATGACCACCCAGAGCTCGGAGGCCGAGGAGCTCCTCGAGAAGGTCGGCCAGCCGGTCCATGCGCCCGTGGGTCTCGTGGCGTTCAAGCGCAAGGATGGCTCGCGCAAGGCCTGTCTGGTGGTGCCCGGGGTCCATCCGGGCCCGTTCGGTGCCCTCGGGGGAGGGGATCTACCGGCCAAGATGCGGGATGCGCTACGGGACTGGGAGCACGTGCTGGTCCCCCACGGGGCTGCCGACCACGACCTCAACCCGGTGACGACCCAGGAGGTCGAGCGCCTGGGGCACTACGCCAGCGAGCTCGCCGAGCGCGTCGAGGTCTCCCCAGGCGGGTCCAGGTTCATCGAGCACGGCGAGACCGTGCGGCTGGGAGGCCAGCTCTTCGGGCCGGACATCGTGCTCACCTACACCTCCTGGCCCGAGGCCATCGACGACGTTGACCAGGGCGTCGGGCACGCCACCGAGCTCGTCGCTCAAGCCCATGGCGCGCGCCACGCCCTCTTCGCCGACTGCCACAACTCGCTGCGCGCATCTGCCGGCGCGGTCTACCCGCTCACGCCGCGCGCGCTTGAGATCGAGGCCTGCGCGGATGGCGTGGCCGAGGCTTGCCTGGGAGGCCGCGTGCCAGAGCTCCAGGTGGGTTGCGCGCAAGACCGCACCCTGGGCTCACGCCACCTGGTGGGCCGGGCAGGCTGTCAAGTGCTCGTCGTCGAGGCTGGCGACCAGACCACAGCATACGTGCTCTGGGACGGGAACAACATGGTCCCCGAGGCGACCAAGGTGATCCGCGAGGCTGTGCTCGGTGTGGTCGATGAGGTGCGCGTGATGACCACCGACAACCACGCGGTCAACCTCGAGGGTGGAACCTACAGCCCGGTCGGTCTGCGCACGAGCCATGCCGCCCTGGCTCGCATCAGCCGGGAGACCACCGAGCAAGCCCTGGAGGATCTCGAGCCGGTGGATGCAGGCATGGCCAAGGGGCACGCCCCGGACATCAAGGTGGTGGGCTTCCAGCGCACGGCCCAACTCTCCGCCAGCGTCAACGTCATGCTGAGCATCGTGCCCGAGCTCGCCCTGGTCTGCTTGGGCCTCTGGGGGCTCGGGATCTTGTCGGTGTTCCTTGCATTCTGACTACCGCTCGATACGGCGCCTGTCTGGGCGTGGTTAGCGCTGATGACCGACACAGGGGTCCCAGGGTAGCACAGAGCACACAGCAGGGCTCCAACCCTGGCCTGACAACCGCTTGGTTCCGGCGCGGCCAGTTGGCGGTTGGCTCTCCGTGACCCCTGTGCTACCCTGTGGACTCTGTGTGTCCGTCATCCGCCGGGACGCTGGCAACCACGGCCTCTGAGTGATGTCTCGTACCTATTCCGCTGTGAAGTCGGAGCCGGGCTCAACTCGCAGCTCTGAAGAAGGGCCGCTTGCGCAAGCTAGGTATAGGGTGACCTTGCGGACGGGAGAAGACGGGTCCCAGACCGCGTG
>CAYNEI010000112.1:0-3829 GCA_964396185.1 uncultured Thermoplasmatales archaeon
TTCGACTGGCTCGGGGGCAAGGGCACCAGCATCAGCGGCGCCTACGTGGAGTTCCTCATCCGAGCCCGGCTGCTGGACGTGCGCGAGGCCAACCTGCTCGTCGCCCAGCGCCACGTGCTCCTCAGCGAGCACATGAAGTGGGACTACCCCGAGCGGTGCCTCAAGGCCGCCGATCGACTCCCAGAGGAGATCCCGGAGCCGTGGTTCGAGGGCCGCCGTGACCTGCGCGAGCTGGAGACCTACACCATCGACCCGCCGGATGCCAAGGACTTCGACGACGCCATCAGCCTCGTGCAAGACGGCGACGACCAGCTCCTCTACGTCCACATCGCGGATGTCGCCCAGTACGTCGAGACCGGCACGGCCATCGACTTCGAGGCCCGAAGCCGCGGCACCTCCACCTATCTCCCAACCGGCGTGCTCCCCATGCTCCCGCCGAGGCTCGCCGACGACCTCTGCTCGCTTAAAGCCGAGGTGGACCGGCCGGCCATGACCGCCATCCTGCGCATCGGACCGGACGGCGAGGTCAAGGACTCAGAGATCTGCGAGTCCATCATCCAGGTCGATGAGAACCTCGCCTACGACGACGCGCTCGAGGGCATCGAGGCGGGCCAGGAGCCGTTCGCCAGCCTGGACGCGCTGGCAAGCAAGATGGCTGGCACCCGGGGAGGCCTGGAGCTGGAGACCGACGAGCTCAAGGTCCACATCGACTCGGACAAGGTCGACCCCCATCTCAAGTCCGGCAGCCGGGCCACCAAGCTCATCGAGCAGTTCATGGTGGCCGCCAACGAGGCCGTGGCCCGCTTCCTGACCGAGAAGGAGCTCCCCACACCCTACCGCTGCCACCCGCTCCCGGACCGCTCCAGCGTGGAGACGTTCAACAAGCGCATGGAGGTCATGGAGCTCGACTTGAGCCTCGAGCTGCCCGTGCTCGACGACGACGAGGAGGATGGCGAGGGCGCCGGGGACGACGAGGCCGAGGATGACTTCCTGGCTGCCCTCCAGGGTGGCAAGGTCGAGCTCGTCGGCGGCGGGTTCGTTCCCAGCAAGGCGGACGAACCCGAGGAGCACCATGGGGACGAGGAAGGCGAAGAAGGCGAGCAAGCAGGCGGCTCTGTCGGGACCCCGAAGCTCGATGGGCTCGCCCAGCTCGACGAGGAGGAGCGACGAGCCTACTTGGAACCCTTCACCGAGCTTCTCCAGCAGGTCGCCCAGATCGAGGACAAGCAGCTCAAGAACCTCGTCCAGCTCAAGCTGCTGGGCTGCATGGGCCGCGCGCTCTACACACCATCCAACATCGGCCACTTCGGTCTCGGCTCCACCTGTTATCTCCACTTCACCAGCCCCATCCGGCGCTACCCGGACCTGGTGGTCCACCGCCAGCTCAAAGCCATCCTGCGCGACCAGGACGAGCCGGCCCACGACGCTGACGAGCTTGCCACGCTCTCCCCGAAGAACACGGACCAGTCCGTCGAGGCCGAGCAGCTCGAGCGTGACCTCATCGCCGTGGCCCTGGCCTTCCAGGCCCGCACCGAGGGCTGGGGCGGGACGCATACGGCCATGGTCAACGGCATCACCAAGGGTGGGGTGTTCCTCTCGCTCAAGGACGGTGTCGAGGCCCGGCTGGCCACCAGCGACATCCCCGGCGGGCCGTGGGATGTGGACGACAGCGGCGCGCGGTTGTTCAAGGGCGAGCGCACCCTGGACACCACCGACGAGGAGATCCTGGAGCGCGTCATGGAGAGCGACTGGCGCGAGGTCTACGACGAGGAGATGGACGAGACCATCCACGTGCGCCTGCGCCTGGGGGACAAGGTCAAGGTGCGCATCGACACGATCGATCTGGCCATGGGGAAGATCAGCGTGCGCCTAGCGTTGGCCGGCGACGACCCATCCTGACTCCCCAAACCACCCTCCGCCGCCTGCAGTGGCGGCCCCCTGGACTCCCACCGGGGTCGTAATGCTTTAAAGGGGGGCCCCCGTCACGCGGCCAACGATGAGCTCGATGCACGAGTTCATGGAGCTGACCTTCCTGGGCACCGGCGGGTCCACGCCGTCGGTCCACCGCAACGTCTCCTCGGTGGCGCTCAAGCGCGGCGGTGAGGTCCTCCTGTTCGATTGCGGCGAGGGGACCCAGCGCCAGTTCCAGCGCGCCGAGGTCTCCTACATGGCCGTGCGCCGCATCTTCATCACGCACCTGCACGGCGACCACATCCTCGGCCTGCCGGGCCTTTTGCAGACCATGGATCTCAACGATCGAGAGCGGTCCCTGGAGATCCTCGGCCCCCCTGGCATCAAGCAGTACATGAGCCTGGTGGCCACCCCGCCCATGCCGCGGATCACCTACCCCATCCAGGTGACCGAGCTCCGCGACGGGGACATCCTCCCGTTCGACGGGTACCGCATCGAGGTGCGTCGCCTGGACCACACGATCCCCAACTTGGGCTACGCCGTGGTCGAGGACCCACGACCCGGCCGGTTCAACCGGGAGGCTGCCCTGGAGCTCGGGGTGCCGGAAGGCAAGGCCTTCGGCCAGCTCCAGAACGGGCAGAGCGTCACCCTGGACGATGGTGCAGTGGTCACCCCAGCCCAGGTGCTCGGCCCCACCCGGCGCGGCCGCAAAGTGGTCTACACAGGAGACTGCCGGCCTTGCGAGGCCACCGTCGAGCTGGCCCTAGGCGCCGACATCCTCATCCACGACGCCACCTTCACCAGCGACCAGGACCAAGCCAACGAGGTCGGCCACTCCACGGCTGCCCAAGCCGCCTGGATCGCGGACAAGGCCGGCGTGGGTCGCCTGTTCCTCACGCACATCTCCCCGCGCTACGCCAAGGCTGAGCCCCTCGTCGAGGAGGCCCGCGCGATCTTCGCTGAGGCCGACGTGGCTGAGGATCTGGCCAGCTACGTCGTGACGTTCCCTGCAGACGAGCCTGCTGAGGGCGGCTTCGCCCAGCGGGCGGCCGATTTCCGGTAACGAACGAAGGGAACCACAAAGCCACAACGGGCACAAAGACAGAATTATAATGGTTATAACAGATCGTCCCTTGTGTTCCTTGTGCCCTTGTGGTGAGCCGTCGTCACCGCTGGAGCTGCATCACGCCCAGCACGATCAGGACCACGCCGATGATGATGTCGATGACTTGCGTGATCTCCCGCGGCACGTCCAGGATGTCCAGGTAGAGCAGAAGGCCCAGCACGATGACGATGATGGCCGTGGTGCGCGTGCCGGTGAGCACGTCGACTAGGATCAGGATCCCGAAGACAATGAGCGCGATGCCGAGCACGGGGAGAAGCGCGCCGATGCCGAAGCGTCCCAGCAGCACCAGGGCTCCTAGCAGGATCAGCGCGATAGCGATGGCGAGGTCGAGGTCCTTGGCGGCCATGCCCCTGCCAGGGCTCTAGGGACCTTGGAAGTTGCGAAGCCCTTCCAACCTCTCACCACGAACGACGACCTAGATCACGAAGGGCACCAAGAGGCTCGAAGGGCACCAAGAGGGTGAAGGACAGAGGTCGCCATCTGGAGGCCATTCAACCCATCTTCCTCTCCCTTCGTGCGCTTCGTGGACCCTTCGTGCCCTTGGTGATCCGGGTCCATCCGTCAACGACGACCTAGATCACGAAGGACACCAAGAGGCTCGAAGGACACCAAGAGGGGCGGAATAGAGAAAACCCCCCGCCGTCTCGGGACCCTCCAACCGAGCTTCGCTCCTTTCGTGCTCTTCGTGGACCCTTCGTGCCCTTGGTGATCTGGGTCCGTCCGTCGTTGCTTCTGCTGCAGTCAGTCCGTTCAGGCAGGGTTCTTCTGTTCCCCTTTGTGCCCGTTGTGGCG
>CAYNEI010000113.1:0-3818 GCA_964396185.1 uncultured Thermoplasmatales archaeon
CGCTCGCCTCCCACTTGGAGAGCTCGTCCAAAAGGGCCTTATACAGGAGGCCACTCCTTACGGTTGCCCGAGGCGGGCGCGGAGAACCTCCCAAGCCTCCTCTCAACCCTCCTCTCTCGTGGCCGCAGCGGGCTGGCCCCCCCTTTTTCCGGGGGGTCAAACCTTCTTCGAACAGCGTGGCGCTCGCGCACCAATGCCCGACGCCTCGGGCCTCTTGATCTCGCGATCCCTCCGACCCACCCCTCTGACCCATCCCCCGTATTCGCCGGAAGGATGATATACCTCCCCTCTATGCTGTAGAGTAATCCCACGTTGGAGGGGTATGCATGACTGACATCGACACGAACGCGATCCACGCAGGCGAGCGACCCGACCCGACCACCGGCGCGCTGGCACCGCCGCTCTACCAGACGACGAGCTACGCGCACGACGGTCCGGGTCAGAACAAGGGCTACTGTTACACGCGCACCGGGAACCCCACGGTGGACGTGCTGGCCGACAAGCTGGCTGCCCTCGAGGGAGGGATCGGTTCGGCCTGCTTCGGCTCGGGCTTGGCTGCGGTGGACGCGGTCTTCCGCACCCTCTCACCCGGCGACCACGTCATCGTGAGCCAGGTGGCCTACGGCGGCACGGTGCGCCAGCTCGAGCATTACCACAAGCCGTGGGGCCTGGAGGTCAGCTACGTGGACACCACTGAGCCTGCCGAGGTGGAGGCCGCCGTCCAGGACAACACGCGCCTGCTCTTCGTCGAGACCCCGGCCAACCCGACGCTTGTGGTCACCCCGCTGGCCGCCCTGGGCGAGATCGCCAAGGCCCACGGGATCCGCTACGCTGTGGACAACACCTTCCACACGCCTGCCCTCCAGCGCCCCTTCGAGCACGGCGCCGACGTGGTCGTCCACTCCACCACGAAGTACCTGGAGGGGCACGGGACCACCGTAGGCGGCGCGGTGGTGGTCAAGCACGACCCCGCGCTCTTGGAGGCCTACCGCTTCCACGTCAACGCCACGGGATCCATCCTCGATCCCTTCGCGGCCTGGCAGACGATCCGGGGCATCAAGACCTTGGGCGTGCGCATCCGCCAGGCCAGCCAGAGCGCCCTCACGTTGGCCTTCTGGCTCGAGGACCACCCCAGCGTCGAGGCGGTCCACTACCCCGGTCTGCCCTCCTTCCCCGGCTACGAGACCAACGCGGAGCAAGCCACCAGCGGTGGAGGCGTGCTCAGCTTCGAGCTGACCGGCGGGCTCGAGGCCGCCGAGACCTTCCTGGCCAACCTGGAGCTGACCACCCTGGGCGAGAACCTCGGCCAGACCGAGACCCTGCTCAGTCACCCAGCCACCATGACCCACGCGGCCCTCGAGCGCGAGGAGCGCCTGGAGCTCGGCATCGCCGACGGCCTGCTCCGGGTCAGCGTCGGCCTGGAAGCCCCGGAGGATCTCATCGAGGAGCTCGACCGCGCCATCCAAGCGGCGTGTCCATCCCCCGAGGCGCCCGTGGCCCCCACCCCGGGAGGCGGTGCCTATTGATGCGTGCCGCATCGCCCTGGCCGGGATCGGCAGCGTCGGTCAAGCGCTGCTCGAGTCCCTGATCCAGGACCCCATCCCTGCCACCCGCATCGTCGCCTTGGCGGATAGCCAGGCAACCCTCATCGACCTGGATGGCCTGGACGCAGCACCGCTGCTCTCCCAGAAGCGCGCCTCCGGCCAGCTCCCAGGTGATCGCTTCGAGCCGTTCGAGGGCCTGGTCCAGAACGGCGAGGTCGACATCGTCGTCGACTGCACCCCCACGGATCTGGAGACCGGGCACCCGTCCCTGGGCCTCCACGAGCTCTGCGCCGATCACGGGGTGCACCTCGTCACCGCCAACAAGGGCCCCTTGGCCGTGGCTGGCCCCGAGCTACGCGCGCGCTTCGCCAAGGGCGGGGCGGTGCTTCGGGGCGAGGCGACGGTGGGCGGTGGGCTGCCGGTGCTCTCGACCCTCGAGCGCCTCGCCCAAGCCGACCGGATCGCCTCGGTCAAGGCCATCGCCAACGCCTCGACCACCGGGGTGCTCAAGCGCATCGAGCAGGGCATACCTCTGGCCCAGGCCATCGAGGAGGCCAAGCAACGAGGCATCCTGGAGAGCGACCCGAGCCTGGATCTGACCGGCCAGGACGCTGCCGCCAAGGCCGCCATCCTCGCCCAGACGTGCTTCGGGGCCGAGACGACGATCAGCGACGTCCCCACGGAGGGGATCCTCTCGCTGGATGCCGAACAAATCGCTTGGCACCGCGAGCGCGGCTACCGGGTGCGCCTGGTCGCCTCCGTCACACAGGAGCGCACGACGGTGGCCCCGGTCCCGCTGCCGAGCGAGCACCCGCTGGCAAGCTGCGATGCCGGCAACGCGTACGTCATCGAGCTCGAGCACGGGGGACGCGTGACGCTCACGGGGCCAGGGGCTGGGCCGGCCGAGACCGCGACGGCGGTGCGGCGGGATGTGGTGGGGGTGCTGGCGCATCGGGCCCGAGAGCCCGTGCGTGCTTCGGCGAGCCCTCGCACACCTAGGTAAGGGGAAGCTCTCAGCGAACGGCTTATGAGATGCACCGCCCTGTTCCTGATGATGGCACGATCCTCGGCAGTGGACGACGCGATCCGGCGTGAGGCATCGCTGGGTCGCCTCCTCGTTGAGCGCTACAAGTCCGAACTGGAACGCTTCGAAGATACCTACGACATGCCCACCGAGACGTTCCGGGCCCGGTTCGAGGACGGTGATCTCGGAGACGATGAAGCCTTCTTCGAGTGGTTGGCCGTCGCGAAATCGCTTGAGCATTGGGAAGAGAAACTGTCAGATCTCCAGGCGGCAGGATGATCGGGGAGTACTCCGGCGAGATCGCTCATCGTCTGCATTCAGAGGAAGGCGGCCAGGTGTAGAACGAAGACAGCTTAGGACGGACCATGGAGGTAGCGATCGTGCTCGGAGGCGAGGTCCTCGGGACCCTCCGCAGTTCCAGCCAAGGCCAGCAGGCCTTCGCCAGACCAACCGTCCTCGGAGTTCATGCGTCCACCGTCCCACGACCCGGCGGCAGAGCCAACCCACAAGCCCCGGCCGCTAGGAAGACCTTGGCCAGATCCACCGGCACGAACTGGATCACGCCCGCAGCCATGGCCGCACCCCAGCCCAGCCCAGTGACGAGCTTGAGCACCACCAGGCCCAGCGCGTAGATGATCACGACGCCGATGAGCCCGGCGGCCATGCGGGCCAGGAAGGCTTGCGACTCCTGCCGGGACCACAGCCACAGCGCCACGCCCACGCCGGCCACGAGCAGCGAGCTCACCAGCATGGTGAGGCCCAGGCCATCGGTGGCCACCAGCGTGCCCACGCCGAGCAGGATCGCGCCCAGCCCGAAGAGCACCGTGAGCCCGCCCAGCGCCCAGAGACCCAGGCGCGCCAGGGTGGCCTCGCCGGGCTGATCCATGTACTTGCGCGACAGAGCGCCGACGGCCAGAGCCGCGAGGGGGTAGCTGTAGAGGTAGCCAGCCGTGGCTCCGGCGAGCACGGTGATGCCGCCGGACCAGTCGGCGAAGACCGGTAGGCCGAGCGCGCCCATGAGGAGGTAGACGAACATGGAGGCGTAGCCCAGCGCAGGTCCGAGCACCAGGCCCGTGCCCACCACGCCGAGCACCTGGCCCGTGTAGGGCACGAAGGGGTTCCAGGGCGCGTACACCCGCGCCTGTGCCAGCAAGGCGGTCAGCGCGGCGAAGCCGACGACGTAGGCCAGCTTGACGGCCCACTCGGCGCTCTCCACATGGTCGTACAAACGGGCTCTCAGGCTCGGGGTC
>CAYNEI010000114.1:0-3815 GCA_964396185.1 uncultured Thermoplasmatales archaeon
TGAGAAGGTCAAGCCGGTGCTCTTCATCAACAAGGTCGACCGGCTGATCAACGAGGTGAAGATCGACGCGGACGAGATGCAGAAGCGCTTCGCGAAGATCATCGCCGAGGTCAACACCCTCATCTACAAGTTCGCCCCCGACGACCTGAAGAAGAAGTGGCAGGTCAAGGCCGAAGACGGCACCGTCGCCTTCGGCAGCGCGCTCTACAACTGGGCCGTCTCGGTCCCCTGGATCCAGAAAACCGGCTACTCCATGCAGCACGTCTACGACCGGCTGCAAGCCGAAGAGACCCGCGAGCTGGCCAAGGAGTGCCCGCTCTCGGACGTCATGCTCAACATCGTGGTCCGCCACCTGCCCCCGCCCGACGTTGCACAACAGTACCGCATCCCGCACATCTGGCGAGGCGACATCGAGAGCGACTACGGCCAGTCGCTGGTCACCTGCGACGAGAACGGCCCCCTCTCCTTCATGGTCACCAAGATCATGATGGACCCCCACGCCGGCGAGATCGCCGTCGGCCGTATGTTCAGCGGCTCCATCGAGCGCGGCCAAGAGGTCTACATCAGCGGCATGCCCGGCAAGAACCGCATCCAGGGCGTGGGCATCATGATCGGTGCCGACCGCGTCACCGTGGACGAGGTCGACGCCGGCAACCTGGCCGCAGTCGTGGGCCTGCGCGATGCCATCGCCGGATCCACCGTCACCGACGTCGAGGACGCCGAGCCCTTCGAGCGCATCGTCCACGTCAGCGAGCCTGTCGTGACGGTGAGCGTAGAGGCCAAGAACGTCGCCGAGCTGCCCAAGCTCATCGAGGCCCTGCGCTCGGTCTCCAAGGCCGATCCGAGCATCGTGGTGGACATCAACCCCGAGACCGGCGAGAACCTCATGAGCGGCATGGGTGAGCTCCACCTGGAGATCACCGAGTTCCGCATCAAGGAGGAGCACGGCATCGACATCGTCACCTCGGAGCCCATCGTGGTCTACCGCGAATCCGTGGGCCAGAAGAGCCCCGAGTTCGAAGGCCGCTCCCCCAACAAGCACAACCGGTTCTTCTTCGAGGTCGAGCCCCTCTCCCAAGAGGAGATCGACACCCTGCGCGAGGGCAAGCTGCCTGAGGGCAAGGTGCGCACCCAGGACGAGGCAGAGGTCCGCGAGGGCTTCATGGAGCTCGGCTGGGACCGCGACGAAGCCCGCAGCGTCTCCTACATCGAGGGCACCAACATCCTCGTCGACAGCACGAAGGGTGTCCAGTACCTCTACGAGACCATGGAGCTCGTCTACGAGGGCTTCAAGGAGGTCATGAAGGGCGGGCCGCGCGCCAACGAGCCCGTCATGGGCCTCAAGGTGCGCCTGCTCGACGCCAAGCTCCACGAGGACGCCATCCACCGCGGCCCCGCCCAGACGATCCCGGCGGTGCGCAACGCCATCTACGGTGCCATGACCGTGGCTGGTGTGACCCTGATGGAGCCGCGCCAGCGCGTCTTCGTCAACATCCCGCAAGACCTCATGGGCGACGTCACGCGCGAGCTCCAGCAGCGCCGCAGCGTCATCGAGGACATCGAGGCCGAGGGCGAGACCGCCATCGTCAACGCGGAAGCCCCCGTGGCCGAGATGTTCGGGTTCAGTGCGGCCATCCGCTCGGCCACCGGTGGCCGGGCGCTCTGGAGCACCGAGAACGCCGGCTTCCACCCGGTGCCCGAGAACCTGGCCGAGGACATCACCCGCCAGGTCCGCGAGCGCAAGGGCATGAAGCCCGATCCCGAGGGTCCGGCCTACTACGCTGGGTGAACACCCAGGCCCCACCCCAACGGGCCGCGCCTGGCGGCGCGGTCAATGGCCGGCTGGAGCGCATCCAGCGCGATCCACCTGAGGCTCGGCCCCGTCCAGCACACGTCCTTCGCGGCGAAGCTGCGAGGGTCTGGAGAGCCCGGTCCCAACCCCGGCGCAGCCGGGCTCGACCGTAAGGGAGTTCGTGCCAGAGCACGATTCTAGCGCGATGAGCGCACCCAAGCAGCTCAAGGCGACCCGCGAGGCCGTCCGGGCACGACGCGCGCGGGATCGGCGCGAGCGCGCGCGCCGGTTGCGCGGCGTTCCCCCAGAGGAGACGATCCAGGCCACCTTCGAGCTGACCCGGTTCACCCGCGCGCTGAGTGAAGCGACAAAGTCCCGCGGTCCCGCCGACCCTCGGAGTTAGCCAGCATTAGATGGAAGCCTTATACGGCCATGGACAAGCATACAGGGCGATGGCAGAGCCCGCCGCCAAGCCCCGTCCGATCCCCTTCCCCGACGCCCAGAACGAGGAGGATGACGATCTCCTCTCCTACGACGGGGAGACCGAGGAGGCGCTAGAGACGTTCGCTGACGCGCTCGCCGGCCTGCCGGACTAAGCTAGGTTCACTTTCACCCATTCCTTGAGACCGTCCTCATTCTGCCCGCCGAGACTGGCAAATCGAACAGAGCCCGTTGGCAACCGGGACTAGGGTCCTGCCGGATGCCATCCGGCACACCTCCTTCGAGGCGAAGCCGCGAGAATCTCGAGAGCCCGACCCCAACCCAGGCGCCGCCGGGCCCGCTGGCTAGAGATCCCGAGGATCGATCCGGTCCACGACCCCATCGAAATCGTCATCGAAGCTAAGGACGTGGTCGATGCGTAGACGCTCCATGAGGGCCACCGTTGTGGCGTCTGTGAAGCTCAGCGGCTGGTCGCCGTAGTCCTGCACAATCTCCCAGGCTCTTTCGAAATCGTCCTTGGAGACGAACCTCAGGCTCCAGGCCTGCGGGAAGGGCGCTCGGCCGAGGATGCGGGCGCCGATCGTCGTGGTCTGGCCCAGGCTCTTCGTCTTCACCCGAGTCAGCGTGGTCGCTTCATCGAAGATGTAGTCGCTCGTGAACGCGCTCCCAAACTCACCGCTCGCCACTCGAGCGAGGGCACCGCGGGCGGAGCCGTGGCGGACTGAGCGCTCGTTCTGATGGTCGAAGAATGGACCAGTATCGATGAAGATGCTCAGAACTCGTCCACTCCTTCGTAACCGTAGAGGATCTCGTCGATCTCCTCGGAGGAGGTGTCGAAACCCCAGTCGGATGTCCCTGAAAGGACGAGCTCAACCTCCTCCTCGGTGAGGGCCGGCGGCTTGGGCTGGAAGTGCTCGATGAGCTCGTCGAGGCTCACGTACGCGCGGTGGACCAGCGCGGCCAGGAGCTCCTGCTGGGTCACCTTGCGGCCCGTCGCCAGCTTGATCTCCGCCTGGAGGTTCTCTAGCTGGGACTTCGTGTGCGCGTCCATCTTGACCGACGTGGCGGCCATGCATCTGGGTAGAAAGTTCTACTCATTATAGTTTTCTTCTGTATCCTACAAAGGTAGTGTCCGGCTCTGCCGCACTAGCTGGCAGGCCATCTCCATCTGGAGTGGAAACATCTAAAGACTCTACTCCTGCGCGGCTACCGAACAACCCAGACACGCAAATCCGCCATCTCTCCGAGCAGGGGGCGAAGTCCCCAACTCACCCATCAGAGAAATGGACCCCACCGGCCCGGGGGGCCGGTGAGGGGTGGCGGAGCCGAACCACCTGGTGTGATCGTCGCCGCGCCGCTAGGCGTCGTCGATGCGCCGGCGGATCAGGAGCGCCCCACCGATGGCAACGAGAGCGGCCAGCACACCGGGCCCGGGTGAGCCGTTCGTGCCCGAGTCGTTGCCGAGGCGGTCGTTGATCTCGTTGATGGTGTCGAGAGCCTCGCGTGAGTTGTTCTCAGCCTCGCGGGCCGAGTCCCGAGCCTCCTTGGCGCGTTCCTCAGCGCGCTCGGAGCGATCCAGGGC
>CAYNEI010000115.1:0-3714 GCA_964396185.1 uncultured Thermoplasmatales archaeon
GAGGCCCTCCAGGCCCCGGGAACCGCCACGACGCCCGGGCGTGGCCCCACTGGCCGCCTCTTCGTGATCGGTGGCGACACAGGGGGGACCACACCGCCTTCCAGCACGAACACCGTCCGGTCCGTGGAGCTGGATGCGTTCGGCGAGCCCGCAGCCGCCTGGTCGACGCACAGGTCCCTGCCCCAAGGCTTGTCCTACACGGATGCGGTCTTCATCGGGGAGTCCCTGTACGTCGTTGGGGGCCACGACGGCACGGGGCCTATGGGGGACGTGTACCGGGCCCACATGCTTGCTGACGACCGGGCCCCCTCCTTGGACGGCGCGAGCCTGCTGCTGGGCACCGACGTGACAGGGTTCCAGGGGGGCGTGTACACCTACTGGGTCACGCCCCTCTACCCATCCAGCCACGCCCCGGACCCCGACGGTGAGGGGCCACCCAGCCTGCCCCTGCAAGTCTCGATCCCAGACGACATGCACGTCCGCGTGGAGCTGAGATGGGACCCCGCACCCGATGCCTCGGGGTACAGCGTCTACCGGTCGACGGTGGACGGGACCGAGATGGGCCAGGTGGCCACCATCACCGATGGATCCACATCCTACACGGACGATGGCTTCCAGACACCAGGGGCGCCGCCCGAGCCTCCCGCCGAGCTCAGCCAGTGGGAGCACGTAGGGTCGCTGTCGGTGGCCCGGGAGGGGCATGCCGTGCTTGTCGCCCCGGACCCTGACGATCCTGCCAACCGGTTCTTGTACGTCCTTGGGGGACGCGACCCGCTCGGGGCCCCCCGGGCAGATGCTGAGGTCTTCACCGTGACCACGCTGGAGGACGGGAGCCAGACGATCTCGAGCCCGATGTCCCTCTCGGCAGCCCTTCCAGAGGCCCGCGCCGACGTGGGTGCATGGCTGGTCACCGACCAGGACGCCACTTCCGTGGGCTCGGGCGATGCGTGGATCTACGTGGGTCCAGGCAGCGGGGGCGCGAACCGGGTGGATGCCGCCTTGGTCAGCGCCGACGGTGACGTCTCCTCGTGGACCCAGGCATCAGGTAGCATGCCGAACGGTGGGGGTGCGGCGCCCATCGTCTCGGCGGACCAGCTCGTCCTGTTCGGCGGCGAGCTGGGGTCCAACGGGGCCTGGGCGGAGATCCTCGATCCGCCCCCCTCGCTCTCCCCGTGGAGCTTCGCGGGCACGGGCCTGAACAGCGAGCACCTGGGGAACGTCGGCTACGGGCAAGCCGTCGGCGTAGGCTACCTGGTCGGTGGTCTCACGTCCAGCGGGACCCCGTCCGACCAGATGGAGTGGATCGTGAGGTAGGCCAACCGGGCCATGCAGGGGACGAGACGCACAACCTTTTCCCCATGAGCACTGCTCCGCGACCATGAGCCAGTTGACCGTCCGTGAACGCGTCAAGAAGGCGCGGCAAGCCAGCCTGGAGCTTGGCCAGGCCAGCGACAAGCAGCGCCAGGCCGTGCTGATGCGCTACGCTGAGCTGCTCGAAGAGCGCGCTGGAGCCATCGAGGACGCCAACGCCGAGGACATGCGCACGGCCGAGCACGCCGTCCACGACGGGGAGCTCAGCCAGGCCCTGTTCGACCGGCTGGACTTCCAGGGAGCAAAGCGTGAGCAAGCCATCGAGGCCGTGCGCGCCGTCGCCGAACTGGAGGATCCCATCGGGCAAACCGTGCGCTCCACCTTGCTTGACGACGGGCTTGAGCTCTTCCAGGTGCGCGTGCCGATCGGTGTGGTGGCCTGCGCGTATGAGTCCCGGCCGGATGCCGGCGTCCAGCTCATCTCGCTGGCCATCCGCAGCGGCAACGCGCTCATCCTCAAGGGCGGCAGCGAGGCCCGCAACACGAACCGGGTCACCGCCGAGCTGGCCCGCCGCGCGCTGGAGGACGCCGGGCTGCCCCGGGACTGCGTGGTGGGCTTAGAGGAGCGCGAGGAGCTGGCTGAACTGCTCGAGCTCGATGAACTCGTGGATCTCATCATCCCCCGCGGCTCCACCGAGTTCGTCGGCCACGTGCAAGCGAACACGCGCATCCCGGTGCTTGGCCACACGGATGGCATCTGCCACACGTACGTCGACGGTGCTGCGGATCTCGATGAGGCCCTGGAGGTGTGCCTGGACGCCAAGCTCGACTACCCGGCGGCCTGCAACGCCACCGAGACCTTCCTGGTCCACGAGGCCATCGCCGACACCTTCGTCCCCCAGCTCGTCGATGCCCTGGACGCCAAGGGCGTCACGGTCCACGCCGACGAAGCCGCCCGGCGCCGGGCGCCCGGTTGCGAGACCGCCACGCGCGAGACCTGGCAGACCGAGTGGAACGATCTCGCCTGCGGGCTGCGCGTGGTGGGCGGGCTCGACGAGGCCATCGACCACGTCAACACGTTCGGCAGCGGCCACACGGATGCCATCCTCACCGAGGACGAGAACGCCGCTCGCCGGTTCATCGCCGGCATCGACACGGCTGGCGCGTTCTGGAACGCCAGCACCCGGTTCGCAGATGGCTTCCGGTACGGGCTCGGAGCCGAGGTCGGGATCAGCACCGGCAAGATCCACGCCCGCGGACCCGTGGGCCTGGAGGGGCTCACCACGACGAAGTGGATCCTGAAGGGCGACGGGCACACGGCAGGCCCCTACCAGGGTGACCAGCGCCAGGCGTTCAAGCACGAGACCACCCAGGAGGCGTGGGGTGGCTAGCGGCCAACGCATCGTCGTCAAGCTCGGCACGAACGTGCTCACAGGCGAGGCCTTCGAGCCGGACCAGGCCTACCTAGAGAGTATGGCCGACGAGGTCGTCGCCCTGCGCGAGCAAGGCCACGAGGTCCTGCTCGTCTCCAGCGGGGCCATCGGCTCCGGCATGGGGTTGCTGGGCATCCGGGAGCGCGTGCGCGAGGTCAAGCGCCGACAAGCCCTGGCGGCAGTGGGCCAAGCACGCCTCATGAGCGCCTGGGAACAGGCGTTCGCCCGCCACGGCGTGCACGTGGGCCAGCTGCTGCTCACCTACGACGCCCTGCGCGACCGAGCCAGCTTCCTGCGCATCCGGGATGCCACCGAGGAGCTGCTCGAGATAGGCGTGGTGCCCGTGGTGAACGAGAACGACGTGGTCAGCATCGAGGAGATCGAGGGCACAAGCTCGAGCTTCGGCGACAACGACAAGCTCAGCGCTTACGTCGCCACGAAGGCCCGCGCCGAGCTTCTGATCCTCCTGTCCGACGTGGATGGCTTGTACACGCGCCCGCCAGGCCAGCCAGGCGCCGAGCTCGTCCAGGTGGTCGAGGAGATCACGCCCGAGGTCGAAGAGATGGCCGGTGTGGGCAGCTCCATCGTCGGCCGCGGTGGGATGGCCGCCAAGCTCGAGGCCGCCCGCATCGCCAACCAGGCCGGCATCCACATGGTCATCGCCAACGGCCGCACCCCGCAGGTGCTCTCGCGGCTGGTGGGGGGTGAAGCCATCGGCACCCGGTTCCTCCCCAAGGGAGAGGGGACCGAGAAGAAGCGTTGGCTGCGCATCGCAAGAGCCCAGGGCCGGATCGCAGTGGATGCAGGCGCGGTGGCGGCCTTGCGCGAGGGGTCCAACCTGCTCCCCGCGGGCATCACGCAGGTTCAGGGGAGCTTCCCGGCAGGCAGCGTCGTGGAGATCGCGTTGGATGGCCAGGTCGTGGCCAAGGCCATCACCACGCTCTCGGCCAAGGAGCTGGAGGTGGCCAAGG
>CAYNEI010000116.1:0-3695 GCA_964396185.1 uncultured Thermoplasmatales archaeon
CCATCGGCGGTGTGGTGGTCCGTGGTGGCCAGCACGTCGATGCCTGCCTGGCTGCACGCCCGAGCGATGCCGTCGAAGCGCATGCGCGAGTCCGGAGAGTAGAAGGTGTGGCTGTGGAGGTCCACGCGGGGCATGGGTGGCTGGCAAGAGCCGGTCGGCACGTTAGACGTTGTGGTCCTGGCCGTCAGCCTCTCGGGGCTTCAGATCAGCGCCTTGCCCTGGTAGGCCTGCTGCACAGGCACGCTGTCGACGAACTGCTCGAAGCGGGTTACCTTCCCGTCTTGGACGGTCCAGTGGTGAGCGAAGCGTGCCTCGAAGCTCTCGCCCGTCTCAGCGTGCGTGCCGGTGTAGGTGCCGAGGCTGACGACCTGGTCGCCTTCCGCCACGAACGTCTCGGGGATGGCCTGGAAATCGGGCACCTCGGTGACCAGCGGTCCGAAGACCTGCTCCAGGACGGCCTGGGGGCTTGTGAACGTACCAGCAGTGGGGAAGCCTGTGGCCTCGGTCCACTCGATCTCGTCATCGAGTGCGCCGATGACGGTCTCGATGTCGCCTTCCTTGAACGCGTCGTACAGGCTTTGGATGAAGTGCTTGGGGGTTTGGGTCATGCTGGGATCACAAGACCGCATCGGCCAGATGGAAGAAATACTCTCGCCCAGCCGACCTCACCCAGGCACACCCTGGCGGGCCATCTCGCCCAGCGCCTCACCGACCACCGTCACCGTGGTCTGCAACCCATCAGCGAGCGAGCCCTGCGTGCAGCGCGCCTCCATGGCCTCGAGGGTGTCCAGGGGCGTGTGCAGGGGGTAGGTCAACGCGGCAGCGGTGTAGTCGTTGGCGTCCCCGTTGACGATGGTGGTGGGGATCCCGCCGATGAAGACGTTGGCCACGTCCACGGCCCCGAAGCGGGCGTGGTCGCTTGTGCCAGTGATGCCCTGGTTGGCCACGCCAGCGATGGGGATGCCAGGCGTGTAGTCCCGATGCTCATCGGGCACGCCGGCGGCTGCCAAGCCGGCCTCGATGGCGTCGTGGAGCCAGGTGTACCGGGGTAGATCGCTGTTCTGGACCTTGTCCATCTCGTGGATGATCTTGACCGGGAAGGGCCCCAGCTCGTCCCCGCAGGGCCAGTTCAGGCCCGGGGGGTCCATGTTCAGGTTGGCCACGAGGTCCACCTGCTCGAGGTAGGTCTCGACGAACTGGCCGGAGCCGACCAGCCCCTTCTCCTCGCCGTCGAAGAAGGCGTAGACGACGGTGAACGGGAACGGGGTCTCCACGAGCCCCTCAGCCAGGGCGAGCAGGGCGCCCACGCCGGAGCCGTCGTCCCAGGCGCCGTAGACTGTCGTTCCGACCCCGACGTCCACGGTGTCGTAGTGGGCGGAGAGCACGACCCACTGCTCGGGGTTGGTGGTGCCCTCCTGGATCGCCAGGATGTTGACACCACCGTCGTAGGCGTGGCGCTCGACGGTGTGGCCCATGGCTCCCAGCTCGGCCTCCAGGTCCTCACGGGCCTGGTCCATGTAGGGCTGGTAGGCCGGGTTGACCGAGCGGAACGGGTGGGTCATGACGTAGGATTCGATGAAGTCCCGGGCGAGCTGGCCCGAGAGATCTGGGATCTCCACATCGACGCCCGGGAGGCCGGGGTCGCTGTTGGCGGTGGCTGGGTCGCCGCCCTCGTCGCCGATGCAGCCGGCCAAGGAGGTGGCTAGTAACGTCACGGCGAGCAGGAGAGTCGTAGCTGGGCGCATGCGCTGGGGTGGCCGGGGGCGTATTTAGGCTTTGTTGGCGGCTGGGCTCCCAGCTCTCTTGAGGGTAGCGCTGACCCGACCACGAGGATCACCGGGACCTTCGTGGCCCGTGGTGCACTTCGTGTCCCTCCTGGTCCGGTCGCAGGCGCTGACCGCCCCTCTTGGGACATACCCGAAATATACATACCACGGACCAGAACATTAGCGATCGACATGGCCACGACATCTGACCAGCGCGACCACAGCCTGTTCGGGACCGCCCCTCCGTCGAGCCGCGACGACATCCGCGATCATGCGGACCGGGTGTGAGCTCGGGGTTCTTGGTCGCGGTAGCGGCCTTCACCGGATCTCGTCGGTCTGCACCAGCAAGACAGAGCACGGCGCCTGGCGTGTGAGCGCCTCGGTGGACGAGAGCTTGAGTCGGTCCAGCCAATTCGAGCGGCGAAGCTCGTGCATGGCGAGCACGTCGTAGTGCTTGGCCTCAGCCAGGATCTCGTCCTTGTAGGTGCCCTGGACGATCTTCGTGGCCACTTCGACGCCTCGCTTGCCGGCGATCTCCACACACCGATCCACAGCGCGCTGGCTGGCATCCTCGCTGGGGAAGACCTCGTCGCGTTCGTCGGCCTCGAAGGTCTCCTCGACGTACTGCGGGTCAGCGCCCTCGAAGCCCGCGTCGGTGACGTTGAACACCGTGATGTCGACCCCGTCGGAGAGCCCGGCCAGGAGGTCCAGCAGGCCCTCGAAGGCCTCCTCTGTGGCCGTGCTCCCATCTGTGGGGAAGAGGATGCGCATGGGTGGGGAGGGGGGTCCAGCGGCATCAATGTGTGCCTAACGGTCTCGAACCGCCGTTGAGCCTGCGCAGCGCGCTCCCCTGGGTAGCTACATGAACAACAGCTTCAGGTAGAACCACCAGCCGGTGAGCTCCTCCTTCTTGTCCCGGTCGGCGAGCATGTCGCTGATGGCCTCGGCGACCTGGGGCCGGTTGGCCGCTCGACTGATCACGAAGTTGAGCAGCCACTTGTGCTGCCCCATCTTCTGGAGGCGGTGGCTCGTTTTGAGCTCGTCCCACATCTCGTCGCGCACGGCCTGCTCGTAGGGCTCGAGGTTCGCGCGGGTCGCGCCCCCGTTCTGGAGCACAGTGTCGAGCCGGTCGGTGGCCAGCGAGGCGCTCATCATGGCGTTCCCGATGCCTTCGCCGGTGAAGGGGTCGATGAGGCTGGCCGAGTCGCCCACGAGCATCCACCCGTTGCCGTGGATGGGGCGCTTCTTGGAGCCCAGTGGGAGGATCCAGCCGCGCTGGCTCCCCTCGACCTTCGTCGCACCCGCGAAGCGCTCTTTGAAGAGCGGGTGCTCGTAGGCCTTCTCCAGCAGCTCCTTGAGGTCGCGCTCCTTGCCCTCCTCCTTGATCTTGGACTCGAGCATGCCCACGCCCACGTTGGCGCGGCCATCGTCCAGGGGGAAGATCCAGAAGTAGCCGGGGATGACGTCGTCGAGGAAGTGGAGCTCGATGTCGTCGGTAAGGTCGGAGACGTCGTCCCAGTAGACGCGGATGGCGGCCACCCAGTGATCGGGGTCGCGGTCGTAGGCGCCCACAGCGCGCGCTACGGGGCACAGCGCCCCGCCGGCGCCGATGACGCACTTCGCGGTGAACGTATCGCCATCCTGGGTCTGGACACCCGTCACGCGGTCGCCATCCCAGAGCACGTCCTGGATGGGCGTGGACTCGTGGGCCTCGGCACCGTACTTGACGGCGGCCTCGAAGACGATGTTGTCGTAGACCTCGCGCCGGCAGACGTAGCCCGGGTTCGTGTAGGGGCTTGCTCCCTGCTCGACGCGCCACTCCGCCGCCTTCTTCTTCGGGAAGGGGATCTGGATGACGTCGCCCTTGGGGCTGGAGAAGACGACACCGTTGGCCAACGCATGAGGACGCTCCTCGACCCACTCGACGAT
>CAYNEI010000117.1:0-3687 GCA_964396185.1 uncultured Thermoplasmatales archaeon
CGGCCCTCGGGCAACCAACAAGAGGGTCGAGCGCCTAAGGGCGAGACAGATGTGCCCTCAGGACACGAACCCGGCTGACGAGTCCGCCGCCACGTTGGGGACCCGCGAGGCAGTCATCGGAGTGGCCTCGTGGACAGTGGTCGCCGACGGTGGTGTGAAGGAAGAGGAGCTGCGCGGGGTCACCACCGCGCTTTCCCGCATGGCCCTCTTCAAGGGCATGGACATCCAGGACATCAACGCCCGGTTCGCGCGCGTCTTCGAGATCGCCCAGCGAGATGGGCTGGACGAGATGATGCACCTGGCGGCCGCCTCGATCCCGCCTGAGCTTCGGGAGACCACCTTCGCCATCGCTGTCGATCTCGCCTTCTCGGACGGCCGGGCCCACGAGGACGGAGACGTGCTCAGCACCGTGCGGGACGCCCTGCAGGTCGAACCCAGCATGGCCGACCAGATCATCGAGGTCCTCACCATCAAGAACCAGGGCTGAACTCGGCCCTGATGGCCCCTCTGCAGGAACGCTTATGTAGCGCCATGAAGCCCACATGCCCATGCGCGCCTGGATGCTTGCAGCGGTGCTCCTGGCTGGCCCCGCCCTGACCGGCTGCATCGGTCAAGAGACCAACGACACCACGGGATCGGACCGCGCGATCACGCCCCCCACAGAGGGCCTGCTCGCCACCGACACACAACGCTTCAACGATCCCCTCACCGCTCCCCATCCATCCTTCGACTACCCCACGTTCACCACGATCCCCACCGACGCGCCCGCATGGTGGCAGCCCATCGCGGGCAAAGAGCTCCCGTCCAGCGTCGAGGGCGTCGAGCACACCGCCCGGGCCGACATGGGCGGCGCCAGCGGCATCGCCCTCTTCGGCGGCCTGGCCATCGCCTCCGGCAACCCCTCCACGATCCTCGACATCCGCGACCCCATGAACCCGGTCGTGCTCTCCGAGATCGACGTGGGCACGAGAGATGCCGACACCATCGCCTACCCCGACGGGCGCCTGGTCGCCATCTTCGCCACCAGCAGCGGCATCCTCCCCTACTACGACATCACCGACCCCGAGAACCCAGTACAGCTCGGCGAGCTCGAGCCCACCGCTGGCACCCACAACGTCGCCGTGGTCCCCGGCACGCCCATCGTCTACAACTCCAACAGCGACGGCGCCTCAGCTGGCGCCGGCCGGACCGCCGACACCGCTGACGGCATCACCGAGATCTTCGATCTCAGCGATCCCGAGGCCCCCGAACACGTCCAAGACTGGGGCAACGGCTACGGCTGCCACGACATCACCTTCTGGATCGATGCGTCCACCGAGACCTACCGCGGCTACTGTGCCGGCATCCAGATGACCCAGATCTGGGACGTGGCCGACCCCCTGGCTCCCGAGGTCCTGGTCAACGTACCGGTCCACCACGGTAACCCCACCCTGCCCAGCACCGAGGTCCCCATCACGTTCTTCAGCCACCTGGCCATGGCCAACGCCGACGGCACGGTGCTCATCGTGGGCGACGAGACCGGCGGCGGGGCCGCCCCGGGCTGCGACGGACCGGGCTATGCCGGCAACCTCTGGTTCTACGACATCAGCGACGAGCAGAACCCCGAGCTGCTTGGCAGCTACAGCCCCGCCCCACCCGCGGCCACCACGGCCACCAACGGCAACTCGGTGAACTGCACCGCCCACTTCGGGCGCCTGGTCCCATCCGAGGACACCGATCTGCTCGCCATGGCCTTCTACGGGGCCGGTGTGGTCGTGCTCGACTTCACAGATCCGAGCATGCCAGAGGTCGTCGAGCAGTGGAACATGGGCACCAACACCTGGGACGTCTGGTACCAGGATGGTTACCTGTTCACGGGCGACATCGCCACGGGTATGGATGTGCTCGAGCTGGTCTAAGCGGGCCCGAGCAAGAGGCGATCGTGCCCGCAGGTCATGGACAAGAAGCGCCGTAGGCTTTTTATAGAAGCTTCCGCTTGGTTCGTTCGATGCGAGGGAACCAGAACCAACCGTTCATCGTGCTCGCCGAGGGCACGGAGCGCAACCAAGGCAAGAACGCGCAGTCGAACAACATCCAGGCCGCGCGCGCTGTCTCCGATGCGGTCCGCACCACCCTTGGACCGCGCGGGATGGACAAGATGCTCGTGGACTCCATGGGTGATGTCGTCATCACCAATGACGGTGTGACGATCCTCAAGGAGATCGACATCCAGCACCCGGCGGCCAAGATGATGGTCGAGGTGGCCAAATCCCTGGACCAGGAGTGCGGCGATGGCACGACCTCCAGCGTCGTGCTCGCCGGTGAGCTGCTCCGCCAGAGCGAGGATCTGCTCAACGATGTCCATGCCACGCTCATCTCGAAGGGCTTCAAGCTCGCAGCCGACAAGGCTGCCGAGGTCCTCGAGAGCATGGCCACCGAGGTCAACGTCGAAGACGACACGATCCTCGAGAAGGTCGCCCGCACCAGCATGGCCTCCAAGCTCTCCGGTGGCCACGTCGAGACGCTGGCCCCCGTGGCGGTCAGCGCCGTGCGCGCCGTCGCTGAGAAGACCGAGGCCGGCTACACGGTCGACCAGGACAACGTGGCCTTCGTGACCAAGCAGGGCGGCAGCGTGGACGACACCGAGCTCGTTGACGGGCTCATCCTCTCCAAGGAGCGCGTCCACAGCAGCATGCCCACCAGCGTCGACGACGCCAGGATCCTGCTCGTCAACAAGGCACTCGAGTTCGAGAAGACCGAGATGGACTCCGAGATCGAGATCACCAACCCCGATCAACTCCAGGCCTTCCTCGACCAAGAGCAAGAGGTCCTCGAGGGCATCGTGGACACCATCGAAGCCACCGGCGCCAACGTGGTCCTCTGCCAGAAGGGCATCGACGACGTGGCCCAGCACCTCCTGGCTCGCCGCGGCATCTACGCCATCCGACGCGTCAAGAAGTCCGACATGCAGCGACTCGAGCGCGCCACCGGCGGGCGCATCGTGAACAACCTCGACGACCTCACCGAGGACGACCTCGGCACCGCAGGCAACGTCGAGGAGCGCACCATCGCCGGCGACGGCGTCACCTTCCTGACCGGCTGCCCCAAGGCCAAGGCGGTCAGCGTGCTCATCCGCGGCGGCACCAAGCACGTCGTCGACGAGGTCGAGCGCACCCTGGACGACGCCATCGGCGCCGTCAGCGCGGCCGTCACCGAGGGACACGTCGTCCCCGGCGCCGGCGCGACCGAGACCGAAGTGGCCCTGCGCCTTCGATCCTACGCCAACACCGTAGGCGGGCGAGAGCAACTGGCCATCGAGGCCTTCGCCGAGGCGCTGGAAGCGATCCCGCGCACCCTGGCCGAGAACGCTGGCATGGATGCCATCCAGGTCCTCGTGGACCTTCGCTCGGCGCACGAGAGCGGCGGGACGAACACCGGCGTGCTCGTGAACACCGGTGACATCAAGGACGCCTTCGAGGCCGGCAGCATCGAGCCCCTGCGCGTGAAGACCCAGACCATCCAGTCAGCCACCGAGGCGGCGACCCTGGTGCTCCGCATCGACGACGTCATCGCCTCCAAGGGCGCCTTCAAGGACGACGGCGGCGACGCCGGCGGCCCACCCGGAGGCATGCCCGGCGGCATGGGCGGCATGGGCGGTATGCCCCCCGGCATGGGTGGCATGCCCCCAGGCATGATGTGAAAGCGCGC
>CAYNEI010000118.1:0-3661 GCA_964396185.1 uncultured Thermoplasmatales archaeon
CCAGCACGGCGGTCTCTTCCAGACGCCCGGCATGGCCGGTTTCGAGGATCGTGAGAGAACCCTCTTGACCTCCAGCAAGCCACCTTCTACCGATGACGCTCGAACGCTTCAACAGCAAGGATGATCTCGGGAAGGCCGGGATCCTGCTCGCCCTGGTGGGTGGACTGCTCGCCCTCGTGCCCGCCCTCGAACGCCTCCTGGCTCTTCCGCAAGCTTGGCCTGATCCGTTCCTTGAAGCCGTCGGTGCTGGCGCGGTGTTGACTGGCGCTTGGCTCATGACCCGCGATGAGGCGGTCACAGGCGCGCTGATCGCCTCCGTGGCCGGCATCGTGCTCGTGGTGCTCGGCCCGTCTGCTCCTGGGGTCCTCTCGTTGATCGGCGGCGTGTTGGTCTACGCGTCCGCACAAGAGCCGGGGCCTGCCCTCTTCGAGCCGGAGTCCGGAACGACGCGGGCCGGGCGCGAGCTCTAACCACAACGACACGACGCCACGCTCGTCACGGAAGCGACTAAATACTGGGAGAGGGTCTGGCAGCCTGCCGAATCCACCGTCCGGGCTCCCCGGGCGTACCAAGGCCGGTCTCGCCGGCGTGGTCGCGGCAGGTGATTCGACATGGCACAAGAGATCGACGTGCTCGTGGAAGGCGGTAAGGCCAGCGCTGGCCCACCGCTTGGCCCCGCGCTCGGCCCAGCAGGCGTCAACGTGATGGACGTCGTCAACCAGATCAACCAGGACACGGAGTCCTTTGAGGGGATGACCGTCCCGGTCACGGTCATCGTCAACGACGACAAGACCTTCGACATCAAGGTCGGGACCCCCCCGACGTCCGCGCTCATCAAGGAGGAGCTCGGCATCGACTCCGGCTCCGGCATGCCCAACCTGGACAAGGTGGCTGATCTGACCCTGGAGCAGGCCATCAAGGTCTCCAAGCAGAAGAAGACCGATCTGCTCGGCAAGACGGTCAAGTCACGCACCCTCGAGGTGCTTGGCACGACCAACAGCCTGGGCATCACGTGCAACGGCAAGGACGCCCGCAAGGTCCAGCAGGAGATCAAACGGGGCAAGCACGACGCGCTCTTCGACGAGCACAGCTGAGCGGTCCTACGACAGGCTCAAGCGGCTCGCCGTCACCCGACGGCGTGCTCACGCACAGCGTCGCGCGCGTCCAGGAAAGCTTGCGAGAACGCGCCCAGCTCTGTGTCCGTGTAGCCCTGGCAGTAGCCGCCGCTGGTGAGCTCGCGCTCCAGCGTGGAGACGTTGAAGGTCCAGGTGTCGCCGTCCGCGCAGTCCTCGTCCGGGTAGAACTCGTCGTAGTCCCGGAACTCCGTGAGGGCCAGCTCGCACAGGGTGGAGAAGTCCTCATCGCTCACAGCCCCTCGGTAGGCAACCGTGAGGTTGTAGCTTCGGTCGTCCTCGGGCTGCCAGGTCATGGTCTCCAGGGTGGCCGCTGCGCCCTCCGCGCTGATGTTGTGCATGTTGCTGCGGTCCCAGACGAACGTGTCCTCGCCTTGTTCGGGGCGGAACTCGATGGCGGTGAGCACGCCGATACGGTCCAGCGCGTACAGCCCCAGTCCCCCTGCCAGGCCGCCTTCGTTGGTGGCCTCGAGGAAGAACGGGGCATCGCCGTTCTGGCAGAGGGATGCGTCGGGGGCGCCTGATGTTGCGCAGCCGGCAAGCAGGGCAGCCGGAAGGGCAAGCGTGAGCAGCAGCGTCGTCGCGCGGACCATCGCTCCCCTGGACGGCGGACCAGGTCCTTAGCTTGTCGCCATGGACCGGCTTGCCTCAACCTTGGTCGCTCAGCGAGGCGAGTCGGTCGAACGCCACAACGTTCCAGTAGCTGCCCTCGAGCACCGTGCGCAGGCCGGCCTCCCAGTTCTCGCGTCCGTCCACGAACCCGTACAGGAACTCGATCGTGTCGTCGGGCATGTGGTACTGGGGGTAGTCGGAGGCGTTCAGGCCGCCGGCCATGCGGATGATGGGGATGCCCACCTCCTTGAACCGGCGCTCGTCGCTGTTGCGGGTGTGCTCGGGCCAGACCTTCACGCAGGAGGCCTCGTAGTCGAGGAAGTCGTAGTAGAGCTCCTCTTGGATCGGGCGCAGCTCGCTCTCCCAGTTCTCGCCGAGCATCTGGTACATCTTCCAGGCATGGCCCGGGCAGTTGATGCCCACCATGTCGTGACCGATGACCAGATCCCAGGTGATCTCGCCGCCCTGCACCCGGTCGTTGACGAAGTAATCGCTGGCCACCAACCCCAGCTCCTCGGTGTCGAAGAAGATGGCCTTGAGGGTCTTGTTGTTCTCGTAGGCGGAGAGCTCACGGACCAGCTCGATGCCCATGGCCACCCCACTTCCGTCATCGTAGGCGCCCTGGATGGTCCCGGCTTGGGTATCGTAGTGGCTCACCCAGGCGATGGCGTGGTCCGGGTTCACGCCTGGTTTCGTGGCCACCACGACGTTGATGCCGTGCCCGGACTCAGTCGGTAGCGCGATGCCTGTGGGGGCGTACTCGATGAGCTCGGTCTCCCAGCCCAGCCCATCGAGCTCCGAGAGCAGGAAGTCGCTGGCTTGCTGGTTGGTGGGGCTGCCCGTGTCGCGCTTGACGAACGTCTGCACGAAATCAGCGTGCCAGTCCGCCAGCCGCTGCGTGTCCAGCTCGGGCAAGGGGACATCCGAGAGGTCCGGGAGCGCGGACGCGACGGGCTCGTTCGCCTCGCTGGACTCCCCCGGGGTCGACTCCTCCCCGTTGAGACAGCCAGCCACCATGAGGGTCGAGGCGAGCAGGACGATGGCCAGGATACGCATGGTGGGTCCACTCCCGAGCAGCTACTTAAAACGCGGAGCTGGAGACAACGGTGTGCCGTTGTGGAGAAGGTCACTCAGCGGTGGGCTTCCGCCCGTCACGCCATAGCTGCTCGAAGTCCTGGTGGATCTCGTTGGCCAAGTCCGTGTCGGTCACGAACACCGAGCCCAGGGTCTGGCCTGGCCGGGCAGGGTTCGGGATGAGCAGGATAACCCCCTCCTCGTCCAGGACGTGGAAGCTGGGCACTTTCTCCGTGGTGAACCGCATGCTGCGCCGCCCACCGCGTCCGATCATCCCGATGGCCCACTCCTGGGCGGTTTTGAACGCTGCGTCGTCGTGGATGACCAGCAGGCGGAAGTCCACGTGCTGGCGCCGGACGTTCTGCTTGATCGCCTCGATCATCTCGCCGGCGCGCTCGAGCACCTCGGGGCTGGCGGTCTCCACGATGGCGGCGTGGTCGATGACCGCGTAGTACGTCTCCTTGGCCTCCACGGCCTTGGCCAGATGCTTGTCCACGAACTCGTCCCAGCCGATGGCCACGCTCCAGAACGGCGACTCCTTGGGCGGGGTGCGCGCCCGGGTGGCCAGCTGGGTCTCCAGCACCGGCAGCTTCTCCTTGATGGCCTGGAACTCCTGCTCCTTTTTGGCCTTCAACCGGCTGATGGCGGTGGAGACGTCGCGCGCCATGTACTTCTTGGGCCGGCTGTGCTGCACATCGATGAGGCCTAGGGATTCGAGCCGGCTCATGGCGTCGTAGATCTTGCTCGTGGGCACACCCGAGCGCTGGCAGATGTCCTTGGCCTCAGCGATGCCCAGGGGCAACAGCGCCAGGTAGGCGTCGATCTCGTACTTGGTGAGGCCG
>CAYNEI010000119.1:0-3658 GCA_964396185.1 uncultured Thermoplasmatales archaeon
CCAATTCCTTAATGTTATCGCGCAAATTACCTCCGTAACTTGCTGAGAAGAAAGAAGTTAAAGGCGTCAGGTCGGCGGCCTGGCGTCGGCCGTTAAGCACACTACGAGCTGGCCATCGAAGCCCGTCGTCATGTAGATGTCGCCGCCGTGCAGCTCGAGACTGCAGGCCATCCCGTAATAGAGCCAGCCTTTGATGAACTGCCCGTCAGTGTCGAACACCTGGATCCGCCGGTTCTCACGGTCCGCCACGTAGATCAGATCGTTCTCGTCGATGACGAGCGAGTGGGGCACGGCGAATTCGCCCGGCAGCGTCCCTCGTCGGCCCCACGACTCGACGAAATTCGCGTCACGGTCGAACTTCAGCACGCGCGGCTCGCCGCGCCCGTGCCCCTGGGAGATATAGATGTTGCCTTCGGAATCGAACGCGACGTCGTTGGGCTCGTCGAAGAGCCGGATCCCGGCGGCCTCGTCCCAGGTGCCGCGTTCGCCGACCGTGCCGAGCGTCAGCAGCACTTCGCCCGAGGGTGCGAGCTTCATGACGACGTGCGTCCCGAAATCGGTCGTCCAGTAGTTGCCGTCGGCATCGATGTCGAGGCTGTGCGAGCGCCGGAAAAGCCCCTCGCCGAAGGCGCGAACGAATGTGCCGTCGGCTTCGAACTCCATGATCGCCTGCGGTCCGCGATGCAGAACGATAACGTGCCCGTCGGCATCGATGTCGACATCGGCTGCCGACTCGATCGCGAGACCCTCCGGCATCGAGAATGCCGCATCGATCGCGACCGGCGTGACGTCGAGCGCCGGACCGTCGATGGCTCGCGGCGGAATGGACGGGCGCTGCGCTAAAACCGGGTATGTCACTATGAGCGAAACGACGACTGTCGCAGTGATTCTGTTCATCGGTGTCCCTTCGGCTGCGCGCCGCCGCTACCACTCGCCCGTATTCTCGTACCACTTGAGGCTGTTCGGCGCCCGGCTGTCGATGCAGGCGACGTCGGTCAGGCCGTCGCCGTTGATGTCGCCGGCCGCGCAACTGTTGGCGGAGATCGCGGCGTCGATGATCGAGCGTTCCCAGCGGTCGCCCGCCGCATCGACTGCGCGATACAGATAGAGGTTCTGCGGCCCGCGCGTGCCGGCGGCGACGATCTCGCCGTTGCCGTCTCCGCTCAGGTCGGCCACGAGCAGCGAATGGCCGTTGACGAGCTCGGTGTCGATGACGAGACGGCTGTACGCGCCGTCCGTCGTCGGCCGGTAGACGACGACCTGATTGCCGTGAAACGGCTCGATCGCCGCAAAAAACGGCGCCCCCGCAAACGTGCCGGCGCCGAGATCGCTCGAGCCGCCATCCGGATAAGGTTCCGGCACGCCGACCGAGAGCTCTGAGCGGAGCCATTGCCCATCCGTTGTCAGACGATGCGAGTGCACGCCGAGACGACCGGCGGTCAGCACTTCGTCCCGGCCGTCGCCGTCGGAGTCCCACGGCAGGAGTCCGTGCACGGCGCCGAGATTCTCCATCGTGATCGACTCGCGCGTCCACTCGCCCGGACGGTAGTAGACGAGCGGCGTCGGCAGCCGGTCTGGATCGGCCTGGCTGCCGGCATCGCGATTAAGGATCGGCGCCACGACGAGCACGGGCTCGCCGCTCCCGCCGACGTCCGCCCAGCGAATGCGGTGCGCGGTCGGAATCGCATCGATCCCGTTCAGCGTCCAGGGCTCGGTCGGGTTGCCGGCATGGCGCAGAATCGCGATATCTCCGGTGCTGCGCGCGCCGATCGTGCCGAAGCCGTAGGCGAGCGCAATCTCGGGGATGCCGTCACCGTCGATGTCGGCCGCGTCGACGTTGATCATCCCGGACAGGTCGCCGGCGAGCACGTGGGGTTCCCAGGTCGGATTCTCGAACCAGAGAAGCTCCGACATCCGGGCGCCGAGACCGACGAGATCGAGCCGTCCGTCACGATTGAGATCGGCGATCATGGCCTGATAACCGAAACGAAGCTCGGTAGCGACCGTATGCGTGACGAACTGCGCCCCGGCCAGCGCGGGCAGAACCGCCGCCATGAGCAAGATCGAGCATCTGATGAGCGAACGCATTGCAGTACCCCTCGTCGAACGCGAATGCTTGCGGCGCAGGATGCCGCTCGTACGGGGCGGCAGCGCGAGCGCGACGAGCTCGCGCCCCGCTGGCGGATCGCGAGCCAGGACGGCGCGAGTCGGCGCGCACGCCCTACTATCGAGTCGTCGACGAGCGCGCCAGCTCCTCGAGCAGCGCGATCGTCGCCGGCTTGCGCTCGGGCGGATGCGTCGCGAGAAAGACGCCTTCGGCCCAGGTCACCGGCGTGCGCCCCTCGTTGTCCGCGACGTCCAACCGCGCGCCGTTCTCGACGAGAAACTCGATGATCTCGTTCGAGCCGCGGTTCGCCGCGCCGTGGATCGCCGTCAGCCCCATCGAGTTGACTGCGTTGACGTCGTTGCCGAGCTCGTGGCAGAGCTCGACTGCGGCGAGCAGCGCTTCGGGGCCCTCGTCGAACGTCTGATTGACGACCCAGTTGACTCCGGCCGCGGCCATGAGCGGGGTCGTGCCGCCGAAAGTCGCGATGCTCGGATCTGCCCCGTGTGCGAGCAGTAACCGCATCACGGTCGTGTCGCCCGCGAGCGCGGCGCGCAGGAACGGCGTCTGGCCCGTGAAGTCGACCCATGACAACGACCCGAGACGCGTGACGAAGCGCCGGCCGGGCGGGTACTCCCGCGTCCGCGCGTTCGGGTCGGCGCCGCGCTCGAGCAGCAGACCGATGAGCTCGAGCGCCTCGCCGCGATCGATGCCGTTGTCGCGCGACGGTCCGGTCACGTCGAGATTGCGCAGGTCGACGGCGGCCCAGAGCGGCGTCTGTCCGTACCAGTCGACAGCGTTGACGTCGGCGCCGTGCTCGATCAAGAGCCGCGCGACGGCCAGGTGCTCCCGGTGCTCTTCGACGGCGACGGCGATGCTCGCGTTGATGAGCGCGTTGATGAGCGGCGTGATCCCGTTGGCGTCGGCGAGCTCGAGATCCGCGCCGGCCCCGACGAGCAGGCGGGCGCTCGGCAGGCGACCCTCCCGCGTCGCGTACAGCAGCGGCGTCTTCGCGCCCGGCACAGGCTGGCGCATGCCGCGCTCGGGCCAACCGCCGCGGATGATCCCGACGCCCTTCGAGCCCGCGTTGTCGCTCGGCAGCCTGAACGACGGTGTCTCGCCCGCTCGCGTTTGCGCGTTCACGTTTGCGCCGCGCGCAATCAGCAGACGCACGATGTCGACATGACCTTCGCGGGCCGCCAGCATCAGCGCGGTCTGGCCGTAGGTCGGCTCCCGGTCGGCCGGCCGAGCGCCCTGGGACAGCAGCGCCTCGACGATCTCGGTGCTGCCGACGCGCGCCGCCAGCATGAGCGGCGGCTCGCCGGTGCGGTCGGCGACGAGCGGATCGGCGCCCGCCGCCAGCAGAAGCCGGACCATCTCGGCGTCGGCGTTCGCGATCGCGAGATGCAGCGGGGCGACGCCGCGCGGGTCGCGCAGGTTCGGGTCGGCGCCCGCGTCGAGCACAAGCCCCGCCGTCGCACGATCCTCGACGCGGACGACCCAGTGCAGCGCCGACGTCCCGTAGGTCCCGGGCGCGTCGACATCGGCGCCTTG
>CAYNEI010000120.1:0-3578 GCA_964396185.1 uncultured Thermoplasmatales archaeon
GTCGAAACGACCTTTTCTTTGTCGGGGCCTCGGGGTCGCGAGGGCGGCGCAAAGACCGCTCTGGCAAGAGCGGAAACAAGCGGCCGTCAGGCCAAGATGTGGTGGCTCCCTGGGTGTGAAACGCCGCCCTCGCGCTCGGAAGGCCCCGAGAACGAACGGCTGGGTGCGGGGGAGGCGTGAGATGGAGCTATCGGGCAATGTCTTCCCCTACGGTCGCCTTATCTTCGACGCTGTTCGGTCTCACGACGGCCCGCCATCGAGCCTGCAGTCCGGGCGCGAGAGCAGCCTCGGGTCACGGTGCAAGGCGGCGACTGCCCCGCCAAGCCCTCGCTTTCACGCGCCCTGTTCGAAGGTGACGGCTTCCTTGGGTCCGGCAGGGGTCAGGTGGACCACGCGAGCCCCATCCTCTCGCAACCGCATGGCCAGGAAGCGGCGGTGGCACGAGGAGACGTCCGCGCACGCGCACAGGAGACAGCTTACCCCCTCGGAGACGTGGTCGAGCAGCCGCTCGTAGGCCTCCTGCCACTCGCTCGTCTCCATGTAATCCTTATAGGGCTCCGGCTGGAAATCACCGAGCTCGCCCATGTGGATGTAGCCGATGTCGAGCTCAGCCAGGGGACCCATGAGCTCGTCAGCAGAGAACCCTTCCTTGCTCGATTCGGCGATGGCTCGCACGTCGATGAGCCGATGGATCGCGTGCTCCGAGAGGGCTTCGAGGATCTCGGCGGGTTGCTTGCCGTCGTAGCCGATGGTGAACACCCGGGCCGGGCCCTCGGGGGACATGATGCTTCCCAGGAGCCATCAGGGTAAATAGACTTCCGGACGTGATTGGGGTAAGCTCTCGCCACCCTCAGGAGCGTGAAGACAAGGACCGGACCGCCAGGTCCGGAAGCAAGAGGCCATCAGGTCGATACGCGGTGGTTCTGCCGAAGGAGTCCCCGGAGGCCGGATCGGCAGATCCGGATGCAAGCGCCGGTCACGGCGCGATGCGATGGTTTCCGTCGAGTCGAAGTCGACGCCGTCTGCAACGAACCCCAACCGCGCCAACTGCGCCGTCACCTCCTGAGGGTGGCCCAACGGGGCGCGGGCCTGAGGCGGACGATCTCGGCGTCGCCCTCCATCGACAACCCAGTGGGGTTGCCTGCTTCGGGCTCCTTGAGCTCGCCTCGCTCAGGCCCGCGCGAGAGCTTACGCAAAATCAGTCCGGAAGTCTAGGCTGGCATGCGCGGCGACACGGTATGTGGATCCCGATGGGCGTAGAGCCATGGCCAGGATGAAATCGGAACCCTTTCAAGCCCGCCGACGGCTGGCTCGGTCGTGTCCAGTTCGAGTGGCGAGGTCACGTTCCAGGTGGTCGAGAAGCGCCGAGCGCCTCGTCCACCCAAGGATCCCATCGACACGTTCGAACCCTTGAACCCCGCCGACCTGCTCGATGAGCCCGCCCAAAGGCCGCGACCCCTCTCCATGCTGGACGAGCCGTCCCCCGGACGGGATCCCTCCTCGTACTTGGACGAACCCCGCTACCCCCTGGCCGGCCCTATCGTTCGCGAGGCCACCGGCCGCAAGCTCAAGGGGCTGTGCTCGAGGTGCGACTCGAAGCTGAGACTCCGGGTGCGCGGGCCTGGCACCGTGAAGGTCCGCTGCCCCATCTGCGGGCACAGCAAGCGCATCCGCGTGTGAGGCGAGCGCGGCTCAAACGGAGAACAGATCCCCGGTCAAGGCGTCCACGTACACGGTCCCGTTCTGGCCGGTCACTTTCCACCGGGGAGCATACGCGCTGCCCACGGCGGTGACGGCCAGGCTCTCAGGCACGGGCTTGAGCGTGACACGCTCGATGATGGCGGATTCCCCGTAGTCCTCCTTGACCTCCTCGCGCACCTCGAGCTCGTCGGAGAGGTAGGTGGCCACGTTGGAAGCCAGCGCCTCGGGACCCAGCTTGCCCTCGTAGCGCGTGAAGGGCCCGGAGGGCTCGGCGATCATGGGCCCCTCGGGTGCTGGCACCACCGCACCGGACTGCTTGGAGACCCAGACCCGGCCCGAGGCTGGCCGAGAGGTTCGCCCTCCCTGGAGCTCGCACTCGTAAGCGAAGACGTGGAAGGGGATGAGCTCGAGCTTCACCTCGTCGACCTTGAAGAGCGCTCCCTGAGCTGCCTGGCGCGCCGCGGCTTGGTCGACCTGGGGCTGGATGCAGCCACCGGCCTCGAAGCGCGGCTCATCAGGCGCTGGGACCGTGGTCGCACCGGCCGCAGCCAGCGGGGATTTCGTCGCCGGTCCTGATCCAGCGGGCGGGGTGGATGAGGTGGAAGACGACGGCTGGGTCGAGGAGGAAGCCGGGTTCGATGGCGCAGCGCGGTCCGGACCGGGAGGGGGGGTGGAAGCGGCCTCCTCCTGGTCGCCAGCCCGCGCCTCTTGGGCCTCGCTTGTTCTCGGCTTGCTTGGAAGGAGCTCACAATCCCCATCTGGGAACGCCTGGCCCTCGGGCTCCGGCTCGCCTTCCGTCTCGAGCCCGGTCTCACCCTCCGCCTCAGGCTCGCCATCAGGTGGCGGGGCCTGGGGGCTGGGCGGCCCTGGCTCGGGCGAGCTAGACTCCGGTGGCGACGACGGGCCAGGAGCGTCGGCTGGTTTCCGGCTGGACGAGAGGATCTCAGCATCCCCGTCGTCTGGGATCTCGCCGGCATCGAGCATCCGCTTGGCCCGCTCGGCCATGTCCTGGGGATCCACGAAACCTCCGTCAGCCTCCTCATCCAGCCCGGTCGATTCGGGCGTTTCGGGTGATCGCGATGGCGGGGGAGGCGTCTCCGCCGCGGCCCCTGGCGTGGGATCAGGCGTACCCCCTGTCGCGGCCGGGGGCTCGGCTTGCGGGATGGATGGGTCCGAGGAGGCTGCTTCGGCGGGGGTCGCCTTGGCCTCAGCGGGGCTCGGCGTCTCGACCGGGTCGCTGGCTTGGCCGCTTGGAAGCAGCTCGGCGTCGGCCTCTGGGAACATCTGACCACCTTGCTCAGATGCGGCCGATGCCGCTGGTTCGGGTGTCGGTTCGGAAGTCGGGCTGGAAGCTGGTTCGCGCGTCGGTTCCGGAACCTGCTCGGGGGTTCGCTCAGGCGCGGCTCCCGGAGGATCGTCGACGTGGGAGAGGAGCTCAAGTTCGGGTAGGCCCTCTTCGCCGGCAGCCACCGCATCGATCAGGCGCGAGCCCAAGAACGTGGCAAGCTTCTCGCGCGGCCAGAGCTCAAGGCGCTCGCTCGGCGGGTTCTGGCGCAGGGCAGGATCCAGGCCAGCCAGACCGTACAGGATCGCGCCATCCACACCTGTGTCCTCGACGATGGACTCCAGGGCCTTGACGTCCTTGGGTCCGACCGAGCGCGTGGCCAGCACGTCCACGATGAGCCGACGGCCCTGCCTGGTGGCCATGAGCGAGACTGGGTAGGAGGCTCCGGAGCGCCCCTCGATCGGGGGGGCATCCTCGACCTCGTACCCCTCGTGCTTCAGCGAATCAGAGAGTAAACTCGAGAGGTCCATGGGCATCCCATCCAACGGTGATGACCTGGACGGGCCGGCTTAATGGTTGCCTTTTCGATTGG
>CAYNEI010000121.1:0-3558 GCA_964396185.1 uncultured Thermoplasmatales archaeon
CCGGTGCCGGGCCATGGCCCCCAGGACGAGCGACCTCCGCTCCTCCCGCACGTGGTCCACCCCCGGAACCCGGTTAAGGTCGATCACTGTGGAGGGGCCGGCCAGGCGGAGGGCCAAGAGGGGGATCAGGCTCTGGCCGCCAGCCAGGAGCACTGCCTCGTCGCCACGCTCGGACTTGAGGGCCACCGCCTCCTCGAGCGTCTCCGGGGCGGCGTAGTCGAAGGGCGGCGGCTTCACGCCCTCTCGTCCCCGCGGGCCGGGCGGACACTCATGCCAAGAGCTTCCCCGCCATCCAGTCGCACATCAGCGGCACCAGGGTGGCGTTGTAGTTCGTGCAGGTGTGAAACCCGTCCTCGAAGTTCACGAACTCGCCCTTGGGGCCCTCCGCCATCCGCTCGGCCTCCTCGACTGAGACCAGCTCGTCGCGGGCCCCATGTATCACGAGGTACGGGACCTCGATGCGCTCCGCCACGCCCTCCAGGGTGCACCGGTCGATGTACTCCCGGGCCTCGCTGAGGGAGTCGACCATCAGATTCTCCATCACGTTGAGCTGAGTGGTCACCGCCCAGAAACGGTGGTCACGGAAGTCGTAGAATCCGCCCGAGGAGATGGCGGCCCGGATCCGCGGCTCGAACGCCCCGGCCCGGAGGGCAAGGAACCCCCCCATGCTGCTCCCCCAGATTCCCAACCTGCCGGCGTCTACCTTCCCCGACCCCTCCAGGGCGTCGATGGCCGCCCCCATGGGCTCCTCCCACGCGTCGGGCCGCATAGACAGCCGACCCAACATCTCACCCTGCCCCGGCCCGTCCATCGTCAGGACACTCAGGCCGCGCCGGACGAACTGGCGGGCCCAGTTGTGGTACTCCTCCTTCACGGAGTCGGCACCGTTGACCATCATCACGCACGGCGCCGGCTCCTCCCCCGGCGCCAGGTGGAGATAGCCCGGCATCTCGTGGCCCCGGTACGGGATGGTGATGGGCTCGATCGGATCGTCCCACAGGCGCACCGCCTCCCGGTAACAGCGCACCCGCTCGGCCCGGCCCTCCGCCTTCTGGGGAGACCCGATCCGGGCCAGGTACGCGCCCCAGTGATGACACGCCGACGCCCGGTGGTAGAGGTCGGCGGCGGAGACCGTCCGGCCCTCCTCGGCGAACCGCCGGGCCAGCTCCTCGGCCTCCACGGCGTCCCGGTGCCACGATCCGTACCAGGTCCGGAGGTCGACGACTCGTCCCAGGATCCGCTGGAGGTCGCTGTAGTCGAGGGGCCCGGTCACCTCCATCCGGGCCAGGCGGATCACCACGTACTGCCGTCCCATGTGCTCGGCACCGTGGAGGCGGATGAGCGTGGAGAGGTTCTGGTAGTACCGCTCCACCTCCCGGAGATCGCTCTCGTTCATCCAGGTCCTCCCGGGACGGCACGGGAGCCGTCGCTAGCGCTCGAAGCGGGCCATTACGTCCAGGGCGAACCGCCGGAGGGTGTCCTGAACGACTTCGGTATTACCAAAACTGATTATGGCAACGCTGTCAACTCCGCGCTCTTCCACCGCCCGGAGGGCAGCCTCCACCCCCTCGGGCCCGCCTACCAGGAGCAGGCGGGCCATCGCCTCGTCGGGCACCAGCCGGCCCGCCGCCGCCTCTCCCCCCTCCCCGAACGCCGTCACCACCGGCTCGAACGTCCGGCGGGGGATGCCGATCCGCTCCAGGACCTCGGGCCGGGTGCTCCGGATCAGGAGGGCCGCCCAAGACCGGTAGCGATCCTCGTCCCCGGCGGCCACCGTGGTGGAGAGGCGCAGGGCTTGCCAGGCCACGGTCTCCACCTCCCGGGGGTCCCGGCCAGCCTCCCGGGCGCCGCGCGCCACCAGGCCCAGGGCGTGGTCAAGGCCTCGGGGCGTGAACATGGCCTCCAGGAAGACCCCGTCGGCCGCGGCGCCCGCCAGCCGGAGGACCCGGGGCCCGCGGCTCCCCACGAAGATGGGGACCTCCCTCCCCCCGGCCTCCAGCCGGACACCGGTCACCCGAACGGTTCGGCCGTCCACCGAGACCTCCCGCCCCCGAAGGAGCCGCCGGCACACCTCGATGGCTTCCTCGACCCGGGTGGCCGGGCGGTCGGTAGGGAGCCCCAGGGCGGGGAGCACCCGGGTCCGGTTGCCGGCGCCAAGGCCCAGCACGAACCGCCCCCCGGCGATCTCGTCCACGGTGGCGGCCGCCCGAGCGATCTGTACCGGGTGGCGGCTCACCGGGTTCGTGACCGCCACCCCGAGCCGGATCGCGGTGGTGGCTCGGGCGCACGCCGCCAGCAGCACGAACGGATCGTGGTGGAAGGACTGGTCGGGGATCCACAGATCCTCGTAGCCGAGGTGCTCGGCCAGGCGGGCCAGGCCAACTGCCTCCTCGACCGGCATGGCCGGGAAGAACGCGGCGCCGAACCTCACGCCGAGGTCTCCGGAACGGCTGCGCCGCTCATGTCCCCCCGGACACTACGCCCAAGGGAAGGGACGCCGTGGCCAGGTAGTTCGGCGAGTCCACCACCTGGCCGATCCTGAGGTCCACCGCCACGCTGCAGATAGCGTAGGCCTGCTGGCGCGAGTACCCGAACTCCGAGGCCAGGTGGTCGATCATGTTACGGAGCGCGCTACGGGCGGCGACCGTCAGGTCCTCGGCCCGGGCCTCGCCGTCCGCGTATACGCAGAGCCCGGTCGTGGTGACCGCCGGGCCGGGAGACGGGTGGGCCGCGGGGGACTCGAAGCGCACGTCCCGGATCCGGCGGTCGGCGGCCTCGCCCTTCCGGAGGCGGAGCCGGGCCCGAAAGGTGGCCCGCGTCTCGATGGCCGTTCCGCACGACTCCCCGTCGCCCTGAGCGAAGTGGCCATCGCCGGCCGAGAACAGGGCCCCCTCGGCCCACACTGGGAACAGGATCCTGGTCCCGGCCACCATGTGGCGGACGTCCATGTTGCCGCCGTTCTCCCGGGGTGGCTTGGTGCGCAGGCCGTGCGAGGCGATCGGCTCCCGGGCCGGCACCGCGCCCCGCGGCTCGGGGAGGGCCACGTCCTCCCCCGCCTTCACCAACGCCCGCTCACGTCGGTCGATCCGCCGCAGGAGCTCGTGCGAGGGCGCCACCCCCATGGTCCCCATGAACGGCGAAGCGGGAACCTTGACCCCCGGGAGCTCCGGCGACGTGGCCACCCCCCCGGCCAGATCCCACCGCACCAGGAACGGCTCGGGGAACTCGTCCGCCAGGAAGCCGAAGCCGGGGATCTGGGCCGTGTACCCGAAGTCTCCCGGTGCCACCTCGAGGACCTCGACCTCCAGGAGGTCCCCCGGCTCGGCGCCCTCGACGCGGACGGGACCGGTGAGCGGGTGCACGACCGTGCGATCGGTGGTCCGCACGTCGGCGTGGGTCGAGTTCCTCGTGTACTGCCCGTCCACCGCGTCGCGGGTCTCCATCAGGACCTCGTCGCCGGGGCGGCACGTGAGCACCGGGGGGATGTCGGGATGCCACCGGTTGTGGCACCGGTCCGCCTCCTCGCGCACCGGGCGGCTCGGGTCCACGCGGATCTCG
>CAYNEI010000122.1:0-3476 GCA_964396185.1 uncultured Thermoplasmatales archaeon
CGGGTGCGCTCGATGGTGCGGTTCAACTCCTCGGCGTCGAACTCGGGCACGAGCGGGAGCACGTTGAGATCGGCCTCGGGTGCGTAGTCCAGGGCGCGTTCCAGGGTGCCCTCGATGACAAGCCGCTCCGTGGTGGACGGAAGGCGCGCGATCCCGCAGAGCTGGTCGAGGTAGGCGCGCGCGGCTGCGTGGTCGCCGCCGTCCTCGATGTGGGTGATCACACGGAGCTTGGCGTCCCAGTTCTTGGCGAGCATGTAGGCCGTAAGGATGGCCAGATCCAGGTTGCCCAGGTCCATGCCGACGCTCCAGGTGGGTCCCTGGTCGGGGATCCAGAGGTTCACCCTGGCGCGGCGGCCAAGCCCGGCGCGGGGGTGCTCCTTGAAGAGCAAGGTGCCCAGCCCGGCGGCCTCGGCCCGGTCCGCGATGCGTTCGGTGCGCTGGGCCTCCTCCTCGCTCTCAGGCACCGGCAGGAAGACCACGTTCGGGCGGAAGAACGTGCCTCGCAGGGCCTGCATGGCGTCCACCATGCCGTCCTCGAAGTTGCGGGCACCGACGCTGGTGGAGGTGACGAAGATCCCCTGCTCCCGGAACGCGTTCTCCAGGTCGAGCAGGGGCTCCTCGAGCTCGTGGGATCGACCCTTCTCGGTGATGCCCAGAAGCTTGACCAGGCCCTGGGGGTAGGCGATGTTGCGAAGGAAGTGGAAGTTGCGCCGGATGATGGCCGGGTCCTGGACCGGGATCATGAGGTTGGGTCGCCATGCCTTCTCCTGCTTGCCTGGCATGCGGCCTGCGCGCTTGGCCGCCCACTCTGTGAGCGCCGAGAAAAGACCGCTTCGCACATCCCCGTACGGGGCTTCCAGGGTCCGGCGCACGAGGTAGTAGTAGAGGCCCACCACGAGCACGATGGAGACGAGCCCGAAGGTGGGGTTGATGATGAACATGGTGCCCACGCAACCCACCGCCCCAAGCAGGGGCACGAAGGTGGGCACGCGCAAGAGCGGCCTGAAGCTCACGAGGTTGAGCCGCTGCTCGACCAGGACCACGATGTTCACCATGGCGTAGGTGATCAGGAAGAACATCGTGATGAGCGGGGCCACCGCGTTGAGCGAGCGAAGCATGAGCGCGGCGAGCACGAGGATGCCCGTGAGCACGAGCGCGCGGTGGGGCTCGCCCCGGGCCGAGCGCTTGGCCAGCGCCTCGCCCTTGGGCAGGATCTTGTGGCTGCCAAGCGCCTCCAGGATACGCGGCGCACCGACCAGGGAGGCCAGCGCAGAGGAGAACGTCGCCCCCAGCAGCCCACCGATGACGGCTGGTCCCCAGAGGGCTTGGTCGATCATGATGGTGTAGTTGTTGAGCAGCTCATCCGTGGTGGCCGAGGTGGCCAGCCAGTACGCCAGGACGAGGTAGATGGCCAGGCTTAGCAAGATGGCGGCCATGGTGCCCACTGGGATGCTCTTGCGCGGATCCTCGAGGTCCCCGGACATGTTGGCTCCAGCCATGATGCCGGTGGCAGCCGGGAAGAAGACGGCGAAGACCTGCCAGAAGGTCATGCCCTGGAACCCGTTCTCCGGGGCCCCCTGGAAGCTGCCGAAGAGCTCTGGCGTGTGCACCATGGAGCCCATGAACGCAGCCCCGGCCACGGAGACCAGCGAGGCCACGATGACCGCCATGATGACGTACTGGATGCGGAAGGCCAACCCCGCGCTCACGAAAGCCACCACGAAGAGCACCGCGAACGTGGAGACGTCGATGAGCAGGGGGGAGTGGGTCGGGAAGACGTAGAGCCAGCCAGCCCGGAAACCGAAGATGTACATGCTGACCGCCAGGGCCTGGGCGATGAACAGCGGGATCCCGATGGAGCCGCCGACCTCGATGCCCAGGGACTGCGAGATGATGGAGTAGGCGCCCCCGCCCCCGATGCGGATGTTCGTGGTGATCGAGGACATGGAGAGGCCGGTGAAGATGGTGATCGCGAAGGCGATCAGGATGATGCCGATGGCGCCGACCAGCCCGGCGTTGCCCACGACCCATCCAAGGCGCAGGAACATGATCACGCCGAGGATCGTGAGAAGCGTGGGCGTGAACACCCCGCCGAACATGCCGTACTTCTTGGGCCGGGTACCGTCCTCCTCGACCCGGGCTTGCAGGCCTGGATCGAGGCCCGCGGTGGCTGCGTCGGCTGTATCCCCTGCCATAGCCAGCGCTCACCCGCAACGGCGGGCTACGGGATAAGCGTTCACGGAACGCATCCGCTCGGACCTTCCAGCCCCACCGCGGTGAATTCAGGCGCCGAGCTCGCGCATGTTGGCCTCGATGGCCGCCCCGAACTCGCTGCACTTGACCGGCTCGACGGTGGGGGTGAGCTGGCGGGCCAGGTCGTACGTGACGGTCTTGTCGAGCACGGTCTTGCGGATACCTTGGCGGACGAGCTGGGCGGCCTCGGTCCATCCCATGTGCTCGAGCATGAGCACGCCGCTGAGGATGACGCTGGTGGGGTTGACCTTGTCCATGCCGGCGTACTTGGGCGCGGTGCCGTGGGTGGCCTCGAAGAGCCCCTTGTCATCGCTGATGTTCCCGCCGGGCGCGATGCCCAGGCCACCGACGAGGCCTGCGGCGGCATCGGAGACGTAGTCGCCGTTGAGATTCGGCAGGGCGAGCACGTCGTACTGGTCCGTGCGCGTGGTGAGCTGCTGGAGCATGTTGTCCGCGATGCGGTCCTTGATGACGATCTTGCCCTCAGGGCGCTGACCGTCGTGCTTGTCCCAGAGCTCGTCCTCGGTGATGGTTTGCTCGGGGAACTCCTCGGCGGCGAGCTCGTAGCCCCAGTCGCGGAAGGCCCCTTCGGTGAACTTCATGATGTTGCCCTTGTGGACCAGGGTGACGGATTCGCGGTCGTTGTCGATGGCGAACTGGATGGCCTTGCGCACGAGCCGCTTGGTGCCGAACTCGCTGATGGGCTTGACGCCGAGACCGATGGGACCGTCGTGGAACTTGTCCGTGACCCCCATCTCCTCGACGAGGAAGCGCTTGACCTTCTCGACCTCGTCGGTGCCAGCCTCCCACTCGATGCCGGCGTAGACGTCCTCGGTGTTCTCGCGGAAGATGACCATGTCCACGTTCTCGGGGTGGTGGATCGGGCTGGGCACGCCCTCGATCCAGTAAACCGGCCGCACGCAGGCGTAGAGGTCGAGGAGCTGGCGCAGCCGCACGTTGAGCGATCGGATGCCGGTCCCGATGGGCGTGGTGAGCGGGCCCTTGAGCGCGATCCGGTAGTGGGCGATGGCGTCGACCGTGTCCTGGGGGAGGTACTCGCCGTGGGCCTTGTGGCTGGCCTCGCCTGCCGGGATCTCGAGCCAGTTGATCTCCCGCTGGCCATCGTAGGCGACCTCGACGGCGGTGGAGAGCACCGGTTGGGCGGCGTTGAGGATGTCGGGCCCGATGCCGTCCCCGATGATCACCGGGATGATGGGGTCGTC
>CAYNEI010000123.1:0-3468 GCA_964396185.1 uncultured Thermoplasmatales archaeon
GAGCTCCGCATCGGCTCCCCTGGGGAGCGGGCCCGCTGGATCAGCGTGAACGCAGCGCCCGTGCTGGGCCAGCAGGGTGGCGTGCGCTACGTGGTGATCAGCGTCAGTGACATCACCCAGGCCAAGGCACAGGCTCACCGTCTTGAGCAGCAGCGCGATGAGCTGCGCAGCGAGCTCGATGACGTGTTCGAGCGGATCGACGATGCGTTCTACGCCGTGGACCAGGACGGGAACATCACGTACGCCAACGACGCGTTGCTGGCCCTGGTGGACATGGACCGCGCCACCTTGGTGGGCGCGAACTTCGAGGACGTCCTGCCCGACGATACGCATGTCCCGTTCGCCGATCTCTACCGTGAAGCCAGGCAGACAGGCGAGATGGCTGAGCAGGAGATCTTCCACGAGCCCGCTGGGGCCTGGCTTCACGTCTCTGTCTACCCCTCGCCCACCGGCCAGTCGGTCTACCTCAAGGATGTGACAGAGCGCAGGGAGACCCAGGAGCGTCTCGAGCGTCGCGCCCTCCAGCAGGAGACGGTGGCACGGTTGGGTCAGTTCGCCCTGTCCAACGAGTCGGATGAGCTCATGCACGAGTGCGCTCGTGCGGTGGCCGACGTGCTCGGGAACGCCTACTGCAAGATCCTCGATCTCGACCCCGAGGCTGAGGAGCTGCTGCTCCGGCAAGGCGTCGGCTGGCGCGACGGCATCGTGGGGCATGCCACGGTGAAAGCCAACACGCTCTCCCAAGCCGGCTACACCCTGCTCTCCAAGGAACCCGTCGTGGTCGAGGACCTGGAGCACGAGACACGGTTCACCGGTCCGGAGCTGCTCACCTCCCACGACGTCAAGAGCGGGATCAGCACCATCATCGGTGCCTTCGAGGACCCCTGGGGGATCCTGGGCACGCATGACACCGAACACCGGCGCTTCTCCGGCGAGGATGTCAACTTCGTGCAGAGCGTGGCCAACATCCTGGCCGACGCGATCAAGCGGGACGCCTACGAGCACGAGCTCGAGGGCATGATCGGTCGCCTCGAGGAATCCAACGACCGCCTGGAGCAGTTCGCCTACGCAGCCAGCCACGACCTCCAAGAGCCGCTGCGGATGATTTCGAGCTACCTGGCCCTCCTCGAGGATCGCTACGAGGATGAGCTCGACGAAGATGCCCAGGAGTTCATCGAGTTCGCCGTGGATGGCGCCAACAGGATGCATGGCATGGTCGAGGGCCTGCTCGCCTACGCTCGCGTCGACACGCAAGGGGCTAGCCTGGAACCCGTCGACGTGCGGACCATCTTCGACGACGTGATCACCGATCTGAGCGTGAAGATCCGCGAGACGGGAGCGACGGTCACGACCGAGGAGCTACCCACGGTGCTCGCCGATGCCAACCAGCTCCGCCAACTCTTCCAGAACCTCATCCGCAACGCCCTCATCTACGCGGGTGACCAGCCCCCACGGGTCCATGTCTCGGCGGCACGGAACGGTTCTCAGTGGGTCCTGTCCGTCCAGGACCATGGGATCGGTATCGAGCCGAACGAACAGAACCGCATCTTCGAGCTCTTCCACCGGGCCCAGCCCCGGGAGCACGGTTCCGGCTCGGGCATCGGGCTGGCGATCTGCAAGCGCATCGTCCAGCGCCACGGAGGCGAGATCTGGGTCGACTCCGAGCCAGGCCGCGGGGCCACGCTCTCGTTCACGCTCGCATCACCGGGAGCCCAGCCGGACGACCCCTGATCGGCCGCCTGGCACCATGGCTCTTGGATGTTGGGGTCACGGGAGGGGAGCCCTCATGTAGGCGGCCTCAAGAGGTCCATGTGGGTATGCATGATGGACACTGATGAGGAACATGAGACCCCGGAGACCCCGGGGGAGGAGACACGTAAGCGCAGCAGGTTGTACGACGGCCTTGCCATCGCGCTGATCGTCGGTTTCTTGACGATCGGTGCTTTGGCTTTCTTCGAGATCCCCACGCTTGGGTTCCTGGCACAGCCCATCGCCATCACTCTGATGGGCCTCGCTGTCGCGCTGATCGGCGTTGTCACACTGACGACGCTGGTCAGCATGCGGCGGACGTTGACGTTGCTCGCCCGCCATGAGGCCGAGCTCGTCGCCCAGAAGAGCCGGCACGCGGAGCTGGCTGCCGAGCTTCGGGACAGCCGCGAGGCAGGCACGGCGATCCGAGGGCACGAGGAGGCGGACTTCGAACCTGCCTCCCCGCGCCACGAGGATGACCTCGAAACCGAGCACGGCGTCCCAGCCCCCAGAGCCCACCGCGCGGGTTCACCGGACCTGTTCGAGAACGGGCAGATCCACGACGTGCGGGACATCGAGACCATCGGCAAGCACGATGGGGAGCTCTTGGCCGAGATGGGGCTGGCGGATACGCAGAGCCTGTGGAGCGCGGACCCAGGTGAGGTCGCCCACGAGATCAAGACCACGCGCTCGCGGGTGGAGGCCTGGCAGCGTATGGCCGAGCTCATGACGGTGCCGGAGATCGATGAGACGGCCGCCGACCTCCTGGTTCAAGCCGATGTTGGATCCGTGGCTGGGTTGGCCGCCGAGACGCCTCAGAAGCTGCTCAACCGCATCCAGCGGGTCGAGCGTCGCTCTTCGAGGTCGTTCCAGGATCGCAGGGTTACGCTGCAGTCCGTCCAAGGGTGGATCCAGGCGGCTCAGCGGCACTACGGTGTCTCGGTCGTGAACACGGACGAGCCGGACGCACCGACACCGTGACCAAACTCACCGGCCCTTGAACCAGGCGCGGATGGCTCCCGCCACGCCTACGTGGCGGCGGGCCATGATCACGGGGCTCAGCGCCCGCTGGCCCACCTCCTCGGGGATCACCCCGAACAGGAGTTGCTGGAGCCTGCTCTCGCGCGTGGCTCCCAGCACCGTGAGATCCACCGAGCGGGTGAGCTCGACGATGGCATCGGCCACGTCGCGGCCCTCGTGGACCGTGACCTCCACCCGCGGGGCCTCCTCGATCAGCCGCCGAACAGCCTCTAGCTGGTCGCGGGCACCCTCTCGCTGGGACTCATCAGCGCCTGGGTCGACGATGCGGGCCAGCTCGATGGTGGCGTCGTGGACGCGGGCCAGCGAGGCGGCCACCTCGGCGGCGAGCTCGGCGTGCGGGCCGCCGGCCACAGGCAGCAGGATCCGCTCGAGGCGGTCCCTGGAGACGCCGACGCGTTCGACGAGCACGTTGCAGCGGGCCTCGGCGATGACCGAGTCGAGCGTGGTGCCCAGGACCACGTCCCGGCGCCGGGTCTCACCTTTCCACCCCATGAGCAACGTGTCGGGTTCGAGGTCTTTCACGGTGTTGAGGATCGCACGGTCGACCCGATGCCCGATGCGGATGGTTCCGCTGGCTGGCACCCCCGCTTGATTGGCCAGCTCGAGGGCCCGATCGAGGATGTCGCGCTCCTCTCCGATGAACTGGCGGCCCTCGTCCAGAGGGGTTTGGTGGGGGAC
>CAYNEI010000124.1:0-3434 GCA_964396185.1 uncultured Thermoplasmatales archaeon
AATATTATAGCTGTCGAAAGTCGTACTTGGTACGGGTTGATCGAGGAGGTCGCCGAACGTCGCATACAGGTCTACAATGGAGATCAAGTCCCGGTTGACCTGCCTTTCGGGGGTTACCCCCGGCCAGCGAACGATGAAGGGCACCCGGGTCGCTCCTTCATACACGTCAGTCTTCTGCCCCCGCAATATACCGTTTGGCTCATGACCTCGATGGTCGACATCATACTTTTTCCGATCTAAAGGATCTCCCCAATGCGGGGCCCCGTCCGTGAGCGCTCCATTGTCGCTGGTGACGATCACAATCGTATTATCGGCAAGGCCCAATTCATTTAGGAGCCGCAGGATTTCACCGACAGACCAGTCGAATTCAGCCACCATGTCTCCACGGGCGCCAGCCGTACTTTTGCCCTTGATGAAATCCAGTGGCAACGCCGGCGTGTGGGGCGCGGAAGCGGCGAAATAGAGGAAGAACGGGGTTCCCGGCCGCTGTACGTGGTGGGAACGAATATATTCCATTGCTTTTTCCGTGAAGGTCGGTCCTACATCCTCATCTCTCCATCCGGGGATCATCAATCCGCCGCGGTCCCACTGCAGCGTATTTTTAGGCTCTTTCTTCAGCGTCGGGATGTCGACTGCAAGCTTGTTCTCGACAAACAGGTAAGGAGGCATGTCTAGGGAAGCGGGTATCCCGAAGTAGTAGTCGAATCCTTTATCGATCGGCCCGTTTGCAATCGGTTCCCGGTAGTCGATGTTCTCCCCGTCTCTCCCGACGGTTTCGGCTCCATCTTTCAAGGTCCATTCCCACCCTAAATGCCACTTGCCAATCATGAACGTGTGATAGCCGTTGTTACGCAAGAACTCCGGTAGCGTTTGAAATTCCGGCTCAAGCCTGGAAGTAGTGTAACCCAATCCTCCCCGGCTGTCCATAGTACTCCGCCAATAATAACGGCCCGTCAGCAACGCATACCTTGTGGGCGTACAGGTAGGACCTGGGCTGTGAGCATCCGTAAAGACCATCCCTTCTGCCGCAAGCCGATCCATATTCGGGGTCGGGATCTGCTTGGCCCCGTACACACCTACATCACCATACCCCATATCGTCAGCTAATAAGATGACAATATTAGGCTTGCTATTTAAGCTTTGAGCATTGACAACAAATGATGTTGTCAAAAAAAATACCATCAAATAAAGTAAACTATAATGAATTAATCTATACACCATGGAGCATTCATTTAAAATATTCTCTATATCGTCTTCTAATGCATCAAGCCTTAGAATTACTAAAAATAATGTAATCGTTTACATATAGAAATAAGTAAACGATTGGGAGCCACTTTGTCAAGAGACAATTGACAAGATATTCCGGCAAGCTCCGGCAGAAAACGCCCGGCTCAAAACCGGAGCGCTCCTTTTCACCTTTCAATTAGTGCGACTTCCACATCGGAGTTCGATACAACCCACCAGCGATTGTCCCTTTCTCCATTATAGCCGACTATAGTCTCACCGTGGCAAGCCTCATCGCGTAATGATGAGAGCTGATGAGAAATCATTGAGTTATAGTCTTCATAAATCACACATTCCGCTCTGGTAAATGGTTCCCAATTACCGTTGTTATCATTATAACCCAGAATTACCATATCGTGGTTAACAGAACCGCCGTCAAATTGTAAAACATATTGATCGCCCACAGCAGACTCTAAGTCCCAGCTTTTTGTCGCTGAATCCGGCAGTACGTGAGGCTGCTTCGCCGATCCATCCGGTTGACTCCTCTCATGTCCGGCATCTTTTTCAATATCCTTCTGCTCGCCATATGCGCCGCTGTACATGCCCGTATGGACCTGGGTGCCGCTTACGATCAGTATATCGGATTGAGTCTCAGCCGATCCGGGAGTCCAGCTGAGAGTAAGATGCTTCTTTAAATCGATCGTCGTTGCAGGCACTTCTATTCGCTGGCCATCTTCCGAGGGAACAATCCTCCTGTCGCCGTTCAGATTGGGCGACCAGGGCTGGTGAAACTGGAACAGATATTGATAGGCTAATCTGGCAAGATCCATCTGACTTTCCGCTCGGCTGAATCCCGGACGCCAGTTCATCGTCTCGGGGGTGGTATCCAGACGATTGAATGTGTTGTTGACCCCGTCAAGAAGCCTTGCAACGGATCCGTCCTGCGCATAACAGTCGTTGGTACGATAAAACGGATCGTTCAATAGCGCTGAACGTGTGGTTTCAGGTATTGAATTTGGATATACGAGGCGTTCACAACGATCCGTGGTTCTGGAAAACCGGTCCATCAACGTCCAGTTGGGATCGGCGAGTTCCTTGCGACCCTCCTCATTGTCATTGATCGTATGAGTCGCAAAATAGGATTCATAATCTACACGGTCATTGTCAAACGTAAGTATGGATGCATTTGCATCGTACGCTTCGGACCCGTTCATAAGAGTATTCATTTTCTGCTGAATGATATCCTGCACGCGTTCCCGCTCGCCATACATGAACTCATATCCTTTGTAAGAGGCATTGCCTGCAATAATCTGGGTATATTGCGACAGCCGATAGTGTCCGTCCGAAGGCACCCAGGATGTGGGGTCGATATCGATCGGAGCCGAAATGACGGAACGCTGATACATGTGTTCGTGTCCCTGCACCCATATCACGTCATGACTGGAAAAGAAAGCCCTGATTTCGTCCCACTGGTTCATAAGATGATCATTACCCCTGGAGCCCTGTACTATACTCCTGGTCTGGCCGTATTTTACACCTACCAGTCCGTCATGACTGGCAATCACGATGTGATCTATCTCGTCGAGGTGTCGGTTGACGATATCCTTGATCCACCGGAAAGCAATAGAGAGATAGCCGTGCCTGAGTAAAATGATCAGGACGTTTTCCCTTACAACGTAATAGTTACTATACTGTGCGCCGGACATGTGAACCGCGTCTTTCGGAATATAATCCTTCATGTAATCAATCCATTCGACTGAATACGCCCAGCCGGTTTCATGGTTTCCCATCAAGGGGAGGAACTCGATTCCCATATCTCTATATTTTTCCGCAACCCCGGTCCACTGATCAAATTCAAAGGCTGTCCCGAGATTTGTCAAATCCCCGACCGGAATAACAATATCCACCCCTTTATCCTGAAACTTGCTCAGGACGGCTTCCATCGGATAAATTGAAACGGACGCCTCTCTCCCCTGGGTGTCGGGAAGCACGCCTACTTTCACCGCGGCGAATCGCGCCTCCCATTCGGAAGAATCGTCACTCCCAACGTCGATCGGATGAGATGCAGTTATACAAAAAATACTTATCGACAATAAAATCAGTATACCCGAATTGGCTTCTTTAATTACATCTTTGTTTGCCGTGTCAATAAATATTTTCATTGTATTATCAATTTTTGAAATTTTAAGTTACAAATTATTTAGGCTTGA
>CAYNEI010000125.1:0-3309 GCA_964396185.1 uncultured Thermoplasmatales archaeon
GCGATGCCTGAGCTGGCGTATGCGATGCCTTTGTCGTAGGTTCGGTAGGTGTCGTTGCCGTTCTTGTCGTAGAGGACGATGGTTGCCCCGCCTCCGCTGGCGACTTCGGTGTCGTTGTTGCGGACCGTTGTGGAGTCGGGGTTGAGGTTGCCGTAGGTGTCGTTGCCGTTGCGTTCGTGGAGGATGGGGATGCTGCCTGCTGCTCGGCTGTGGGCGACTTGGCGCGTGTACGTGTCGTTGCCGTGGAGTTCGATCGCTAGGGGTGGAGCGGCGAAGAACGCGAGAGCGTTGTTGTCCCGGATGTTGGTGTTCCAGAGGCTGGAACCGGTGGCCACGTTGTGGTTGTACGTGTCATTCCCCCGGGGCTCGATCAGCAGAGTGGGCCCCCGGTACTCGAACCCGGCTACGTTCTGCTGGTGGTACGTGTCGTCGGTGGTCGCCCCGATGATGATGATCCCGAACGGGTCGACATGCATCGGCTCCTCCGGCCACACGTCATCCGGCAGCCCAGCCAGATGCGGCACCACGACATCGACCGCCGCGGCCAGGTGCAGCCCGTCGAAGAGCATCGCGCGCGTATGGCCGAGAGGATCCGTGGTGATCGAGGGGTAGCTCTGGGTGTTGGCCGCCACGGCGTTCTGTGCTTGGAAGAGCACGTTGAGCGCGGGGTAGAGCTCGCTCGGGATAACATCCACTTGAACGGAGCCGACACCTGAAGCGCCTGCACTTGCGAGCAGGGTGGTCAGGCGTCCTTCCAAGCCGTTGGTCGTCGTGGGTCGGGCCAGCGTGGCCGTAGCCCACTGGATGCTCTCTTCGTACCGCTCGAGCGCGTCGTCCGTCCACCCTTGCGTCCCAGCAGCCAGGATGAGCCCGTTGGCCGTGAGATGGCTGTTCTCTTTGCTCCAGGTCATGGCGTGCTGGAAGCTCGCTGCCCACGCCTCGTCGTAGCTGGGTGCCTCCTGGAGCTCCGGAGTTCCGAGGGGTAGGCCGGTAGCGGGCAGGCTGGCGAGGAGGAGGGTAAGGCTTGAGAGGGTTGCAAGCAGCCAGCCTGCCCTTGCCATGGCTTGCAGCTCCCTGGAGAGGTCTTAGCTGTTATGGTGCTGCATCCTACGGGATGCAGCTGCATCTGGAGCGGCAGCAGGCTGGAAGCTGGCCTGCACCTCAATGTACATACCTGGGCGTTGCTGGTAGCAGCCAGCGTACTGGCAGGCTCGCGGTCACCCCAACCCGAGCGCCTTCGCCAAGACCAGCTAACCCAGCCGGTCGCCCCAGCTTCACGGCTTGCGCAGCACGAGAGCGGCCAGGCCAGCAGCCAGGAGGCCCGCCAGTAGCCCGGGTCCAGGCGCGCCAGAGCCGGCGGTCACGCACTCTCCCGGAGCTTCGGTGAGCTGGATGGTGACCTGGTCGTCGTTGCCTCGGTCCGTGGAGGCTTGGCAGGTGCTCTTGGCGTCCACGTTCTCGGTGCTCGTGATCTCGTACCCAGGAGGCGCTTGGAAGGTGAGCGCCTCCCCGTCGTCCTGGTTGTAGCTGAACGTGTGGGTCGTGCCTGGCTCAATCTCCCCCTGGAGCGTCGCCGTCCCGACCACGATGGCATCGACCGGCGCGGTCGAGCTGACCTCGGTTCCCGCCAAGCCAGTGATGGTGATGCTCTCGATCCGCAGGTCGTAGGGGGTCCCATCCAGGGCCACGTCCCCGTCACCATCTGCCTCGTCGTCCATCTCCCCTTCGAGAGCATCCTCCATGGCTTGGGCCTCCTCCGGTTGGACCGTGCCATCGCCGTTCCCGAAGAACTGGTCGGCGCCTTCCCGGATCTCCTGGGCGTCCTCACCGGACATGGTGATCGTACCCTCGACCTCGCCTTCCTCAAGGCTCGTCATGGAGAACGTGATGTCCGCCTGCTCGTCCGCTACAGCGTGGGGAGCCAGAACCGCCAACGCCGCGGCCAGGAGCACGAGCGCGACAGTGGGACTCCGTGCGGATGATCTCGTCTCGAGCATGGCGACCGATCGGAAAGCGATGGGCCCGTGCTAAGCCTTACCGGTCTGGAGCAGCGGGTCTGGATGGCTCAGCTTGCGGCCGGGCGCTCCCAGCAGTCGGACGGGAGCTTCTCGTACACGGAGAGGTCGTCCATCTCCTTCTCCGGCTCCTGGTCGGGCCTCAGGCCAGCCTTCGGGTGGAAGCGCCAGAAGAACCCGCGCAGGGTCATCCCGTCCTCGCTCTCGTACTCGATCCGTCGGAACGTGAGGATCCGCTTGGCCTCGAGCGTGTAGAACACGGATCGGACCGTGGTGGGGATCTCGTCGTCGAGGATCTCCTTCTTGTCCCCGAACTGCTCGAGCACGATGCCACAGATCATGCGGGCATCCTCCTCGTCCATGTCGAAGGTCTCCGTGAGAAGCGTCTCGAGCCACTCGGCCCGCGCGACGGGGTCGTCGAGGGGAGGCCCCTGCTGGGGAGCCTGCTCGCTGGTGTCCTCGACGGTGTGTGCATCAGCCGTGGCGGCGTGGCGTGCCGAGCTCATGCATCTACCCTCTGGGTCGGGGGCTTAAAGCGGGTTGTTGAACACCTCTTCTCCGCCCCCCTGTTCCTTGATAAGGCAGGGAGCGCTTGCTCGGCTCGATGCACGCGCTCTGCCTGGTCTCAGGCGGCCTGGATTCCACGGTAGCCACGTGGTGGGCCCTGGAGAAGGGCTGGGATCTCACCCTCTTGACCGTCCACTACCCCCAGCGGCCTAGCCGGGAGATGGAGGCGACCCGGGCCATCGCGAGGCGAGCTGAGGCGCGGTTGCTCGAGGTGGAGCTCGGGTGGATGGCCGAGCTGGAGGACCCGCGCCACCCGCTCTTGGAGAACCCGGCGCTCGATGAGGCGCCTGAGGGCTACGTTCCGGCACGCAACGCGATCCTCTACGCCGTGGCTGCCCACCACGCCGAGCTGCTGGGCGCCCAGCGCATCATCGGGGGCCACAACGGTGTGGACCCCGAGCGCTTCCCGGATGCCTCGGGCTCGTTCTTCGAGCAACTCGCCACCCTGCTCTCCAAGGGCATGGCTAGCGGGATGGAGGTGGGCATCCAGCAGCCCCTTCTTGGTGAGGACAAGGCCGCGGTGGTCGCCTTGGGCGCTCAGCTCGACGCCCCGCTTGAGCTGTGCTGGAGCTGTTACGAGGATGGCGCTGAGCCGTGCGGTGGCTGCCCATCCTGCCGCGAGCGAGATGCGGCCTTCGCGTCCAACGGGCTAGAGGATCCGGCTGGGCTCAGGGCGTGAACCGGTCAGGATGGCGGTAGGACGTCGATGTCGACGTCGTTGCCGAGC
>CAYNEI010000126.1:0-3254 GCA_964396185.1 uncultured Thermoplasmatales archaeon
GCTGAGGGCGCCGAACCCGTGGCAGAGTGTACCTGACCTCAGCCTGCGACCAATCCGCAACGCTGGTACTGGCCGTAGTACTTGTCCCCGAAGTGTACCTGACCTCAGCCTGCGACCAATCCGCAACAACTAGTCCGACTTCCCGAGACGGAAGTGAAGTGTACCTGACCTCAGCCTGCGACCAATCCGCAACACAGTTAGCCATGAATGGCTGCACGTCCCGAGTGTACCTGACCTCAGCCTGCGACCAATCCGCAACCGGCAGGAACGCAAGGTCGAGGCTCGGTTTAGTGTACCTGACCTCAGCCTGCGACCAATCCGCAACAGACGTCCGTTCGACACGGCCAGCGCCGGGAGTGTACCTGACCTCAGCCTGCGACCAATCCGCAACTGATTCTTGTCGGTGGGGCACGCGGAACCGAGTGTACCTGACCTCAGCCTGCGACCAATCCGCAACTAGCCATGGTGTCGCCGGCACCCGTGATATAGTGTACCTGACCTCAGCCTGCGACCAATCCGCAACCACTCAACGCCCGCTGCGATTCCCGCCGAGAGTGTACCTGACCTCAGCCTGCGACCAATCCGCAACATACATGACTTCTCTTACATACGTAGAGTTAGTGTACCTGACCTCAGCCTGCGACCAATCCGCAACCATTCATGCTCGCTGGATCTGCGATCGGTGAGTGTACCTGACCTCAGCCTGCGACCAATCCGCAACGGGTAGCAAAGTGCTTCCGCAGGCGTGCGAAGTGTACCTGACCTCAGCCTGCGACCAATCCGCAACTAGTTGCCACGGACCCATGAATCTCTAGTGAGTGTACCTGACCTCAGCCTGCGACCAATCCGCAACGCCTCAACAGCAGGTGAAGGTACAAGAGCAAGTGTACCTGACCTCAGCCTGCGACCAATCCGCAACAGCGAGATCTATCGGCCGACCAAAGGCTATAGTGTACCTGACCTCAGCCTGCGACCAATCCGCAACCCGTCAAGGGTCCAGTGTTCGGCTAGGGCAAGTGTACCTGACCTCAGCCTGCGACCAATCCGCAACTAGGAGTGATCGGCGATCCGGTCGCCTGGTAGTGTACCTGACCTCAGCCTGCGACCAATCCGCAACGAGCTGCCGGCGCTGGATCCGCCAACTCCCAGTGTACCTGACCTCAGCCTGCGACCAATCCGCAACCACCGAACGAGGATGTCGCGGCATTTCTCCAGTGTACCTGACCTCAGCCTGCGACCAATCCGCAACGGCCATGTCGATGACTTCGGCGGGGAAACCAGTGTACCTGACCTCAGCCTGCGACCAATCCGCAACGAATCAAGACGAGGCGAGAGTCGTCGATCCAGTGTACCTGACCTCAGCCTGCGACCAATCCGCAACGCACCGTCTGCTCTCTGCACAGGAGCACGAAGTGTACCTGACCTCAGCCTGCGACCAATCCGCAACCTCGTGCCGGTCGTCACTGCCGGGTCACCAGTGTACCTGACCTCAGCCTGCGACCAATCCGCAACTGGTAATCGAGCAGGTCGGCACGCTGCTCGAGTGTACCTGACCTCAGCCTGCGACCAATCCGCAACTCCATGGCGGCATGATACGCAAGCGGATACAGTGTACCTGACCTCAGCCTGCGACCAATCCGCAACTGGGGCGATCAAGGCCGGCAAGAAAGCACGAAGTGTACCTGACCTCAGCCTGCGACCAATCCGCAACTGTGGGAAACGCTTTGGCACCTGGCACTTGAGTGTACCTGACCTCAGCCTGCGACCAATCCGCAACAGAAACCGCAACCACTGCCGCGTAAGGGCCAGTGTACCTGACCTCAGCCTGCGACCAATCCGCAACCGGTGCAGTTGTCGCCAGAAATGGAAGCGAAGTGTACCTGACCTCAGCCTGCGACCAATCCGCAACTGGCCGGTCTCGTGGAATTTCTCCACCATTAGTGTACCTGACCTCAGCCTGCGACCAATCCGCAACCCATGCTCTCATATGTCTTACGGCCAACAAAGTGTACCTGACCTCAGCCTGCGACCAATCCGCAACAGGACCCCAGCAGGAGTGCCGTCGATCGCCAGTGTACCTGACCTCAGCCTGCGACCAATCCGCAACCGAACGTCGCGCTGGATGACACGACTGCCGAGTGTACCTGACCTCAGCCTGCGACCAATCCGCAACCCTGAACCATGAAGTGATTTCGTAAATGTCAGTGTACCTGACCTCAGCCTGCGACCAATCCGCAACGAGTAGGATCATCACCCACAACCACCCAAGAGTGTACCTGACCTCAGCCTGCGACCAATCCGCAACGGTCTTGGGTGATGATGTTTTGGCTGCCTCAGTGTACCTGACCTCAGCCTGCGACCAATCCGCAACTGGAGAAGTTCATGACGCCGCGTGAGCGGGAGTGTACCTGACCTCAGCCTGCGACCAATCCGCAACGTCCGCGAGGAGCGGCAGCGGCCGGACGGTAGTGTACCTGACCTCAGCCTGCGACCAATCCGCAACCACGCGACATATTCGCATTGGTGGCGGAAGAGTGTACCTGACCTCAGCCTGCGACCAATCCGCAACTGAACGAGGAGTGGAGTCGCTTGGACATAGAGTGTACCTGACCTCAGCCTGCGACCAATCCGCAACTCTGACGGGACGGTGGACGATGGAGGCGAAAGTGTACCTGACCTCAGCCTGCGACCAATCCGCAACGAAGGCGATGCGGCATCCGTGGAGGTGTCGAGTGTACCTGACCTCAGCCTGCGACCAATCCGCAACTGAAAACGCCGACGCTGATTTCAATGTGCTAGTGTACCTGACCTCAGCCTGCGACCAATCCGCAACAGTGTAGGTCACCTATCCGGTGGTGCTCCAAGTGTACCTGACCTCAGCCTGCGACCAATCCGCAACTCGTGTCAGAAGTCGCAGCCACAGCGTCTGAGTGTACCTGACCTCAGCCTGCGACCAATCCGCAACAGGCACGCCCGCTGGGAATGGCTCAGCGGTAGTGTACCTGACCTCAGCCTGCGACCAATCCGCAACTCTGGTGGCAAACGGATCGCGGCAACCAAGAGTGTACCTGACCTCAGCCTGCGACCAATCCGCAACTCGGGATCGTCCAACTGTGACGCTGCGTCGAGTGTACCTGACCTCAGCCTGCGACCAATCCGCAACTGAACGAGGAGTGGATCACGATCCCACTGTAGTGTACCTGACCTCAGCCTGCGACCAATCAGCAACCCAGAGAGCTCCACGGCTGCGGGCG
>CAYNEI010000127.1:0-3187 GCA_964396185.1 uncultured Thermoplasmatales archaeon
ACTACCTGCCGGACACCGCGGGCACCGAGCTCTCGGACTTCAGCAGGCTCTCGCCTGAGCTCTCCCGGGACTTCCGGGGGCTGCGCGTCTGGCTGCCGCTCAAGATGCACGGCATCGGTCCCTTCCGGGAGAACTTGGAGGAGAAGCTCAAGCTCACCCGTCAAGCCGCCAAGGGCTTGTCCAGCATCGAACACGTACGCCTGGTCAACGAGCCCGAGCTCACAACGTTCGGCTTCCGGCTGGAACCTCCGGGCGTCCAGGGTGAGGCCCTCGACGAGCTTAACAGGGCCTTCCAGGCGCGCATCAACGAGATCGGCCGGGTCCAGCTCTCGGGCACCGTTCTGGGGGGTCGCTTTACGCCAAGGGTCAGCATCCTCGTCTTCCGCACCCACCAGGAGCACGTGGACCACTTGATCGAGGATGCCCGGCGTGCGGCCAGCCAGGTGCTTGAGGAACACGCCTGAGCCCGCTCAACGCTCGCCGGCGAGGATCCGGGCGAAGAGCTCGGGCTGGATGTTGCCGCCGCTCACGACGGCCACGATCGGCTCTGCAAGCGAGTCGCGGTAGCGCCAGGCTGCGGCCACGCTGGCGGCCCCGGCACCCTCGGCGACGGCGTGGGTCTCGCTGGCGAGATGCCGGATCGCCGAGGCGATCTCGTCGTCTCCCACGGTCAGGGACCCATCGAGGCGTTCGCCCAGCAGGGGCCACATGTACTCGAAGACGCGGTCGGTGGCCATGCCGTCAGCGAAGGTGTCAGGCGGGCCGGTGGTGGTCGCCTTCCCGGCCGCGAAGCTCGCCTCCAGGGCAGGCGAGGTGGAGGACTGGATCCCGAAGACCTGCGCGCTCGGATGGAGCGCCTTGATCGCGGTGGCCACGCCACTGGAGAGACCGCCGCCACCCACGGGCACGAGCACGGTGCCGAGCCGGTCGAGGGCTCGGGCGATCTCTAGGCCCACGGTGCCTTGCCCGGCGATGACGAGGGGGTCGCCGAACGGGTGGATGTAGGTCGCCTCGCCGGCGTGCGGGAACGATCGGGTCTGCATCGCGTCCATGATCTCCTCGTGGGGGAGGCGCTCGATCGTCGCGCCCAGGGCCTCCATCTTGTCGATCTTGGCCTGCACGGCCCCCTCGGGCACCCAGACGGTGCACGGCGCACCGAGGCGTTGGGCTGCCCACGCGACGGCTTGGCCGTGGTTGCCGGCGCTGACCGTCACGAAGCCCGCCTCGCGCTCGGCGCCACTGGTCGCCTGCATCCGGTTCCAGGCGCCCCGCAGCTTGAACGAGCCGGTTCGCTGGAGCGCCTCAAGTTTGACCAAGAGGCCCTCGTCGTTGCGGGAGACCGGTACGAGCGGCGTGGGCCAGGCCGCGCCCTCGATGGCCTCGGCGGCCGCCTCGATCTCCTTGAGCCCCACCGCCAGCAGCTCCTCGCCACCGTCCATGCAGTGAGAGCCGCTCTCCTGTCCATAAGGCTTGGCAGCCAGCGGAACGTTGATTCCCCCTGCCGGGGGTGTACCCCCATGACCGTCGAGCAGCGGCTCGAGGAGCTGGGCTTGGAGCTACCGACACCCATGGACCCGGCTGGCACGTATCGCCCCGCCACCCAGGCCGGGGATCTTCTAGCCATCGCCGGGCAGGGCCCGGTGCGCGATGGGGAGATCGTGTACACGGGCCGGCTGGGGGCGGATCTGGACGTCGAACAGGGCCGCGCAGCCGCCCACCTCACAGCGCTCAACGTGCTCGCCGTGGCCCGCGACCACTTGGGCTCGCTGGACTCCATCGAGCAGGTCTTCCAGGCCACGGTGTACGTGGCCGCCACCGCGGAGTTCAACGACCACCCGGCGGTGGCCGACGGCGCCACAGCGGTGTTCCAAGACGTGTTCGGAGATGGTGGACGGCCGGCCCGGGCTGCCGTGGGCGTGACCAGCCTACCCATGGGGATCCCAGTCGAGGTGGAGACCCTCTTCCAGCTCCGTGACGGTTGACGATCGGGGTACGGTTACTTATCGGCCCGCTGCATCCGGGAAACGAGCATGGCGTTCACCTGGCCCGAGGGATTCCCACGCATCCCTGACGAGCCTTGGACCGAGGCACCGGTCCAGGAGCTCGCCGTCGGCTACGACACCGTGGAGCAGCACGGGTGGTACGACAACCTGGACCCCACCGTGGAGGATCTGGCACGGTCTCTGGAAGCTGGCGATGTCCTGGTGGACTACTCCGGCGGGACAGGGATCCTCGTCGAGCGCCTTCTCGACCGGCTCACGGAGCGCGCCTTCGGTGTGGTCATCGTCGATGCCTCGAAGAAGTTCCTACGGTTGGCGCTGGAGAAGTTCCGCGAGGAGCCGCGGGTCGCCTTCCGATGCCTCCCCTACCTGAAGGAGCAGCGCAGAGTGATGACCATGCAGGAGGTCCTTGAGCCTCCGCTCCTGGAGCGAGGCGTGGACGTCCTGGTGTCCACCAACGCCATCCACCTCTACTACGGGTTGGCCGATACCCTGGCATCCTGGCACGACCTGCTGCGCAGCGAGGGCCGGGTCTTCATCCAGTCAGGGAACATCGGTCTCCCCGAGGATCCTGGGGACGCGTGGATCATCGATGAGACCGTGGGGGCCATCGCACAGACGGCGCGGGAGATCGTCCGGGAGGACGATCACTACGCAGCCTACCGGGGGGTGCTCGACCACGGGGAGCGCATGGACGCCTACCGGGCCCTCCGCGAGAAGTTCTTCCTGGCCGTGCGCCCCCTCTCCCACTACGTTCAAGCGCTCGAGGAGGCGGGGTTCGAGATCCATGAGATCACCCATCGGGACATCACCGCCCGGGTGGACGACTGGTACGAGTTCCTCTCCGTCTACCATGAAGGCGTGCTGGGGTGGGTCGGCGGCTCTGAGCGTGTGGAGGGCCAGCAGCCCAGCGAGCAGGCCGTTGAGGACCGCAAGCGTCTCATGCGCGAGGCCATGGACCGGGTCTTCCAAGGCAAGCAGACGTTCCAGGCCGTGTGGACGTACATCGACTGCCGCCCGAGCTGAGGCCGCGCTGCAGGGATGCGCCCGGCTCGGGGCCGAGCGCTCAGGAGCGGGTGAGCGTCAGCTCGCCCACCTCGTCGTAGTCGAACGAGAGGCGCTCGCGATTCGACCACGTCTCTTGCTCCTGGAAGAGCGCCGTGGCCAACAGCGGCAGCCCGATGGTC
>CAYNEI010000128.1:0-3137 GCA_964396185.1 uncultured Thermoplasmatales archaeon
CTACGTGGGCCGGATCCACCGTGAGAAGCGCGTCGAGGACCTCGTGCGCATCGCCTCCGAGTTGGACGTGCCGGTCCTGGTGGCCGGCCCGGACGATGGTGACCGGGCGCGTCTTGAGGCGCTGGCCCACGAGCTGGGCGTGGCCGACCGTGTCCAGTTCCTGGGGATGGTCCCCGAGGAGGACAAGCTCGGTCTCCTCCGCAACGCCTCGGCGCTCGCGCTGCCAAGCGAGCACGAGGGCCTCGGGCTCGTGCTCATGGAGGCCTGGGCCCAAGGGACCCCGGTCGTGGCCGCCCGTACCGATGGCCCCATCGACCTGGTCGAGCACGGGGAGAACGGGTTCCTCTACCCGCCAGGGGAGCGCCAGGCGCTGATCGAGCACCTCACGACCCTGATCGAGGATCCGAGCCTGGCTGCCAAGATGGGCGAGGCGGGCCGGGAGATGACCTGGGAGGGCTACCGGTGGGAAGCGTTGGCCCGCCGGGTCGTGGACCTCTACGAGGCTTGCCCGGCCCCGGGACCGTGAACGCGCGCCACCAGGGAAACGTTCTTGGCTGGCGCTGGGTTGCTTGCCTCGTTGGCCGCCCCCAGGACACGGATGGACGTCGGCACGTCCATCGCGACGTGGGAACGCATCGCTGAGAGCTTCAGCGAGACCCGCAACAGACCCTGGGACCAGGTGATCGACTTCCTGGACGCCATCCCCACCGACTGCACGCTGCTCGATCTGGCGTGCGGGAACGGTCGCCACGGTGTCATCGCCCGCAACCGTGGCATCCGGGTCATCGGCGTGGATGCCTCCACGGAGCTCACCCGCATCGCCAACCGACGCCTCGGCGAGCCGGGACCCGGCGACGATGAGGGCCCCACGCGCCAGCCAGCAGAGGTCATCGCGGCCAGCGCGATCCAGCTCCCCCTGGCACGCAACAGCGTGGACCACGCCCTGTTCATCGCTGCCCTCCACAACATCCCCGGCAGAGAGCAACGCATCAAAGCACTGCGTGAGGTGCGCCGGGTGCTGCGCCCCAGGGGCATGGCGCTCATCTCGGTCTGGGCGCGCTGGCAGGACCGCTTCGCCGACCACTACATCAAGGAGCTCTTCCGCCACCTCCCGCGCAAGCTGGCCCACGGCGACGATGCGCCCGAGTTCGGGGACATCCTGATCCCCTGGCGCGAGGACGCCGTGCGCTTCTACCACCTCATGAGCCTGCGCGAGACCATCCTCACGTGCAAGGCCGCCGGCTTCTTCGTCAAGGACGCCTGGAGCGACAAGATCGTCAGCCAGTGGCTCCCGGACAACCACTTCGTCGTGGTCGAGAAGCCCAAGAGCATGAAGGCAGAGGCCGAGGCCGAGCAAGCCTCAACGGGCCCGTGAGCGGCCTGCCAGCACCGACAACCCTGCCAGCAACGCTGCCAGCACGCCGACCCCAGGCGTGGGCGTGGCCCTTGCCCTGTGTTCGGCGATGAGGCTGACCGTCGTGGTGTTGTCCGCGCGATCCTTGGCTTGGTCAGCCACCGGGACCGGGTCCACCAGGAGCTTGATCGCGCCCGTGTCTCCGGAGACGATGCCCCCGCCTCGGGTGGAGACGGTGAAGCTCTCCGCCCCGGCGGGCTTCACGGTGAGGTTCACCGGCTCGACGGATGCCGCGATCCCCTCGGGCTCCTCGGTAACGCTGAGATGGAACCGGGTCGCCCCGTTCGAGAAGTTGTCGATGGTGACCTCGAAGCGCAGTGCCTCGCCAGCGCCGCCTTGTTGGATCTTGTCCTCAGATCGCACGTTGTAGAGCTCGAAGTAGCCCGGTACCGCCGTGAGGGTCGCCTCGTACGGACCGTGTGTCTCGCTCATCCCCGAGGGTGGGGTTATGGTGATGAGGACCTCCATCCCTGCCTCGACCGGCTCGAAGGCGCGCGTGCCTTCAGCAGCCATGGCGGTGCGGGCGGTCGTGCTCATGGTGAGCATGCTCCCCGGGGCCGTGCAGTCCCCGGGGAACGGTACGGTGGAGAACGTGGCTGGAGAAAAGGACAGGTTCACCGGCGACCCGGTCGTCACGTCGCGGAACGCCGCCTCGAAGAACGTGGTCCCTTCGTCGTGAGGCCCGCACGCCACGTGGACCTCCACCGGGACCTCGACGGGAGCGCCGAGGGGCTGAACCACTCGGGGCGCCTCCACGTCCTCGAAAACCACCTCCGGCTCGACCCCCTGGCCGACGGCGCCTCCAGCGAGCAGGAGGGCAAGCGCGAACCCGACGACGGCCCCCATCGGACGCATGGGGACAACGAGGCGTGGGGAACGGCTTAAAACCTGGCGCCTTATCCGGCCAGCGTGGCCAGCGAGCCCGGTGGTCCCAGCGAGCCCAAGCGCGTCCCCCTGCACGAGCGCCACGCCGCGCGAGGCGCCCGGTTCACGCCGTTCGCAGGGTTCGAGATGCCGCTCCAGTTCGACTCCATCCTGACCGAACACCAGGCCGTGCGATCCGAGGCCGGCCTCTTCGACGTCTCGCACATGAGCAACCTCGATGTGCCCGCTGAGCAGGCCACCGAGCTGGCCAGCGCCATCGCGGCAGATGTGACCCAGCTCGACCCGGGCCAGGCCAAGTACACCCTCGCGCTGCGCGAGGACGGTACGATCCTCGACGACATCATCGTCTTCCACCTCGGTGAGCTCCTCCACGTCGTCCCGAACGCAGGGATGAACGCGGCTGTAGGCGCCCACCTGGAGACCCAGGGCTGCACGGTCCAAGACCGCACGCGATCCACCTGCATCCTGGCGCTGCAAGGACCTGGCACCGGCAAGGTGCTCGAGCAGGCCACCCTTGGGCTCGACAAGCCGAGCCGGTTCCGCATCACCCCGCTTGACGACGGGGGCTTCGCGTCCGGCACCGGCTACACAGGCGAGGACGGCGTGGAGTTCGTCGTCCCCGCCGAGCGAGCTGGACCCATCTGGGATGCGCTGCTCGATGCTGGTGCGCAACCGTGCGGGCTGGGGTGCCGCGACACCCTGCGCCTGGAGAAAGGCTACGCCCTGGCCGGCAACGAGTTCGACCCTCCCGTCACGCCGGTGGAAGCCCGACTCATGTGGACCGTCGACCTCGACCACGCGTTCACCGGCCGCGAGGCGGTGATCGAGCGCAAGCAGG
>CAYNEI010000129.1:0-3107 GCA_964396185.1 uncultured Thermoplasmatales archaeon
CCCAGCGCCGGTTGGTCACCCCGAAGCGGGCCCCCTTGCCGGCGATGCGCAGATCCGCCAGGCAGGCCAGCTCAAGCCCGCCCGCCAGGGCATAGCCCTCCACGGCAGCGATGAGCGGCTTGCCCAGGTCCAGTCGCCGGGTGGGGCCAAGGTAGCCGTCCTGACCGGTCAAGAAGGCCTCTCTCTCGTCCCCCGTGGGGGAGGGACCGGGGCCAAGGGTTTCGATGGCTGTCAGATCCGCCCCGGAGCAGAACGAACCGCCGGCGCCCGTGAGCACGCCGACGGCCATCCCATCGTCGTCGCGCAGCGCCTCCCAGGCCTCCAGCAGGGCCGCGGCGGTCTCGCCGTCGATGCAGTTCTTGACCTCGGGGCGCGTGAGCGTGATGGTGCGCACGGGGCCAGTGGTGGAGGTCGTGACAGGCGACATCGGCCAGGGAACGACGGTTCACCACAAAGCCACAACGGGGAGCGGCAAGGAGACGAACGTTCAACACGGAGTCACGGAGACACGGAGGGAACGGAGGCTGGCTTGATCAGGAAGGGAGGACGAGCCAGAGAAAGATTATAATCATTATAATATTCGGTTCAGGGGGTACCCAGGCTAGGGGTCCATCTCTCCATCCTCCAGCCGCCCCTCCTCCTGTGCGCCCTCCATCCTCACCCCTTCGTTCCTCCGTCCGCTCCGTGTCTCCGTGCCTCCGTGTTGACCGTTGGAGCCGTGCCTCCGTGTTGGATCTATGCGGTCTCTGCGGTTCCTAGCGGGGGTTCGGTCGGGCCCGAACAGCATTGACGGTTATATACTGGTGCAGCGCACCATACACCGTTGAGGTACGCGTATGCAAGTTGACCCACGCTCCCCCCGATTCGCCCTGCTGATCGCTGTGTTCTCGCTCTCCCTGGCCGCCGTGGTCCTGACCACGGGCATGGTCCAGGCCCAGGTGGGGCTGACCACCGTAGAAGGCCAGGTCCTGGGACCTGACGGCGACGCCGTGGCCGCCGCCACCGTTGAGCTCTCGCCTGAGAACAACTCGCGAGACGCGCGGTCCACCCAGACCGGCTCCGATGGAGCCTATAGCTTCTCGAACGTCGAGGCAGGGAACTACGTGCTCGTGGCGAACCACGACTGTTGCGCCCCGGCCAGCCAACGCATCACCATCGAGGCCACCGAGACCACCCGCGAGGTCGACCTCAAGCTCACCGAGCAGAAGGATCAAGCCAGCGATGGCGTGCTGGTGCACGGCGTCGTGCGCGACGTCGACACCGGCGAGCCCGCGCCTGGGATCACGCTCACCTTCGAGAACTGGTTCGAGCCCGAGGAGAAGCAGTCCAACGAAACCACCTCCGACGGGGACGACCTGGTCGCGCGCGAGCCCGATCACCGAGAGGGCTTCCGCGAGGTCAGGGTTCGCTCAGGCGAGGATGGCTCGTACGCCGTGGAGCTCTCCCGCGGGGAGGTGAACCTGCAAGCCACCGCGCCCGGGTACGACCGAACCAACGGGTGGTTCCACCTTGAGGAGGACCGTGAGGTCAACATCCCCGTGCGATCCAGCCAGGATGCCACGGCCACGGTGCACGGCGTGCTGCAGTCCACCGACGGGGACGTCCTCGACGAGGGCTGGGTCAGCGTCTCACCGGACCACCGCTCCCAGTGCGACGGCGACGTCTGCTACGCCGAGGCCACCGAGAGCCGGTCCTCCGAGCGCTACGAAGAGGACGGCGTCTCGTTCTCCATCGAGTCCGCCGCCAGCGGGTACGACCGCGCCTCCGTGCGCGAGGACGGCTCCTGGGTGCTGACCACCCGGCCCGGCCCGGTCCAGGTGAGCGCCTGGGCCCCAGAGCACCTCAACGCCGAGCGCTCCCTGGAGCTCGAGGCTGGCGACAACCGGTCGGTGGAGCTCGCCCTCCAGCCGATCCCCCCGGACTCGGTCACCCTCTCGGGCCAGGTGCTCGATGCGGAGAGCGGCGAGCCGATCGCGTACGCTGATATCCAGCTCGAGAACGCGAAGTGGGGCCACTGGAACCACACCCGAACCGACGAAGATGGTCGCTACACGCTGGCCACCAAGCCCGGCTACACTATCGTGACCCTGCGCGCCGACGAGCACTACTGGGTGCCCTGCGAGGCCGACGATGAGCCCGCGGCCAGCAGTGGGCACGACCACGAGGCCAGCGACGACGTGGCTCGCTCCACCGTCGTGTCCCCGCGGCCGCACTGCGAGCCCCAGCAGCGCGAACACGCGTATCTGACCCAGTCGAGGACCTACGTCTTCGAGGCCGACGAGCGCCAGGAGCTGGATACCCGACTCGAGCGCCGGCCAAGCCCGGATGCCACCTTCCAGGGCTGGGCGATCAACGCCTCGGATGAGCAGGGTGTGCCGGAGGCCCAGGTGACCTTCTGGAACGAAGAGACCAACGAGTGGGGCCAGGTCACCACCGACGAGGATGGTTCGTACGCCATCGACGTGCGCGCTGGCTACTTCACCGTGCGTGTCTGGGCAGACGGCTACTACCAGGCCGCTGAGAACGTTCGCATCGCCTCAGGCGAGACGAGCGATCTGGTGCTCGAGCTCACTCCAGGCCAGGCCCGCCACGGCTACTGTTGCTACGCCATCGCAGAGGATCGCGCCCTGGCCGCCGAGGCCGGGATGGACGGAGACGATGCCAGGAGCAGTGGATCCATGGATGCCGAGGCAGGCGGCGGTGGAGCCGGCGACCAAGCAGCCCCAGACGGGGATGAGGTCTACGAGGGCCGCGCAGGTGGCCTGGGCGCCTACGATGCCAGCAAGGTGGGCCAGGGATCCCCAGGTGATCCGGACACGCGACCTGCCCCAGGCCCCGCTGTGGTCCTGTTCGTGAGCCTGATCGCCCTGGCCGCCTACGCAGCCAAGCGCCGCGGAAGCTAGACGGGACTCAACACGAAGGGCACGAAGAGCACGAAGGCCACGAAGGTACCGGTTAGAAGCTTCGTGTCCCTCGTGTCCTTCGTGTTTAAGCCGTCTCCCTGAGGTCGGTAAGGAGCGGCTCACGCCTCAGCCGGCGTGGACCCCGGGGCCATGGACGAGAGCGCCCGGTTGGTGGCCAGGCGCTGGATGCCGTTCATCAGGAGA
>CAYNEI010000130.1:0-2992 GCA_964396185.1 uncultured Thermoplasmatales archaeon
AATGGCTCAGTCCCCGCTCCCGGATTTGAACCGGGGATCTCCTGCTATCTGCAACGCCTGCCGGGTGCTCACCCGGTTCCTGTGTCTCTACAGGCAGGCGCTCTAGCCAGTCTGAGCTAAGCGGGGGTGCGCCGCGATTCCTGAATCCGTACTTAGGCGTTGTGGCCTGGGTGGCTCGCCCCCCGGGCTTGCGCGGTCCTATTCTGGGTTCGTCCCCTTCGTTTTAACATACGTGGACAGCATGTCCCGTGCGCATGGCGGTCGGAGATCCTGGAGAGCCTGTCGCCCGAGGTGACGGGCTTACCAGCAGTGCAGGAAAGCGCGGCTGGCTCTCCGCCATCCTGGACGCCCTTCCTGAGGGCCGCGGGATCCCAGAGCAGGAATGGCGAAGCCGCCATCGCTTGGTCCTCTGGATCCTCTGGCTCCATGTCCCCGTGCTGGTCGTCTTCGGGCTCTTCGGGGGCCTGGATCGTTGGATCAGCCACGCTCACTACGAGAACTTCGGGTACCTTCAGGTCGGCCTGGAAGCCCTGGTCATCGCCCTTTTCGCAGCGCTGGCCTCATGGGATGGCCTGAGCCGCAGGCTGCGCGCTTCAGCAGCCGCGCTGGGCATCATCACGTGCTCGGCGGTGCTGGTCCAGTTCAGCGGCGGGTTCATCGAGGCTCATTTCCACTTCTTCGCCATCCTTGGGTTGCTTGCGCTCTACGAGGACTGGACGCCCTTCCTGCTGGCCGTGGGCTACGTCGTCATCCACCACGGTACCGTGGGCACCATCGCGCCGGGCTCGGTGTACAACCACCCCGCTGCCATCGCGAACCCATGGAACTGGGCGGGCATCCACGCGGTTTTCGTGGCCGGGCTATGTAGCTTCCTCATCGTCAACTGGAACGTCACCGAGCGCGCGCGCCTCGAGACCCAACGGCACGCCAGCGAGGTCGAGCACACCCGGGACCGCCTGGAAGCTGTGCTCAACGCCATCGACGATCCCTTCATCGCCATGGACCGGGCCTGGCGCTTCACCCACCTCAACGAGCCAGCCGAGGCCACCCTCCCCAACGGGATGACCGCGAGCGACGCGAGCGAGCGTACCCTCTGGGACGCCTACCCCAAGCTCGAGAGCTCAGAAGGCGGCAGTCTCGTTCGACAAGCCATGGAGGAGCGCGAGACGGTCGCCTTCGAGGAGTACGATGAGAACGATGACACCTGGTGGGAGGCTCGCGCGTTCCCCTACGAGGACGGCCTGGCCATCACCTTCCGGGACATCACCGAGAGCAAGCGGGCCTCGCAGGCCCTCCGAGAGGCCAAGGAAGCTGCCGAGCAAGCTGAACAGACGAAGTCCGAGTTCCTGGCCAACGTGAGCCACGAGATCCGGACCCCCATGAACGCGGTCATCGGCATGTCCACGGTGCTCGCCGACACCGAGCTCAGCCCGGAACAACACGAGTACGTGCGCACCGTGCGAGCCAGTGGCGACCACCTGCTCACCATCATCAACGACATCCTGGACCTCTCAAAGATCGAGGCCGACCGCATGGAGCTCGAGGAGCAGGCCTTCGCGGTGAGAGACATCGTCGAGGAGAGTCTGGACCTCGTGGTCGAGCGAGCCGCGAGGAAGCACCTTGAGCTCTCCTATTTCATCGAGGAGGACGTCCCCGTGGGGATCCTCGGGGACCCAGGGCGCCTGCGCCAGATCCTCGTCAACCTCCTGGGCAACGCCGTGAAGTTCACCGAGGAGGGCGAGGTCCGCGTCAACGTCAGCCTAGACGAGCGCGACGGCGATGCCGTGACCCTCCACTTCCGCGTGGAGGACACGGGCATCGGCATGGCGCCTGAGCAGCTCGACCAGCTCTTCCAACCGTTCACGCAGCTGGATGCCTCCACCACTAGGCGCTACCAAGGCACGGGCCTGGGGCTCACCATCAGCCGGCGGCTCTGCGAGATGATGGGCGGGCGCATCTGGGCCGAGAGCGAAGGCGAGTGGGAGGGGTCCACGTTCCAGTTCACGATCCAGACCGAATCGGCCGAGGTGGAGTCCAAGGACCCTCGCACCTTCGAGGCGTCGAGCCTGGCAGGTCACCGGGCCCTCATCGTCGACGACATCGAGACCAACCGCGACATCCTGGTTCACCACCTCGAGGCCTGGGGGGTGGAGACGGTCTCGGTGGCAAGCGCTGAAGCGGGCCTCGAGCGCCTGGAGCAGGAGCACTTCAATGTCATCCTCACCGACCACGCCATGCCAGGCATGGACGGCCTCGACTTCGCGCAGTCCGTGCGGGCTTCCATGGGGAACGATGCGCCGCCGATCCTCCTGGTGACCTCGTGGCTCCCCCCAGGAGAGCGGTTGCGCGACGAGCGCTCAGAGCACATCGCGGGGGTCCTCCTCAAGCCCCTCAAGCCCAGCGATCTCTACAACCGCCTCTTGCAGCTGGCCGGTGAGGTCCCGGACGGGCCGGGTGGCCCGGATGTTGGCTTCGTTCACGACCTGGCTGAGCGCTACCCGCTGCGGATCCTGATCGCAGAGGACAACCAGGTCAACCAGCAGGTCGCCCAACGCATACTCGAGCGCCTCGGTTACGCACCGGACCTCGCCTCCGATGGGGTCGAGGTCCTCAAGGCCCTCGACCGACACAACTACGATGTCATCCTCATGGATGTCCAGATGCCTCGGCTCGATGGGTACGAGGCCACCGAACGCATCCGGGACGGGCAAGACCACGCCGACGTGACCATCATCGCCATGACCGCGCATACGGGTTCAGATGCCAAGGCTCGATGCCTGGAGGCCGGCATGGACGACTACATCGCCAAGCCCGTCACCGTGGAGGCCCTGGTCGCCGCCCTCAAGGCTGCCGCGGGTCCGGAGGAGGACGATGGTCGGGACGATGGTCGGGAGGACGGCCCTGCGGCTGAGACGGTGGATTACTCGATCGAGGCCCGTGAGCCCGAAGCACCGGTCTTCGACCGCCACCGCTTCGACCAGCTCGCAGAGAT
>CAYNEI010000131.1:0-2988 GCA_964396185.1 uncultured Thermoplasmatales archaeon
AATTCGGGCGGGCCCACTTACTTTCCTTCCTGGTGGAGGGTCATTGTCGAACCCTCGAAAAGTCCGGGGGTCAGCGATCAACGTAATCTACCGATCGTTCGCGTACTTAAACAAACTCTATAAATCCTGTTTTATGAACCTTCAAGCCATCTCCGACCCAAGCCCTGGGCGAGATAAGGCCTCACTATGTTACGCTTTCAGTAACGTGAGTGGCTCCAAGAAAAAGGCTTAAGTCACAAGACGTTACATACTGAGTAACGTGGCGCAGCCAGAGATTCGATCGGAGCGAACCAGCCTGACTCCGCGAGAGCAGGATCTCTACTTCGTATTAGTCCGGCGGGGCAAGTGGGTCGTCGATACCCAGGACGCCATCGAGATCGAGGACATCAGCCACGGCTATGCGCGCAAGCTCCTGCACGATCTCAACCGCAAGCACGCGCTCGTCCGTGTCGGTCATGGGATCTACGCCGTCGCGCCTCCGGAATCGCTTGGCGAGCCCGGTCCACCTCCCATCGATCCGTTCCGGATCCTCGACCAGCTCATGGAGGCCCTCGAGATCCCCTATTACGCTGCCTACATGACCGCAGCCTACCTCCACGGTGGAGCCCACGAGATCCCCATGAACCTCGCCATCGCCACCCCCAAGCGCCGGCGCCCCATCGAGCTTGGATCAGCTCGCATCAAATTCCACGGGATCCCCGAGGACCGCATGCACGGAACCATGCGCCTTCGCGAGTCCGGCGAGTATCTCACCGTCTCGGATGTCGAGAAGACCTTGCTCGACTGTGCTGACCGGCTGGATCTATGCGGTGGTCCCGACGGCCTGGCCCAGATCGTATGGGAGCTGGCCGGCAAAGCCGACGCGAGCAAGCTGCGCAAGTACGCTAAGGCGGATGGACGCCGGCCGGTCCTCCAGCGCCTCGGATACGTGCTGGCCCAGCTCGCCTACAAGAAACCATCCCGAGTCCCAAGAGCGTTGTACAAGGCGCTGAAACCCTTCCGCAGCGAGACCGTATACCCCCTCGACCCGTCGGCGGGAGACGAGGGTGAGCTGGACGACTACTGGAACGTCCGTGTGAACGTGGACATCCTGGGGTGGCTGGATGCTTGAACTTACCGAGGATGACCACCAGCGCCTCTGCGAGGCCGTGCGAGGTGCCCTCGTGGCCCTCCAAAGACCAACCATCTACGCACAAGGCGTCGACGAAGGTGTGACCGGCGCTGACGGAGGCGTAGAGCGGTACACCCGCCACCTGGCCTTGGAGACAACTACCACTCCTGGTAGCTTGCCCGGTAATACGGTTGCGACCAGTGTAACCTGAAGATAATAAGGATTTATCAAGGGTCTCTGGAGGCACTGATGGGGAGACGTGAGGCCATTCCCGCGTATCAAGGGTCCACCCCGGCAAACCATCAAATAATAAGGAAATAATAAGGGTGGCTGGACATGGCGCCGCCGCAGAAAGTCGACACATCGGAGGGCTTCGACCCCCAGGTCTCCCTCGGACTCGACGTGCTCAGCCCGTCCCGCGAGGCCCTCCGGTTGGATGGTGTCCTGGAGACACAGTTCCTCTCCCCGCAGATCCAGCGCTTCCTCGTCGGCTGGTCCAGCCTGAACAACGCGTACGGGAGTGCTGTGCTCGAGGGCAACCCCGTCGACTTCCAGAAGGCCGAGCAGGTCCTGCGCGAGGGCAAGGCCGAGAACCCCCAGGAAGAGGAGTTGCTCCGCCTGAGCCGGGCCTACCAGGACATCCACGACGCCACGAGCGTCGAGCCGCTCGACGTGGACGCCATCTTGGAGGTCCACGACGCCCTCTTCGGTGGCCTCTTCGACGCCGAGAAGCGGCCAGGCGAACTCAAGAAGAACCCCAACGGGATCCGAGACCGGGCCACGGGCCTCCTGGTCTTCGCGTGCACGCCCCCCGAACGGACCCTGGACGAGCTCGAAGCCCTGCTTGACTGGTACTACGGTTCGGGCAGGCTGTGGACCCCCGTGGCCGCGGCTGGGCTCTTCTTCGTCGAGTTCCAGGCCATCCACCCCTTCGAGGACGGCAACGGGCGAGTCGGCCGGCTTCTCAACCTGCGCCTGCTCAAGGAGGCCCGGTTGGAGAACATTGCCCTCACTCCACTGGACAAGATCATCCAGTCCAGGGACGAGCAGTACTACGACGCCCTCCAGGCCACCAACCAGGGGTCCAACTACCACGTCTGGCTCCGGTTCTACGCCGATGCCATCCGGCGGGCCTACAAGCGGGCCATCGCCATGACCGATTTGAGCCCGTTGCTCGAGGATCTCAGCGTCGGGTGCGAGCGTGAGGTCATGGAGTGGGCGCTCAGGAACGGGCTGGAGTGGTTCCAGCGAGCCGACTTCCCTAACGAGAACGGGTACGTACCGCAGACGATCACGGACGCACTCTCTTCGCTGCGGGACCGGGAGTTCCTCGACCGCGAGGGTGAGAAGCGCGGCACCAAGTACAGGGTCAGTGAGACGCTGCTTGAGCAGTTGCGCGGAGACGACGAAGAGCCATGATCCGACGGGGGATCCCCCCGGACCCAGTAATCTGGTCGGGACCAGGGTAACCTCGCGATAATAAGGATTTATCAAGGGTCCAGCGCGCCGAAGAGGAGCCTAGAGAAATCTCTTCGGGTCTTCACCGGCCCCGAGAATCTCGCAATATTAAGCGAAATCGGTTAATATTCCCGCCCACCCAGCCGGTCGCCCACACCCTCCCACCACTCCTCAAGCGCCGGCAGAGGCCGATGATGAACCTTGCGCCCGAACTGGCAACTGGAGACCAGCTCCCGGCCCCGGAGCGCCGGGAGATGCCGCCGGATCGTCCCACCCGTGCAACCCATTGCCTCCATGATCTCGGCCGTGTCGGCCCCCGGGTTCTCGAGCACGTAGCGCGCGATACCGCGCAGGGGCGTGTTGCCGAAGAGCGCCTGTGTCCGGTCATCCTCCCAGAGCGCCCGGTCCTCGACCAAGAA
>CAYNEI010000132.1:0-2950 GCA_964396185.1 uncultured Thermoplasmatales archaeon
TCGCCTGCATGGCTTGGATGAGTATCAGCCAGAAGCCTTGGAGAAGCTCGAGGCCCTTTCGGAGAAGATCTACAAGGGTATGGGATCAGGTTTCGTCCTGCCGCTCTCCTACGACGGACTCATGTTCGAGCCTGCAGAGCGGGCGTACAAGGAGGAGATGAGCAGGCTGCGGAAGAAGATCCGGAAGCAGTGGAAGACTCTGAAGGACGAAATCGATGGAATCAACACCGAGATACGGACGCTGCCAAGTGGCCTTCTGGACCGCTTGGAGCCTGGGCACCCGACGCAATTCTCTTCCAACGGAACGCTCTCTGCGCGGGGAATCCAATGCTGCTTTTCGCTCTATGAGGGTGGAGCCAGCCCTTTGACCGTCGCCTACCTTATGCGGATATCGTGGCGTGCCGCGAAGCGTTGGCGTGATAGGTGGGAAAGCGGTCCTTCCGACAGAGATTGAAGTCTAACTCGCGTTTGCTGCTGTCGGTGCGTATTCCGGACGAAGTGGCCCGGCGGTTCCGACGGAAGTGGCCCCCCGATTCCGATTCAAGTGGCCCACCTGATCCGAGGGAAGTGGCCCACCCGTTCCGGGGATGTGGCCCGTCGATTCCGAGCCATGTGGCCCACCGGATCCGGGGAGCTGAAGCCGACGCTGGATAACCGTTCCTTCTGGCTGTCCATTGCCTCGTCCGTTCCACGAACGAAACGAGAGGAGGCAAGGTGGCAGCGAAGAGGTTGTCCATGCGCAAGATCAAGGAAGTTCTTCGGCTGAGAGCCCAGGGGCTCTCGGATCATGCGATTGCCGAGAGCCTGAGGGTTCCCCGGACCACGGTGCGTCGGTACCGGAGGCGAGCGGAGGAGGCGGGCCTGGAGTGGCCACTCCCCGAGGGTCTGACGGAGAGTGCGCTGGAGGCGCAGCTCTTCCCGCCGCGGGAGCCCGTGAGCCGTCATGTGCGGCCGGAGCCGGACTGGGCGCACGTGCATCGGGAGCTCCGTCGTCCTGGGGTGACGCTCCAGCTGCTGTGGCTCGAGTACAAGACGGTGCACCTCGAAGGCTATCAGTACTCGCGGTTCTGCGATCTCTACCGGGCCTGGAAGGGTGTGGTGGATCCGGTCCTGCGTCAGGAGCACCGAGCGGGCGAGAAGGTGTTCGTGGACTACGCGGGCCAGACGATGTCGGTGGTGGACCGGGAGAGCGGCGAGGTCTGGGAGGCGCCGGTCTTCGTGAGCGTGCTGGGCGCGAGCAACTACACCTACGCCGAGGCGACCCGGACGCAGAGCCTGCCCGACTGGTGCGGGTCGCACGTCCGCATGTTCACCTACTTCGGCGGGGTGCCCGAGCTTGTCGTGCCCGACAACCTGGGCGCTGCGGTGAGCCGGGCGTGTCGCTACGAGCCGGACCTGAACCCGACCTATCACGAGCTGGCCACCCACTACGGCACGGCCGTGCTGCCTACGCGGCCCCGGGCGCCTCGTGACAAGGCGAAAGTCGAGACCGGCGTTCAGATCGTGGAGCGATGGATCCTGGCTCCGCTGCGCAACCACACGTTCTTCAGCCTGGCCGCGCTGAACCGGGAGATACGTCGTCTCCTCGAGGAGCTCAACGACCGGCCGTTCCAGAAGCTGGACGGGAGCCGTCGCTCCCTCTTCGAGAGCCTGGAGCGGTCCCTCCTCAAGCCGCTCCCGGACCGGCCCTACGAGTTCGCCGAGTGGCGCAAGGGGCGGGCCAACATCGACTACCACGTCGCCGTCGAGCACCACTTCTACAGCGTGCCACATCGCCTCGTCCGCAAGCCCATCGAGGTCCGTCTGGCCGCCACAACGGTCGAGCTCTTCCATGACGGCCAGCGAGTGGCCGCCCACGTCCGGAGCCACCGCAAGGGCGGCTACACCACCGATCCGGCGCACCGGCCCAAGGCCCACCGGGAGCACCTGGAATGGCCACCGTCCCGGCTCATCCGCTGGGCCGAGAAGACCGGGCCCCACACCGGCACCGTCGTCACCCGGATCCTGGAGGAGAAAGTCCATCCGGAGCAGGGCTACCGGCCCTGTCTCGGCATCCTCCGCTTCAGCAACCGCTACGGCCCCGAGCGCCTCGAGGCCGCCTGCCACCGGGCGCTGAAGATCGGTGGCGTCTCTTACCGCTCCATCAAGTCGATCCTCGAGCACAGCCTGGACCGTGTCCCCCTCGTGCCCGCAGAGGAACAGGCGACCCTCGAGCTGCCCCAGGTCCATGAGAACGTCCGGGGCTCCGACTACTACTCCTCTCCCCCGAACTGAAGGCATCGAACCATGCTTCTCGAACCGACCCTGAACCGGCTGCGTGAGCTCCGCCTCGACGGCATGGCCACCGCCCTCGAAGAGCAGCAGGCCGTCCCCGATGTCCAGGCCCTCTCCTTCGAGGACCGTCTCGGCTTGCTCGTCGAGCGCGAGGCCACCGTACGCGAAGACCGCCGCCTCACACGCTTGCTCCGCCAGGCCAAGCTGCGCCTGTCCGCCAGCATCGAGGATCTCGACCTCCGCTCTCCCCGGGGCCTCGATCGCTCCTACATCCTTCGCCTCGCCGCGGGCGACTGGATCCGCCACCACGAGATCGTCCTCATCACCGGAGCCACGGGCACGGGCAAGACCTTCCTCGCCTGCGCCCTGGCCCACGCCGCCTGCCGGCAGGGCCTCTCCTGCCGTTACTTCCGCCTCTCACGGCTCCTCGACGACCTCGCCCTCGCTCGGGCCGACGGCTCCTATCCCCGGCTCATGAACCGACTCCAGAAGACCCGGCTGCTCGTCCTCGACGACTTCGGCCTCGCTCCCCTCGGCGAGGCCCAACGCCGCGACCTCCTCGAGATCCTCGAGGACCGCGTCGGCCGTCAGGCCACCCTCGTCACCAGCCAGTTGCCCCTCGAGCACTGGCACGAGGCCATCGGCGACGCCACCTTGGCCGACGCCATCCTCGACC
>CAYNEI010000133.1:0-2865 GCA_964396185.1 uncultured Thermoplasmatales archaeon
TGCCATGAAAGGTTTTCAATAGTGTTTCTTAAATTATTCAAACGATTGACGGTTATGCCGGATGTTCCTGAAGTAACATCTGAACTAATGAGGTTAGCAATAGCTAAAAGGCCATTTCTGATAGTAGATCTTTCACCAGGTGTTATGTCCGTTCCGCCTGTTATTTCAAACTCCCCATTCTTGAGCATATACAGGTCGTTGCAAATAAAAAAGAAGTCTTTTAGCCTTGTGATAGCTTCAATGGAAGGCCAGTCATTAACAGTATTCCCTCCTCCAAGGTTGAGAGTACTGCTATGAAACTGAGTTAAGGCAACTAAAATTTCTCCGGTTCTGTTGGAAAACATCAGGTTACTTGTACCACCTGAAATGGCCATTCTAAGATCATTTTCATCTTTATTTGCCGGTGCCATTGCTTCTGCCAGACTTCCAGGAGTAGAAGCCGGCGCCAAAATATCTGCGGGAAGTGATTCTTTGCCACCAATTAACTCGAGTTTCCCAGGGTCATTTGCACGGATTGCTGTTTTAAGATTATCCAGGTCTGTTGATGTAACAGTAGTAGAGTTTGGCGGTGTACCAAATGTTGCGCCTTCTAACCTGTCCCGGATTTCACTTTCCAGGTAATCCAGACCTGTTCTCAGATTGTTTTTCTGCATGGTAGAAAGTAAAGTTGTAGCATCAGGTTCTGTCAATGTACCGTAATCCAGATGGTAATTATCTGTGACAATATCCAAAAAGAGTTTAAGATCCCCTGTTATAGGTGAACCGGGGGTATCAAGTTGGAGAGGGGCCAGTAATGAGCTGTTAATTTTGCGGAATCCATTAACTATTTCTGTGGTAATATCATCGATGAGCGGAGAATCTGACGTGGAACCGGTAAGTGTCCATCTTAAACCTTCTTCGTCATTATCCCTGAAGGCATCCAGCTGCTCTTCTCTAATTCCAACGTTAAAGTTACCACCAGGAAACATGGGAAACTGCATGAAGCCTAACCACCCATGTGTAACTATCCTGATTCTTTCGATATCAGTAGTTACATTCTTATAAAATTCCAGGATCTTCCAAAAAGACTTTATTCTGGTAATTGATAATCCAAAGTTCTCATGATATTGGTTCGCATCATCAATAAATCCGTTGAAACTATTTGCTTCACTAGTTGAGAAACCATCGGAAGTTGAAACATTATCGACAATAAAACATCTGTTTGGAATATGCTCAGGTGTTCCAACATTACCTCTGGGCACAGCAGTACCGCCCCCTCCGGAAGGCAAAGCAGGAGTAATGCTGAACAACAAGTTCTGCAAAAGTATATTATATACCTGTGTAGTAAAAGTAGTCATTACATCTGATTATCGATTGTATGTAGCTACGTAATTCATACTCTTATTTGCCATTTTACTCTGTCAAAAATTCCATCCGGTAAATCACACTTGTCCTTTTCCCAAAGTGGCTATATTGATACATGCTGCATAACCAGCACCGGGAATGTTGGTCCCACTCCAGTCATACGGTTGTGCCGCTTGGACAGAAAAAAGGATGGAACCCAGCATATTATATGTTTGGTTTGGAAAAGCAGTCATAAAGTAATGTAAGGTCCTCTTTTAAACTGATCTAAAAGCAGTTTAATCTTATCTTTTTCAGTTATCAGCGACTCCAAATCCTCGCCTGGGAAATATTGATCTTTCAAGCCGTGGACAAGCTGAATCGCCATTTTTAAATTTGATTTTGGAAAACGAATGAGATTGAAAAGATCAATCTGCTTTTCCAATGTCAATTCTGTTAAAGCAGTTTGCAATTTTCGAGTAGTGCTCAGATAATCTTCCAAATCATATTCCTTTCTCTCTAAATACCAATCACTGCCCCCAGGGGTTACAGGTAAGTACATCCCCAGGATGTGTGGTCTTATTTTACACAATCCAATTCCGGTAAGCCCTTCTTCAGCGAATAATGAAGAATCATCAGCATCCAGTGAGCCTGCAATTTGTTCTAATTTCGAATTGCGTTCATTAACCGGAAGAGCCGTCACCTCGACATATGAGATAGCAAAAAGTAATCGATTGAGCGTGCTGTGAGGGTCTGCATCACGAGGTGCCAGCTCATCCATATACCTCCTGTAATCATTAATCACTTCTCTTGAAGTTTCAGGTTTTCCGGCGAGGGGAGCCACTTCTTCCTCCTGTTTATATAAATCTTCCAGTTCATCATTTGGAGAAACAACCTGTTGTTGCATCTCCAATGACCCCAGTGTTTCATCGGTGGATCCTTTGAGTGTTGCTTTTAGCGAAAACTGACCCTCATTCGTGGGCTGATATTCTACATATCCGGATTCAGTAACTATGTTCTCACTTACATCTTCATTTTCAAATGACCACTCAAAATTTTCTACTTGAGAACTTAAAGCCTCATCCAGCACAAATACTACATAGGTTTGTGTCCGTTGATGTACAACGGGATTATAATTAAAACTGACCAAAGCAGTTTTATCATCCGGGTCATGTACAGCTTCTCCCAAATCTGTTGCGTTAAAGCCTGAAGGTATTTGTTGTTCAGTCTTCCTGACTCCCATTTAATCCCTCTAATCAGTATTTGTTGCTTCTCAAAGGTAATCTCTTACTTAAGATCCACAAACAATCAATGTAAAACTTTACTTAAATTTATAGCTCCTGACAATCCCCAGAAAAGGGGATATTTGTAATCGATCGAAATCGGTTGTCACCAATATTTACAAAGAGATTACTTTCGAAGCTTTTTTGATAAGCTCCGCTGTATTCTTGGCTTTGAATTTTTAATAAGATTTTTCGGTGCGAGACAGCGGTGTGCCTGCTGATATTTAACTCTTTGGCTATTTGCTTAGAAGAAAAGCCGCAT
>CAYNEI010000134.1:0-2826 GCA_964396185.1 uncultured Thermoplasmatales archaeon
ATTGGTCCCAGGTCCCCGGTGACCAGGACCTCACGGTCACCCACTTCCCCGAGCTTGTCCTCGAGTGACTCACCCCTCGGAGGGCCTGACCCTCTAGGGTGTCACCCGCCGATGACTCCCCCCACGCCGCTGGCCACCCCGACACGTGCCCAGGGGAGGGAGTCCGAAACCCCCCCATTTATGAACCTCGGCCATGGAGCTCTCCGTGGAGAGGCTCGATGCCGACCCTGACACCACTCGCGACAGGGATCCTCGAAGCCACAGCCCTGGCGCTGCTCGGCACGCTGCTCTTCCAGCTCAGGCACCGCGCTGGGCTCCCCCCGTTCCTCTTCCTGCTCGGCGCCCTGGCCCTCATCACTCCCTTCATCGCCCACAACGCGCCCGTGCTCCTCGACGCCCCGTGGGCGGTCAGCTACGCCTACGCCGTCGTCATCCCCACGTTCATCGCACTGGTCCTGCTCCTCCACTTGCTCACCGGCCCATCCAACGCGCGCATCGCAGCGGGGATGCCCGTGCTGGCTGGCGTCGTGGCTGGGGCCCTCGTCCTGGCCAGCCGGCTCCTGCCCGTGGGCTTGCCAGCTCCCGTGGTCCCGAGCACCTGGCTCACGCCTGTGGCCACCGGGGTCGCCCTTGGCCTGGCCACGCTTGGCGCGACGGCGTGCTTCGAGTGGTGCCACCGCCGGATCAAGCATGCCTCTCTTACCGTCATCCACGTGAGCTCCACCCTGGCTGGCCTGCTGCTCCATGGGATCGCTGCCGGGGCTGCTGGCCTGATCGGCGTCGGCATGCCGGGGGCCAGCTGGCCCGCCGTGGTGGCGCTCCCCCTGGCCGTTGGGTTGGCGCCGGCGATCTTCGTGGCGGTCTACGCAGAGGGCATGGTGCTCGATCTCACCCCCCTGGCCCAGCGGCGGACCACCCACCGGCGAGAAGGGGTCGACGAGGCGGGGAGCGAGCTGGACGCGTACCGTGAGGCCGATGCCCAGTTCCGTGAAGCGCTGAGCGAAGGCCACGAGGCCGCCCGGATGTACCGCGACCTCGTCGCTGAAGAGGACCACGGCATCTTCGTGTGCGGACGCGACGGATGCATCCTCTACGCCAACCCCGCCTTCGCCCGCGCCATGGGCCGAGAGCTCCGCGAGCTGCTCGGCGAGCACGCAGGCGAGCTGCTCTTCGATGCCCACGGGCGACCCACCCCGCTCCCTTTGGATCCCGAGGATCGCCCCGACGGCTACACGACAGCTGTGCGCACGCCCACGGGCGAGCAGCGCTTCCTCTGCATCCAACTACGAGAGCTGTCCAGCGGCTCGGTCCGTGGCGAGGTCCACGACCTCACCGAACAGGTCCTGCGCAAGCAGGCCGAAACGGAGCGTGACCACCGGCGCTTCACCCTGGACCTGCTTGCCAAGGACGTCCCGAACCACCTCGTGGCCCCGCTCACGAACCTGGAGCACCTGAGGGAACGCGGTGATCTCGATGACGAAGCGACACGATCCCTAGCGCGGGTCCACCGCTCCCTGGAAGCCCTGGACCAGGTGCTCGATCGCTTCCGCATCCTCCAGCAGGCCCACGCCGCCGAACCCGAGACCCTGGACCTCGGGATGCTGGCTCGCCACGCCGCCGAGACGTACTTCCGGGGCCATCCCCAAGCCCCGGCGATCACCTGGAGCCTGCCGAAAGGTCAGGTCCTCGCCGTCGCCGTGCCCCAGGTCCAGGTGGCCTTCGAGAACATCCTGGAGAACGTCCAGGAGCACGCTGGCGCCGAGACCGCCGTGGCCATCCGCGGCCACCAGGCCAACGGTGGGTGGACCATCGCGGTCGAGGACGACGGGCCGGGCATCCCTCATGAGATGAAGGAACGGATCTTCGACGGGTTCAGCAACGGGAACAACGGGTGCAGCCGGAGCTTGGGCCTCTACCTCGCACGAGCACTGGTCGAGCGCTGCGGAGGCCGGGTCTGGATCGAAGACCGCGTCATAGGCGATCCAGGCAAGGGAAGCGTCGTCAAGCTCTGGCTCCCAGGCCCTCTGGCCGACCAGGCTTCGCCGACCAGCGAGGCCGCCCCGGCCAGCCAACATCGGCCGACGAGCATGGGGCCACCGACCGGGCAGGCCACGAGCTCGCGACGCGCTGTGACGTGACCGGCCTGCCCGTGTCGCAATCTGGCGGTTGCCAACCTACATACCCTGGAGAGGAGCTTGAGCTCTGGGAGCTTGAGCGGACCGTGCGGTGCCAGCCATCGCCTCAACCCGGCCGGGTCGGGGTTCGCCCCGGCCCGGTACCTCCGTTCCTCAACGATCGACGACCGGGGCCTCCGGCCGGCCTGCACACTCGTTCGAACGTGTTGGCATCAGCTCATACCCTCGTGCCCGTGGTCTGGGCTCGGTCCCCATGACCACGTTCGAAACAATCGAGAAACACGAGACAGAGTTCGGCAGCAACAACTTCCTCGAGGTCGCCCGCAAGGTGGCCAAGAGCGAGGATAGCTCCACCGAGTTCATCGCGCTCACGCGCGGGTACCTGGACTCGCAGGGCAGCCGCCGGTACAAGACCAACCTGACCATCCCGCCCGAGCCCGAGATCGTCGGGTTCGTGCGCGAGGCGCTCTCGAAGCTGTGAGGCCACAGAGGAACGACGACAACCACGAACCACACGAACCACACCAACCACAGAGACCAGAGAGATCACAGAGGCCACGAGAACAACGGAACGTACCCGTTCCCTCTCTGTGGTCTCTGTGGTCTCTGGGTCCTCTGTGTCCTCTGTGGTGGACCTTGGCTACCCTCTTTTCTCCAACAGCATCTCGAGGTAGCTCTTGCGGGTCAGGTT
>CAYNEI010000135.1:0-2821 GCA_964396185.1 uncultured Thermoplasmatales archaeon
AGCGCGCGGGCCATGAGCTGGTCCAGGTTGGCGGGGTTCGCGATGGGGACCAGGATCCGGTGCTCGCGGCCGGCCGGGGCTCTCTCGGTGACCACCGTGGGCGCCTCCTCCTCGCGCTTGGCCACCTCCCGGGGTTCACTGTAGCCCAGGTAGAGGATCATGCCGCCCACCATCCAGAGCGTGGTGACGATGAGCGCGGCCAAGCCCTCGTTGCCGTGGCCGATGCCGATGGCCTCCATGCCCAGCTCGTAGACCAGGAAGGGTGTCAGGAGGAGCTGGAGGGCGATGCCGATCAGCGGCGGCCACGGCATGAAGGGCACCTTGTAGGTGCGCGGCAGGTCCGGGTGGGTGCGGCGCATCTGGATGAGCGTGATGTTGACTTGCGTGAACAGGAGGATGAACATGATGTCGGCTGAGGCGGCCACGCTCTCGATGGGGAGGATCATGGCCATGATGGCGATGAGCACGGCCGACCAGAGCACCGCCCAGTGGGGGGTGCGGCGTACCGGGTGGACCTCGCGGAACTGCTCGGGCAGGGCGCGGTCGCGGCCCATGGCGAAGCTCACGCGGCTCGACGAGTAGACCGTGGCGTTGAGCGCGCTCATGGTGGCTGTGAGCCCAGCGAAAAGCAAGAGTGCCGTGCCGTACGGGACGAACTGGTCGGCGGCCCTGATGATGCCGAGCTCGCCGAGCTCGCCGAGGATCTCCCAGGTGCTCCAGTCGGCCACGGTCCCCTCGACGCCGGCCACGCGCAGGACGTCCTGGGTGACATCGATGCCCCCGATGGCTGCGAAGGCCACCATGATGTAGATGGGGACGACGATGGCCAGGGAGTAGAACACCGCCTTGGGGATGTTCTTGCCCGGGTCGACCACCTCCTCGCCGGATTGGACGATGATCTCGTAGCCCTCGAAGGCGATGTAGGTGAGCCCCATGGCCCCCAGGATGCCGAAGGCCCCGTTGGGCATGAACGACGGGTTGGAGAGGAACTTGTCCGTCCAGTCCGGGGCCGTGATCGTGGCCCGGATCCCGAAGGCGATGAAGAGACCCAGGATGATGACCTTGATGGCCGTGACCACGACGCCGACCTTGCCGGTCTCCTCGGCCCCGCGGTAGTTGATGTAGGCGAATAGCGCGATCACGAGCACCGCTAGGCTCACGTCGACGACGTGGCGGGTGAGGAACCCGAAGAGCACGAAGTGGGGGTCCAGGCCCGTGTAGGCGACGAAGAACTCGGTGAAGAAGACGCCGAAGGTGACGGCGTAGAGGCTGCAGGCCACGGCATGCGCGAACCAGCTCATCCAGCCGGCGTAGAACCCGTTGGGGTCTGGAAGGGCTTCTTTCACCCACAGGTAGCCACCACCGGCCTCCGGGAAGGCGGCTCCCAGCTCGGCGTAGCTCACCGCCGTGAACAAAGCCACGAACCCGTTGATCAGGAACGCCAGGGTAAGCGCGGGGCCCGCGATCCCAGCAGCGAAGCCGGTGAGCGCGAACACGCCCGCGCCGATCATGGCTCCGACACCGATGAAGGTGATGTCGAAGAGGCTCATGTCCCGGGAGAGCTCTGTGTGAACCTCCCCTGCGCCGGTGTCGTCCGGAGCCATGGCGGCACGGGAACGTCCCCTCTCACGTAAAAGGGTTCGAGACCAACCGACGAACCCTTGAACCCGCGCCCCCCTCACGCCTCCGAACGTCATGACGATCTACGAGAGCGATCTTCCGGGCGTCGGCAAGAAGTTCGAGATCGAGATCGGGGGTGAGGCCCGGCTCGTGGTCGTCATCCACCACAACGGGCGCCGGGAGGTGTTCCTCCGAGATCACCCGGACACCGATGTCGTCAAGCTCTTCGAATTGGACGACCAACTCGCTCGCCAGATCGGCTCGATCCTGGAGGGTGCCTACTTCCAACCGGTGGCCACCGTCCCCATGGAGACCATGCTCGGGGAGGATGCCATCATGGATTGGGTTCAAGTGCCCGAGGGCTCCGAGCTGGCGGGCGCGACCCTCGGAGATGTGAACCTCCGGCAGCGTACCGGTGCCACGGTGCTCGCGGTGAAACGCACCGAGCAGACCATCCCCAACCCGGATGCAGGCCTGACGCTCGAAGTGGGGGATGTCCTGGTCGTGCTCGGTTCCCGCGACGAGGTCCGACAGGTCGAAACCCTCGCCGGTGGGAGCTAGTTCATGGCTGTCGAGTCCCTGCTACTCGAGCTTGGGATCCTCTTCGCCATCCTGGCCGGAGCCGGGGCGCTCGCTCACCGACTGGGTCAGTCCGTGATCCCGTTCTACTTGGTCGCCGGCCTGCTCATCGATCCAGGGGGTATGGAGCTGGCGGGCTACAGCTTCACCTTGGTCTCGACGAACGAGTTCGTAACAGGCGCTGCCGAGCTCGGTGTGGTCCTGCTCCTCTTCTTCCTCGGCCTCAAGTTCAGCTTCCGGAGCCTGGTGCAAGGTCGGGCCCGGATCTCGAAAGCGGGCACCGTAGACCTGGCCAACCTGTTGGCCGGGGTGCTGGTGGCCCTGGTCTTCGGCCTCTCGGTCGTGGAAGCGTTGTTCGTGGGCGGGATCGTCTACATCTCCTCGAGCGCTGTGATCACGAAATCCCTGATCGATCTCAACTGGATCGCCAACCCAGAGAGCGAGGCGATCCTTGGGGTGCTCGTGTTCGAAGACCTCTTCGTTGCCCTCTACCTGGCCGTGCTTTCGGCCGTCGCCCTGCAGGGCGGTGGATTCGGAACGGCCTTCGGACAGGTCGGGATCGCCGTGTTGATCATGCTGGTGCTGGCAGGGGTTGCCGCGTTCGGTTCCAAGCCTCTGGGCT
>CAYNEI010000136.1:0-2817 GCA_964396185.1 uncultured Thermoplasmatales archaeon
TACTCGACCGCGGATCTCGCCAGGTTTCGATGGTAGCTGGCCAGTCAGCAAGCCGACCGGGAACACGATATGATGCCCGCTATCCGGGAAAATTCACGATTCTGTACCCGCTTCACCCCCTTTTTGGTCATGAATTCGACGTCGTCCGGCGGGTTTCGTCCGGCAAGACGTGTGTTCTCGAAGCCGTTTGGGAGGGGCAGCGGATAACAGTTCCCATCTGGATGACACGCCGGGATATCTGCGCGCAAATGCAGTGCGGCGTCGATCCGGTCTGCTCGTGGGATGCATTGCAGGAAGTTCACGCGCTCCTCACAGGAGGAAATCGGTAGGCTATTGGGATGTACTCCACACAGGTTCTCAAGGAGGTATCCATGACAGCCACGTCGCGTCAACTGCAACTCTTCTCAGACGAGCGAGTGCCCTGGGAATCGCTTCCCGAAGAATGTCAACACTCTGTCCAGGAACTGCTGTCGTTGCTCATTGAACAAAAGCTTGAGCGACTACAGCAGACGGAAACGACCACGACACTGGAGACGCGAAATGAACATATCTGACAAAATCACATCGTATCACTTGGCACGCTTGGCCATCGTTTACATTCGGCAGAGCAGTCCTGGGCAAGTCAAGAACAACCCCGAAAGCTATCGTGTTCAAAAGCGACTTGTGGCGCGTGCGGAAGAGTGTGGTTGGCTCAAGAACAAGATCCGTGTGATCCAAGGCGACCAAGGTACCAGTGCGCGCTATGCTGGTCAGCGAGATGCATTCAACGAAGTTTTGGAGATGATCCGGAAGAAAGAAGTCGGCATCGTGCTTGGGCAAGATGCATCGCGGCTTGCCCGCAACTCACTTGATTGGAGCTTGTTGACACATTGGTGTGGACTACACGGAGCGCTGATTGGGGACCAGAACCAGGTGCTTGATCCTTCACTGCCACAAGACAGCCTCGTGTTGGGAATTCAAGGTGCGCTGGCCGTTCATGAACTGCATACGATCCGCGCCCGCATGGAGGCGGGGTTGTCCGAAAAGGCGGCTCGCGGAGAGTTACATCTAAGCGTGCCGCAAGGGTATGTTGTGGTGGACGGCAAACACCTCCGCAAACATCCTGACCGACGTGTGCAACAAGCTATCGAACGAATCTTTGAAGCATTCAGGGGATGTCCCAGTGTGATTCAATTGGTGTTCCAACTGCGTAGAAAGAACTACCTGTTACCGCGCCCCATGAGCGGCGACGGGATGAAGTACGAAATGGTCGACCCCAGTTACGGGACGTTGCTGGGCCTGCTGAAAAACCCGAAATACTCGGGCCTTTACGTCTACCCTCGCTGCTACCGAGAGACAATTGCGTTGCCCGATGGTACAGTGAAGAAGACCGTACGAGTGACGCCTCCCGGGGAATGGGATGTCTGTCTTCCCGACAATCATCCCGCCTACATCACTCTTGCGGAGTTCGAATCCAATCAGGAAAAGATTGCCATGAACGCGCAGCGCAACGCCCCTTCGAGTCGCAGCGCGGCCAACAAAGGATCGGCGTTGCTACCTGGCCTGATCCAATGCCGCCGTTGTCATCGCAAGATGCAGGTGCATTACGGCAGTCACGGCCGCGCGACTTATGTCTGCAAGGGCCGCACACGACGCGGAGAGCAGGCATGGCGCGATTGTTTGAGGCTGCCGGCGGACGAATTGGAACGTCAGCTTTCGGAGCAGATTCTGCATGCCGTGAGTCCCGTAGGTGTTCGAGCAGCGCTATTGGCGAGTGAGCGTCTGGCGGCGGAGCACACGACGCAGCGATCGATTCTTGGAGATGACTTGGAACAGCTTCGTTATGAAGCAGATCTCGCTCGCCGTCGTTTCGACAACGTGGATCCAGCAAACACGCTGGTGCTTCAAACACTCGCTTCAGAACTCGAGTCCGCCCTGCAAGCGGTCGTGGTCCAAGAGTCGGCGCTGGCACAGTTCGATCAAGAACAACTGCCACGTCCGACGGAAGCGGAGCAGGCAGAGCTAGAACATCTGGGAACACACTTGGAACAAGTGTGGAACGCCCCGCAAGCAGATGCTCGATTGAAACAACAGATCGTTCGCGTGTTAATTGAACATGTTCTGGCCGACGTAGACGAGTCGACGGATGAGTCTGTCTTGTGGTTGCATTGGTCAGGGGGACACCATACGGAACTGCGAGCACCGCGCAGGAAGCAAGGTCGAAGGCGTGAAGAAGATCTCACGCGACTCATCGACACGTTGCGCAAAATCGCAGACGACGATGAAATCAGTCGCGCATTGAACCGCTGCAAGATACCGACCAAGCAAGGTAAAACTTGGACGGCTCGTCAAGTATCGCGCTACCGAAAGCAGCACAATATCGCGAGCTACGACACCGCCTTGAAGCAAGAGTCAGGTTGGCTTTCACAGAGCGAGGCCGCTACCAAATTAGAAATCAGTCCCATGAGCCTCCACCGCCTTATTCAACGTGGAATCCTGCCTTCTGAGGGCGAATCGGGGCTCCCTCAAGTGATCCAGCTGTCAGACTTGAATCGAAAGGAGGTAACTGCGGCCGTTCAACACATCAAATCCCACGGAAATGCCCCGCTACCAGAAAACCCGAAACAGATTTCCCTTTATAAATAAGCACTTACGAAAAGGTGTACCATAAACATGCCTCTACCGGGGCAAGCCCGGTGGGGGAAGAGTTGCAAAGCAAACCCTCTAACTGGAAACGGCACTAGACTGACTAGTTTCGTGGGCGCGGGTTCAGGATTGTTACGACTGGCTACTGTGGTTACTGCTTGTCGCGAATGTCGTAACAGCTCAGCGACTCTT
>CAYNEI010000137.1:0-2801 GCA_964396185.1 uncultured Thermoplasmatales archaeon
TGGCAAGCCCGCCAGGATCGAAGGCCACCGCGATCCCGAGACCGCTAGCGAGAGCAAGACCCACCCAGGCTGTGAAACGGGACGCATCGCCCTGGCCGAAGAGGCTCTCACCCCGACGGTGGAGGAGCCAGAGCCGAACCGCTGAAGCCACGACCGCAGCCAACGTTAGGCCGTGGATGATGCGGTGGATCAAGACGAGCCCGGGTCCGGAAAGCTGGAACGTCAGGAACGTCGCCCAGAAGGCCGGCTCCAACGCGAACCCCAGGGCCAGCGTGTAAAGCGCCTGGGATCGAGCACCGATGCGAGCTCGACCGAGCTCGTTGACGAGAAGCAGGCTGATCCCGGCGTACGCGAGGTAGGTCAGCGGGGTGAACAGTTGGAGCGGGGCTTCGGCTTGGGGGCTGAAGAAGAGGGCTGGACGGACGAGATAGGCAGCAGCTGCCGCGACCAAGCCACCGGCGGCCACGGCTCCCAGAGAGGCGAGTCGGCCTCCTCGCTCCACCCCGGGTGAGCCGGTGTAGCGGCCTCGAAGCTCGCCCGCGAGGTAGACCGCTGCGAAGGGGATCGCGATGAGCGCGACGACAGCCGCCCTTCCCCAAAGATCATCTGCGGGGCTGCTGAACGGAAGGAGGCCATAGAGCGCGCCTCGGGCGACCAGGAACACAGCCAACGCCTGGTGAAGCCGGTCACGAGGCTTCAGGCTGTAGACCCACGCTGCCAAGCCGAGCATCGCTACCCCCGCGATGAGCGTCGCGATCCGATCGGGAGCGATCACAGCGGCCTTGGAGAGGGTCCTGGGGTCAAAAGGAACCCGGTCCGGCCACAACGAGCCGGCGCCCGCGCTGCAGAGCGCAACTTTACGTACCGCGATACGCCTCTGTCGCGTGAGGAGATCAGCATGGGTTTATCGACAGAGGAGAAGGACATCGTCGTCGGCGGCATCGACTGGAGCATGATGGAGTACGTCAACGGTCAGTGGAAGTGCGGCAGCGGGAACGAATGGTGCGCGCTCACGCGTGTCGTCCCGATGCGGGCCTCCAGCGAGCTCGACGACGACCTTCAAGAGGACGTCGACCGGGAGCTCCAAGCCTGGAGCGCGGAATGCGCAGAGCTCTTCGAGCAGCGCCTCTCGAAGTTCACCGAGAAGCTGCGGCCCAGCGAGGCCGAGCAGGACCCCGCGTTCGAGGGCATGGAGTTCAGCCCCATCGTGCGCTTGGGTGAGGAGGGCTTCGAGGTCCTCTTCGGCTACGAGTCGCACGGGGCCCACGCAGCAGGGGCCGAGGACGAGCCCGAGATGAAGGCGTGAGGCAAACCGGGCCTTGCATACCGTTAAGCCCATAGAAATCCCTGGTCGAACGAGGCTCTATGGAGGCGATCCACCGATCCGCGAGGACCCGGACCAGAGCGCTTGTCCTCGTCCTGCTTACCGCAGCCCTAGCCTCCATCCCGCCTGGAGCCACCTCCCCCCTCCTCCTTGAAGAGGGTCCGGAGCCGGTGGCCACCGAGCCCCTGTTCGACGACAGCCACGGCGACCACCTGAGCGCTCACGTCCGGACAGAGAACCCGAACGGGTTCCCGTCGCTGCTCCTGGCGGTCGAAGACCTTGATGGTGACCTGATCGCCTACATCTTCACCTTGAACAACGACCTGTGGGCCAGCGAGGGCACCTTGGCCGGTACGAGCGAAGCCGTCCTGATCACTGAGGACATGGGCACCACCTGGAAGCGCCTGGACATCTGGGTCCACGGTGCCACCTACGACGTCGCCGTGAACCTGGAGGCCTGGACCACCGGGCTTGAGACGACCACGCTTGCCACGGAGATGCGCTTGCGCGCCGATCCCTCGGGCATCCTCGAGCCCTCCCAAGAGGAGGTGCACATCGACCGTGTGCGCGCGGACTGGGGCGGCGCCCAGGACCACACGTTCGCCACGCCGCTGGCCGATCGCGGCTGGTCGGCCGTCGTCCACGACGGCGGCCAAAGCTTCACCGGACCCCCTGAGGTCGATCGCAGGAACGGCTTCGGCTACCAGGGTGCCGGCAGCGTCGAGATCCGTGGGAGCGGGGTCCCAGGCGGCCTGGCTTACCTCCAGACCGACGTGACCGCCTTCAACGGCGCCTACGTCGCCGAGGCCGCCATCCGGCCCGATAGCGTGCTGACACCACCGGACCACCAAGCAGTGCTAGCTGGGATCAGCGGCCCCGACGACGACCCCACCGTCCACTGGGCCATCACCATGGGCGCGGTGGCCGAGCTAGGCGGCCACCAGCTCTTCTACCAGGCCCCGGACGGCGCTCGAAGCCCCATCGGACCGGTCTGGACCGCCACAGCCTGGCACACCGTGCGCGCCACCTTGCTTGAGGATGAGGGGCTCGTGCAGGTCCAGATCGACGGCAGTGATACGGCCCTGGCGTTCACCGGGCAAGACATCGGCTCCAGCCAACGCATCGCCATCGGCGACATCCAGACAGGCGTGCTACCAGGCGGGCATTTCCTGGCGGACTACGACGACGTGTCCGTGCTCCCGTTCGCGTAGCGGTGAACGAGCCCTCGGGTCGCCCCCGCCCCGATCAGTACTCCGGCGGAGCGTAGACGCTGACGAACACTAGACTGCCGGACAGGTTCTGCGTGAGCCTCGTGGCCCGTGAACGAAGGCACCGCAAGGAGAAAAGGTGCAGGAGTGGCCGTAGGCCACTTCAAGCCGCAGTCGACGCAGCGCTGTCGAGTTCACGGGCCACCCGAAGGGCCGCCCACCAGGAGGCTCGCCAGCGGCGGCGCCCTGCTTCGACGATGCCTCCGGCA
>CAYNEI010000138.1:0-2797 GCA_964396185.1 uncultured Thermoplasmatales archaeon
AGGCCACCCTGCGGAGCGGGCTCAACACCGTGATCGAGGGGATCTCCAGCTTCCCGGCGCCGACGATCGCCGAGGTCCAGGGAGCGGCCATCGGGGCCGGGCTGGGCCTGGCCCTCGCATGCGATGTGACCATCGCAGCTGACGATGCCAAGCTGGGCGCCACGCACACCCGCCTCGGGCTCACCCCGGACGGTGGCACGAGCTGGCTCATCACCCAAGCGCTGGGGCCGAAGCGCGCCCTCGATGTGATCCTGGGCGCCAAGCTGCTCACGGGTGCCGAGGCCCACGCGCTCGGGCTCGTGACCGATGCCGTGCCGGAAGGCGAGCTCGATGAGGCAGTGGACGCCCGGGCCCACGAGCTCTCCCGAGGCCCCACGCTGGCCTACCTGAAAGCTCGCGAGCTCGTCCAGGCCGCGACCCGGTCCAGCCTGGCCCAAGCGCTGGAGGCTGAGGCCATGAGCCAGGCCATGATGTACGCCACCGAGGACCAGCGCGAGGGCGTGGAGGCGTTCTTGGAGAAGCGGGATGCTGACTTCGATGGCCGGTGAGCCCCAACCGGATCACGAAGGGCTCGAAGACGAAACGCAGATAGTGCTTGTAACACATGTCATACATCGTGGACAAGACGATCCGGAACCTGGACGAGCACGCCTACCGGCGGCTCAAAGCGCACGCTGCGCTCCACGATCTGACCGTCGGAGAAGCGATCAACCAGGCGATCGAGGTGTACCTCTCCCAGGCGATCAAGTTCGAGAAGACGGGGAGCTTCGCTGATCTACCCAGCGCGGACTTCGGACCCGGTAACGAGGATCTGAGCGAACGGGTCGATGAGATCCTGTACGGAGAGTGAGCTGGGGCCGCCAGCCTCAAGGTCGCCTCCTGCGCCTTCGGCACGGCCTGCACCCCGCACAGTTCGACGCCTTTGCCGTGCACTTGATAGCCTGGGGGCTAGACTGATCCCTATGCACCCGGCCGTCCTGATCGCCCTATCGCTCCTCTTGATCCTCCCGGGCTGCCTGGGCTCCGATCCCGATGAGCCTCCAGGCGATGGGGTCCCGGACGAGCCCGATGAACAACCCGAGCAGGCCAACGGCACCGGGCCCCCGGAGCTCGTGCCCGGCATGGCCTGGACGTACACGAGCAGCGGCGTCTACAACACGGGCGGCGAGGTGACCATCGTGGTGGCCCGCGCCGACGAGGATGGATACCTGCTCGCAGGCCAGGATCCAGCGGATCTCGTGGAGCAGATCGTGTGGGGCAACCCGATCCTCGGTCCCCTGGATCGCGAGCTCAACCCCATCCCCTCCGAGGAGGGTGGAACCTGGATGGCCTTCGACTGGCCCCTGGTGGATGGCAAAACGTGGACCGACGAGGAGGGAAGAACGCACACCGTCGAGGCCCGCACGCTCGAGACGCCTGCCGGGTCCACGGATGGCTTCCTGCTCACGCGCACCAGCGAGGGAGGCTCCAACGTGACATGGACGTACGCGCCGTCCATCGGCTACCTGACCTCGTTCGAGCTGGAGAGCCGGGGCGTGGTCTGGGAGCGCTTCGATCTCGTGGGGATGGGCAGCGCGGGATCCTGGACTTGGTTCGAGCGCTTCGAGCGTTTCGAGGCCGGCGGCGACCAAGCCACCGCCGAACCGTTCGAGGTGCCCGGCGAGCGCGACGCGCTTGTGGTCTCGGCCGGTGGCAGGGATAGCGCCCGCGTCGTGCTCACGCCCCCACCCGGAAGCGGTGGAGAGGCGTGGAACTACCAGGCACCCGAAGACCAGGCATGGACCTACGGCGTGCTCGACGCGCACCCGGGCACGTGGCTGGCTGGCACCGCAGCCCCGGAGGACGGGTTCGGTTGGTTCGCCGCGGAGGCAGTCACGTGGATCACCGGGAGCACCACTTGACCCAAACCTCATATCGCCCAGCCCCCTGGGTGGCCGCGTGAAGCCTGGCGACATCCTGCGCCTCAAGGATGGCACCCTCGGCCTGGAGGGCGAGGACCTCTACGCCATCTACCTCGACCGGACCAAGCAAGGCAAGCAGTACCTGGTGGTCTGCCACACCGTCCAAGGTCGCAAGGAGCTCGGCCGTGACAACATCGCCCGGGTGGCTGCCAAGTCCCGCGTCGACGACGCATCCAGCATGAGCGAGGGGGAGCTCACAGCACGCCTGGAGCAGGTGAGAGCGGATCTCAACCAGCTCTCGCCCAAGGAGCGCGGCGGCCGGCGCAAGGGCCTCGACGACATCGACGACCGGCGGGTCTGGGAGCTGGTGGTCAACGAGGTGGAGACGTGCACGCCCGAGGAGGCCGCGGCCATCATCTTCGAGGATGCCACGGGTGATAAGATCGGGGACGTGCGTGCGGCCATGCAGGCCTGCCAGACGAAGGGGGTCGGCTACTTCGAGCGCGCCGAGGGCCGTGGCGAGCGCTACCGGCCCTACACGGTGGAGGAGATCAAGTCGGTCAGGCGCGAGATCGAGGGCATGCGCAAGCTGCGCAACGAGCTGATCCGCATCCGGGAGATCGAGGACCCGGAGACCGGCGAGGTCGACCAGCTGATCGAGGGCGTGCCCATCGACGAGGTGGAGCTCGACGAGGACGACCAGGAGCGCCTGGAGCTGCTCTCCGGCTTCATCCGGGACTTCGTGCTCCACGACGAGGATCGGGGAGCGGTCGGCTTGGCCGGCACGCCCATCCACACGCTGGACGGCTTCGTGCTCGGCCGCTTCGCGCGCTTCTTGGCCTTCGACTGGCTCGGGGGCAAGGGCACCAGCATCAGCGGCGCCTACGTGGAGTTCC
>CAYNEI010000139.1:0-2777 GCA_964396185.1 uncultured Thermoplasmatales archaeon
TCCCCACCACGGTCCGATCCGTGTTCTACACGCTCGAGGCCAAGCGGATCCTCACCTTCCGCCGCATCGAGTACGAGAGCGAGGACGGTATGACACTGCGCGGGTTCTTCTGGCGCTTCCACCCGAAGGCTGGCCTGAAGGCCGACCAGGAGCCCGAGGAGGAGATGGACGATCTTTCCGTGTACGAGAAGCTCCCGTCGGACTGCTGGGAGCGCACGGCGGCGAGCTGAGGCATCCAGACCGACCCGGCCAGACCGGTAACGCTTAGCACGGGCCCCCCGCTTGGCACACGGTCGCCATGCTCGAGAGGAGATCGACCCTCACTGGCCTATCCATCGTGCTCCTGCTCTTGATCGCTACCCTCGCAGCCACGGCCCCCTTAGCCACGGCCGAGGAGGAGGTGGACATCACCATGACGATGACCAGCCTTGAGGAAGGCGAGCTCAAGGGTACGTTCACCATGACCGGGGAGGACGCCCAGGAGATCCGGGAAGGGGCCGACCAGTTCTTCGGGAACGGCGATGGCACGGTCCAGCCTGAGGAGGCCCAAGCCATGGAGGATGCCCTCGAGGGAGAGATGGACAACGAGGCAGACGGTGACGGGGACGTGACCCTGGATGGGATCCCATACGACCTGCGGATCGAGAGCATCACCACCTCTGGATTGGCGGGGACCGAGGTGAGCTCGACAGAGCCGGTCGATGTCATGGTGGTCGGGACGGCGGCGCTCCAGGGAGAGGTCGAGCCAGGCACGACCCACACGTTCAGCTACAACCAGGACGACGGGGAGGCGCTCACCTTCCAAGCGCCGCCGGGGTACGAGATCACGCGCACCGAGAACGTGGACGACGAGAGCACGTGCCAAGCCGCCACGGACCGAGGCAACGACGATGACGTGACCATCGAGCTCTCCGAGGCGCCAGGCGCCTGCGCCTCGACCGGCTCGGATGCCCCGGGCCTGGGCCTGGTGGCTGCGCTGCTCACCACCGCCGCAGCCGCGGTGGCGCTGCGGCGCCGTTGATCCTCTCCGGTAGCTTAGCCCAGGTAGCTCGTCTTGGCGAACAAGCCCGCCTTCGCATGGGACCGAGCCTCATCGCGATCCAGCGAGCGCAACGCGATCCCCTCGCGCTCTTCGAAGGCGTCGATCCAGCGCTCCCGGGCAGCCTTGGCGAGCACACTGGCCGCCGCCACGGCCACCTCGGCCTCCGCCCGTGGCTCTTGCTCGACGGGGTAGCGCTCCACATCGAAGGCACGCCGAGCCCTGGCCTCGGTGCGCACCCTGTCGAACTCGTCCACGAGGATGCGCACCTCGCCTGTCGACCCCTGCTCCTCGAGCTGGCCGAGTACGTCCCCAAGCGCGGTGGCGTGCGCCCAGGCGAGCAGGTCGTTCAAGCCCTTGCCTTCGCCTTTGAACTCGGCGAAGAGCCTGTTGAAGCGCTCCGGCGAGATGATCACCGTGGCGTGGGTCACCTCCTGCTCGATCCGGGCAGCCACGCGTGGTAGCGCGGATGCCGAGAGCTGCTTGGAGTCCATGACGCCCGCCACCACGAGCTCGGCGCGCTGACCCGGGGGCACGGCGCACGCGCCCACGGTGAGCGGGCCCAGCCACTCGCCCTTGCCGGCCTCATCGGAGCCGACGACCATCTTGTCGGTGGGCTCGAGGATCTCCTCGACGACCTCCTGGATCACTGGCAGGAGCTTCGTATCGCTCACCTGGACCTTGCCTGTGCCCCACGCCACCACGGTCCACCGTCCCATCTCGACGCGGAAGGCCTCGTGGGGGTTGGCGGGCTCAAGCTCCTTGGCCGCGCGATCGAGCAGCGCCTGATGGAACGCTTCGAGCTTGGGCGGGGGGATCGCGAGGATACGCACGCAGAGGGGAGATGGCCAGGAACGGTTGGAGTTTGCGCAACGATGCAGCCGCCTCGATGGCGACTGAGGGACGTAGCAAATTTTATTACCCCACTGATGGTCGAAGAGGGTAGAGGGGATCCCCGGATCGCCTCGTGAGGTGTTGACCAGTGCAAAGAAGAGGGAACAGCGGTAGCCATGGCGCTCGCTCGCGCGCCGTCGCGGGCCAGGCCATCATGGTGGGTCCAACGGGGCGGTTCGGATCTGAGGCTCCATGGTACATGGGCGTCGTGCTCCAGCAAGCATGTCAAGCGGCCTTCCGGGGGGGTGGATGATGCAGGAGCTCGACCAGGCCATCACGGGCCGCTGGGCGCACTTCTCCAACGCGCTGGTCCGTGAGATCGGCATGACCCCGGAGGACGCCCGGGAGATCACCGGGTTCGTGGCCGGCGCCTTCGACGGCGACGAGGAGCTCCACGACGACGAGCTCTCCCCGGACCTGCGTTCAGTCTTCTACACGATCGAACAGAACCGCCTGCTCTCCTTCCGCCGCGAGGAGTACCGCAACGAGGAGGGCCACATCCGCCGGGCCTTCTACTGGCGGATCCGCTGGGGCGAGATCATCGTCGAGGGCGAAGAACCTGACAGCCCGGCCGAAGGCGATCCAACGGTCTACGACGAGCTGCCGCGCACCGCCTGGACACGCGTGGCCTCCGTCGGGTAGCCATCCTCGTCAGCGAACCGTTTCCGTTACGGTGTGGCCGCCTCAGAGGGCTCGCCACCCTCATCGTGTCCTCGAGCCGGCAGCCGTGCTTCCACCTGGGCGATCCGGTCCACCAGGTCCTCGATGACCACCGAGTCCTCCACCGGATCGCTGCGCCGCATCCGTTGGTAGACCTCCACCCCGAGTTCAGCGAACAGCGCGT
>CAYNEI010000140.1:0-2600 GCA_964396185.1 uncultured Thermoplasmatales archaeon
GTAGCCATCCAGCGGTCCGTGGTAGGTGGCGATCGTGACGTCGTCGGCTTCTGGGTTCCAGACCGCGATGGCGTAGGTCACCTCATCGTCGTCGACGGCGGCTCCGGATGGGCTCGCGATGGACGCGGTCGGCAGCAGGCTGATCGCGATCATGATGGGCACCCACGTCCTCCAACTCAGCATACCGTGGGCACGGGTGAGCTTGTTGAAGGCGTTGCTGCTCTGCAACCTCGGCGTTGCTTCCTAGTGCCGGAAGGCCCGCTGGCCGGTGAAGACCATGGGGATGCCGTGCTCGGCGAGGGGCGGCTCAAGCAGGGCGAAGGCCGCCCCGAGCGAGGACGAGCTCCGCTCGTCCGAATTCGAGCATGGCATCAATGCCGGAAAGCCCGCTGCCCCGTGAAGACCATGGGGATGCCATGCTCGTTGGCGGCATCGATGACCTCCTGATCCCGGATCGACCCGCCTGGCTGGACGATGGCGGCGACCCCAGCCTCGGCGGCCACGTCGATGCCGTCGCGGAACGGGAAGAAGGCATCCGAAGCCAGAACGCTGCCCTGGATGCGCTCTTCGCCCTTGTGGGTCGCGATCCACGAGGCATCCACCCGGCTGGTCTGGCCGCCGCCGATGCCCACCGTGGCGTGGTCCTTGACGAAGACGACGCTGTTGGACTTGACGTGGCGCACGCAGCGCATGGCGAAGAGCATGTCAGAGAGCTGCTGCTCGGTGGGCTGGGCCTCGGTGGCCACCTCCCAGGTGTCGGGGTCGATCTCCTTGACGTCCCGGTCCTGGATGACAACGCCCCCGACGACGCTGCGGAAGGCCAGCCCCCGGCGTGGGTCGTCGTTCCAGGGGACCACGAGCAGGCGCAGGTTCTTCTTCTGGCTGAGCAGCTCGAGGGCGTCGCCGGTGTAGCCGGGGGCCACGATGCATTCCAGGAAGAGCTCGCTCATGGCCTTGGCGGCCGGGAGGTCGATGTCGCGGTTGGTCGCGATGATGCCCCCGAAGGGGCTGTAGGTGTCGGTGGCGAAGGCACGCTCGTAGGCCTCGAGCACGGTCTCACCCGTGGCGATCCCGCTGGGGGTGGCGTGCTTGATGATGACGGCCGCGGGGCGCTCGAACTCCTTGACCGCCTCGATGGCCGCGTCCACGTCGACGATGTTGTTGTAGGAGAGCTGCTTGCCGTGGAGCTGCTCTGCCTGGATGATGCACGGCTCCCGGGTGGGAAGCGGTTCGCGGTAGAAGGCGGCCTCCTGGTGGCTGTTCTCGCCGTACCGGAGGTCCTGGACCTTGTCCAGGGGGATGGTGAGCTCGTCGGGGTACTTGCCGGGCCGCAGCGTGCGGCGCATCCACTGCGCCACGACGGCGTCGTAGTGGGCGGTGTGCTCGAAGGCCTCGACAGCCAGGGTCTCGGCGGTGGATGGACTGATCTTGCGGTCGGCTGCGAGCTCCTCGAGGATCTTGGGGTAGCGCTCGGGGTTGACCACGGGCAGGCAGTGCTCGTGGTTCTTGGCTGCCGCGCGCAGCATGGTGGGGCCGCCGATGTCGATCATCTCGAGGGCCTCCTCCAGCTCGGCGCCCCCCTCCACGGTGCGGTGGAAGGGGTAGAGGTTGACCGCGACGAGATCGATGGGATCGATGCCCATCTCGTCGAGCATGGCCATGTCCGCAGGCACGTCCCGGCGGGCGAGGATGGCTGCGTGGATGTGGGGATGGAGGGTCTTGACGCGACCATCGAAGAGCTCGGCCTGGCCGGTGAGCTGCTCGACGGTGGTGACCTTGAGCCCTGCCTCTTCGAGGGTCTTGGCCGTGCCTCCGGTGGAGATGAGCTCGATGCCGTGGTCGCTGAGCGCGGCCCCGAGATCTGCGATCCCGGTCTTGTCGAACGCGGAGAGAAGTGCCCGGCGGACGTCCACGTTTGTTACCCATCGTTCATGGTGGACCCTGGGATAAGCGTTGTCCTCGCCTGTTCTGGAGCCCGGGAGGAGCCGTGGCGTCGGGGCATAGCTTCTTACCGGGAGAGTGCTACGTCGCATCGTGTCCACCGGTAGCCCGTGCCCCGTGTGCCAGCAGGCCGCTTTCACGACCCGGATGGAGCGGCTCGAGATCGCCTACTTCGACGAGGTGATCCAGATCGTCTACTCGTGCGAGGCGTGTGGCTGGCGGCGCGCGGATCTGCACATCACCAAGCAGGAGGCGCCCATGCGCTACGAGCTGGCCGTCCAGGACGAGAAGGATCTCTCCGTCCGGGTCGTGCGCAGCGCGTCGGGCCATTTCGAGATCCCGGAGCTGGGCGTGCGAGCCACCCCGGCCGAGGCCTCGGATGCGTTCATCTCGAACGCTGAAGGGGTGCTGGATCGATGCATCGGGGCCATCGAGACCGCCTTGCACGGCTCGGAGGGGGAGCAGCGGGCCACGGCGGAAGCGTTGCTTGAGCGCGCCGAGGGCTTGCGCTCCCTGGAGCAACCTTGGACCCTGGTCCTCGAAGACCCGCTGGGCAACTCAGCGATCCTGTCGGATGCGGCCGCTCGGCGCGAGCTCACGGAGCAGGAAGCAGAGGAGCTGGGCTTGCCGTACCCGATCTACGAGATGAGCGAGCTCTC
>CAYNEI010000141.1:0-2505 GCA_964396185.1 uncultured Thermoplasmatales archaeon
CCTTGGCTGCGTACGATACGTAGATCGTTCCCTCGGCATCGACCTGGATGAACGGGGCGAGGGCGTTGTCACTGGTCGACCGACCCACGAGGCTCGGCTGCGACCATCCAGGTGCCTCGGCATCGGGATCGTACCGGCTCAGGTAAATCGGGTGACCCGATGCGGGGCTCCCGCAGTCGCGCCGCTGGGCCATCCAGACCATCACCAGGTCGTTCGTCGACGGGTCCTCCACCAGCCATGGCTTGTCCGAGCTGGCGCAGACGCCCTGCTCGTACTCATCGTCGTTGGAGATGACGACCTCGGGATAGGACCAGGTCTCGCCGCCGTCGGTCGACGACATGAGCGCCATGACCTTGGGAACGCCGGGGCACAGGTAGGACAGGTAGGTAACGTACATCGTGCCGGACGAGTGGACAAGGGCGACCGGGTCCGCCGCGAAGGGGTGTGGGCACGTGAGGGGCTGAGCGCCCGGTCCGATGAACGGTGCGAGCCCGTGGTCGGTCCAGGACCCCCCGCCGTCGGCCGTGGTCCAGACCCGAACGCCCGGCTTGTACGTGCCCGGGCCGTACGGCCGACTGTAGTCCATCGCGGCCACGACCATGCGGTCCGGGTCGTTCGGGTCGATCGCGACCGAGGGCTCGGCGGCACCCTCGGGCGAGTCAGGGTCAGGGTCCGAGACGGGCACGTCGCCAGTGGCCCAGGTCGCTGTGGATGCGCCGATCGTGGCCGGCTCCAGCGGCTCTCTGGCGTCGGATTCGCGTTCGGTGGGGTCCTGAACGAAGGCACCCTCATCGGGTGACCCCACTAACCACACAGCCATCGCAGCGGCGAAGAGCACGCTTCCCACGAGTGCCGCCGTGACCAAGGGCGACGGACCATTCGCGTTCGTCATGGCGATTCCACGGGAAGTGCCAAGATAAGCCTTCCGTAGGCCGTGGGCGCCGTGAGCAACCGAGCCAAAAAGGTGCCTGATGAGACGCCGTCCTACGCACGACCCCTTCCCTATCCATCCACGCATCAACCCCCCGCCCTGAAGCCTTACCCTCCACCCCGGGGGATCGCTTGATGAACGCGATCACGTCAACAGGCACCCCTGACGCGATGGGGGTGGGGCCCCGTGCAGGGTCAGCCTTTTAACCGACCCGTCGGCTCCCTGGTCTGTATGCTCTCCCTCGACCAGAAGACGTTCCAGCTCTTCATCGACGGCTCGTTCACCGATGCCAACGACGGTGGCACGTTCGAGACCGTGGACCCGGCCACGGGCCAGGTGCTCGGCCACGTTGCCTCTGCGACACCTGACGATGTGGATGCAGCCGTGGAGAGCGCCCAGCGCAGCTTCGAGGAGGAGTGGGGGGCCCTCGATCCCTACAAGCGCGGCCGCCTGCTCAACAAGTGGGCCGAGCTGCTCTGGGAACGTCGCGGTGCCATCGCAGAGCTCGAGAGCCGGGACCAGGGCAAGACGATCCGTGAGGCCCGCGCCGACATCGCGTTCGCCATCAAGACCATCGAGTACTACGCTGGGCTCACCGACAAGCTCGAGGGCAGCCAGATCCCCGTGCCGGGTGACCGGCTCAACTACACCGTGCGCGAGCCCCTGGGTGTGACCGGGCACATCGCACCGTGGAACTATCCCTTCCAGCTCGCCGTGCGCTCTCTGGCTCCCGCCCTGGCTGCTGGCAACACGGCGGTGCTCAAACCGGCCAGCTGGACCCCCATCTCCAGCCTGGCCTTGGCCGAGAGTGCTACGGACGCCGGCCTCCCGGAGGGGACCCTCAACGTGGTCACGGGCAGCGGCTCCACCGTAGGCGGCGCGCTCACCGAGCACGAGGACGTCAAGGGCTTCGCGTTCACCGGCAGCTACGAGACCGGCGTCACCGTGGCCCAGAGCGCCATGGAGCGCTGCATCCCCACCACCCTGGAGCTCGGAGGCAAGTGCCCCAACGTCGTCTTCGAGGACGCCGATCTCGACCGAGCGGTCAAGGGCGTCCAGTACGCCGCCTTCCTGAACGCCGGCCAGATGTGCTGGGCGGGCTCACGCCTGTTGGCCCACGAGGACATCGCCGAGGATCTGCTCTCCAAGCTCGTGGGCCGCCTGGAGAACACCAACCTCGGGCCAGGCCAGGACGAGAACACCCACATGGGCCCCCTGGTCCACGCCGACCACCGGGACGACGTAGCCACGTACTTCGACGTGGCCGAGGAGGAAGGGGCCACGCTGCTCACCGGCGGCACAGCACCTGACGATCCGGGTCTGGAGACCGGCGCTTTCTTGGAGCCCACCGTCTACCGGGACGTGGATCCCAACGGCCAGCTGGCCCAGGAGGAGATCTTCGGCCCCATCCTCTCGGTCTTCACGTTCAGCGACGAGGAGGAGGCCATCGAGCTGGCCAACAACACCGACTACGGCCTCTACGCCTACGCCTGGACCGCCGATCTGCAGCGGGCCAAGCGCGTGGCAAGCGCCTTCGATGCCGGCGTGGTCTCGGTCAACGAGTCCCCCATCAC
>CAYNEI010000142.1:0-2377 GCA_964396185.1 uncultured Thermoplasmatales archaeon
AGCCCGCGCTGGGCACCGTAGAGACCGTAGGCAACGAGCCCCAGGCCCATGTAGGCGCCCCAGTACAGGAACGTGTCCACGGTGAGGCTCAAGATGAGCGCGCCCAGGCCCACCACTGCGCCGAGCACGATGAACGGTGCTGCAGGCACGCGGAAGGGACGCTCCAGCTCCGGGCGGTGCTTGCGCAGGGCCAGCACGGCCAGGGAGACGATGACGAAGACGAACAGGGTGGCCAGGTTGGTGAGGTTGATGGCATCCCCGATGGGGATCAGCCCAGCGCCCAGGGCGGTGATCAGCCCCGTGAGCAGGGTCAACCGGGCCGGGGTCGCGAACCGGGGATGGATCTTGCCCAGGGCCTCTGGCAGCAGGCCATCCCTGGAGAGGGCGAGCAGGATGCGTGGGATGCCGAGCTGGAAGACGAGCAGCACCGTGGTCGTGGCCGCCACGCCGCCGAAGGCCACCAGGATCGTGGCCCAGTCCCCGTAGAACGGTGACAGGGCTTGGGCGAGCGCGGCCCCGCTGGCGGTGGTTCCGATGGGCACGAGGCCGACGAACACCAGGGTCACGGCGACGTAGATGACGGTGACGCCGACGAGCGAGCCAATGATCCCGATGGGCAGGTCCCGCTGCGGGTTCTTGGTCTCCTCGGCCGCTGCGGCCACGGCATCGAACCCGATGAACGCGAAGAAGACGACGCCAGCAGCCCCCATGACACCGCTCAGGCCATCGGGCGCGAAGTTCGAGGTGATCAGATCCGGGTCCACCTTCCAGGCGCCAAGCGCGATGAACGCGAAGAGCACGGCGATCTTGAAGGCGGTGAGCACCAGGTTGGCCCTGGCGCTCTCCCGCACGCCCACGGCCAGCAAGCCCGTGACCGCGAGCACGATCAAAAAGGCCGGCAGGTCGAAGACCGCGCCTCCACCGCTCCCCGGCGCACCCCCCAGGGCTTGGGGGATGTCCAGCCCGATGGTGGTGAGCGCGAGCTCCAGGTTGTCCGACCAGGCCGCGGCCACGGCCACGTTGCCGATCATGTACTCGGCGATGAGGTTCCAGGCGATGATCCAAGCCGCGAACTGGCCCAAGCTCACGAACGTGTAGGAGTAGGCCATCCCGCTTGCCGGCACGCTTGCAGCGAGCTCCGCGTAGCAGAGGGCAGCGAAGATGCAGGCGACGGCCGCGATCACGTAGGCGCCGATCACCGCCGGGCCTGCCAGGATCGCTCCCTGGTCCACGGCCACGAAGATGCCGGCCCCGATCATGGCCCCCAGGCCCAGCACCACGAGATCCCAGGCGCCTAGCTCTCGAGCCAGCCCCGAGCCCGCGGCGTCCTCTGCCACGGCCTCCACGGACTTGCGCCTGGTGTAGCGCGCCCAGCGACCCCCCTTCTCACGTGACACGGTGGCTCGCCCGGCAAGGGCGTGGAGGTGTTGTTAAGCGTTGTGAGCGCCGGCTGGGACTGCGTGACGCATCCACGAGGTTCACGGCAGACTCGCGTCCTCCTCGACGGACGGCAGGTCCGTGACCGTCAGGCCATCGGACGGTAGGAACGAGAACACCGTGCACCGATGCCCGGTCGCGAGGCCCGGCTCCGTGTAGGACGTTCCCCCCGCGTTGCCGTTCAGGACACCGGACCAGGTGAGGCCGTCCCAGGACGCGCTCGCTGGGTCGTCGCAGGCGGCCTGCGCGCTCCAGCCTCCGATGGTGAGGACCTGGAGACTCGGGCCCACGCTGATCGCGGGGCCGTTTGCCGCTATGTCCGTTGGCGGCGCGTACACGGTTGCCGAGTCGGGACCAAGACGCGCAGGTCGGTACCCTGTGGCCGCCTCGAAGGCGTCGAGGGTCGGTCCGAGCTCCGCGCGGATCGATTCGGACATCTCGATCTGTTCGCCCGCGCCCCGACCTGAGACGCCTGCGTCAGCACAAACGGTGTCCGCCTCACATCCCACGCGCGCCGACAGCGTCGCGGTCGCCGTGGGCGTGAACGGGTCGGTGTCGTCAGGGTCGCCAGGCAGCGTGTCACCGTCGGGACCGGGTGCTGGGCCTGTGATCGTGCCGTCCTTCTCGACCACGAGAGTGGACTGCTCCAGCGTATAGTCCGCGGCGATGCCGTCGCCGTCAGCATCGTCCCCTTCGCGTACGTTCGTGGGGAACGTCACCGCAACCGGTAACACGTCGGCGCTGACGCACGAGTCGCTCAAGACCTCACCGTACGTGTCACCCCGGAAGGTGATGGTGCCCCCCAGGCGCTCGATGTAGATCGCGTCGGCGCCGTCGCAATCCGGGCCATCGGCCGCGATGTCCGCGTGAGGCCCGTCATGCGTGGGTGCGGGGAACGTGGGGTCCGCGTCGTCGGGATCGCCGCCGAGTTGTTGCTCAT
>CAYNEI010000143.1:0-2309 GCA_964396185.1 uncultured Thermoplasmatales archaeon
CGCTGGTGCGGGCGAAGACCTCGTAGACGTCGGCGTACGGGCCGTTGGTGATGAAGGTCTTGGTGCCGTTGAGCACGAAGCCGCTGTCCTTCTCCTCGGCACGCATCTGGACCCCACCCACATCCGAGCCAGCGCCCGGCTCGGTCAGACAGAACCCGGCCGTGATCTTGGCCTCGCACAGGGGACGCAGCCAGCGCTCGACCTGGTCGTCATCCATGGCCAGCAGCATGTGGCTGGGCCCCTCGACGGAGGCCAGCACGGCTTGATGGAAGGTGAGCCCGCGCTCGGCCAGCGCGCTGGCCGCCAGCGCCACATCGATGAAGGGTCGCCCGCCGCCGCCGACGTGCTCGGGCATGGCTAAGGCGTAGAAGCCAGCATCCGCGCTGGCCCGGCGCATCTGGGTGACCGCCTCGACGATCTCGTCGATGACGCGGCCGTCCTCGCGCAGGTAGGCCTGCTCGTCCACGAGGTACTCGGGGAAGCGCTGCTCGAGCTCGCCGGCGTGCTTGTCGGCGAACTCGGTGATCCCCTTGACCACGGCGCGCGTCTCAGCGGTCGGTTCGAAGTCGATGGGCATGGAGACGTCAGAGAGCCCGTGGCAATTAGGCTTTACAGATGGAGTGGCCCCCTCTCGTTCCAGCGATGCGCATACGGCATAGGGTGAACGCTTATACGCCCCGCCCAGCCGTTCTGGACCCGTGCGTCCTGGTCAGGGCTCGCTCGGTGCGATCTTACTCTCCTGCACGGTAGTTCTCGCCACCCCAGCATTCCTGGTAGGCGCGACGACGCAGGACGAGCCGCCCCTGAAGTTGGATGTTCCTACGCCGGTGGTCGGGGACTCGGTCACATACGTCGCAGCCTGGGGGACGCGCCACACGTTCGAGATAGGCCCCGTGGTCGACACGAGAGGTCCGGTCACCGAGCTTCACGAGGCTCGACTGCTTACGGAGACCGTGAGCCAAGCAGAAGGCGGAGACGAGTTCCAGAGGACCATCGCGATCGACCCTGATACTGGGACCGCCATCTGGTCACAGGATACGTGGCCAGATGAGGTCCTATCTCGGATGTACACCGCCTACTCCACACCGCGGCTGTACGGTGCGAGCGTGCTCCAGGGACAGACCCTTGAGCCGGGGGATCAGATCGACGCCCCGATCTGGGATGGAACCCTCCACCACACGATATCGTTCATCGTGGGGGACCCAATCTCGGAGGAGGGCCGCTGGCTCTGGCCGGTCTCGGTCGAGGCGTCCGAAGATATCGATGAACGCCCGCCACACCTCGGCGCGATCCCGCATATCGGCTCTCAGCTGCTCATGGAGGGGGACTCAGCCTATCCTGTGAGCATCATCAACGAGACCGGTGCGATCCTTTACGAGCGTTCTAACCTGAATCCAGGGAGTGGATCTGCACCGGCGTGGTCAGCGTCGACCCTGCCCTCCCTCCCACCGGCCCGTCATCCCGCCCTCACGTTCACCGAGGTGGGGGATGGCTCACCACCGCCAGATACCGGTGCCGATCCCCCTTACGCGTTCTTCGAGTTCCACGAGGCGATCAAGGAAGCGCGCCGTCTTTCCAGCGGGCTTGGCCCGTACTTGGCCGACCACCCAGACGCCCAGTTCACTCGGGGCAAACCGGAGCAGAGCTCGGAAAGGGACCTAGACCTGGCCGGGGTCGATGTTGAGTCAACTCGTGAGTTCGAGTGGCGCCTCCGTTGGCAGGATCGTACGTCGGGCTGGGAGATCCTGATCGAGAAGGGGCAGGAGGAGGGCCTGGTCGGCGATCAAACTGATTACAAGATAGAGAGAGAAGGACCGATTGGCGGTGCTTCCACGCTGAGACTAGGGGTCATCCAGACCAGCCAGGCGGACCTCGCAGAGGTCGCCGATGCGATCCATCCACGCCTCGGGGATTTCGCTCTGGACGTGCTCACCGTTGACCGGACACACGAGCGGTACAGCTGGACACATCAACCTAGGTTCCAGTATCGGTTCCTCTACTTCAACGAGACTCAGCTGGAGGAAGAGCGAGAAGAAACTCGAAGAGAGCACTGTCTCCACTACCCGGTCTGCCCGTTGTTCACTTCGGCCGGTTTCGTCCCCCTTCACCCGATCCTCATGGACAGCACCACCGGTGCCATCGAGGAGATTCGGGGGCCGAGAGGGCTGCTTGACTCCTTCGATGAGCACGGGTTTGGCTCGTTCGGTGCCGGCTGACCGATGCCACGCTGGGATGCGCTCGACCTCACGACGTCGCCCGCCGCCGCTGCCGAGCCTCGTCATCCGGCATCCAGACGTTCCAGACCAGCC
>CAYNEI010000144.1:0-2302 GCA_964396185.1 uncultured Thermoplasmatales archaeon
ATTTCATTATATTGATCATTCGGTCTCGATACATAAATTTTTGCGTAAATATGCTGATTTGCCCGCCTCGTTTGCCGATGCCTGTCTGGTAGACATGGCCGAAGCTACAAAAAAAAGCCGAATTTTTACACTTGACAAAGATTTCACTATTTACCGGAGTTCCAATGGTAAAGCGCTGTCGCTGATTAGTCCATTGTAACAGACACTTGCAGGTGGTTTGGAAATGGCACACTCCGGAATTTCCAAAAATATTCCAAATCAGAGGCAACCACTTCATGTTAAACACGGTATAGGTTAGAAACATATGCTAATTGTATCACTTTGAACCAAAATGGAGGTCATTTTTTCATGAAGACGTCATCAAAACATCGGCAAGACAGATCCTTAGTTGCAACTTCGAACCCGGGACAACGTTCCGGCCTTTTGTGGGTACTACTCTGTGTCATGGCCCTGGGCATGTATGCATGCGGCGATGGCGGAACGGGAGCCATTAATGATAACGGGAATGGAAACGATAACGGGAACGGGGAAGAGATCGGCAGTGAACCCACCTTTTCGAACGTAGGCCAGATTTTTCAAAGCTACTGCACGTCATGTCATGGAGCACAGGGTCAAAGCGGAGTAAGCCTGAATACCTACGACAATGTTATTGGCAGTGTAGGTGCTCAATATGAAGAAAATGTGGTTCAACCTGGAGATGCCGGAAGCAGCCCGCTTGTCGATAAAATCGAGCCCAGTCCTCAATACGGGGCTCGCATGCCGCAAGGCGGCCCGTTTCTTTCCAATGACAGAATTAACCAGATCAGGGAATGGATTGCCAATGGCGCTGAAAACGATTGACTGAGAGATAAGGAAGCTGATCTTCAAGGCTGATCAAAAAAAAGCGATCCATAAGGCTATATCTTTATTCTCAAAATAAGTTGTACTTGTTCGTCAACGGTAAAATGAATCATGTACGGATATTTCTTCAACGGAATGCAGTGTACATTGTCATACCGAATTTGAAAGAATGGATTTTGCTCAAGCTTGAGCAGATATTCGTTTAAGGTATCTTCAAACTGTTCTCCGAGGCCGGGTTGTTGCTCCTCGTAATAATCAATGGCCTGTTGGATATCCTGTATTGTCTTGGAGTCAATTACAGTGGTAAACGCCATTATTCCCTGGTGTTAAACGTAAATTGCTTTCGGGCTTCCTCCCAGGGGATCATATCCTCCGGCTTTGCGGTTTTGATACGCTCCCTGACAATGGCTTTATGTTCTTCGGGGATTTACTCTTGTGCGGAGACTTCGAGTCCTAACTGATTAATGAGTTCCAATACAAAATCTAATTTTTGGTCGGAAATTCTTAGGATGATCTCTTTGATAGAATCAGGCATTAATGATTTGATTGGTTAATAATAATGAATAAACGCAAAAGAGGACAGTTAGTTTTTTTGCCGCAGGCTTTTTTTGGCTTGGCAACCCGATGATTGATCTGTCGTCCTCACATAATGATTACCGGTATCTGTATAGTGAAGCCTGTCCTGCCTGCCCGGCATTTTCGGGCAGCGGAGCCGAAGAAACGGATTGGCCTACGACCCGTCCGGCAACATTCTGGCCTTGCAGCGGCGCGAGCAGACCGGGGCGTTGATTGACGTTTTGAGTTACTTCTACACCGGCAATCGCCTGACGAGAGTGGAAGACGCCGTCGAGCCCGACACCGCCTCCGGCAACGGGCGGGACGAAAAGGCGATGGTAGGTGAGATAGGCATACCCGAAATAACCCAGGAGATCTTCGAAAGCGGGCTGGTTGGTGTAATTCAAGGTTCCGACAACCGGAAGCATGTAAACAGCAAATCAGAATGTAAAGAGGTTATTTATTTTAAGATAAAATTGTCTTTTATCTTTATATTATCTTCACAATCGGTTATTAGTTTGTAAATGAAATTAAAAAACCGGGCCGGATACCGGCCGGGTTAATGAATATTAAATCCAAAGGTAAAAATAATGTCAAACGAAGAAACCAAAACAATAAACCCGGAAGTAAATACGGTCGGGGAGATTGTAGCCGGCAATTATCATGCTGCAGGTATTTTCAGACAATATGGCCTCGATTTTTGTTGCGGGGGAGGAATATCACTGAAAGACGCCTGTGAAAAACATAACCTCGATACAGATAGAGTTCTAAATGATATGTTGTCTATTAACTGGAGTCAAACTTCTGCAGACGTTAATTACCAGGCGTGGGAACCGGGCTATCTGATCGATCATATTATAGATAATCATCATCGGTTTGTACGCAGTAAAACAAAAGAAATTTCTGT
>CAYNEI010000145.1:0-2236 GCA_964396185.1 uncultured Thermoplasmatales archaeon
CAGGCTCAGCCTGCGTCGTCGCCGTTGCCGAGCACGCGCATGGTCTCCGCGCCAGCGAAACGCAGGGCGAACACGCCGCCCACGAGGGTGTCGAAGTAGTAGGTGGTGGCTCGCCAGACGAGCACGAAGGTGGCTGTCAGCCCGGGAGCCACGGGTGTGAACACGCCCAGCACGCCCACCTCGGCGACACCGGAGCCGCCTGGGAGCAAGGGGAGGGTCGTGAGCAGGACCACGAGCACGGAGCCCAGGGCCACGAAGAGGAACGGGACGTCGTGGCCGAAGGCGACGAGGAGGTAGAAGAGCACGGAGAACTCCAGGATCCAGGAGCCGGCCGTGAACAGGACGGCCAGCGGGAAGCGGCTGGGCTTGCGTGCGAGCACCGTGGCCAACGCGCGGCGCATCCGGGCCATCTCGAGCACGAGCCACCGCTTGGCCTTCTCAAGCCGCTCGGTGCCGACCATCCGCTCGGCCAGCTGCATGACCGGGAGCACGGCGCTGGGCTTGAAGAGCACGAGCAGCGGCAGCACGATGAGCAGGATGAGGAACGCCAGCCCGGCTGGGACCACGAAGGCCAGGATGGCCGACTGGGGCAGAAGCGGGATGAGCTCGACGGCCGCCCAGATGCCAAGCAAGATGAAGAGCAGGGTGTCCAAGCCCCGTTCCAGGAGCACGATGAGGCTGGACTCCCGAGGCGGCACCCCGCGGGTGTTGAGCACGGCGAAGCGGACGGGCTCTCCGCCGATGCGGGCAGGGGTGAGGGCTGCTGCGAAGACGCTGGCGAAGACGCCCTCGATGCAGGCGGTCCAGGGGACCGGGTAGCCGGCCCCGTCGGCCAGCATGTAGAGGCGGAAGGACCACAGGAGCAGGGCGCCGACGTGGAGGGCGATGGCGACGAGGAAGACGGTGAAGCCCAGCTTGTCCAGCGAGGCGAACAGGTCCTCGCGCTGGGTCGAGAAGGAGTACACGAAGACGGCGATCAGAGAGGCCAGGCTCGCCGCAAGGGAGATGATGAAGAACCGGCGCAGTCGTCGCGAGCGTTTATCCATCGCGGCCCCCTGTGATGAAGCCCTTGGCTCTGGCGACCCGCTGGAGCACGGTGAAGTGGCCGGCCACGGCAAGCAGGACCACCACCCACGGGAGGAATTGGACCTCACCGCCGGCATGGTTGGACATACCCTGGAAACCCGTCAGGAACAGGAGGATGAGCAGGCGCTCTGGCCGCTCGATGAGATCCGACCACGCATCCGACGGGGGGGCAACGTCCTGGTAGGTGCGGGCCCGGGCGTACGAGGTGGTGACCGCACCATGCAGGGCCACGAGCACGGTGACCCAGATCCAGGCCTGCTGGTAATGCCAGGCCACGGCCAGGAACGGGAGCGCATCAGCGTAGCGATCGATGACGCTGTCGAGGTAGCCACCCCAGGCGGTCACCTGGCCGGTGCGGCGTGCCAATGCGCCGTCGAAGGCGTCCAGGATGGCGCCGAAGCCAGCGATGCCAGCGCCCCAGACCAGGTGGTCGAACGCGATGAGCAGGCTGCCTGCGGCCACGATCACCAGGGCCAGGTAGGTGATGGCGTTCGGGGTGAAGCCGAGGACCTCGAAAACGGCAGCGATCCGCTCGGCCACGCGCGAGGTGTGCTTGCGCACCGCTGAGAAAACCATAGACTGGCCCCTAATCCTGTGCCCTCGTCGCGGGTTCGAGTCGAGCACCGTCGTGGCCATCGGCGAAGGCTAGCACGCGCTCGCGGGCCTCGTCGTCGGTGAGCTGGACGGGTGGTGACTTGAAGAAGAAGCTCGAGGGTCCTTCGATGGCGCCGGACAGGCCGCGGTCCAGGGCGATCTTCGCGCATCGGATGGCATCGATGACCACGCCGGCCGAGTTGGGGGAGTCCTGGACGCTGAGACGAAGCTCGACCTCGATGGGGGCGTCCATGAAGCCGAGCCCCTGCATCCGGATGAAGGCGATCTTGTTGTCCTTGAGGAAGGGCACGTAGTCCGAGGGCCCGATTTTGATGTCGTTGTCGGCCATGGGCTCGTCGAGCTGGCTCTGGACGGACTGGGTCTTGCTGATGCGCTTGGAGTCCAAGCGGCTGGCGTCGCTGAGCGTCAGGAAGTCCGTGTTCCCTCCGACGTTGAGCTGGTAGGTCTGGCCGAGTTCGACACCGCGGTTGCGGAAGAGGTTGGAGAGCACGCGGTGGACGATGGTGGCGCCGACCTGGCTCTTGATGTCGTCGCC
>CAYNEI010000146.1:0-2225 GCA_964396185.1 uncultured Thermoplasmatales archaeon
ACTATATTTTAATAAATATTTCTATATGTATTTAATAATAAATATAAAATAATAATATTGACTAATTTTAAAAAGAAACCATTACGTGGTATTGTTCCTCCCATGATCTCTCCTTTAAAGGACTGGGATACACTGGATATAAAAGGGTTAGAGAATTTGATCGAACATATCCTCAAAGGGGGGGTGAACGGGCTTTTTATTTTGGGAACCACTGGAGAAGCACCCAGTCTCAGTTACGATTTACGTTATGAGCTTATTGAAAGAGTATGTGATCAGGTCGAAAAGCGGGTACCCGTACTTGTTGGTATCACGGACACTTCTGCAAAAGAAAGTATTTTACTTTCAGAAAAAGCTGCCGGGTGTGGCGCTGATGCTGTAGTTTCCGCTCCTCCCTATTATTTCGGACTTGAACAAGTCGAATTAGTTGAGTTTTATCTGGAATTGGCAGACCAGTTAGCCCTCCCGCTCTTCCTGTATAATATACCCTCCCGCACTCATGTATCATTTGACCTGGAAACCATTAAGCAGATTTCTGAAAATGAAAGAGTAATTGGTTTTAAGGATAGTTCGGGAGATCTGGTTTACTTTCAAAAGGTCTTGGGTTTAATGAAAGATCATCCTGAATTTTCATTACTTGTGGGGCCGGAAGAGATCCTGATTCAATCCGTTCTGTCAGGAGGTCACGGGGGGGTAAACGGAGGGGCAAATCTATTCCCCCGTTTATATGTAAAGATGTACGAAGCTGCTGTTAAAAAAGATTTTAGCCAGATGGAGTTGCTACAGGAACATGTTCTGAAAATCAGTTCAACGATATATAATGTTGGCCAATCCGGTACAAGTGGTATTCAGGGGATCAAATGCGCCCTGTCTCTGATGGAAATCTGTAGTGATTTCATGGCACTACCTCTGCGCTCCTTTAATCGTCAACAAACAAAAACCATTCATCAATATCTAAAAGATATGAAATGGCAGGAGCTTTTAGAGTTTGAAAATTGAATGAATCAATGAATACAGCAGATCTTGTAATCTTTATAGTCTATTTGTTGGGGATCGTAGTTTTTGGGGCTTCTTTTTATAATAGGGAAAGAACCTCTGCTGATTATTCAACAGGTTCCGGAACCTTGCCTGCATGGGCAATCGGGTTGTCTATATTTGCAACTTTTGTAAGCAGTATCAGTTTTCTTGCTTTACCAGGGATTGCATTTTTGTCAAACTGGAATGCATACGTCTTCAGTTTGTCAATTCCCGTAGCCATATTTATGGCTATCAAATTTTTTATTCCTTTATATCGAAAAGTCGGGAGTCCATCGGCTTATACATATCTTGAAGAGAGGTTTGGGCCATGGGCCAGGATGTATGTAGCTTCGTTTTGGTTATTGACCCAGGTGATGCGTGTTGCAGTTATATTGTATTTGTTGGCATTGCCCATGTATGTAATACTTGAATGGGACATGAGGATCATTATTCTTATTACAGGTATAAGCGTGATGATATATTCAATCATGGGTGGGATCAAAGCTGTAATCTGGACAGATGCGATTCAGGCGATCATACTCATTACAGGAGCTCTTGTCAGTTTGGGAATTATTATGTTTTCGTTACCAGAAGGGCCTCTTCAATATTTCGAAGTAGCTCATCAACATGGAAAATTTAGTCTGGGAAATTTCGGGCTTAGCCTTACCGAATCTACATTTTGGGTAGTTTTTATTTACGGCATATTTATCAATTTGCAGAATTATGGCATTGATCAAAATTTTATTCAGCGTTACATGAGTGCGAGGGATGAAAAGGAAGCAAAATCTTCTGCGTTTGGAGGAGGCTTACTTTATGTGCCTGTATCCTTGCTCTTTTTTATGATAGGGACGGGGTTGTTTGTCTACTATAATGTCTTCCCGGAAGCATTGCCAGCCGAATTTAACGAATCGGGTATGTCAGACAGTGTTTTCCCATACTTTATCGTCAATGTCCTTCCGGTGGGGATCACAGGTTTACTCGTTGCCTCTATATTCGCAGCCGGGATGAGCACAATTTCAACCAGTTTAAATAGTGGAGCAACGGTTATTTTGACTGATTTTTATACGAGAATTAAAAAGAAAGTCAGTGAAAAAGAAAAAGTACGGGCATTGTATATAGCATCGGCAATCATATGTATTTTAGGAATTTTCATCTCATTTTTCATTATCAGGGTAGAGAGTGCACTTGATATTTGGTGGAATCTGGCCGGT
>CAYNEI010000147.1:0-2127 GCA_964396185.1 uncultured Thermoplasmatales archaeon
GACCCGGATCTGCCGGGCCCGCTTCTTGGCTTCCTCGATGATGGCATCCGCCTCGTGCTTGGCGGCCGCGACCACCTCGGTCCGCGACACCAGCCGGTCCCGCTCCGCATAAGCCTCGGCCCTCAGCTGTTCGATCTCCGCCTGCGCCCCGGTCATCAGTCCGTCCCGGTCCTGCACCACCCAGCGGGCCTGTTTCAGCTCTTCGGGGGCATTCCTTCGGATTCGCTCCAACTTGGTGAGCAAACTCTTCTTGTTGATCATCGCCGACGCCGACAGGGGAACCGGCTTGGCTTCCTGCAGCTCACGAATTACGGAGTCGATATCCTCGAGTAAACCCATTGATACAGAGTATTCCTAACCTCGCGCCGCCGCACGCGTTATTTCCGGCGCTAACTGCGTCCGACGGCCCTTTTCAAACGTAGTCACTGCGCCCGGGCACCGAAATGGCTCTTCATGGCCGCGTTGACCGCCGCCGGCACCAACCCCGAGATGTCGCCCCCCAGCGCCGCCACCTCCTTGACCATACTCGACGACACAAAGCTCCAGCGCGGATCGGTCGTAATGAACAGTGTATCCACTTCGTTAAACAGACCGGAGTTCATCTGAGCCATTTGCAGCTCTCGTTCGACGTCGGACAGGGCCCTGAGCCCCTTCACGATCACCCCGGCCCCGCACCTGCGGGCAAAGTCGACGATCAGACCCTCTTAGGAGGCCACCCGCACGTTGGGGAGGTGCTCCAGGACGTCGGTCAGCAGCTCGACCCGCTCCTGCGCGGTCAGCAGCGGGGTCTTGGAGGGGTTCTTGACCACACAGACGACCACTTCCTCGAAGTGCCGGCTGGCTCGCTCGATGACGTCCAGGTGCCCGTTGGTCGGCGGGTCGAAGGAGCCGGGGCAGACCGCTACCGCCACCGACTCGCCCCCACCGTGAGGCTAAGGATACCTGCTGAGATAGACAAGCTTGGAGTCTCCGTATCGTCTGGTGTCCCGAATAAGGTAACCCGCCGGCACCTCGATCTGCTCCTGCCGCCCGGCCACCTCCAGCACGACAGTGGCATTATCGGCAAGCCAACCCTGGTCGTGCAGGTGCTTCAGGACGGGCCCCGGCACCCCCAGAGCGTACGGAGGATCGGCGAAGACCAGGTCGAAGGACTCCGGCGGCGCCCCCGCCAGGACTTCCTCCACCGATCGCACCAGCACCGCCGCTCGGGCTTCGAACCCCGTCACCGCCAGGTTTGCCCGTAGGATCTCAGCCGCCGGCCTGGATCGCTCGACGAAGGTAGCGTGCTCGGCCCCGCGCGACAGGGCCTCGATGCCCAGCGCCCCCGACCCCGCGTACAGATCCAGAACCCGGCTACCCGCAACCCGCGGGCCCAGGGAGGAGAAAAGGGCCTCCTTGACCCGGTCGGTGGTGGGCCGCGTCTCCTCGGACTTGACCGACCGCAGCTTGCGCCCTTTGGCCGCCCCGGCGATCACCCGCATGACTGGAGGAAGCTCGATAGGCGCACCGGCAGGCCTACGAGCGGAGCAGCCAGTCGAGGCGATCGGCAAACCGCCCCTCCATCTCCAGCCGGACCTGCGGGTGGCGGGTGAGGTTGGGGTCCTGGCCCACCAGGTCGAAGGCCTCCTGCCGGGCGCTCTTCAGAATGTCTATGTCCCGCACCAGGTGGGTGAGCTTGAGATCCGAGAAGCCGGACTGACGCTCGCCCAGGATCGTCCCCGAACCCCGCAGCTCCAGGTCCTTGTTGGCCAGCTCGAACCCGTCCGAGGTCGACGCCACCGCTTTCAGGCGCTCCGAGGCCACGTCCTCCTCTTCCTCTGGGACCTCTCCACGCAGCAGCAGGCAGGTGGAAGCGTGCCTGCCCCGCCCGATACGCCCGCGCAGCTGGTGCAGCTGGGACAGGCCGAAGCGGTCGGCGTCCTCGATCAACATCACCGTGGCGTTGGGGACGTCCACGCCCACCTCCACGACCGTCGTGGAGATCAGCACGTCGATCTCCCCGGCCCGGAAGCGCTCCATGACGCTCTGCTTGGTGGAAGCCGCCAGCCGTCCGTGCATCATCCCGACGTTCAGCTCAGGGAACACCTCGGTCTTCAAGCGTTTGGCCTCCGCTTCGGCCGAGCGCAC
>CAYNEI010000148.1:0-2123 GCA_964396185.1 uncultured Thermoplasmatales archaeon
CCACGTCTCTTGCTCCTGGAAGAGCGCCGTGGCCAACAGCGGCAGCCCGATGGTCATATCGCAGTATGCCGTGGCCTTGTCAGCGTTCTTGGCGATCTTCCCCCAGGACTGCGCCTCTTCGAGCGTGCAGCCAGACAGCGCGCCCCAGTACGGGGCGTCCGTGGTGATCTGGATGGCGTACTGGTGGCCGCCTGGGTCGTGGCCGAGGATCTCGCTGATGACCTCGGTCTGCTGGATGTAGTTCTTGGGCACACCACCGCCGAGGTAGATGACGCACGTCTTGTCGCTCTTGTACTTGACTTGGGCGAGCTCGTAGGCGTCCTTGATGGGGTCGATCCATGGGTAGTCGCGGCCGGCTTCGCGGGCCTCTAGCATGCCGTGGACCATGCCGATGCCGATGCTCGAGTCGTTGAGCGCCGGCGCGAACATGGGCGTGCCCGTGCGAGCGGCTTGGACGACGAAGCTGTCCTCGTCGTCGAAGTTCTCCCCGAAGAACGAGAGGATCTCCCGGCTCGTGTGGGCCCGGGGGTCCAGCTTGTTCAACAGCTCGCCGAGGTAGGTGTCCGTGTCCCGGAAGGCGTCCTCATCCACGAGCGTGTCGTAGAGGCGGTCGAGCATGAGCTCACGCAGCTGCAGGTCGTCCATGTCCGGGCGCGCGCGCCAGTGCTGGTGGCCGCGGCACTGGTAGAGGTCCTGGTACGGCTGGCTGCCCACGGCGACCACCGTGTCCACGAGCCCGTGCTCGATCAGCCGTGCGAAGACCTTGCGCAGCCCGCCAGCGATGCACGAGCCAGCCATGCCCAGGATGATCGTGGGCCGGGCGGGGTCTTGGAGGGCGTTCTGCCAGACCTTGTAGGCCATGCCGAGCCCCCGGGCTTGGAAGCTCATCTTGCCCATGGCCTCCACCAGCTCAGCCACCGAGCTCACATCGGTGGGGTCGAGCTGGCCGATGGGGACCTGGAGCAGCTTCTCGCGGGTGTAGACCTCCTCGTGGGCAGGGTTCTGGTCCGTGGTCATGGCGCGTCAGGATGCGCAACGCGCTGTGGAAGAAAAGGTTGACCACCCGGGTCGGGGAGAGCGGCGCAGGCGAGCCGATGCCGCGAGCCACCCCTCCCTCCGACCCGGGGGCGAGGCTTGTCTAGCTGACGATCACCTCGTCGTAGGTGTACTGGATCCGGCAGCCGTGGAAGTTGGGGTTCGACCCGGTGTCCGATGGGTTCCAGTGAACTCGCAGGCTATACAGGACGTCCGGGGATGCCGTGTGGCTGATCACGGTATCGCTGAACGTCTGGAACCCGGAATCGTCACTGCCATACGAGCCCGTGCTCGCGATCGAGAACGCATTGCCGTCCGTGACCCGCAACGCATCGAGGTAGGCAAAGGTTGACACGCTCGTGGATGTGTCCGTATCCTTCAAGTAGCAATCCAGCCGGCTTACGGAGACGCCCTCAGGCAGGCTTACGTCCGCGACCAGATAGGTGGAGCCGCCCCCGCTGAACATGTAGGAGTAATACCCCAAGTTGACCATCACGTCCGGATCGTTGTTGGCATACTGGCTGAACGCCCCCGCAGAGAGCGGGAGGTAGCCCGTCCGGGCCGCGGCGTACCGGTACTCTCCGGTGGTCTCGATGTTCCCGGCGACGTCGAGGGCTTCGGTGGGGGCTGTGGTGCCCACCCCGACTCTTCTACTAGCCAGCCCGACCGAGAGGACCGGCACGCCGCCTCCCAGGAAGTTGAACCGATCCCCTGAATCCTCGTACTCGAGCCCCCAGCTCGGGAAGGCTGGTGAGTGCTGGAGGACCATCCGGTCAGCGTTCATGGTGCCGCTCGCGAAGAGGTTGATCATCGCTTCGGACGGTCCATCCACCGGCGAGAACGTGATCCCTTGGCTCTCGTCCGTGAACCACTGGTCGCCGGCGACCGTCAACGCCGCGCCACCGAGGGGGGTGTCCGTGTTGATGCCGACCCCCCCATCGGCCTCGATGAGGAACTGGTCGGCTCCGGTGCTGACGAAGGAGTCCTTGGCGGTGCTCGTGCTATCGCTCCAGACGAAGCTGCCGGGGTGGCTGGCGTTGGCGCCGGCGCCGGCGGCGAGACTGTAGCTGCCGTCGGCAACGTTCCGC
>CAYNEI010000149.1:0-2118 GCA_964396185.1 uncultured Thermoplasmatales archaeon
TTCGAGAGGATCTGGCAGTCGTCACCGTCCGGGTCGCTGGTCGTGACGTTGATGACGTGGGTGCCGGCCTCCACGGTCCAAGCACCGCTGTTCACCGTCACTTGCTGATCTTGGGGGATGGCGACGTCCTCGAGCCTGTTCAGGACCTGGCCGTCCACCCGGAAAACGACGTCGATGGTGTCAGCATCATCCCCACCGTCGTTGGAGATGACCGCTGTGAAGTTGGCTTGCTCCCCCGGTGTCGGCGGGGCCTCCTGCTCCAGCTCGATCGCACCCACCACGAGGTCGGGTCCAAGGGTCTGGGCTCCAGCCAGTGGGACGGTCGAGAAGAGGCTGGAGGCAAGAAGCAGAGCTACCACGGCGATCTCACGGACACGATGCATAGGTCCCCTCGAATCGGCAACAGCGAGGAGTGCTTATAAAGGGTCTGTGGTCAAGAACTCGAAGAGCGCTTGACCGGGGGGCGGCGGTGTCAAGTTCACCGACGATCCAGGGGAGACGATTCGCCCGAGGCAAACCGGCTCGGGAGCCGGCAACGCGGCGCCAGAGAACTTATGGTCACCGGCGGGGGTAGCGTGTAGCGGAGTTGGCTGCGGTTCGCAAATGCACGCGCCTGCGATCTCACCTGGGCCCGCTGTTCGGAGCCCTTCTGCTGGTTGCCTCGGGTGCGATCCCCTACGCCATCGCAGATGTTGGGGCGCCGCCCCCGACCAGTCTGCAAGTCCCGCCCCTCAGAACGGGTGAGGCTGCGGACTATGCCCACGAGGGCTCCGAGGGCCTCATACATCTGCACATCGGTGAGCCGGTCGCCACCCACGACGGGTTCGGGACAGATGTCGAAGCCATCCCGGTGGAGTTCCGGCTCGATGCTGGCCTGGAGGCCCTCACAGCGATCGACCCAGCCACAGGCACTGAGGTCTGGAGCCAAGAGCCCATCGAACCAGAAGCTCATGTGGATCGCTCCTTCGACGGGATCGGCACGCCTTGGGCGTGGGGTGCCAGTGTGCTTGCTGGTCGAACGATCAGCACTGGCGACAGTTTCACATACCGCTCGATGGACGTGAACCGGTCGAGCGAGATCGTCCTGGAGGTGGGTGAGCCGACCCTCGACGGGACCCACTACCTCTGGCCTGTTGAGGTTACGATGGATCCCCCGGCGAAGTACGGGGCCTCCTCCGCGCTCCCGACCGTCCACCCGAACACGACGTTCTGGCTTGATGGCCGCTCCGCCTTCCCGGCACGCGTGGAGGTCGGTGGGATCGATAGCGAGGCCACGAACGTGCAAACACGCGTCTCGCTGGCCGGAACGAACGGTTCTCCCGCGATCCTGGCTAGCGAGATGCCTGAGCGTCCCTGGGATGAGCGCCCCGGCTGGGCGTACGAGCTCGCCACCCACGAGCCCCCGCCCACCCGGCCTGACCAAGGGTACGACGACTTCCCGCTAGGCGATGCGATCGAGATCGCATACGACCACGCCGACGGCCTGAACGCGTTCCTCGAAAGCCACGAGGATGCGGTCTTCGTGAAAGCGTGGCGTGGTGTCTGGACCGAGAGAGGGCTCGAGCCTGGTGACCGGAGGGTCTTGTCCGATGAAGGCGAGAGCTGGAATCTCCTCTGGGGCCAGGACGGCAGCAAGGAGGGCTGGCGCGTGGAGGTCCACCAGCAGGACAAGTACGTGCTGGGTGAACTGATCCTAAGAGAAGAGCACGTATCCGCGGACAAGAGCACCACCCTTGACCGCGAGCCACCGGGTTCCATCCTGCGCCCAACAGCCTACTTCGGTGACGTTGCGACCTCCCTGCCATCCAGCTTCGAGGACTGGGTGCAGGAGGACAGCTACAGCGTGGACCGTGTCGATTGGAAGCGAGCGTGGGACCACGAACCGTTCTACATCTACGGGATCGACTACAGGGCCAAGGATGCGTTGGCCGCCGAGGGGCATCTTTGGGTGGACCCTGCCATGGGGATCATCCATACGATCTACGGGTCTCCCACCTTCGTCGAGGACTTCGACGAGCACGGGTTCGATGCGTGGTGACCCCACGGTAGGGCACGATCGCTCTCCTACACCGGAAGCCCCCCACAAACGGTTAAGTAGAGGTTGTCGGGATGGGGATG
>CAYNEI010000150.1:0-2095 GCA_964396185.1 uncultured Thermoplasmatales archaeon
ATCACCTCTATCCGTCGACGAGCACGTTCCTGGCGATCTACTTCACCCTGACGGGGCTGCACGCCCTGCACGTCATCGGCGGCATGGCCGTGAACGGCTACTTCTGGCTGACGGCGGGGAGCTACTGGAAGGAGGACCCGGAGCTGCTGACCCAGCGAGTGGAGCACTCGGGCCTCTTCTGGCATCTGGTGGACCTGGTGTGGATCTTCCTGTTTCCGGTGCTCTACCTGCTGTAGAGAGGAGCTCGCGCATGGCGGATGGACACGCAGAGGGGATCGATCAGCACATCCGGGCGGCCATGGTGGTGTTCGGGGCGCTTCTCGTCCTGACGGTTCTCACCGTGGCGGTCGCCTACATCGAGATGCCCGTGGCGTGGGCGGTGACGGTGGCTCTCATCATCGCCCTCACGAAGGGGAGCCTGGTAGCGCTCTGGTTCATGCACCTCATCTCGGAACGGGGGCTCATCTATCTGGTTCTGACGTTCACGGGCCTCTTCTTCCTCGCGTTGCTCCTCATCCCGATCATCACGGATGCGAACAACGTCGTCGTATGAAGTACCGGATGTGTCCCTCACGAAGTTCCACATCGCATTCATCACTGCCTCGGTCGTTCTGGCCCTTCTGTTCGGGTGGTGGTGCGTGGATGCGTTCCTCGGACAGGGGGGTGCCGCCTATCTGGTCTTCGGCATCCTGTCGTTCGGAGCGGCCCTGGGGTTGATCGTCTACGGAGAATGGTTTCTGCGAAAGATGAGAAGCACGACACGAGTGGATTCATGGAGCGATTCGGACGAACGATGATCGTACTGGCAGCGGGCGTGTTGCTCACGACGATTCTGGCCCCCGACGTGGCCCGGGCTTGCCAGGTGTGTTTCGGAAATCCCGACGCGCCGATGGCTGAAGGCATCACCTGGGGCGTGTGGTTCATGCTCGGCGTGGTGCTTGCCGTGGAAGGGTCGATCGGGTTCTTCTTCTTCAGCTATCTCCGCAAGCGGGCGCGCTATTATCCGAACGGTGAGCTCAAGCCCGCACTGAAGCTCGTCAAGGAGTGAAGGATGGGACGGTTCCTCGGAACACCGGAAATCGCCGCGGCCCACGGCGCGAGTCTCGACGAGGCGACCTGGTACGTTCACTGGCTGATGCTCTTCCTCTTCGTCGGCTGGAGCATCTACTTCGTCTACGTTCTGTACCGCTTCCGGGTGTCGAAGAGCCCGAAGGCGAACTATCACGGAACGAAGAGCCATTACTCGACGTACGTGGAAGGCGCCGTCGTCGTCGCCGAAGCGATCCTGTTGCTGGGTTTTTCTTTCCCCCTGTGGGCGGCCTATCGGGATGTGTATCCGCCGGTGGACGACGAGGCCCTGGAGGTGCGGCTGATCTCCGAGCAGTTCGCCTGGAACGCGCACTACCCCGGTGAGGACGGCAAGTTCGGGGCGACGTCTCCGGATCTGGTCGATTCGCAGTCGAATTCGATCGGCCTCGACCGGAGCGATCCGAACGCGAAGGACGACATCGTTACCATGAACCAGCTGCACCTGCCCGTGGATCGCACGGTGCTCCTCCGCCTTTCGAGCAAGGACGTGATCCACAGCTTGTCCCTGAACGAGATGCGGGTGAAGCAGGATGCCATCCCCGGCATGGAGATCCCGGTCTCGTTCGTTCCGACCGTGACGACCGAGGAGATGCGGGAGATCAAGGGAAATCCGGACTTCGATTACGAGATCGCCTGCGCCCAACTCTGCGGGATCGGGCACTACCGGATGCGGGGCTTCATGACGGTCCACACGCAGGAGGATTTCCAGGCCTGGCTCGACGAGCAGGCTGGGTACCTTTCCGACGACGACGAGGAGGGCGACGACTTCTGGGGTTGACCCTTCGACCAGGCTCGGAATCGTGGTCTGAATCGAATTTCGTGAGGACTTTGCTGTATGGCTGAACAGGTCTGCGTCGTTACGGGCGTCGGGCCGGGCAACGGGGCCGCGCTCGCGCGTCGCTTCGCCTCGGGCGGCTATCGCGTCGCCATGCTCGCCCGCTCGAAGGAGCGGCTCGAAGCGTTCGAGAAGGAAATCCAGGGCTCCCGGGGCTATGCGTGTGACGTC
>CAYNEI010000151.1:0-2084 GCA_964396185.1 uncultured Thermoplasmatales archaeon
TCCTGTTGCTCGTCATGGTTGACCGGCCGTGACTTCGCTCGGGGGGTTATGAAGAGCGTGGCCACGTCGTTGAGCGCCTGGACGCTCACACCCTCGCCGCCGGCTCCGGTCTCGGGGCTGCCGGCTGCGATGGGCGGGTGGTTGGCTTGGAGACGCAAGGACAGGCTTGCTGGCTGCTCGGACGGAGCGTCACGCTTCGAGCCTCGAACGACGGATGAGGTCACCGTGATCGTTGGTCGCTGAGAGGCGGCACACCTACGGCGGGGGAGACTCCCGAATAGAGGGACACGAGCTTGTTGAAGTACCACCAGATCGATGGGGTCTCGTTGTTGATCACCATGACGTTCCAAGCTACGGTGACGTCAGGTCAGGGTAACATGCCCGGGAACCGGTGGATCGGGATCCGTACGGTCGTTGTCGCCTTCGCCCTGTTGAGCGCGGGCGCACCGCTCGGACCGTCCACCGCGAACGCCTCGACGGACGGCCTCCTCGTGGTCCCCCCGCTGACGGTGGGGGACGAGGCGGTCTACGAGGCGGTCAGCTTCTTTCCCAACGCGAGCGTGGACCTCGTGCTCCAGGTGGAGGGGACTGCGCCAACGCGCGACGGGTTCGAGGTCGTCCACGAGGATGCCGTGCGGGTGCTAGAGGAATACGTTGGATCTGACGGCGAGACCGATCGGACCCGGCGGGCCCTCGACTCGACCACGGCGACGGAGCTTTGGAGCGAGATCCCGAGCGACTGGATCCGCCGAGATTACGAGCAATGGGGGTCCCCGTGGGCCTTCGGCGCCTCGGTGCTCTCGGGCCGGTCCTTCGGGGATGGGGACACGTACACCTTCTCGCTCTGGGATGGGCTCTTGGACCACGAGCTGACGTTCACGATCCACAGGGAGACTGGGCCTGACGCGCCTGGCCCGTGGCGCGTGGAGATCAGCGACGTCGGGATCAGCGTGGGGACCCACCCAGCCTCCGTGACCGAGTTCGTGCCGGGAGGCACGCTCTGGTTCGATGATGCAACCCCGTACCCCGTCCAGGTCGATGTCCCCGACCACCGAGGCGGCTTCACCTTGCACCGAACCTCAAGCAGCCAGGGGGATGGCCCGACCTTCGAGGCCCTTGAGCTCCCCGAGCCACCCTGGGACCGGAACCCACGCTACGGCTTCCTGGAACTCCAGGATCCGCTGGGGCCTCCGCCTGAACACGTGCCGGGAGAGGTGTACGACGAACGCCAGCTTGCAGAGCTCGTCGAGTTCGCAGACGAGAACGCTCCCGGCCTGGCCGCCTTCCGCGAGGAGCACGAGACCGTCGGATTCAGGAGTGCTCTCTTTGGCTCGAGGGGCGTGGGCACGTCGGAGATCGGTAACGAGGCCCTCGGGATCCCGGAGCAGGAGTGGCGCCGCAACGAGGACCGCAAGTGGACGCTGAAGTACCGGGCTGGCGAGGAGAACGCTGGTTGGGAGGTAACCATCGCCCTTGAGCGCTTCTACCTGCTGGGGGAGGAGATCTACGAACGGATGTACGTGGCGAACGAGGAGGCATCGGAGCGGCCCTCTCCCTTCGGCGCCGACCCCGCTCCCGGGGAGCACGCCGAGCTTTCAGGGGTTCTCGCAGGTGCGTGGGAGACCCACGAGGAGGACGAGCTGTTCTCTTGGAGCGTCATGCGGACGACCGGGCCGCGTCCGTGGACCTCGGAAACCCGGTACTGGTACGTCTCCCTGTATGTCCCCCAGGATCCAGGGCTCGCGGAGTTCCTGAAGGCGATCATCGTGAACTCAAGGGACGGCACGATCGAGGAGATCCAGGGACCTGCCGAGTTCCTCGCCTCCTACGATGAGAAGGGCTACGCAGCCCCAGGCTAACGTGCGTGGGGGCGAACCGGCTGCGCGCCTGGCAGGCCAGCCCTGCTTGCTGCCTCGATGGGCCTTCCCGCGTTTAGCGCCGCCGGTCGACGACTGGATGGCCGGCGGCGCATTCATTAGCGCCCAGCCGGTGACGCTGCCTGATGACGGAACGCGTCACCGTGCTCGGTGCTGGGACCATGGGCCACGGCATCGCCCTGGTCGCCGCCCAGGCTGGCCACCCGA
>CAYNEI010000152.1:0-2078 GCA_964396185.1 uncultured Thermoplasmatales archaeon
GCTTCTGCGAGGCTCGAGGCGTGCCCGGCATCCGGGTAGGGGATGTGCAGCTCGTCCAGGATGCCGATGAACCGCTCGCGGTCCTCGCAGAGGTCCATGGCGTCTGGGGTGGTCCCGAGCACCTTCGTCGCAAGCCCCTCGGCCTCGAAGGCCTCGGCCAGGGGGACGGCGAGGTTGACGCTGGTCTGGCCACCGAACTGGAGCATGACGCCCTGGGCGTTCTCCCGGCGCACGACGCTGAGCACGTCCTCCAGCGTGAGGGGTTCGAAGTAGAGGCGTGTGCTCGTGTCGAAGTCCGTGGAGACGGTCTCCGGGTTGTTGTTCACCATGACCGCGTCCAACCCGCCGGCCTTGATGGCTTGGGCGGCGTGGGTGCAGCAGTAGTCGAACTCGATGCCTTGGCCGATCCGGATCGGGCCAGAGCCCACGACGACGACGCTGTCGGCCGTGCCGGTCTCCGGGGGCTCGTGGTCGACCTCATCGGTGTGCTCGAAGGTGCCGTAGTAGTACGGCGTGGCAGCTTCGAACTCGGCAGCGCACGTGTCGACCATCTTGTAGGTGCGCCGGATGCCGTGCTCGAGGCGGGCCAGGCGTACCTCGGTCGGGGTGGTCTCCCAGAGCTCGGCCAGGGTCTGGTCGGTGATGCCCAGGGTCTTGGCCTTGGCCAGTACGCTGGGTTCAAGGGGCTCGTGCTTGGCGAGCTCCCGTGTGAAGATGACGAGGTCATGGAGCTTGGTGAGGTACCAGGGGTGGATGTCGGTGACCTTGCGCATCTCCTCTGGCGTGGCTCCCCGGGCGAAGCGCTCGCCCAAGGCGAGCAGGCGCTGGTCGGTGGGGGCGTCCAGGGCCTCGGTGAGCTCCTCCTCGGTGGCTTCAGGCCACTCGAGGGCGTGGTCGCCCTCCTCCAGCGAGCGCAGGGCCTTGAGGAAGGACTCCTCGAAGGTGCGTCCGATGCCCATGGCCTCGCCGGTGCTCTTCATCTGGGTGCCGATCTGGCGGTCAATGTGGGCGAACTTGTCGAAGGGCCACCGGGGGATCTTGGTGACCACGTAGTCCAGGGTGGGCTCGAAGCTGGCCGGCGTTTTCTCGGTGACCGCGTTCGGGATCTCGTCCAGCGTGTAGCCACACGCGATCTTGGCGGCCACGCGAGCGATGGGGTAACCGGTTGCTTTGCTGGCTAGCGCGGAGGAGCGGGAGACGCGGGGGTTGACCTCGATGACCACGTAGTCGCGTGTCTCGGGGTCTACAGCGAACTGGATGTTGCAGCCGCCCTGGATGTCTAGGGCCCGGATGACCTTGAGGGCAGCCGATCGCAGGATCTGGTGATCGATGTCGGAGAGGGTCTGGGAGGGGGCCACGACGGCGGACTCGCCGGTGTGGATCCCCATGGGGTCGATGTTCTCCATGTTGCAGATGGTGATGCAGTTGTCGGCACCATCGCGCACGATCTCGTACTCGTACTCGTGCCAGCCGAGCAGGCTCTTCTCGATGAGCACCTGGTCGATGCGGCTGGCCGCGATGCCGCGGGCAGCCACGTCCACGAGCTCGTCGCGGTCGTGAGCCACGCCACCGCCCGTGCCGCCGAGCGTGTAGGCCGGGCGCACGAGCACGGGGTAGCCGATCTCGTCGGCCGCTTCGAGTGCTTGGTCGATGTTGCTGACGGTCTGGGCGGTGGCCACGGGCTCCCCGATGTCCACCATGGTGGCCTTGAAGAGCTCCCGGTCCTCGCTGCGCTCGATGGCATCCAGAGGCGTGCCGAGCAGCTCGACGCCGTAGCGTTCGAGCACGCCGGTCTCAGCCAGCTCGCTGCAGAGGTTGAGCGCGGTCTGGCCGCCCATGCCAGATAGGATGCCGTCCGGGCGCTCCTTCTCGATGATCTTCTCGAGCACGTCGGCTTCCAAGGGCTCGAGGTAGACCTTGTCACCCATCTCGAGATCCGTCTGGATCGTGGCCGGGTTGGAGTTGACGACCACCGTCTCGATGCCCTCCTCTTGCACGGCCAGGGCTGCCTGGCTGCCGGAGAAGTCGAACTCGGCGGCTTGGCCGATGATGATGGGCCCGCTGCCGATGATCATGAC
>CAYNEI010000153.1:0-2055 GCA_964396185.1 uncultured Thermoplasmatales archaeon
CGGTTTCGCCGTCGATCACGATACTCGGTATGCCGCCCACAGCCGACGCGACGACTGCCGTCTCACAGGCCATCGCCTCCAGATTGATGATCCCGAACGGCTCGTAGACGGACGGACACACGAACACGGCCGCACTGCTGTAAAGTGCGATTACGTCCGATCTCGGGAGCATCTCTGCAATCCAGACGAGCTCGTGCCCGCCGGCCTCACGCGCTTCATTTACCGCGAGCTCCATCTCACGCTCGATCTCCTGCGTATCGGGCGCGCCGGCGCAGAGCACGATCTGCGTTCCCTCATCCAGTGACCGTACTGCATGTACGAGATGGATGATGCCCTTTTGACGCGTGATGCGCCCGACGAAGAGCACGTAGGGTCGATCGGGGTCGACTCCGTACCTGCGCAGAACGTCCGGCCGGCGCGTAGGCCGGTATTCGTCCGGGTCGATTCCGTTTGGAATGACCTCGATCCGGCTTTCCGGCACGTCGTACAGGTGCATGACGTCCCGCTTCATCGACTCGGATACGGCGACCACGCCATCCGCATTCCTGTAAGCCGTCGACTCGATCCATGTGCTGGCGTGATAGGCGGAGCCGAGCTGCTCGGCCTTCCACGGACGGTGTGGCTCGAGGGAGTGGGTCGTCAGGACAAGACGCGCGTCCGCCAGCGCTCGTACGAGGCAGCCGGCGAAATGCGAGTACCATGTGTGGCAGTGGACGACATCCGCCCTGTCGACCAGCCCGGCCATGTGGATGTCGCGGAGAATCGTATCCAGAAACTTGCCGTGACGTTCGTCCGTGGCAGGCAGCTGCGACTTCGGATCCACACCGCGCACCCGCAGATTCCCCGCATCGACCACCTGGTTTCCGAAACAGAGCACCTCGATCGAATGTGCGCGGTCATCGAGCGCCGCGAGCTCTCGAACCAGGTACTCGACGTGGACGCCTGCTCCGCCGTACACATTGGGAGGATACTCATTCGTCAGTATCGCGATGTTCATAGACAGATTCGGAGGGGCCGGTATGTGGGATGCAGTCGGAGCGTGGCGGCGTCCGATCGGTGCTGTTATGCTGTCTCCAGGTCAGGCATGAATTCCGGCGATCTCGTAGACGCGCCCCGGAAAGCGTTTGCCGAGAAAGGACGCAACCTTTCTTGAGCATGCCGACACGGTATCCAGATTGACTCCGGTGAAAATACCGAGGGAATCGAGCAGATACACCACGTCCTCGGTCGGGATGTTGCCTGCTGCGCCGCGGATGAATGGGCATCCCCCCATCCCTGCCAGAGAAGAATCGAATCTATCGACGCCCTGCCGCAGCGCCTCGTATGCGTTAGCCATTCCGAGGCCTCGCGTATCATGCAGATGAAGCACGATGGGCACCTCGGCGGCCGTCTCTCGAACGGCACGTATCCGCTCCGCAATCAGCCGCGGATTCGCCAACCCGGTCGTGTCGGCCAGCGAGATGGATTCGAGCCCCTTGTCCGCGAAACGCTCGACGAGCTTCCGGATACGTTCGAGCGGCGTGTCTCCGGGCTTTCTGTATCCGAAGACGGTCTGCAGTCCAAGCTGAACCTCCATCCCACTCTGGAGCGCGCTCGTGATCATGCGGTCGGCCGCATCAGCCGCTTCCGCAACGCTCATGTTCGCGTTGTCGAAAGAGTGCTCGTCCCACGTTGCGATCGAGACATCGACTGCCTGGAGTCCCGCCGCGTGTGCTCGCTCGACCCCTCGTTCATTCAGCGCGAGCCCTGAGTACCGGACTCCATTCACCTTCGGAAGCCGGGAAACGACTTCCTCGGCGTCGGCCATTTGCGGCACTTTATTCGGATGCACGAAAGAAACCGCCTGAATCCTTGGGAGCCCGGAGTTCGCAAGCCCCGCTATGATCTCGACCTTCAGGTCGGTCGGAATTAAGGTGTACTCGTACTGAAAACCGTCGCGAGGTCCGACCTCGCAAAGGATGACGCGTGACGGCAGCTCCATGCAGATGATCTCGTGCCCAAAAAAAGAAAGGCCGGGCGTTACGGCGCCCAGCCTTTAGAATATGCACTAGAGCA
>CAYNEI010000154.1:0-2036 GCA_964396185.1 uncultured Thermoplasmatales archaeon
GAACGCAGGCTTCGGCTTCACGACGCTGGGCGACAAGGAGGTGCACCCAGGCACCATCCCGTACCGGCTGGGCGCCTTCGACCAAGCCGCCCAGACCACCCAAGCCCTGGCCAGCGCCGCCGAGGACCGCATGGGGCGCCTCCCCACCACGCTCGTCAGCCTCTCCAGCGAGGATGCCGACGTGCTCCGCCGGCGCACCGGGGATCTCATGGCAAGCGCCGAGGACCCCGCCCACCAAGCCTGGAGCCCGACCGTTGTCAGCTTCGCTGAGGTCGTTGCCGAGCTCGTCGCATCAGGCCGGTTGACCTTCGCCGGGATCAACGATGACCAGGACGAGCCCGAGGCCGAGCCGGACGACGAAGCCTTGGCCTCGGACACACCGGATGAAGGCGAGGACGTGCAAGCCGATGCGGACGAGCCGTCGGAGGCGGACGATGTGTCCGACGAACCCGGGGATGCCGATCCGGCCGGCGACGACGGCGACGCCGCCGAAGCCGAGGAGTCGGAGAGCGAGAGCGACCCCGAGCCTGAAGCGCTCGAGGTCACGGTGTTGCACAGCCCGTTCGCCACCGAGGCCGAGCGTGAGGCGCTCACCGACATCGTGGCCGCCATGCCTGGCCTGCAGGCCATCGCAGAGGCCCCAGCCGACACGGTCGTCCCGGACATCGCCTACCAGCTCACCCAGCCCAACGAGGCCAGCGGGGTGCTGAGCACGTGCACCGAGTTCGACGGTCCCGTGCTCGTGGCCTGCACCGATCTGGCCCATGTGCTCTCGGAGAACAAGGTCGAGGTCCACGCCCTGGCCACGCTGGTCGCCCAGCGCATGGAGGTGCGCGAGGGCGGCGCGGTCACCGTGGAGGTCCAGGAGGAGGAAGAGGAGGGCTTCAAGGAGTTCGACATCCCCGAAGGGGCTCATCGCGTCGAGCTCGTCAACGAGGAGGCCGCCATCCCGGTCTTCCCGGACGAGTCCATCCTGGACGCAGCCGAGGCCCACGGCTTCGAGGATCTCCCCTACGACTGCCGTGCTGGATCGTGCGTGACCTGCTCAGCCCGCTTCGAGGGCACCCCCCCGGACCAGAGCGAGGGCCAGTCGCTAAGCGAAGAGGAGCAGAAGGACCACGTGCTCACGTGCATCGCGAAACCCAAGGGCGATGTGAAGATCTACACCGGCGAGCAGCCGTAGAACAGGGTCACCGCGGAGTTCGCGGTTTCACGGAGTTCGCGGGGACAGGTGAGGACGCGGAAGCCGCGACGGGGTCGGCAGGCTCAGAGCATCGCCTAGAGCTTCGCGAGGCGCTCCATGGCTTCCTTGTTGCGCTCGTAGGAGGCTTCGAAGATCGCCTCGGTCTCGGGGTCCCAGCCATCGTCGAAGTCCTCCGTCTCCTCAGAGGGCTCGGAAGAAGCCTCATCCTTGCGCTTCTTGGGAGGGTCAGTGGCCATGGTAGGGCCCCATGGGAGCTTTTGGATACTTAGCGTTTCCGGGAGTTGCCCCGGAGCCACCTACGGATGCTCCCGAGCGTGTGCTCGCCCCGGGCCACATTGACCATGAAATCAACTGTTTCGCCGGTGGGGACGCGAAGCTCCCAGCCGTTCTTGCCGAGGAAAACGTCAGTGGATTCGAACGCTGTCCGTTTGTTGCCATCGATGAACGGGTGATCTTGAGCGAGGCCACGCAGGAGGAGCGCCGCTCGCGTCCAAAGATCACGGGGGTCCGGTAGCGGCCCGTACTTCGCGCGGGCCACAGCGGCGTCGATCGCACCGGGCGAGAGGACACCTGGCTCACCGCCTCCATGGGCAAGGACCCGGCTGTGCACGCGATGGGCATCCTTGGGTTCCGGGAACCACTCGCTCGACCAGCTCCCTGGCAGCCATCAAGCCTGTCCGGCTGGGGTGCTCCGACTGGTCACGCCTGCCGGAGAGGAGCGCGCTGCGGACCCCCCCCTCAGCCAAGCCGCATCAGTGCAGGTACGGCATCATCGGAGACTCGCGCTCCGGGAACACCGTCTCCGGATGGTCGGTCGGGAGCAGGGCGGGCC
>CAYNEI010000155.1:0-2006 GCA_964396185.1 uncultured Thermoplasmatales archaeon
GCTCTCGCTAGCGGTCTCGGGATCGCGGTGGCCTTCGATCCTGGCGGGCTTGCCAGCGCCAGGGCTCTGCTCTTCTCCCTCGATGCCCTCTGGCACCTGGCCCTGGTCGCCTTGGTGGTCTACGCCGTGGTGCGCCACCAGCTCTTCGACATCGATCTCAAGCTGCGTTTCGCGGTGGAGAAGAGCACGATGCTCTCGGTCTTCGCCGTCGGGTTCCTCGTGGCCAGCGAGGGACTCGAGGAGCTTGTACCGGTGGAGGGTACGTGGCTGGGCATCGGGGCGGCGGTGGCCATCGCGTTGGCGCTTAAGCCCCTGCAGCGGTTCGCTGAAGGGTTCGCGGGTCGGTTCTTCCCCGGCGTGGAGGATACGTCAGCCTACCGGCGCGAGCGGGCTTTGGAGATCTACCGGGCCACGGTGGAGGCCGCCCTTGTGGATGGCGAGGTCTCCAGCAGCGAGCGCCGCACGCTCGATCGTCTCCGCGAGGAGCTCTCGCTTGACCCGGAAGAGGCTGCCTCCCTCGAGCGCTCGGTCGCCGGTGGGAACTAGATGTCACGGGCCGCGCTGGCCCTCACGCCTGGCCCCGTGCGTGGGCATCGACCCATTCGGGCTGCAAGCGCATGAGATGGATGGGCCCATCGGGTTCGCCGAGGTAGGAGTACCGTCCTGGAGGGGGCTCGTCTCGGGCGTTGAGCGCATCCAGCAGGCGTGTGGCCTCCGGCTGGGCGTTCTCCCACCGATGCGCCTCGCGGCCGTGGAGGCACCTGTCGCAGAGCTGGAGGGCCCGGTCGGTTCCTTGCTGTCCGAATCCCAGCTCGGCCAGCGTGTGGAGGGCTCGCTGGGAGGAGGAGGCACCGCAGGTATCGCAGTTCGTGACCATGGCGACCACCATGGCCTCTGGGGGGCTTGCCCCTTGAGGGTTACTCCCGCCCAAGGTGGGCGGGGTTACCAGCCGCGCTTGGCGAGCTGTTGGCCCTCCGGGATGTCCTCGATGTTGGTGCCGCTCATGGCGGCGCCGAGGCCCTTGGAGACGTCCACGATGGTGGCTGCGTCGTCGAAGTGGGTGGTGGCCTCCACGATGGCGCGCGCCCTGGGCTCGGGGTCCTCGCTCTTGAAGATGCCGCTGCCGACGAAGACGCCGTCGTTGCCCAGCTGCATCATCAGCGCCGCATCGGCCGGTGTCGCGATGCCGCCGGCGGCGAAGTCGACGACCGGGAGTCGGCCCTGTTGGTGGATGTCGAGCAGGACGCCGAGCAGGCCCTCGGTGATGTCGGTGAAGGTGCGGTCAGCGAAGATCGCCTCGTTCTCGGTGGTGCCACCGTTCAAGCCCTGGGTGCCGCGGACCTCGGTGGCCAGGCGCAGGTAGGGCTCGGCGTAGCGGTCGGCCAGGCTGGTGAGCTCGTCCTTGTCCATGGCTTGCACGCGGGTGATGGCATCGAGCATGAGGCGCCGGTGGCGAACGGCCTCGATGATGTTGCCCGTGCCGGCCTCTCCTTTGGTGCGGATCATGGCCGCGCCCTCCCAGATGCGGCGCACGGCCTCGCCGAGGTTGGTGGCCCCGCACACGAAGGGCACGTCGTAGTCGCTCTTCATGGAGTGGAAGAAGGGATCAGCAGGCGTGAGCACCTCGGACTCGTCGATCATGTCCACGCCGAGCTCGGCAAGCAGCTGGCACTCGACGAAGTGGCCGATGCGGCTCTTGGCCATCACCGGGATGGTGACCGCCTCGATGATCTCCTCGATGACCTCGGGCGCGCTCATGCGAGCAACGCCGCCCTGGGAGCGGATGTCCGCGGGGACGCGCTCGAGGGCCATGACAGCAACAGCCCCAGCCTCCTCGGCGATCCGAGCCTCCTCGGCGGTGGTGACGTCCATCACGACGCCGCCTTTCTGCATGCGTGCGAAGCCTCGCTTCACGAGCTCGCTTCCGTGGCGTAGGGTCTCGATGTCCAGCTCGCGGGTCATGGTATCATCCGAGCAGGCGAGCCCCAGATGTAAAGGCTTGCGTC
>CAYNEI010000156.1:0-1995 GCA_964396185.1 uncultured Thermoplasmatales archaeon
TCCGGAGGGAAGAGCTGGACGTCGCGTCCGTTCCGGTGAAGGCGGCTTCTCTGAACGAGGCTGAACAGGCGGAGGATCTGCTCGGCCGTGGGACGACGGGTCATGCGCTCCTCGGGGTACAGGGGCAGGGCGTCGATCTGCTCACGAGCCATGGCCCGGTGCAGGTCACGGGCGATGAGGGCCTGGACGAGAAGGGCCACGAAGTAGAGGAAGAACAAGGCTTCGATGCGTCCCTCGTTCTTGAGCAGGACGGGAGCGATCTCGTGGACCGACTTGGCCTGGCGGAAGCAGGTTTCGATGGTGGGCTGGCGCTTGTGGGCTTCGAGCACCTGCCTGGGGGTGAGGGAGGGATCGTTGGTGAGGAGGGGGTACATGCCGTCGCTCTTGATGTCGTAGGCGATGGCCGCCTCGTCGAGTTGCCAGTGGATGTGCCAGCGGCGCTTGGTGGTGCGCACATACGTGGTCTTCGGCCCCGGACGGCCCCGGCGGGACTGTCGGTAGGAGTGCTCCTCACGGGGTTCGAGGGTGACCGTCAGGTAGCGTTGGACCCGCTGGGCCTGGAGGATGGAGGTGATCTGGGTCCAGACCTCCTGGCGGGCCTTCTTTCGGGGCCGTCCCTCCCGGTGTTGGCGTGCCAGGTCCGAGAGCTCCTGCTCTGCCCGGGCGATGCGCTCCCGGCGCGACCGTGCCTGCCTGTGGCGGAGGAGTTCGCTGTAGACCCACACGACCGGCCAGCCCTCCCGGGAGGGGAGCGGGTACTTCCAGACGAACCACCGGTCTCGGGGTCCGCCCTTGCGCCGGGGATGAGGTCGGTCCCACACCGTCTCCCACTCAGGTTCGTGCTCCTGGATGCGCTGGCGGAACTCCCGGTCCTCGAGCCGGCTGCGGGGCATGACCGTCACGAACCGGCCTCCCCGGGTATGGATGTAGTCCATGGCTCCGGCGCCGCAGAGCTTGCTGTCGGCCACGTACAGGAAGGTGGGACTGCCGCTCACCCTGCACAGCGCCTCCCAGCTCTCCTCGTGCGTGCGGGCATCGTTGTGGTTGCCCGCCTCCGAGCGGAACTGCACCGGCACCCCACCGTCCTGCGTCGCGGTGAGGATGAACAGGAGCTGCTTCAGGTCCGGGCGGTGGTCCTTCGAGTGGCCATAGGTGATCCAGGGCGCCTTCTTGCCCCGCAGGCTCCGTCCCTTCGCCTGGGCATACTGCCCGGTGAACTTGATCGTCGTCGAGTCGTTGTGCAGCTCGTCCACGGAGAGATCAAAGCGCTCCACCGCCGCAAGCACGATCTCGGTCAACAGGCTCCCTCGGTCGGCGTCGAAGAGCCGGTCGAGCGCCCGGCCGATGGCGTCGTCGGCCACATGGCCCGCTTCGGCAGGGGAGAGCCCGAAGCCTTCGGGGGCGAAGGTGTGGACCACCTCCCCCAGGCGGTAGAGGGGTTCGCGCTCGGTCAGGATCGAGCGCAGCAGAACCCCCAGCCCCCTCCCATACTCCAGACGAACGCGTCCATCGGAGGTCGGCACGAACCGGTCGAAGAGGACACCGAGTCCCAGCCGCTCCAGGTAGTGGTTCACCAGCGGCAGCGGTCCCAGACGCTCGGTGCGCAGCTTGAAGCCAGAGGGTTCCATCTTGACCTCCTCGGTGTCTTGCGATAGTATACTCGCCAGACACCCAACCGTCAAGGACCATGTCATCACCCGAAGACTCTCCCGCTGCCCGCCGGCGCCGCATTGCCGCACTCCGGGACCGGATTGCCCGGATCGACCTCATCTGCTCCGGAACCCTGAGCGAGCGCACCAAGACCTGCGGCAAGCCGAACTGCCGCTGTGCCACCGACCCCAAGGCCAGGCACGGGCCCTACTGGGAGTGGACCTGGAGCGAGGGCGGTAAGCTCAGGCACAAGAGCCTCTCCTCGGAGCAGGCAGATGAACTGCGGGCAGCCATCGCCAGCTACCGCGATGTCCAGGACCTCGTTCAGCGCTGGGAGCGCGAAAG
>CAYNEI010000157.1:0-1991 GCA_964396185.1 uncultured Thermoplasmatales archaeon
GGCCAGTGGGGCCACGCCCGGGCGTCGTGGCGGTTCCCGGGGCCTGGAGGGCCTCGGGCATGGTCGCTGCAGTCCAGCTACCCAGGTTCCCGGAGGAAGGCAGAGCTGGCACTACAGCGTGATCCGCCGAGAGCCCGTCCCCGTTCCGGAGCGTCACTTGGCACCGGCTGTGGTCGGGGACAATACCTGCGTCCACGGACGTCTGGACCTCGGTGGCTGTCGCGCTCGTCACGAAGACGAGCGCGTCGAAGAGTGTTCCATCCGGGGCCTTGCATCCAACGTGCACGGTGAGCGATCCAGCATCGAACCCGCTGCCGACCAGGGCCAGCGATTGGGTAGCTCCCGCGACCAACGTGCGGGGGACGGTTCGATCGATGCTGGGGGCTGGGTTCGAGCTGATGGCGAAGCCCGGCAGGACACCGCTGGATCCGTCCGGGTTCGTGACCAGGACATCGTAGCTCCCCGCTGGTGTGCCCGCGGGGACGCTTGCCTCCAGGTGAGTGGCATCGAGCAACGTACCCGGCAGGGGGATGGCGACCCCACCGTCAGCCGGGGCCAGGCGGACCGTAGGGGTCGCCATGAACTGGTCCATGGACGACCCATCAAGGCGCAGGACGAAGGTCGTATCCGTCGTATTCGACACCGCCGGCGGGTCGATGCTCTCCAGGCTGATGGTGAGACCATCGGTTATCTCGAGCACGCCGGCGCGGATGCTGGTCGCCCATTCCTGGTCGGTCACCGCCACGTCCCAGGTTCCCGTGGGGAGGCCTGCCGGGATCGACAGCTCGGCTTCCCTCGGGAGGGACGGGTCGAAGGTGAACGCTACCGCCACCGTCTCGCCGGAGGGCCCCAACAGGTTGACGGCCGAGGGTCCACCGGGCATCGCGTCGATGAACACCGTGCCCGGCAGGGCGTACCCGTTGTACGCGACGCTGGGTTCCAGGTGGACGACCTGGGCCTCGCCCGTGGAGAAGCCCTCATCGACCAGGCCATCGCAATCGTTGTCCACGCCGTCGGCGATCTCGGTGGCGCCTGGATGGACGCTCGGGTCCCCATCGTCGCAGTCACCCTCGCTCGTTGTGAAGCCGTCCCCATCGAGGTCGGACTGGGTGGCCTCGACGGCGAAGACGACCTCGGTCGTCTCGATGGTCGCGACCCACCGAACGATCGTATCTGCTGCACCGGTTGCCTCGAGCACGAGGGCGTCGTTGACGTCGTCCGCCACCGCTTCGATGGACCAGTCGGCTGCTAGATCAGCTCCCCATGGGTCGACGATCGGGACACCGACCAGCGCGGTCGTCCCCCCCTTCTGGGCGATGGTCCCCATCACCTGCCAGCCGGCCGATGCGCCGGTGTCGCTCGTGGCGACCACCTGGGCGCGGAAGGTCCACGTGGCGCCCTCGACCATCGTCATCCGGCCCAGGGCGTCGCCGGTTCCAAGCAGGAGCTCGGTTGCATCCGCGCCGGTGGTCGTCGCCCGAGCCACGTACACGGATCGCTGAGCATCACCCGGCGTGGAGAAGGACCCGCTGGCATGAGCGAGCTGGCCCGGCTGGCTGGCTTGGGCCCCCTGACCCCCTGGGACGATGGCCCCGTCGGCGTTCACCGTGTTCTGGCTCCCACCGGCGATGGTGGCGGCCTGCACACCGTGGGCTACCACGTTGCTGGATGCGCCGCCGATGAGGTTCGGTGCGGCTGCTGGCTCGTAGCGCATCACGCGCGTTGCGTTCACGCGCAGCTCCAGCGGTTCGGCATCCGTGGTACCGATGTAGTCGGTGGCGGCCGAGGTCCCGGCGTTCCCGCCGAGCATCCACGCATCGACCGAGGGGAGGGGTTGACACGAGAGAGCGCCTGTTGAACCCACGCCGACCACCGTATCCCCTGTGCTGCACGCTTGGTCGCTGAGCGCGAAGTCCGTCCCGTCGTACGTGGTGTTCGTGTCGGTGTCCTGGTCCACGACGCACGCGATGTTGCCGTTCGTGTCCACGCCT
>CAYNEI010000158.1:0-1976 GCA_964396185.1 uncultured Thermoplasmatales archaeon
ACGGACGGCTCCTGGTCCCCTTGGCGTGGTGCGCCACGCCCTCCGTGGCGATCAGCGAGGACGAGGGGCGAACATGGACCGACCATGCGGTCTCTGAGCTACCCATCAGGGTGCGCGAGGGGCCGACACGGATGCTCACCATCGATGTCGATCGCGACGGCACGATCTACTATGCCTGGCTGCCCGAGGACGGCGCCGTGCGGGTGACGTACAGCAAGGATGATGGCGAGAGCTGGTCGGACCCCCTGGCGATCGACGCGCCCGGCATCGAGACCATGCGCAACGCCCAGCTGGCCGTGGGTGCCCCAGGCCGCTTGGCCATCGCCTACTACGGCACCGATGGTGGGCCGCGCACCGTCGGTGTCGGCAACGAACGCCGCGTACCTGAATGGCATGGCTACATGACGGTGACCACGGATCTGTTCGCGCCGGAACCCGCCTTCGCCACCGCGCGCGTCAACGACCCCGATACACCGCTGCTCGTCGGTGACTGCGACGGGCGGCGCTGCCAGGAGGCAGGCGACCTCAACGTAGTGCGCATCGGTCCCGACGGCGCACCGTACGCCAACTTCGTGGACGGGTGCGGTGCGGCGTGGACGACGTGTGAGCCTTACGATGGGGATGTCCTCACGGGCGAGGGGGTCGTCGCCAAGCTCTGGGGCGTGGGCCTGTGGGACGAGGTGGACCCCAACGGGCCATACCCGGATGAGGCACCCATCGGTGAGGCGACGCCCGGGCCTGCAGGGACCGCCCCGGATGCACCCCGGCCCATGGCGGACCTCCACACCGTAGACGGGCCGGGCACCACGGGAGGAGCCGCTCGATGACGTGGGACGCGGGCGACGATCTCAGCATCCCTGCCCAGCAGCAACTGGAGCGGCAGCGACCGATGCGGTGGTATGACGTGGTCGTCGTCGCCGCAGCCCTGGCCTTCTTCCTGGCCTGGAACGACGTCCAGTTCCCAGGCAGCGACGCGCTGCGCGCGATGATCCGGGCTGTGGCATCCATGGTCCCGAACTGAGGGTGCGGCCGAGCATCCCGTGGCACCAACTTCGAACGCCCGTTCAACAAGTTTAACATACTGTTAAATCCAACCACAGGTGCATGGTGCGCGTGAAAGTTCGCCGCATCGGGAACTCGCTGGGTGTCATCCTGCCCAAGGACGAGGTCGAGGCCCAGGGCCTTGAGGAGGGGGACGAGGTCGAGGTCTCGGTCCGGCCTGCCTTGACCCTGGATGACCTCTGGGGCCGGGTCAAGGATCCTGAGCTCTCCGTCGATGAACTCAACGACCTCGCCGACGAGGGAGAGGACCTTGGCTGACCACTTCGCAGACTCGTATGCGCTGCTCGCCATGCTCGAGGGGGCGGAGAACTACCGGCCGTACAAGCAACGGCCAAGCCTGAAGACGACGCAGCTGAACCTGCTGGAGGTCGCCTACATCCTGCACCGGCGCCACGGTTTCTCCACCGAGGAACTCGCCGCCCACCTCGCCCCCCTGCGGCCGTTCGTCGTCACTCCTGCGCCCACCGTGATCCCGAAAGCCGCCGAGACCAAGCACCAGCTCAGGCAGCTCGGCAAGAACGTCTCCTACATCGACGCCTGGGGCTACGCCACCGCGCGCTGGCTGGACATCCCGTTCCTCACCGGCGACGAGGACTTCCGCGACGTGGACGGCGTCGAGTTCGTCAAGGCGTGAGGCTCTCGGTTCGATCGACGTAGCGGTCGATGCACCACGAGCCATCCTCTTGCTCGCGCCAGAGGATCATGTAGCCGCCTCCGTGAGCCATGGCCTGACCCGTGGCTTGATCGGTCATGCGGCTCTCGAACTGGCCGGTCTCCGTGGCCCACGAACCAGCCGGCCGGAGCTCCACCTCGCCGAGGGTGAGCTCGTAGTCCACGCCTTCCATGGCGCCAGCAAGCCACGCCCGGATCTCCTCGCGTCCCTCGATCGCCTCCATGCCTGGCGGGAGCCAGAC
>CAYNEI010000159.1:0-1972 GCA_964396185.1 uncultured Thermoplasmatales archaeon
GAAGCCCTCACGTGCCAGGAAGACGAAGGAATTCACCGTCTCGGGAGCCCCGCTGATGTTCAGATCGATGACGATCTCCCCGCAGGAGGTGACGACCGTTGCCGTCACTGTGCTCGACTCTGTGATGTCGGACTGCTCCTCGGGTGCCTCGAACGTCATGATCTGTTCCGGTGGAGGCTGCTCTGCACCGCAGGCGGTCGCCTGTTCCCGGTAGTCCTCGTAGGTGGAGGGAGCGTCGACATCGTTCCCCCCGAACAAACTGGACACGACAAAGATGCCGACCACGATGAGCCCGAATAGCAGGGCGGTGCCGAGACGGCGGACGAGTTCTCGTCGTGACTCTCTCTTCCGCTCCGCCTCGCGCTTTGCCGCGCGCTTTTCTTTCTGGCGTTGGCGTCGGTCGGACATGGCGCCGCGACTTTAGGCCACGGGCCGTTCAAAACCCCAGCCTGTGTTCGTAATCCGGGCCGGAACCATCCAAACTGTGCGGGTCATGCCAGTCGTGGTCCAGAAGTACGGTGGCACCTCGGTCGCCGACCCTTCACGCATCAAGGCGGTCGCCGACCGCATCGTCGCCACCCGCGAGGCCGGAAAGGACCTCGTGGTCGTGGTCTCGGCGATGGGTCAGACCACCAATGCCCTTTTGGAGCTTGCTTCCGAGGTGAGCACGGCGCCTCACCCACGGGAGATGGACATGTTGCTCACCGCCGGCGAGCGGATCTCGATGGCGCTCCTGGCCATGGCGCTGAACGACCGCGGTGTCCCTGCAGTCAGCTACACCGGGTCCCAGGCCGGCATCCTCACCGACTCGGCGCATGGCGGCGCCAGGATCACCAGGATCACCGGAGAGCGGGTCAGGGAATCGCTCACCGCCGGCAAGGTGGTGATCGTCGCCGGGTTCCAGGGGGTCGATCCAACGTCGAAAGAGGTGACCACCCTGGGTCGTGGTGGATCCGATACCACCGCCGTCGCCCTCGCCGGGACCCTCGACGCCCATTCCTGCGAGATACTCACCGATGTCTCCGGAGTGTTCACCGCCGACCCTCGCATCGTCGAGGACGCACAACTCCTTCTTGAAGTGGAGTACGAGCAGATGGTGGCCCTGGCAGAGGCGGGCGCCGGGGTCCTGATGCCCCACTCGGTGGAGCATGCTCGGGACCACCATGTCTCCGTCCACGTGCGCTCCTCGTTCACCGACGAGGAAGGGACCTGGGTACGACCCGGCGTGGCTCCACGGCGGTTCGCGGGGATCGCCCACCGTCTCGAGTCAGACCACGGGGTCCTGACCGTGGTGGGCTCGGGGGCCAGGGAGTCGGTCACCGAGGACATGATCGCCCTTCACGACGCGGGCGTCGTCACCGCCCTCATCGCCTCTGACGACCAGTCGGTTTCCTTGTCGGTCGACCCGGAACAAATCGAGGAGGCTGTGCGGTTGTTACATGCTCGGCTCTTTCAAGCGGAGGCCTCCACATGACAACAGTTGCCGTGATCGGCGCCACGGGCGCAGTTGGCCGCACCATGGTCTCGATCCTCGCCGAGCGGAACTTCCCCGCCACCAGTCTTCGCCTCGCGGCTTCGGAGCGTTCCGCCGGGCAGACTGTCGACACCCATCTCGATGAGGTGACCGTCGAGAACCTGGCCACCATGGATCCGTCGGGGATCGATGTCGCCCTCTTCTCCGCGGGAGGGGCGAGGTCCAAGGAGCACGCTCCTCGTTTTGTCGAGGCCGGGGCTGTGGTGGTGGACAACTCGTCCGCGTTCCGCATGGATGACGCTGTTCCCCTGGTCGTGGCCGGAGTCAACGACGAAGCCATTCGGGGGCACAACGGGATCATCGCCAACCCGAATTGCACGACCATGACGCTGTTGATGGCGGCAGGGCCACTCCACAGGGTCGCGGGTCTCAAATCGATGGTTGCCACCTCCTACCAGGCGGTCTCGGGCTCGGGACATCAGGGGGTGACCGAACTCC
>CAYNEI010000160.1:0-1934 GCA_964396185.1 uncultured Thermoplasmatales archaeon
GCCGTCATCAGCGCCATGGTCGTCGAACAGGAAGCCCTGGTGGATCCACTCGCCGCGGCTGTACGTGGAAGTCCCGCCCAGCCGCGTGGCCTCCCCGATCCAGTCGGAGGGGTCGCCGTCGATCGACTTGGCGTCCATCGTGTCCGCGAAGGGTATGCCGGCAGGGGCGAGCCCGCCGCGCTCCAGGGGTGGCGAGAGCACAGGGCCAGAGACGTCAACGGGTGGGTCGACGGCGGTGGTGACGACGCTGGCTGGGATGAGCAGGGCGAGCGCGATGGTTAGGACGAGCACTGGCTGGCTGGGCATGGGCCTCCCTGGCATGGGCAGCGCACAGGCAGCGTATGAGCGTTGTGGGCCAGCGAACCTTGATACCCTCAGCGGCGTCTGGCTGTCCGTGGGCTGCCCTTGCTGTGATGGACCGCACTCCCCTGGCGCGCCAGAGCAGTTCGCCTGTCACGGTTGCGGGTCGTGCTGCACCTCGTTGGCGGGTCGGTGGGCTGGGGAGTCCTCGCCCTTCCAGTCCTTCTCCAACGAACGCATCTACCGGCGGTCCACCGCCGATGGTCTCCGGGTTTTCGCCTGGGAGGCTGACCGGTTCCCAGCCGAGCACCTAGCCCCCCTGCTGGTCGTCGCCGACGAGGCCAGCGAGCAGCTCATCGCGCTGGCCTACGTGGTCGAGGTGAACCGCTGCCCGCACTACGACGACGCGGTGGGGTGCACGATCTACGAAGAGCGACCGCTGGTCTGCCAAGCCTACCCGTTGCTCGTTACCCAGGGAGAGGCGGGTCCTGAGCTCGCCGTCTCGCAGCTCTGCCCGGCCACGGTCCCGGTGCTGGGTGCTGCCAGCGTGGCCGAGCGACCTGAGCCCGCGCTCTCTGCGGCCTACCCCTTGGAGGCGGCAGCCGCCCTGGCTGTGCCACAGCTCGTCCGAGAGCTGGATCAACTGGTGGACTTCCTGGCGGAGGCTGGGGCGATCAAGCCGGTCCGTGGCCTGGCCGAGGAGGAGGTGGAACTCTGGCGGGAGCGCGGCCTGATCGACCTCGTCGCGTTCGTGGAACGGTGCGGGATCGACACGCGTGAGACGCTGTGTGCCCGGGCCGACCGGACCGTCGAGCGGATCCGGGAGCGCTGGGCGCCGGCGGACTGAAGGCCCCCTAGCGCGGGCCCCCCAGATGACGTGCCGGAAGGCTACGCCGGTCGCGCCGCCATCGCGCGGTTCGTCTCGGCGAGCGGGTGTTCGAGGAAGCGGCGGGCCTCCTGAGCGGGGAAGGCGAGCATGCGCTCTGACCGGCCGTCGGTCAAGGTGGTCACCACATGCTCGAGGGTGGATCCAACCTCCTCGATCGTGAAGCCTTCGGAGAGAAGGAACTCTAAGTCCTCAACAGTCGCGGTCTGCTTGGCCATGGAACAAGTCACCAGCCGCGGTATCGACCACCCGTAAAAAACAATCGAGGGTCGGTCTAAATGGCCGAAAGGAAAAGGTCTTTGTACGCGGTCACAACCGGCTACCGACGGGAATGCTTTCATGCATGGCCAGGCGGCAGTTTCGCCACGGTCAGCCAGAAGGATGCCAGGCTGCGCATCCGCTTTTCCAGCCCTTGTGCAGTCGATCCTTTGGAGATGCAACTATTCACTTGGGCGTCGTAGGCGCGGCTGACACTCGTGTCGTTCTGGCCAGTGGTGAGGGCGACGACGGGGATGTGCTTGAGGCTCGCATCTCCCTTGATCTCCCCGATGAGTGTTACCCCCTTTTCTTCGTCGTCATCCAGGTCGACGACGACCATCGTGGGGCGAGTGTTCCTGCGAGACTGGAGGGTCTCTAGGGCCTCCTCGTGGGTCTGCTCCACGTGGAGGCGCGGGTGGGCCAGGCTGGCTTCGAAGGCTCGTTGGAGGACCTCGAAGGCATCGGGGTCGGGATCGACGACGACGACTTC
>CAYNEI010000161.1:0-1914 GCA_964396185.1 uncultured Thermoplasmatales archaeon
CAATTTATTGGTTCCAATCACATTGAGGGTAATTGCTCTTTCAATATTTGCATCCGCACCTCCGTATCCAGCAAGCCTGTCAGGATCTTTTACGGCAATGATAGGAGGCGATTTGAGCATATTATTGATGAGCGAAACCTCATGACGCGATTCCTGTAACCATTGTTCCGACCTGGATAGAAATAAATTTTCTCCCACAGTTAATTTCCCGAAATTATGCTGTGATTTGATTCGTGCATTATACCGGTCGTAAGTGGGAGCCCGACCTTGCATATGTCCATCCTGGCTTAGAATACCTCCTGAAATGCTATAGGTACTGGTTTCATTACCACCGGAGATTGTTAAATTATGCTCCATCATGAAACTCGGCTCCAAGGCTTCTTCCTGCCAGTCGGTATTGATGTTATTGATAAAAAATTGGGAGTTGGGATCGTTAGCTGCAGCAAGTGGTTGCCCGACATTTGTTAAGGATTCATTTTGCAGCATCTGGAATTGCTCCCGTTCCATTACATCCCATCGCTGATAGATATTTGCAGTTCCTACGGACCCGTTGTAGTCTAAACTGAAATCCCCTGACCGGCCTTCCTTTGTGGAGATTATGACCACACCATTAGCAGCCCTGGAACCATAAACTGCGGCAGCAGCCCCATCTTTGAGTACCTGGATAGACTCAATATCTTCGGCATTGAAGTCTTTAATATTTTCTACCGGAACACCGTCTACAATATAGAGTGGTTCATTATTACTAAAGGTTCCGGCCCCGCGAATTCGAACTTCCGGAGTTTCACCGGGCGCTCCACTTGCCTGGACCGAAACTCCTGCTACCAGACCCTGCAGAGCGCCGGCTATGGAGGTTTGAGAAGATTTCCCTATCTCATCAGCGTCTGCAACAGAAACCGAACCTGTGAGATCTACTTTACGCTGAGTTCCATATCCGACAACAACAAGCTCCTCTCCGAATACAACCTGGGGATTTAATTCAACATCGATCTGTGATCTTCCGTTAACAGGAACTTCTTGCGCCTCATAACCTATAAACGTAAAGATCAATGTGTCCGACAATGAAGGTACAGTAAGGCTGAACTCCCCTTCCGGATTGGTAGAAGTTCCTGTTATTGTGCCTTTAACCACAATGTTAACACCGGTCAATAATTCAGATGATTCAGCATCTGTAACCGTGCCTGAGACTTGCTGCCCTGAAGCTGTATAGCTCAGAAGCAGAAAAAGCGCTACCATAAGTGTCAAAAACTTAATCTTGGTATGTAGTAATTTATTCATAACTCCTTAATTTTTAGTTGAAGGTCATTATACCCCAGGATAGTGCAAAAACAACCCTTCATTGAGCCCCGAGTACATCAATAAAAGGTATTTAATTGTATATACTAAGTGTATATTATACACTTATTTTTAGTTAGTGAAACAGAAACAAACATGCAAGTGTTTTTTAAACAAAAACGTTTTTATTTACACCTTTTTGGGATTAGTGTAACTTTACCCAATTTTATCAAAACATTTTTAAAGAAATCTTATCTGTATATAATTCATTCGGCCTCTCTTACTGAAGATTTCACAAAATAAAACAAGCTTTCAAGTGTGATTGGTACACTTATTGAGAATAAGGTTTTTTATTTGTAACCTGCTTTTTATTTCGTTTCATATACTAAAAAAAATAAGGAATAACGATCTTTGATCTTTTCTTTTCCTCTTGGCATACAAAAACCTGATGAATTCAGTCCTCTTTGACGAGCAACCACAGATAGTATTATTCAAACTTAAAAAAAATATCCTTGTTTGTATTTTCTCTTTGGGCATGCTTACAGTAGGTTGTACGTACCAAAGCACTGAACTACAATGGCACCAAAAGAAAGGATATCAATGGGCTGAGTTACCTGTCGCTTCTTGGGAAAATACTAC
>CAYNEI010000162.1:0-1875 GCA_964396185.1 uncultured Thermoplasmatales archaeon
ACATCGATGTTGGCCGGTAGCTGCAAGCCCTCGACCAGGGGGACAGCCTCAGCCTGGTCCCAGTCCACAGCCGACTCGCCCAAGGTGCTCGGGGCCAAAAGGAGCACCAAGGTCGCGATTAGAACCAAACCGGGAGCATGCAGGCTGGATGTCATCGGCGCTCGCCGCGCGCAACACGGGGCCGAGGCAAAAGCCAGGTCATAGGCGCGCCTTGGTGCCGAACGTATCTCCTTGCGCGTGTTGACGATCCCTAAACCACGCGAACGAACTTGGCCAGCGTGGGGTCATCGATCCGGTGCTCAGCCTCGCCGGTGTCGAGCACGAGCCATCCATCGCGATCCACCCGCTCAGCCCGGCCGGCCAGCATGGTGTACCCGACGTCGACCTCGACCTCGGCTCCCTTCTGGGTCCAGCAGGAGTTGAACTTGGCCAAGAGCTCATCGGGCTCGTGGACGAGGGCACTGGCCTCGCGCAGGCCCTTGAGCACGGCGTCGGCCAGGCTGTCGAGCTCCACCTCCTGGCGCGCCTCCTCCTGGAGCGAGGTCGCCGTCTCAGCCAGGTCCCCCGGCAGCTGCTGGGGAGGGTTGTTCACGTTCACACCAACGCCGATGGCCGCCGCCTCGACGTCGTGGCCGCTGACCCGGCCCTCGACGATCACGCCGCCGACCTTGCACCCGTCCAGGACAAGGTCGTTGGGCCATTTGAGCCCCGCTGCAACGCCCGTGGCCCTGCGGATCCCCTCGCGCACACCCCAGCCAGCCGCCAGCGTCAGGCGTGGCGCGCTGCACGCATCCAGCTCCGGGCGCCAGAGCGCCGAGAGCCACAGCCCTCCCCTGGGCGCGTGCCACTGCCCCGATCCACCGCGGGCGTCGGTCTGATGGTCTGCGATGACACTGGTGTGCTCGGCCACGCCCTGGCTGGCCAACCGGAGCAGGACATCGTTGCTGGAGCCCACGACATCGAAGCGTAGGCGTTCTGGCACGGAACTCGGACGGTCTGGGTCCACGCCCCCTGAACCGCCCAGGCCCCGCTTGAACCTTGTCAATCCATCTCCCGGCGCGAACGCTGGGAGGTTGAGAGGCTCACGGGGGGAGCGTGAGGTTGTCCGGTCTAGCCGGTCTACTGGTCCCCCGGTCTACCGGTCTACCGGTCCACCGGTCCACCGGTCCACCGGTCCACCGGTCCACCGGTCCACCGGTCTACCGCTGTCCGGGCTCGGCAAGGGTCGCAAGCCGAGCCCCGATCCAGGCCACCGTGGCAGCCAGGCTTTCCTGGTTGTCGAAGCCTGCCAGGATGGCATCGAGCTCGTCGGGGGATGCCCCGGAGAGCTCCGCGGCCTGCTCACACATGGCTGGCAGGGCGCGCATCACGTTGTCCACGACGGTGATCGACGCGCGCTTGGCTGTCCGCGAGAGGGGGTTGAGATCGATGGCCACCACGCGTTTGCCCATGGCCACCAGGGCTTCGGTGCGATCCCCATCCTCTAGAGGCACGAGCACGCAGTCGGCCGTGTAGATCCCCTCCCGGCTCACCTTGCCTCGCTCGTGGTCCAGGCCCGGGATGCGCTCCTCGGGGTCCACCCCGAGCACGTCCGTGCACCCGTGGGCCTCCAGGCGCTCGGTGATGGCCGAGACGCGCGCATCGGTCCGGTGGAAGAGGTTCACCTCGACCCGGCACCCCGTGGCCTGCTGCAGCTCGGCCACGGCTTGCGGGCAGAGCGCGGCCACGTTGCCGTTGACCGAGACCACAGCTCCCCGCGCGGCCAGTAGAGCTGCAGTGCCCGCCTCGATCTGGCGACGTGCCGGCTCGGTGGTCTGCTCGCCCAACAGGTAGTCGAAGGCTTCACCGCGCCCGTGAGCGGTGAGACCCTGGAGG
>CAYNEI010000163.1:0-1851 GCA_964396185.1 uncultured Thermoplasmatales archaeon
CTGTGCGCTGGAGCGTGGCTCGGCACATCATGGGCGCCTGGGTGCTCACCATCCCCGTCTCGGGTGCTGTGGCTTGGCTGTCCTACAAGGGGCTCCTGCTCATCGTGTGACGCATCGCGTGAGCTCGTCCCACGCCCGGGATTCAACCGAGGGTTGATGCAGCGCGCAGCAACCCCCGGCCACGGTGGGCGCCTGATGGCAGAGGGTTCACAACCGATCTACATCCTGGCGGAAGGGACCGAACGGTTCTCCGGCCGGGATGCCCAGGGCGAGAACATCCGCGTGGCGCGCAGGATCGCTGACGTGGTACGAAGCACGCTGGGACCCAGGGGCATGGACAAGATGCTCGTGGACGGCTCGGGCGACGTGCTCATCACCAACGACGGATCCACGGTGCTCTCCAGCCTGGACATCAGCCACCCGGCGGCCAAGATGGTGGTCGAGATCGCGCTGGCCCAGGACGAGGAGTGCGGGGATGGGACCACGAGCGCCGTGGTGCTTGCTGGCGAGCTGTTGCACCGGGCCGAGGAGCTGCTCCCCGACGTCCATCCATCGTTGATCAACCGCGGCTTCCAGCTCGCCGAGGGCCACGCCCAAGAGGCCCTGGATCAGATCCAGCTCCACATCAAGCACGACGATGACGAGACGCTCCAGGACGTGGCGCGCACCGCGCTAGCCGGCAAGTCGGCAGAGGCCACCAGCGACGCCGTGGTCAACATCGTCGTCGGCGCGGTCCAAGCGGTCGCCCAAGAGCGCGACGGTCGATGGCTCGCGGACCCCGAGGACATCCAGCTCGTGAAACAGAGCGGGCAAGCGGTGGAGCGCAGCGAGCTCGTGCACGGCATCGTCACGGCGAAACAACGCCTCCAGTCCTCCATGCCCAAGCGCGTCGACGAGGCGCGCATCGCCGTGATCGACGTCGACCTCGATGCCCGCAAGACCCAGGCCGATGCAGAGATCGAGATCACAGACCCCAGCCAGCTCCAGACCTTCCTGGACGCCGAGACGCAAGGGATCCAGGAGCGCATCGATGTCCTGGTCCAGGCAGGCGCCACCGTCCTCTTCAGCCAGCAGGCCATCCCGGACAAGGCCAGCCAGATGCTCGCACGCCAAGGCATCCTGGCCTTCGAGTCGCTGGACGAGGACACAGGCCGAGCTCTCTCGCGTGCCACCGGGGCCTCGGTCCTCACGGACCTCTCCGAGGTCTCGGCCGACGAGCTTGGCCAGGCCGGCGTGGTCGAGCAGCGCACGCTGGGGGGCCAGCAGTACACGTTCGTGACCGGGTGTGCTCACCCGGAGGCGGTGACCCTGCTGCTCCGCGGCGGGACCGACCAGGTCGTCGACGAGCTCGAGCGAGCCGTCAACGACGGCCTGCGCGTCGTGGCCCTCGGCCTGGAGGACACCACCGTCGTGCCCGGGGGTGGCGCCCCAGAGATCCACGCCGCGCACCACCTGGCCCACCTCGCCCCGAAGATCGGGGGCCGCGAGGCCCTGGCCGTGGAGGCCTTCGCACAGGCCCTCGAGGTCATCCCACGGACACTGGCCGAGAACGCTGGACTGGATGCCGTGGACGTCCTGGCTGAGCTCCGCACAGCCCACGATCAAGGCCACCACAGCCACGGTCTCGACGTCTATGCCGGGGAGATCGGCGACATGGTGGGCGCCCGGATCCTCGAGCCGCTACGCGTGAAAGTGCAGGCCCTCAAGTCAGCCAGCGAGGCGGCTCGCATGCTCCTTCGCATCGATGATGTCATCGCAAGCAAGGGTGCATTGCATCGGGATGAAGACGCGTAGAGTATTTATAGAAGTACTAACAAATGTATGGATAGTGGGGCGGCCCAAGCCGCCCGT
>CAYNEI010000164.1:0-1796 GCA_964396185.1 uncultured Thermoplasmatales archaeon
GGGAGGAGGCGACGACCATCATCCCGACGGTGGCGATCATCAACAGGGCGTAGTATTCGATCGGGTTGCGGAAGGCACTGGCGTATTCGATGCTGGCAAGGGCGATCAGGACCGCAGCGAAGAGAAAGACGACCTTCATGAATTGGCTGAACATCGTGACCTCGTAGAGTGCGAGGTATTCAGCGATGAAGACGTCCTCGCCGATGTACCGGCCGGTGGCCATCATCCAGACGACGAGGGCGAGGGCGCCGGTGAGCACGATCACGGTGGCGCGCCCGAGGTCCCGTTTCCCGCTGGTACCTTTCATGTAGAGGCCCATGATGGGCAAGATCAAGGCGGACGCGAGGATCAGGAGTTCGGGGATCACGGGGCGCCAGGTGAACACGTGGTTGGCGAGCAGGACGAGCGGGTTCATGTCTCCACCTCCGAAACGGGGTGGGACACGTCAAGTTCCATGGCATTGAGCACGGTGTCGCTGCCGGCGTCCATCATGCCGGTGAGGATCATGGGCAGGATCCCGAAGATCACGGCGAGCACGACGAGGATGAACATGGGCCAGTATTCGTGGCTGAGGGCGTCCTTGACGCGCGTGACGTCGATCCGGGTGGTCTCGGCGCCGAAGAAGGTGCGTTTGGCGGCCCAGAGGTAGTAGGCGGCGGTCAGCGGGATCGCCAGGACGGCGAGGATCAGGACGAAACCGAAGGCCTGGTAGGTCCCGAGGAGGATGAGGATCTCGGCTACGAAACCGGCCATGCCGGGCAGTCCCAGGCTTCCCAGGAATGCGGCGAGAACCAGCACGGTGGCGGTGGGCATGCGGTCGGCGAGGCCGCCGAGTTCGCCGATCAACCGGGTGCCGGCGTGATGTTGGATGATTCCGGCGCCCATGAAGAGGGCGGCGCTGATCAGTCCGTGGGCGAACATCATGTAGAGCCCGCCGACGAGCCCGAGGTGGGTGAGGGTGGCGAATCCGAGCAGGACGGCACCCATGTGGCTGATGCTGGAGTATGCGATCATGCTCTTGAGGTCTCGTTGGGCGAGGGCGACGAAGGCGGTGTAGACCATGCTCACCACGGCGAGCACGATCACGAGGGTGCGCAGTTCCATGAAGCCCTCGGGGACGGCGGGGAAGGCGATTCGGAGGAACCCGTAGGCTCCCATCTTTAGCAATACCGCGGCCAGGATCACGCTGCCGCCGGTGGGGGCCTGCACGTGGGCATCAGGCAGCCAGGTATGCACGGGCACGAGGGGCATCTTCGTGCCGAAGCCCACGAGGAAGGCGGCGAAGATGAGTGTCTGTACGCCGGTGTCGATCAGGCTGCTCTGGGCAGCGATCTCGAGGATGTGGAAGCTCTGGAGTCCGGCCTGGAAGTAGAGGGCCATGATCCCCAGGAGCATGAAGAGGCTTGTTACGAAGGTGAAGGCGAAGAACTTCACGGCGGCGTAGCGGCGGTTGGGTCCGCCCCAGAGGAGGATCAGGAAGAACATGGGGATGATGACGAGTTCCCAGAAGATGTAGAAGAGGAAGTAGTCGAGGGCGGTGAAGACGCCAAGTACGGCGAATTCGATCAGGAGGACGAGACCCATGTAGGCGCTTGTGCGCTCTTTGACGTCCCAGCTGAACCAGATCACGAGGGTGGTGGTGAGGCCGGTCAAAAGCACCATGGGGGCGCTGATCCCGTCGATGCCGAAGGCGAAGCTGGCGCCGATGGCGGTGATCCAGGGGGCTTCGACGTAGTCGGTCATGCCGGCGGCTTCGAGGGCGGTGGAGGCGAGCGAGACCTCGGTGATGACCCACA
>CAYNEI010000165.1:0-1789 GCA_964396185.1 uncultured Thermoplasmatales archaeon
AGCGAGACTGTATTCGGATGTCAAAGGCAAAGGACTTGACACCGGGAGGACGAGGTGGATCTCGAGGTGGTGCCCGCGGACCACGATGCGCTTGACGAGGAGCCGGAGGAGGGTCTGGCGGGTGTTGAAGTCGGCATCGAGGAGCTTTGGTCTCAGCAGCTCCACAGTCTGCTCCGCTGCCGCGGCCCGGCTGCGCAGGAGCTCGACCGCGAGCTGCTCGGTGTGGAGCCGGGTGACGGCCTCGTGGGCGACGAGGTGTTTGTCCTCGAGGGCCTGCATTCGGGGCTGGAAGAGATCGAGGGGCAGGGCACCGGACTGGTAGGCATCCGTCAGGCGTTCACGTTGCCGGCGCAGCTCCTCGAGGCGAGCCTGGGCCTTGAGGAGCGGAGCTTCCGGGCCGGGGGCGAAGGAGGTGGCTTGCTCGATCCAGGACGAGAGTTCCCGGTTCAAGCTGTCGGAGTCGAGCAGGAGATCACGTACCGTGGTCCAGACGATGTCGTCTGCCCCGTCGGGCCGTAGGGTCTCGTTGGTGCAGCGGGGCTGTTCGGCTCTGCTGCGTCGGCCACACACGTAGTACCGGAACACCGACTCGCGGTGCTTGCGCTGGTAACGGCTGCTTCTGGCGACGTAGGCGGCGCCGCACTCTCCACACTTCAAGAGCCCTCGCAGGAGGAAGGTCCCCTCGTCCTGGAGGCGACGGCGAGCGAAGCGGCGATTCTCCTCGAAGCGGGCCTGGACGCGGCGAAAGAGCTCCTCGTCGACGATGGCAGGCACGGCCACCTCGATCCATTCCGCCTCGGGTCGCCAGGTGATGAGATCGCGGGGCGCCTTCTTGCTCGGGATGGCGGTGTACGGGTGCGGATTGCGGGTGATCTTCCTGCGGTTGTAGTAGGCTTTTCCGATGTACCACTCGCAGCGGAGGATGTTGCGCACGGTACTGGGGGACCAGAGGTCGTGACCGGCCCAGGTCTTGAAGGGGGACCGGTTGAGCTTGCCCGTGACGCCGCAGAGCGAGCTCCCCTCTTCGTCGTACCACGCGAAGATCTGACGCACCACTGCGGCTTGTTCCTCATCGATGTGGATCTGGCCGTCGCCTCCGTACCTCTTGGCGGCCCTTCGGTACCCGTACGGCAAGCGTCCCGGTGCCAGCTCGCCCATGCGGGCCCGATGGAGACGGCCTCGACGGGAGCGCTCGATGATCTTGGCCCGTTCGTATTCGGCGACAGCCCCCTGGATCTGAAGCAGGAGCTGGTCGTCCGGGGAGTCGCTGAGAGGTCGCTCGCAGAAGTGGACCTCGATGCCTGTGCGGCTCAACTCCTCGAGGAGCAGGACCTGGTAGGCGTACTTGCGGGCCAGGCGGTCGGGACACAGCACCACGAGCACGTCGAAGCGCCCCTCCCGGGCGTGATCGCGCAGCTCGTCAAGAGCCGGGCGGTCCAAGTGGCTTCCGCTGTAGCCCTCGTCGGTGTAGGTGAGCGCGGAGGAGGTACGGAAGCCCTGCTCCTCAGCATACCGCGTGACGGCAGCAAGCTGGCTCCGGATCGTCTCCTCCTTCTCCTGCAGATCGGTGGAGACCCGGGCGTAGAGAGCCGTTTGACGCATGGTTGCCTCCTTGGTCGGCGTGGATGAGCTGGGCGAGGAACGCGAACAGGCGAGTCTTGTGTTCCTCGCTCGCTGCACTTCCTACTGCGATCACCTCCACCTGCACGCCTCCAGGACCCGGGGCAGACCAGCTCTCCCCCACCGGATCGCGCTCCACGAGGCCCAGGAGGCCATGGCACTCGTAGCG
>CAYNEI010000166.1:0-1788 GCA_964396185.1 uncultured Thermoplasmatales archaeon
GGCACCCGTATCCAGCCGAACAGGCGCCGGATCCGGCGACGCCGCAGGAGCGCCAGGTCGTCCAGCCAGCCGCCCCCGTACCACCGCAGCGCCATCCACACCTCGACCAGCAGCGAGGGACGGAAGAAGCCGGGAAGATGGGCCAGGCGCCGGTCCAACCACTCGGAGACCGCCAGCCGGTCCAGCAGACGGCGGAGCGCCAGCAGCCCCGCGCCGTCGGTCAGCTCCTGGGCGCTCGGCCGGAGCCGCAAGGGGGCCGGAGAGCCTTGAACATATGGCCGGGAAGGAATATGCTGTGTGCTCACCCGCTGGATGACCTCCGTGTAGGGGACCCTTCTTGCTGGAAGACCCCCACAACGTAGGGCATTCAGCGGGTTTTCTCATCATGCTACGACCACCTCAACGCAGGATCCGGGCTAACGTTCCACCACTCACGACGTGCCCCGCAGCGGGCCAACCTGCTCGGGTACAGCCGGCCCGCTCTCCCGCAAGGGGCATGTCCCGGAGCGAGCGAAGCGAGCGTATGGGCGAGACCGCCGCAGGCGGGCGAAGCGTGAGTGCGTTGTTATGCGCCGGACTGGGTACATCCCGGGCTGATGGTTTACACATCGTATCGGGCTGATGGTTTACAGGTCTCCGAGTAACCTTGTGGCTTCCCCGATACGGTCTGTAAACGATCAGCTAGTTGGTTCAGGATTTTGCGTATCGAAGGACATGCATTCCAAGTTCGCTTTCTAGCAAGTCGACCGTTCGTGCCTATTATCGCATCACTCAGCGTGCCTAAGGGGAGTCCTCAGTATTGGCTTGGAACTCTTCCACGGATCGCGGATTGCGCTCCGAAAGCTGCGCCAGCTCGTCCTCGAGGACATGTCTGAACTCGCGGCTGATCCAATCCTTGCGCTTATCGAACCAGGGGCGGAAACCCGGGGAGCTTACGATGGCCTTTCGGATCGCGTCATTGCCCAGAATCATCCAATCTTCTAGCTGGTCAGCCTTGCTCCAGTGATAGACTTGCTCCCAAGTACGCACGTTTTGAAGAATCAGCGCCGAGAGCCGGAGCTCTTCGTGGGCACTGAGGCCTTCGGGTTCATCCAGGCCCCGCCGCCACAGGTCTGCGGTCTCTTCGTCGTCAGCGAGCTCACGCAGGAAATCGCTGAAGGAGGCCATCAGATCTCGCACAGCGGTTCGACGGGCAACCTTGGCACTGTATCGGATCTGGCGGGCGAGGTACAACAAAGACGCGATAACACCCGCTGCTCCGATCAACTCGCCGAGCGCCCCGATCATCTGCCAGTCCATAAGGGCTATCCTCCCTGACGCCTTCAGCGAGATCCTCCAAACAAATCCCGGAACCTATCGCGTCCGGGGCCACCGAGGGCTCGTATGATTCCCTCTCTTGTCAGGGCGCCTAACTTCTGATAGGCGGCCCGAGGCACCTGCTACCTTTGCATTCCCCGCCAGCCTATTCCTATCAACTGCACGCTAGAGCTCCCGATCCTCACCGGCAAATAGGCGCGGTGCATGTGCCGAACGCTGCGAGCGCTGTCAGCCTAATCTGCCTTGCCGCAGCGAGCAGCCGCGGTGAAGTGGTGGAGTCCCTTTCTATGCGCCCCTCATGCCGAGGCAGCGTGAGGGCTTGGGGTTCGGTCCAGCTAATGTAACTGAGGGCAGAAACACCGTACCGGTCACTCTGGCGCCCAGATCACGATGACTTCGGCCTCCCCCTCCTGGAGCTTCGGAAGCCGCGGCCGGCGCAGGCGGTGGCCGGCTTGGACCTTCGCCCAGTAG
>CAYNEI010000167.1:0-1776 GCA_964396185.1 uncultured Thermoplasmatales archaeon
ATCTACCCGGACTTGTGGATGATCGTATCCCTCGAGTGTGTCAAGAACGCGGCTTCGAACCTCTTCGTCCATGACTACGACCTCCAGGAACATTTGGACCACGCACTCGCCGTGGACTAGGAACTCGGCCATGCGGCGCTCCATCCGATCTGGCTCATTGGTTGTGTCGTTCCAGTACTTCTGTTCCTGCAGCGTCCAATCGATGAGGTCGTCGAGATTGTCGGACTGCTTGGCGTAGCCGAGGGCTGCGTTGCGATCCGTGATGGCATAGGAGCCGCCGGCTTGATCGATCACGTCGACATGCGACACGAGGTGGACCAACTCGCGCTGTCCGTTCTTGAAAGGCGATAGGTGATGTCCCGTGTGGGCGAAGTACAACATTGGGCTCTTTGCAGAGAAGTAAAACGGCACGTAGTCGGCGACGTATCCGCCCATCGAGCAGTTCACAGGTCGGTGGCGTCGTTGCAGTTTGATGTCAGGGCTACCGAGCTCATCAACTTCCACATCATCCGGGATCTGGGACTGAGCGATTAGGCGACCCCGCTCCCAAATCGACCCGATGTTTGCCAGGCTCGTCAGGTGTACCACGTAGCCACGTCTCCGGTCGCCTCGAGGCAGGACCATGGTCTATCGGACCTCCTCGGAGCAGCCAATGTCAGAGAGCGGAATCTCAAGAAGCGGGCTCGCACGATTTGAGTAGGGCAGCCGAATGATGCGCTTGGCCCGCGATGGTTCGAATCGATTGTCATGCATGTTTGGCGGCTGTCCGTAGCTGGTCCGTGATGTCTTCTGCATCCTCGTGGTCGAGCAGGGCGCCTTTCATGATCACGACGGATCCGTTCACATGGCTGCGATAGCTCGACTGGGCTCGGACCACTTCCACGGGGAGAAGAACCGCCCGCCGGACGGCGTAGTCGTAATCACGGAGCAGTACCAAGGCAGCGAGGTCGAAGTCCCACGATCGGAACGGAGATGTCTGCAGCTGACCGGCCTTGGGTGGCTCTGAAGTCAGGCGAGTCTTAACCTGGACGCGTCGACCGTCGGCTAGCACCAGGTCATGCGACTTCACCGAGAAGTTGTCGACCAAACTGGCCCCAAGGGCACGCGAGCACAGCCACTCGGCGTAGTCACCGGCGGGGGCGTTGGCGGATCGCACCACCCCGCGCTCACGCAACTCGGCGAGGATCTCCGCGTAGATGGATAGCAACTCGCCGACGGTCCGTCCCATGGCCTATCCAGGCTCCTGGTCCGAAAGAGACGCTGCGATCTCAGCAAACTCAGCCAGGGCCGCCTCCAAGTCCTCGGCGATCTCCGCGGCGATGACGGCCGGTGGTGGCAGATTGTGTGTGTCTTCCAACGACTCGTCGCGGAGCCAAAAGATGTCGAGGCTGGCTTTGTCGCGGGCCATCAGCTCGTCGTAAGTGAACCGGCGGAAGCGCTCCGTCTCAACTCGGGAGTGGCGATCTTCAGCGTTGTAGGACTTGATGAAGTCTTCCAGAGCCTCCTTAGCCAGCGGGTTCTGTTTCAGCGTGAAGTGCTGGTTGGTTCGCAGGTCGTAGATCCACAGTTCCTGAGTCCAGGGTTCTTCGCGGCCTGGCTTCTTGTCGAAGAACAGCACATTGGCCTTGACACCCGGCTTGTAGAAGATGCCGGTGGGAAGACGAAGCAGAGTGTGCACGTCGCACTCCTGGAGCAACCTCCGACGCACAGTCTCCCCGGCCCCGCCCTCGAACAACACGTTGTCGGGCACGACCACCGCCGCACGGCCGTGCGTCT
>CAYNEI010000168.1:0-1760 GCA_964396185.1 uncultured Thermoplasmatales archaeon
GTGGGATAGCGCCACAGGAGAAGGCCGTCGATGACGAAACCCACCCCCAGGGTGAGGAGGAGGCCCAGCAGGACGCGATGCTCGCCCTTCTGGCGGTAGACGGGCCGCATCAGGGTGGTGTCGAGCAGCACTCCCGTCGCGGCCGCAGCCAGCAGCCCCGCCAGCGCCGCCACGCCGGCCGGGAGTCCGGCGCCCATCAGGACGGTCACGACGATCGCGCCCAGTACCGCCATCTGCCCGTAGGCCAGGTTGAGGACGCCTCCTAACCCGTAGACCAGGGTGAGCCCCACCCCCAGGAGCCCGTACTGGAGCCCGAGGGCGAGACCGTCGAGCACCACCGCGGTCATGCCACACCCAGATAGGCCCGCCGGACCTCGGGGTTCTGCTCCAGCTCGGCGGAATTGCCCTCGAGCTGGATGCGTCCGTTCTCCAGGACGTAGCCCCGGTCGGCCAGGGACAGGGCGAGGGGTACCTGTTGCTCTGTGACCAGCAGGGTCATGCCCGTGTCCTTCAGTACCCGCAAGGCTTCGTAGGCGGACTGTGCCAGCTTGGGAGCGAGACCGGTGGTCGGCTCGTCGAGCATGAGGAGACGCGGGCGGGACATCAGGGCACGGCCCACTGCCAGCATCTGCTGTTCGCCACCGCTGAGAGTTCCGGCCCGCTGCTCCTGGCGCTCTTCCAGGCGGGAGAACAGCTCGAACACGGAATCGAGGGTGGAGGGGTCGGGACGGCCGGGGTAGGCCCCGAGCGCCAGGTTCTCCCGTACGCTCATTCCTGGGAAGAGGTGTCGTTCCGCCGGCACGTAGGCGAGGCCGACCCGTGAGATGCGGTGGGTGGGTCGCCCAGTCAGATCCTGACCGTCGAAGTTGACCCGACCGGCCGAGAGAGGCAGCATCCCACACACCGCCCGGAAAAGGGTGGTCTTGCCGGCACCGTTGGAGCCGATGATGGCCACCGCCTCACCGGCGCCCACAGTTACGGCGACGTCGTGGACCACGTCCTCGCCCAGGTACCCGGCCGAGAGGCCGGAGACTTCAAGCATGGTGGCCCTGGCCGAGGTAGGCATCGATGACGTCTGGGTGGCGCATCACCACGTCGGGTGCACCCTCGGCCAGCATCGTGCCGAAGTTCAGCACCACCACCCGCTCGGCCAGGCTCATGACCGCCTTCATGACGTGCTCGACCCAGATGATGGTCGTGCCCAGTTCATCTCGGGCGGTGCGGACGATCTGCACAGAGGCGGCCAGTTCAGTGTCGTTGAGACCGGCCATCACCTCGTCCAACAACAGCAGTCGAGGGCGTCCGGCCAGGGCTCGTGCCATCTCGAGGAAGCGTTGTTCGTGGAGGTTGAGGGTTCCGACCGGCTGGTCGACGCGATCACCCAATCCTACGAAATCCAGCACCTCCAGGGCGCGGTCGGTGGCTTCCGTCTCGGCCAGCAAGCCGGACCGGTCGCCGAACATCGCCCCCAGGACGACGTTCTCGAGTGTGCTCATGGATGCGAAGGTCTGGGGAGTCTGCATCACCATGGCGATGCCCTGGCGGCGGATCTGATGGGGGGCCATTCCGTCCAGCCTCCGGCCGTCCAGCGTCACGTGGCCGCTGGAGGGCCGCTCCAGTCCGCCGATGGTCTTGAGGAGCGTGGTCTTGCCGGCCCCGTTGGGGCCGACGACGGCGAGGATCTCGCCCTCGTCGACCCCGAACGTGACTCCGTCCACGGCCGGGAGGCCACCGAAGTGCTTCTCGACCGCGTCGACTGC
>CAYNEI010000169.1:0-1759 GCA_964396185.1 uncultured Thermoplasmatales archaeon
AGGTCTCGTGGTACGGGTTGATGCCCGTGTCGATGTGGGCGATGACCGCCATGGGGCGCTTGGCCACCGCTGGCGGGGTCGGGACCGAGGGTTGGTCCTCGTCCGTCGCGTTGGCATCGCCATCAGCGCTGTCCTCGCCGGCCTGGTCACCGGATCCAGCGCCATCGTCCCCGGGGGACCCGTCTGACGCGTCGTCTTGGTCGTTTTCCGCGGAGCCGGCATCCGCGCCGCTCCCGGACCCGGCGGGTAGAGCGTTGGAGCTGAGGTCCTCGCCACCGCCGATGCAACCGGTGAGTCCCGTGGCTAGGAGCAGGAGCGCTAGGATCGCAGCCTCGAACCTCATCGAACCGCGAGTGAGGCTGGTCCAACGTAAGTCTTTCCGTGCCATGGAGCCGAACAGCCAGCTCACGGGGCCGAATAGACCGCCTCGAGGCCCAACAAAGCATATGGTAGGGCGCCCATGCGTGCCTGGGAGACCCATGGAGGCCAAGATCTTCCTGTTGGCCGGCATGCTGTTGCTCGTCCCCCTGGCCCTCGGGCTGGGCGGGGAGACCCCGGAGCAGCAAGCCGATGAGCCCATCGAGGCGATGGACGAGCCCGCGAGCGCGGACAGCCTGGCTGGCTGCCAGCTCGCAGACCAACCACCGGCCCGCGATGAGGGCGCGTGCGCTCCGAGCCCCGAGAGCCCCGAGGAGGGCATCCGGTTCATCCTGACCGGTGATACCGGCACCGGGGGCGAGGCCCAAAAGCGCGTGGCCGGCGTCATGGAGGACGTCTGCGCCGCCCAGGGCTGCGACTTCGTCATCATCACCGGCGACAACATCTACGAGACCGGCGTGACCAGCCCGCACGACCCCCAGTTCGCCACCAAGTTCGAGGAGCCGTACAAGAACCTCGACATGCCCTTCTATCTCACCCCCGGCAACCACGACAGCGCGGGCGGGCCCACCATCGCCGGCGAGCACCTCGTGCTCGACACAGGCTACGGGGCCTGGCACGAGAGCACGGATCACGAGGTCGCCTACACCTACCGCGACGACCGCAGCACAAGCCTGCTCTACGACGGCACCCAGCCCAGCGCGAAGTGGACCATGCCAGCGCGCTGGTACACCTTCACCGTGGACGACGACTTCGCCCAGTTCTTCAGCTTGGATGCCAACGCGATCATGTGGTGGGGGGACTCGCTGTTCATCCAGGACCCGCTGGCCCTCAAGCAGGAAGCCTGGCTCCAGGACGAGCTGTCGGCCTCCCAGGCCACCTGGAAGCTTGTGTTCGGGCACCAGCCCTACATCAGCAACGGTCAGCACGGCAACGCCGGCGAGTACAACGACCAGTTCGAGAACCAGGAGGTCGGCAGCAACACGTTGGGTGTCTACCTCAAGCGGTTCATCGAGGACAACGTCTGCGGGCAGGCTGACTACTACCTCTCCGGCCACGACCACGACCTCCAGTGGCTCAAGCCCGAGCAAGAGGAGTGCGGCTCAGACACCGAGTTCATCGTGAGCGGTGCCGGCGCCAAGAACCGGGACATCACGGATCCGGCACGCAACCCCGTCTACTTCCAGCAAGGCGACACGTACGGCTTCTTCCACATCGAGCTCGCGGGCACCACCATGACGGCCACGGTCTACGATGACGGCGGCGACGAGTTGTCCACTCGCACGTGGACCAAATAGATGAAGCCAGGGCGCCCCTGTGCACCCACGAAGATGCCTGCATTGGTCATCGAAGGCGGTGGCATGCGCGCTGCGTACGCCAA
>CAYNEI010000170.1:0-1675 GCA_964396185.1 uncultured Thermoplasmatales archaeon
CCGTCTGCCCGAGCAAGCTCGGGCGCCCGCTGCACCGCGAACGGCGGTGCATCGGTGCCTCCGTGTTGACGTTATCCCCATCTTCCTCGCCCGTCTCCTGCCCAGCCTCGCACCAATTGCCCTATAAGGTCCGGCCTCTTTGCCCGCCGCGACCCATGCGGCCCCCGGACGAGACCGAGCACGCTGCTTCCCCGAGCGGGGACGGCTCCTCTGAGAAGAATGACTCCGACACCGCCGAGCGTCTCGACCCGGTTCCCAGCGCGTTGGCCCCGGAACATAGCCACACAGGCGAGCCGGCCGCCGAGCGTGCACGAGCGCCGGTGACGAAGATCCAGCGCACGGTCGAGGTCTTGCGGGTGCTCAAGAAGCACCAGTTCTTCCAACTGATGCGCGAGATCAGCCAAGCCGACCGCGTGCGCCGGGTCGGTGGGACCCAGGAGGTCGCCTTCCCCGAGGATGCCCCCTTGCGGGTGCGCAAGATGCTCGAGGACCTCGGTCCCACGTTCATCAAGGTCGGACAGCTGCTCGGCACCCGCCCGGATCTGATCCCGAAGGCCTTCGCGGATGAGTTCCGCAACCTCTACGACAAGACCACACCCACCCCGTTCAACGAGGTCCGCGAGGTCGTGGAGAGCCAGCTCGACCGCCCTCTTGAGGATGTCTTCGCCAGCTTCGACCGGGAACCCGTGGCCTCGGCCAGCATCGGCCAGGTCCACTTCGCCACGCTCCAGACCGGCGAACGCGTGGCCGTCAAGGTCCAGCACCCGGGCATCGAGGAGCGCATCGCGCTGGACTTCGAGATCCTCGAGCCCATCATCACGTTCATCGAGCGCGTCTTCGCCGGCTCGCGCGTCTGGCAGCCCAAAGCGCATCTCAACGAGCTGCGTACCATGCTGGCCAAGGAGCTCGACTACTCGTACGAGGCCCAGAACCACCAGCGGGTCTACGAGAACTTCCAGGACCACCCAGGCGTGAAGATCCCGCGCATCTTCTACAAGTACAGCAGCGCGCGCCTGCTCACGCTTGAGTACGTCGACGGCATCAAGCTCGACGACATCGAGGACGGCGAGATCGCGGGCCTAGACGGCGCCAACGTGGCCGAGGTGCTCACAGGCTCCATGGCCGAGCAGATCTTCGAGCACCGCATCTTCCACGCAGACCCATCGCCAGGCAACGTGCTCATCCTGGACAGCCACACCATCGCGTATCTCGACTTCGGCGCCGTGGGCTTCGTGACGCGCCGGCGAGCCGAGCGCGTGCTAGGCTTGCTCGTGGGGTTCCAGCGCGACGATCTCGACATGGTCGCCCAGAACCTCATCGAGCTCTGCGACAAGGTGGGCCCCTTCGAGCCCGGCCCCCTCAAACAAGACCTCGAACGCGTCATGGAGTTCCATGAGCGCGAGCGAGCCAGCCCAGGGAGCCCCCGCATGCTGGACATGATCATCGACATCGCGGAGAGGCACAACCTGCGCCTCCCCCCGGACTTCATGCTCATCACGCGCTCGCTCTTCCAGTTCGAGGGCATGTGCCGTCGCCTGGACCCCAACTACGAGCTGCTAGAGGTCCTGGGCCCCTACATCAAGGAACTCCTCTTCGACCGCTACCTCTCCCCTGGGCGCCAGAAGGAGGCGCTCATCGACATGGGCATCCACACCGCCGAGCTCGTCAAGCACGC
>CAYNEI010000171.1:0-1655 GCA_964396185.1 uncultured Thermoplasmatales archaeon
GTCGTAGTGAAGATGACTGGCAAAAATATCGGTAATATCGAGTTCACTTAGTCCGTGTTCCGAGAGATTTTTTTTAATGATATCTGTGGAGGTATCTTCTCCGAACCCACCGAGGCCAACGTCAAACAGGATATTCCGGTCCGGCGATTTGATGAGAAACGGGTTGATTGAAAGTTTTAAAGCCCCTTTTTTCGAGGGAGCATCCCGATCGATCCGTATAAATTTTTTATCCAGGCCAACGGAGAAAGTTCCCTCATAGAGAGGAGTTACGGTTATGGGCATTTTTCAAACTTCATCATTCTGAATTCTCAATTTCTTTTCCCTTTATGATTTTTGGCTTCGTATTTCTCGTAAGCGTCGATGATATCACGTACCAGTTTGTGCCGAACCACATCTCGCTGGTCCAGGTATACGAAGGAGATCCCATCGATCTTGTCGAGGATTTGTTGAATGGAAATGAGCCCTGAGTGTTGTTTTCTCGGCAGGTCGGATTGGGTGATGTCGCCTGTGATGATCGCCCTGCTGTTAAAACCGATCCTTGTCAGAAACATTTTCATCTGTGTATTGGTAGCATTCTGAGCCTCATCAAGGATCACAAATGCGTTATTGAGTGTTCTCCCACGCATATAGGCAAGGGGAGCGATCTCAATAATGTTTTTAGCCAACTGAAACTCCAGTTTGTCATATTCGATCATCTCTTCAAGAGCATCATAGAGAGGCCGGAGATAGGGATCGATTTTTTCTTTCAGATCTCCGGGAAGGAAACCCAAATTCTCTCCAGCTTCAACAGCCGGGCGTGCAAGGATAATCTTTTTGACTTTTCGTTGCTTCAACGCCTGAACCGCTAAAGCAACAGACGTAAACGTTTTACCTGTACCCGCCGGGCCAATAGAAAAGACGATATCATTGTATTCCACTGCCTGGACAATCTTTCGCTGGCCGGGAGTTTTGGCAGTGATGGTTTCACCCGTATGGGTATGGAGGATGATATCTCCACTTTCCTGTTTAAACGGTTTGTCCTCTTTGGCCGCTTCTTCCACACGTTCTTCAAGAGCAAGAAGAGTTTCGACATCATCCCCGGTGATCCCCCTGTTTTTTCGGGCGATCGTCAACATTTCCTGAACGATGTCGGTCAGTATATCGACGTCCTCTTCGGGGCCGAGGACTTTGATTTTATTCCCCCTCACAGTGATTTTGGTAGACGGAAATGCCTGATCCAGTCGTTCGAGATGTTGATCCTGGAATCCGAGAACAAGAGTCGGGTCAACATCTTTTATATAAATGACTTCCTCTGCTATTTTGCTTGTTGTGTCGATAATAAAACTATTTAGAAATTAAGGTCCGCCGGCCGGCGGATGGTTTTTTCAAACCAAATCTTTTCGTCCAAGGTTCGCTTCGTCCCGAAGCTCAATAATCCGCTCCGGTATATTTTCAGCCTGGAAAACACTGCTGCCTGCTACCAATACATCTACGCCGGACCGTACGAGTTTTTGAATGTTCTTCCGCCTCACTCCTCCATCTACTTGAATCAGGAATTCCAGTCCATTTTCATTTCGGAGCTGAACAAGCTGTTGAATTTTTGCATAGCTTGACTCAATAAATTTTTGTCCGCCGAATCCGGGGTTAACACTCATGATCAGTACGAGATCCGCCTC
>CAYNEI010000172.1:0-1641 GCA_964396185.1 uncultured Thermoplasmatales archaeon
CCGATGGGGTCGAGGTCCGCCCTCTTCATCAGATAACCGGGGAGGCCGAGTTCAACGAGGTCTTCTTCAACGACGTCCCTATCCCCGACGCGAACCGGATCGATGCCGTCGGCGCCGGGTGGCGGGTGGTGGTCACGACGCTCATGAACGAGAGAGTGGCGATCGGCGGCAATGTCCCGCCCCGGGAGAGCGGATACGTGGGCCGAGCCCTGGAGGTCTGGCGTGACTCGGGGGTCGACGATCCGGTGCTGCGCGACCGGCTCCTCCGGCTCTGGGCGGAGGCGGAGGCGGCGCGTCTGACCTCGATTCGCGCCAACGAGCTGGCCACTGCCGGGATCCCGGGCCCGGAAGGCTCCATCGGCAAGTTGACCTGGGCGGATCTCAACAAGGAGATAACCGCGCTCACCATGGACGTCCTTGGTCTCGATGGGACCCTCTACCCCGACGGATACCAGTTGGTCCGCCCCGAGGGCCTCACCCAGCACGGCCCACAGAAGGCCTTTCTGAGGACGCGGGCCAACTCCATCGAAGGGGGGACCTCCGAGATCATGCTCAACATCCTCGGCGAGCGTGTTCTCGGGCTGCCGGGTGAGCCCCGGGTGGACAAGGACCTTCCCTGGTCGCAGGTCCCCCGTGGCTGAGGCTCCCGTGGTCTCCTACGCACCCACCGAGGAGATCGACCTGATCCGGACGACGGCGCGTCAGTTCCTCGAGGAGCGGCTCACTCTCACCACCGTGCGCGAGCTGATGATGTCGGACGAGGGTTTCGATGCGGCCGTGTGGAAGGACATGGCCGGCATGGGCTGGATGGGGTTGGCCATCCCCGAGGAGCACGGTGGATCCGGTTTCGGCCCGGTGGAGATGGGAGTCCTGCTGGAGGAGATGGGCCGAATGGTCACGCCTGGCCCGTTCTTCGCCTCTGCGGTTGTGGCGACCCTCGCCATCCTGGAGACCGCCTCCGCCAGCCAACGCGCCGACCTGCTCCCCTCTCTCGCATCCGGGGATACCATCGCGTCTCTAGCCATCTTCGAGCATGCCCGTCGGTGGTCACCGGCGAGCCCGGCCACATCGGCCACCCGGTCGGGTGATGGGTGGGTGATCGAAGGTGCCAAGCGAGCGGTCCTATCCGGGGACATCGCCGACCTGCTGTTGGTGGCCGCCGCAACGGAGGACGGCGTCTCTCTGTTCGCCGTGCCTGCCAACACCGAGGGAGTGGACGTCGTTGCCGAGCAGGTCCTCGATCCGACACGACGCCAGGCGCAGGTCCGGTTGGGCTCGGTTCGGGTCCACGACGCCGCCCGCCTGGGCGGCGGCGCTGCCCTCGACGCCCTGGATCGGACCCTGGCCCTCGCTGTGACCGCCCTGGCCTCCGAACAGGTCGGCGGCGCCCAGCGTTGCCTGGACATGGCGGTGGCATATGCCAAGAGCAGACATCAGTTCGGTCGCCCCATCGGCTCGTTCCAGGCGATCAAACACCGTTGCGCCACCATGCTCATGAAGGTCGAGCACGCCAGATCTGCGGCATCTCGCGCGGCGCGGGTCACGGACCAGCCGGAGGAGCTGGCGGTGGCCGCCCCACTCGCCGGCTCGATCGCCTCCGAGGCGTATGTCTGGGTGGCCGGAGAGAACATCCAGGTCCAC
>CAYNEI010000173.1:0-1640 GCA_964396185.1 uncultured Thermoplasmatales archaeon
GGCGGCGAGATCATCATTCATCCGCGGGAGCGCGAGATCTTCTCCTGGCACGAGAACATCATTATGGGCAACACCTGTCTGTACGGCGCCACCGGCGGGCACCTCTTCGCCGCCGGGCAGGCGGGCGAGCGGTTTGGCGTGCGCAATTCGGGAGGTACGGCGGTGGTCGAGGGCGTCGGCGATCACGGATGTGAATACATGACCGGCGGGCTGATCGTCGTGCTGGGCGAAGCCGGACGCAATTTCGGCGCCGGCATGAGCGGCGGGCTGGCGTTCGTCTACGACGAGAAAGACGTGTTTGCCGGACGCTACAATCCGGCGATGATTTCGACGGAACGCCTGGAGATCGAATCCGAAATCGAAGCCCTGCGGAAAATGATGAAACTGCACGTCCGGTTGACCGGCAGTCCTCACGGGCAGCGCCTCCTGGAAAACTGGTTCGAAACCGCCGGCCGGTTCTGGAAAGTCGTCCCGCATCCGCCGACTCCGGAGACCCCGAAACCCGTCTTCGAGTATTCCGACGATCACGCCCTGGCCGGCGTGTAGGGGAGGGGTACTGAGTTATGGATGTTTTCGTTAGTTATCGCTATCGAAATCGGGATCGAAGACGTTGTTATCCATCGGCTACCGAGGATTGCTTCGGTGTCTCCGCTTGGCTTGGTCGATACCGATACCGATACCGATAGCGATTTCGATACCGATTTCGCCGGAAATGTGATCGTAGTTCGGTTCGCATTCAGGAAGCGTACGCCTCCATTCGCGCCGCATCACGAATCCGAATCGAGGATACGCTCCAACTGCTCCCGGATCGCGGGATGAACCGTGTCGGGCGAGCGGGAGGTGTCGATCCCGGCGAGAACGAGGATCGCCCGGGCGGATCCGGATCCGGCCTCGGCGGCTTCCCTCCAGAGCCCGAGGGCTTCGTCTCTTTCTCCGAATCTCCAGCGATAGGCGCCGGCGACGAACTGCATGACCTCGTCGTCGGCGGACACCTTTTCCAGGCGCTCGCGCTGCTGTTCCCAGTCGCCGAATTCCCGCCAGGCGGGGTCGCCGGCCAGGCGGAGATTCAGGTAGCCGATGAGGAAAATCCGGGCCGCGTCCGTGCGTTCCGGTCGGCGTTCGAGCACCCGCGCGGCGTAACGGCAGGCCCGGGCGTCCTGGCCGAGCTCCGCGGCGGCGTTGGTGATGAGCGATTCGTCCTGAATAAAGGTGGCCGTATCCGCAACGCCCAGAAAACGGCTGAAGGTGACGGTTCCCGCGACGGCGAGTACGGCGCAGAAGGCGGCGATTTTCTTCGGGTGGCTCGACCGGAAGATCAGCGGGAGAGCGTATACAGATCCCGCGGCAAAGACAGCCAGAAGGGGAGCCAGGGGCAGGCGGAAGCGGGCGCTGACGATGAACAGGCAGACTCCGGCCGCGTAGGTAGCCCCGGCGAGGAGCGGCCCCCAGCTTCGGGATTCCCGGCGGAGAAATGCGATCACGAGGCCGCCGGCCGCCCCTAGAAAGAGCAATCCCCATCCGATCGGATTGAAGCGCAGCAACGGGTTTTGTCTTTCGTGGTAGGCGTAGGTGAGGTTGTTGTAGTGCTCCCAGTTGTTGAGCAGAAAGTAAACCTTGCGCGCCTTGAGGGCGAGCCAGCC
>CAYNEI010000174.1:0-1627 GCA_964396185.1 uncultured Thermoplasmatales archaeon
TTCGCGCCGCAGTGACGGTGGCGAGCCGGATAAAGCCGGCTTACGGCTTCAGCCGCTGAGCTACGGCGGCAAGCATCTCTGTCTCATGCGGAAAGCGCCCTTCTTGAAGCTTGGAAAACAGCAGGTGGTCGTCCGCTTCCACCTCGAAGCGCCCGCCACTGCTGGGAATCAACTCCAGGGTAGTGATTTGCTGTTTGAAGCGCTCGAGCAGCCTGGCCGTCAGACTGACGGCCTGCGGTTCGTAGTTTCACATCGCGCAATATTCAATGCGAAGACGCATGGACGGATCCTCCTAAAATAGTGCGTAGATTGGACACTCCCCCCTCTGCTTCCTCGGTTCCCTCCTGTTCCAAGTCGGGATCCGTGTTCCACGTCGGGGACCCTGAGGAGTGTCGTAGATTGCGATCTACTCGATGTTGTCCTCCGGGGGCATTCTACCTTCAACGCCGCCACTGGGCCACTGACAATTCCGCATCTGCTTCTGTTTTCCCTGCCGCTGTCCTTCCCGGTCGGCTAGTCGGTTTTTTCGGGGCCAGGGTATTGATTTTGGGCCGCGCCCTATGCTATAGTCAAATCGATCACTACTAAACACATGAACACGTTCACCCGTTCGCGCCCCACGGAACAATCCAGATTCCGAAATCCGCAACGCCAATCACCGCGGCCCACCGGAGATTAACGCCATGCACCACAATCCCGCCGCACCGCCGACCGCGCCTCGGTTCGATGCAACCCCACGCAACGAGGTGCAATAAAAACTGCCCCACCCGCCACACGTTCGCATCCCCGACGCAACCACCCGCAACCCGACGCAGCGTTTTTCCGAGCCGCCCGCCACGGACGACATGCCAGGCCACCATTCCCAAACATCAACAAGCCGGATGCACCAGATTTCAACGCCACGCAACATCCGTCCCCTGTCCGCTGTCCCATCCAGCCAATGGCACAAAGTGGAACCAGCCAGGATGGAACAAAACGGAACGGTCCCTCTCTGGCCAATAGCCAATGGCCAACAGCCAGCAGCTCCACCCTACTCACCCCACAACTGACCGCCCAAATCTGAAATCTGGCCTCTGAAACCTGAAAACCAGCCTGGGCGGCATTTGTCCTGACGCCCCGGTTTTGCTAGGATGGCATGCCCCAGTCAACCCTCCCCCGGTTTGCGTGGGAACGAGGCGGAGACTGACGGCCAGGCTTAGCCAACCTTCCAACCGGTCAGGAGCCACTTATGTCCACGACCCCTCGTTTGCAGGAAACGGATGGCACGCGGTCTTCCGCGTCGTTCGATTCGGTGCGGAGCAAGCTCCACGAAGTCCGCCGGCAGGTCGTTCAAACTCGGCTCAAGTATTCGCTGCTGCAACTCCTGCTGAGCGGTATCGCGGCCCTCGCGATCGTGGGAGCTATCGACTACTTCTTCCCGCTGCCGGCGGCGATCCGCGGCGTGCTGCTCCTGGCCGTTGGAGCACTGTTGGGCTATGCCTACTGGCGCCGGCGCCAAACGATCCGCGGACTGAATGAGCGCGAGGCGGCCATGGAGATCGAGGCCGCCTATCCCGTCCTCGGGCAGCGGCTCCGCACGGCTGAGCAGTATACGAGCGGCCCCTCTGTGATCCGCCCGCCGAAGCTC
>CAYNEI010000175.1:0-1610 GCA_964396185.1 uncultured Thermoplasmatales archaeon
AGGTCTGGCGGCGCACCTCGCTGATCGGCATCGGCGGGACGGATGCCTTCGGCTTAGCACTGCCCTTCGTGGACCGCGGCTTCGAGGTGCGCGTGATCAACGAGGGCTTCCCCACGCTGCCCCGGGACCGCCTGGAGTCGTTCCTGACCGAGGAGGATGCCACGCTGGCGGTCTGGTCGAGCAAGGAAGCCCGGCGCGAGGTGCTCGAGGCGGGCGTCGAGGTGGAGGAGCGAGCGCCGAGCGTGGAGGACGTGGAGCAGGCCCTCGAGGCCGGCTGGGTGCCCCTCTGTCTCGTTGGCATGCAGGAGGTTCACGAGGAGGAGATCCCCCACTGGGTCGTGGCCTTCGGTATGGACGAGGCCTTGGTCCGTTTCCACGATCCCTACCCGCCAGCTGGTCGCGAGGGGCTCACGGTGCCCCGGGAGCGTTTCGCCAAGATGCTTGACGACATCGCCAGCATGGATGCCTCGCGTGCGTTGGTGCTCGTGCGCAAGCCCGGCGAGCAAGCGCCCCGGGTGGCCGAAGGCTGAAGGGGCCGGGGGATGAACGTCCAGTCGACGATACCTTTTTAATCAGTGCGCATCTGACAGCAAGAACCGCGGTGCCCGGTCGGTGCCGCAGGTCGGTGTTTGCCATGGCGCGATTCCCCGAAGCCGAGGCCCGGCTGCTCAAGAAGAAGATCTGCATGTCGTGTTACGCACGGAACCCGTTCCGCGCGACGCGCTGCAGGAAGTGCAAGTCCAAGCAGCTACGGCCCAAGGCCCTCGAAACCCGGGGCGTGTAGACCCGGGGCCGATCCGATGTCGCGCAAGCTGACGATCTCGTGCCCGGGCTGCCGGGACGAGTTCAGGGACGTGACCGTCGATGAAGCAGAGCGCATCCTCTTCCACGGGTGCGTGGACTGCCGGGAGGCAAAGCCGACCGTGGAGCGGGAGCCGATCCCGGTGGAGGTCACCGAGGATGCCGAGGCCACCACCGACGATGAGCCCGAGGACAACGGCGCTTGAGGCTCGCGCCTGAACCCACATGTGCTGGAGCCACACGCTTTTAACGCGCGCAAGCTATCCCGTCGCGTGACCCTCGACGACATCAAGGAGGAGATCACGCGGCGTGCCAACGCCGTCCACGACGCCGCTGAGCGTCTGATCGACGATGTGGACGCGACGTGGACGCGCCACCAGCTCGAACGGGAGCTCGACGCGCTGTTCGCTGAACTCGGGGTGGAGGTCTACCAACGGATGCGGCGCAGCGACCCGGTAGAGGATTCGGTGGTCATCGAGGACCTGGTGGACCGGATCGCGAACGTCGAAGCACGGCTGCCGGCACGAGGGCACGATGAGGGCGGCGAGCCCTCCGAGGCCGCCACACCGTGATGGGGACGGCCACGTGACGGGGACAGCTAGCTGAAGCAGACGGCTACCCGACGGAAGCCACGCGCGTCCAAGCGGTGCGCGGCAGCTCGTCGTAAACCGTTGGATCGCCCTGGGCCTCGCTGTCGGGCTCTTGGCCCTCGACGATGATCTCACCCCAGCGGATCCGCCAGTAGAAGGCCCTACGGATGTGGCCCTCCTCGTTGCGGTACTCCTCGCGGCGGAAGGAGAGCAGGCGGT
>CAYNEI010000176.1:0-1589 GCA_964396185.1 uncultured Thermoplasmatales archaeon
GCTCGGCCACGGCCGGGACCGAGGCCGAAGGCGTCATCGGCGACCCGGAGGCCTCACCCATCGACGTCGGCGACGCCGACCAGGACACCGCACCAGGCGCGTCCCGCACCCGGGCGCGGGCCTCCGCGTCCCGCAGGTCGGCTGCCGAGAAGGCCGCGAAGACCAAGAAGGCCGCGAACAAGGCCGCGAGGAAGGCTGGCAAGCGGTCGACGAAGAAGGCCGGGCCGAAGAAGAAGGCCCCGACCAAGAAGCGCTCCACGAAGAAGAAGGCGCCGGCGAAGAAGGCTCCCGCGAAGAAGGCCCCGGCGAAGAAGCGTTCGACCAAGAGGCGCTCGACCCGGAAGGCTGCGCCCAAGAAGGCGGCGCCGGCGAAGAAGCGCTCCACGAAGAAGGCACCCGCGAAGAGGGGGCCCGCGAAGAGGGGGCCCTCGAAGAAGGCCCCGGCGAAGAAGGCTCCCGTGAAGAAGCGCTCCACGAAGAAGGCCGCGCCGAAGAAGCGTTCGACCAAGAAGCGCTCGACCCGGAAGGCTGCGCCGAAGAAGGCGGCGCCGGCGAAGAAGCGTTCGACCAGGAAGACCGCGCCCCAGCAGAGGGCCGCGACCGAGCGGTCCGCGGTCGAGAGCGTCGCGCCGGAGGCGACGGCACCCCGGGAGCAGCCTCGCGCCGCAGTCGCGGACGACGCGCCCCGTCCCGGCGAAGGGCCCGTCGCCGAGGCGTTCGACGAGACGCCAGCAGCGAACGGACGGCGTGATGCGGGGGCCGCGGCGCGCCCGACCCAATCGCCCGTTCGTCACGGCCTGCGGGTGCGCGCCCCCCGGGCCGGCGACGGTGACGGCGCACCCGACGCCGCGGCCCGGGTGGAGGCTCGTCGGGCGCGGGCCGCCGAGCGCGCCACGCCACCCGTGCAGTTCCACGGCGGCGCGGTCGCAACGCAGACCGAGCGCGAGGCCGTCGAGTCCCAGACCCCGCCCGACGCACCGCCCGAGACGCCGGGTGGTGTCGAGGCCAACGGGGCCGCCCGCCCCCGGCGACAGCGACAGCTCCGGGCCCGGTGAGCGTGGTCGACCCCACGGCGCTGCTGCGGCAGGTCCGTGCGGCGGCCCTCGACGCCGGACTCGACGCCGTGGGCGTCACCGGCACCGAGCCGTTCGAGCCGGTCCGCCGGGCACTCGAACGACGACGGGCCGCTGGTCAGCACGCCGGCATGTCGTTCACCTTCCGCAACCCTCGGCGCTCCACCGAACCGAGACGCCTCCTGCGCGACGCCCGGTCGATCGTGGTCGGGGCCCGCCACTACCTCGAACCTCGACCCGCGCGCCCTGACGGCGCGGTGGCGTCCGTGGCCCGGTACGCCTGGCGGGACCACTACGCCGACCTGCGGGCCGGTCTTGGAGCGGCAGCCGACGTGCTGCGCGACCACGGTCACCGCGCGATGGTGATCGCCGACGACAACGGCCTGGTCGACCGGGCCGCGGCGCATCGCGCCGGTCTGGGCTGGTGGGGTCGCAACTCCAACCTGCTGCTGCCCGGCGCCGGGAGCTGGTTCGTGCTGGGATCGGTCGTGACCGACGCCGAGCTGCCGGTGGCCG
>CAYNEI010000177.1:0-1576 GCA_964396185.1 uncultured Thermoplasmatales archaeon
ACGCGCAGCTTCGCCTCGAAGGCCGCCAGACGGGTGGCGAGAAGCGTGTCCTCGATGATGTCGAGGTAGCCGGCGACGGTCGTGCGAGCCACCCCCGCGTCCCGGGCCAGGGCCGACACGTTGACGGTCTGCCCGTGGGCGAGGGCGGCGACGGACAGGAAGCGCATGAAGCCGGGGAGGTTGCGGACCAGGGCCTCGCCCCGCACTTCTTCGCGGACGTAGAGCTGGACGTAGGCCTCGAGGGTCGCTCGCCGGTCGTCGGCCATCCAGACCAAGGGGATGCTTCCCGTCGTCAGGACCTCCTCGAGGTCGAAGTCGTCGCCGAGTTCGTCCGGGGTGAGGGGGAAGAGCTGCCGATGGAGGGCGCGACCGGCGAGGAGGTTCGTCTCGGCGGTCTTGAGCTTGCGGGCGCTCGAACCGAGGAGCACGAAGTAAAGGCCCTCCTCGATGAACCGGTGGACCTCGTTCAGCAGAGCGGGGATGCGCTGCACCTCGTCCACGACCACCCAGCCTCCCGCCGCGCGAGCCCGGAGCTCGTCGCCGAACGTGCCCGGATCAGCGAGCAGCTCCTGATAACGGCCCTCGTCGAGGAGGTCGACCCGGTAGGCGTCGGGGTACTGGCGCCGGGCCCAGGTCGTCTTGCCGGTGCCCCGGGCACCGAAGAGGAACACGCTCGTCTCCGCCCGAGGCAGCAGCCTCCGATATTCGCCAGCCATGTCGTCACTTTACCTCGAAGAATGACGGCATACCTTCCGGGCCCATCCCCGTGCACGGCGCCGAGCGCGCAGTCTCGCGGAGGCATCGATCGGGCTATGCGAGATCCGATTGGAGGAGACGAAGATGAAGAGACTGTTGGTTGTGCCGATCCTGGCGCTGGCGGCCACGTTGTTGGCGCCCGCGGCTCAGGCGAACCACGGGGGTGCGCAGAGCCCCGATATCAACGAAGCCGAGGACAAGTGCGAACTGGTCTATGTCTTCCACGCGTCGTGCGAGATCACTTCCGAGACTGATGCCAAACTGAATATGCGTGCGAGGGCGGCTGGCGTTCCCACGGCCGACGGCTGGCACGTCAAGATCAGAATCCGACTCGTAGACAACGTCAACGGTGAGGTCCTGCGAGATCTCGTCGCTGAGAGGATGAAGCCCTATACGACGGACTGGTTCGGCACGGGCGTCCCGCATCCAAACTCCCCCACATTCGGGCTCGGAACGAGTTCGCCTGGTGATCTGCCAACTACGGATGCCACCTGCATGGTGGATGTTGAGGCAGGCTCGGGACGAGCGATGCGTTGTGCCTACTGGAATGACTCCGGCACGCCCTGGGTGCTTATCCCTCACATCCCTGGTCCCGTGTAGGTCGCTTCAGTGCCCTTGAGGCAGGTAGAGCGAGGGGCCCCGCCGTGCGGATGGCCGGGGTCCCTCGTTCCCGCCGATCGGGCTATGCGAGATCCGATTGGACGAAGCGTGGCGGTTGTCGTCACACGATGGACGAAGGAGTAGCGAATGAAAAAGCTGTTGATCGTGCCGATCCTGGCGCTGGCGGCCACGTTGTTGGCGCCCGCGGCTCAGGCGAACC
>CAYNEI010000178.1:0-1567 GCA_964396185.1 uncultured Thermoplasmatales archaeon
TCATCCTGGAGACCGAGCACGGGACCGTGACCGTGCGCGCCCTGCCGGCCATCGATGGGATCCAGACACGCCTCGAGGCCCGGTTGCACGCCGAACCCGTCGAGCCCACCGAGGGCTCCCTGCGCCAGGCCCGACGACGCATCGAGCGGCTCGTCAGATCCGGAGGGTGACGGATGGGGAGCGAGGCCACCTCGGTGGAGATCGCGCCGCTGGAGCCTCAGCACCGGGAGCAGGTCAGAGCGCTCCACGCGCGCTGCTTCCCGCAGGGCCAAGCCCTCGACGACCTCGTGCTCGACCGGCTGTTCAGCCACCCGCGAGCCATCAACCTCGTCGCCCTCCATGGGGATGAGCCAGTGGGCTTCGTGGCCTGCCTGCATGGCACGGGCCCCCGCGCCCGCATCCTGACCATCCACACCGCTCCTGGAGCTCGCGGCCAAGGGATCGCGGCGAAGCTCCTCGGCGAGCTGGAGCGCCGGCTCATCGCTCGGCAAGCCCGCTTCATCGAGCTCGAGGTGCATGTGGACAACAAGCCCGCCATCGCGCTCTACCGATCCGCTGGCTTCCAGATCAACCGAGAGGACCCCCATGCCTACCCGAAGCGGGACGAGCCCGCCGGGTTCGTGATGCGCAAGCAGCTCAGCCCCTGAGCCGAACCTTCTCACCACAACGACACACGGCCCAGAACGACCCATGCCCCACAACGACACGCAGGAGACGGGCCAAGACCTCAGACGCCTCCCCCTTGGTTCCTTCGTGCCCCTTGTGAGGTTGTGGTAAGCGCGGGTGCGGTCCGTTGGCGCCCTGCGCCCCGCCACAACCCTTAACGCACCGTTCCCTATGGGCGCCCGTATGCACCTGGTCTCCTTCAGGCGCGACGCGGAGACCCCTGTGGAAGCCGGCATCGTGCTGGCCGAGACGGTGGTCCCGGTGAGCGAGGCCCTGCGCGTGGCCCGAGAGAAGGTCGATCTGCTCGCCCCCGCCAAGCTGCGCGGCCTGGAGCACGTGCCCATGGACGCGCTGCTGGCTCGCTGGGAGGCCACCCAATCGGCCCTCCACGGCGCCATCGGCCGGCTGGAGCGCTCGGCCGCGCTGCGCGTTGAGCACGGGGTTCCCTTGGCGGATGTCGAACTCCATGCCCCGGTCCCGCAGCCACCCTCCATCCGGGACTTCTACGCCTTCGAGGAGCACGTCAGCCGGTCCTGGAAGCGCCGCGGCGAACCCGTGCCAGAGGCCTGGTACGAGGCCCCGGTGTTCTACTTCACCAACCCCGCCGCGGTGTACGGTCCCGGCCAGGAGGTGGCCAAGCCCGCCTCGACCCAGGCCCTGGACTTCGAGCTCGAGCTCGCCTGGCTCATCGGCTCGCCGGCCTCGAACCTCGATCCAGAGGAGGCCGAGCGCGTCATCGCTGGCCTCACCATCATGAACGACTGGAGCGCGCGCGACGTCCAGCGCGAAGAGATGAGCGTGGGCCTGGGGCCGAGCAAGGGCAAGGACTTCGCCACGAGCCTGGGACCGGCGCTTGTGACCCTGGACGACCTGGAGGAGCACAGGCAGGGCTCCTCGTGGG
>CAYNEI010000179.1:0-1565 GCA_964396185.1 uncultured Thermoplasmatales archaeon
TGGTCGTGGGTGACGTAGACGGTGGTGATGCCGATGCGACGCTGGAACTCCAGGAGATCGTCGCGGGCCGCAGCTCGAAGCTTTGCGTCGAGGTTGGAGAGCGGTTCGTCCAACAGGAACAGGCTCGGCTCTCGCACCAGGGCCCGGGCCAGGGCGACACGCTGCCGCTCCCCACCGGATAGCTGGCGAGGACGACGATCCAGGTAGCGATCGATACCGAGGAGCTCCGCCGCCCACAGGATCCGCTTGTCCTGGTCGTCCTTCTCCATTCCCTCGGCCCGCAGAGGAAAGGCGATGTTGCGGTGGACGGTCATATGCGGATAGAGCGCGTAGCTCTGGAACACCATGGCGGTCTTGCGGGTGCGAGGCGGCAGCCCGTTCATGAGCGCACCACCGATGTAGATCTCCCCGGCGGTTGGCTCCTCCAGCCCGGCGATCATGCGCAGCAGCGTGGTCTTGCCACAACCGGAGGGTCCAAGGAGGACGAGGAACTCGCCCTCCTTGGAAGCCAGGTCGACGCCATCGACCGCCACCAAGTCCCCGAAGCGCTTGCTGAGCGCTCGGGTCTCGACCACGGACACCGTTCAGGCCCTCATACGGTCAGGCATCCCCGCCTACGAGCCCGCGCTCTCGCCAGTCGCCGAAGATGGCCTGAATCTGGCCTTCGGCGTCGGCCACGGCCTGCTCGGGATCCTTCTGGCCTCGAGCGGCCTCGGCGAACATAACCGGGATGATCGCCTCTCCGAACACCTGCCCCGTGGCCGGGTTGGCGGGCCCGGGATGGCCGACGTTGGTGCTCCAGTCGAGCGCGTCGCTGAGGACCGCCAGCTTGTCGGAAGGCTCGGAGCCGAACGGGTCGTCCGCCACCCAGTCGCCCAGCTTGGGGACGCGCTCCTCCCAGGCGGGGAAGTCGTACAGCTTGGAGTGCCAGGTGGCCGCCTCGTAGTTGAGGTTGTAGTGCAGCAGGAACTCCTTGGCCGCGTCCACGTTCTGGGAGAAGTCGGGGACGATCCAGTTGTACATGACGTGACTGGCCACCAGCTGGGCGGCCGGTCCCGACAAGGCGGGGCTGAAGTGGGTGTCGGCTGCCACCTCGGGGTTGGCCTCCTGGGAGGTGCGGTACGCCGAGATGGAGTTCAGGATGTAAGAGAGCTGACCGGCGATCAACCCCTCGTTGTTGGAAGCCGCCTCCCAGGCGAACACCTCGTCGGTCATGGCCCCCTGGAACAACTCGGTCATGTAGTTGACCGCGTCCAGGGTCTCTTGGGAGTTGATGACCACGTTCTCGTTCTCGTCCTGGATGGAAGCTCCGAACGACCACAGCAGGGCCCGGCCCGCCATGTTGGAGTCGATTTCCTGGGACATGCCGATGCCCATCTGCACGCCCTGATCGGACATGATGCTGGTGCCGGCTTCCAGCAGCTCGTCCCAGGTGGTGGGCCCGTCCGGGAAGCCGGCCGTCTCCCACAGGCTGCGGCGGTAGTTGCCCGGGTCGGGCACCCAGCCGGGACAGTAGGCGTAGTACTTCTCGGTGTTGGGGTTGAAGCTGGACCGCTGGCAGATCG
>CAYNEI010000180.1:0-1560 GCA_964396185.1 uncultured Thermoplasmatales archaeon
TCCCCGTGTTGAGAAAAAACGAGAATTGCGGGCATACATGAAAAAAAGCCCAACCACCGGTCAGCTTGCGGATCCAGGTGTGTGTTAACGCTCTGACAGTAGTTGTATGATATTCGAAAAAAATTCCGGGTTCGTGCGACCCGTTAGACCATTTTCTATTCGCTGATCCCTGACGTATATCCTAATGATCCATTTCCGGATACCAACGATTATCAGATGCGTCCACATCTGCCATGCGCTTCGACGAATCGATTTCAATACGGACGATTTCATCTTTTCTTCTGTCAATCGTCATTGTATAATCAGGAAAAACCCATGGCCATTCGTCTGCGACTATTCTGGAAATTTCCGGGAATTCATTCTCTTTTTGTCCCCACATGATTCTCATCGGTATATAGTAATGTTCAACTGATCCATTGCGGAATTCCAGTTCAATATCGAGAGGCATAGGCATAAGCCCTTCACGGATGATCTTAATTTCAGTAGTCTCTCCACGATCTCTCACCTCTTCTATGGCATAGTCAATCGTTTTTGTAGTTGTAATCCAATACTCATAGTACCAGTCAAGATGAATGCCGCTTTCCCTTTCCATAACCCGTATAAAATCGGTTCCGGAAGGGTGTTTGAATTTCCACTCTTCAAAAAACCTTTGCATTCCCCGCTCAAAAGCCTCCTGTCCAACGATATAGCTCAACTGATGTAAGAAAATCATTCCCTTGGTATAGGCTGCTCCTCTATATGCAACATTCCTTTGGAAATGATCAGCATGAGTAATCATCGGCTCCTCAATTCCACGTTCTACAATCCGATAATACGAGTCATACTGATTTAGGAATGGATTCTCATCCCCATCATCGAATAACATATTCATGACCCTTGTGGAGGCATAAACGGTAAATCCTTCATCGATCCAGTGATAGAAACTCTCATTATTTGCAAGAACCCCCTGGTACCAGGCGTGAATCAGCTCATGCACGGTAACTCCCGCAAGGCTTCTAAGAGAGCGGTTACCGGTAATCAGTGTTCCCATGATGTACTCCATTCCTCCATCCCCACCTTGAATCACCATATATTCATCGTAGGGATATTCCCCGAAATGTTCATTCATATACCGGAAGGCCTGAATGGTAAACTCCGGAAGTTGTTCCCAGTTGGCAAGCAATTCCTTTTGTAGTTCATCAGGTGCATTTTCAGCTACAGGATCCGTTTGATAGAAAAACCGCAGTTTCGGTCCGCCGGGTACCTCAGCTGTTACATGTACATAATCCGGATCAGCTGCCCACATGAAATCATGTTGATAATCAGAAATAAAATGCCAGGTCAGTTTCTCTCCTTCCGGCCGTTGGACCTGCATCCCCTCTTCTTCATATCCGTGACCGATTTCCTGTGGATTCTGCAGGTACCCGGTAGCCGCTACTACATAATCCCGGTCAATATGGATCGTAACATCAAAATTTCCGAATACGCCGTGGAACTCCCTGCCCACATAAGGAGTCGCATGCCATCCCATGAAATCATATTCAGCCAGTTTGGGATACCATTGAGACATAGAGTATTCGA
>CAYNEI010000181.1:0-1546 GCA_964396185.1 uncultured Thermoplasmatales archaeon
CATCGACCCTGCGGAGCTCTGACGACCGTTACTTCCGGGTCACGATGGTGAGGACGTCCTCGTCCTCCATGACGTGGTCCGGCCCGACGGTCTGGCCGGGGAACTTGGCGCTCTCCCCCCAGACGTTGGCGTACCGGAAGCGCTCGGCCATGTCCCGGTGGAGGTGGCGGCAGATGTCCTCGACCGTGTAGCCTCGGCGCACCACCAGGGGCTCCTCCATGTCGGCCTCTTTGCCTTGCGGTTTGAGGTAGACGCGGATGAGATCGAGCTTCTCGTAGACCAGGTCCTTGAGGCGCTCGAGGTTCTCCTCCTGGTCAGCGCTGATGGTGAGCACTGTCCACCCATCCTGCTCGATCTCCCGGACGCGGCGCTCCAGGGTCTCGGGCTCGGCGATGTCCGCCTTGTTGACCGCCACGAAGGCGGGCGTGTAGACGCGGTTGCTGGCCAGGGCATCCACGAGCTGGTCCATCGTGATGTCCTCCCGGATGACGATGGTGGCGTTGACGTACCCGTACTCGCGCAGCACGGTCTTGACGAGATCCTCGTCCAGATGACTCGGCTCGATGGTCCACTGGACCTCGATGCCGCCACGGTCGTGCTTGCTCACGCGCACGTTCGGCGGCGACTCGTTGAGCCGGATGCCGGCGTGGCGTAGCTCCTCGACGATGACCGGGAGCTGGTCGGGGTTGAACGGGTCCACGATGAGCAGGATGAGATCGGCCGTACGGGCCACAGCGATGACCTCCTTGCCCCGGCCCTTGTTGCGTGAGGCACCGTGGATCAGCCCTGGCAGGTCGAGCACCTGGATGTTGGCGTGCTCGTGCTCCATCATGCCCGGCACGACTTCGAGCGTGGTGAACTCGTAGGCCCCCACCTCGCTCTCCGCGTTGGTGAGCGCGTTGAGCAGGGTCGACTTACCCACGCTGGGGAAGCCCACGAGGCCAACGCTTGCATGCCCGCTCTTCCGGACAGCATACCCTTGGCCGCCGCCGGAGGACTTGGCCGCTCGTTTCTCGGCCTCCTCCCGGAGGCGAGCGATCTTCGCCTTGAGCTTGCCGATGTGGTGCTGGGTGGCCTTGTTGTAGGGCGTGCGGGAGATCTCCTCCTCCAGGTCCTGGATCTGCTCCTCGATCGACGCCATCGGCTCGGGAAGAGGTTAGGGTCGCGCACTTAACCGTTTTGCCTCAGGGCCGCGGGCACCGCTCCGGCGGGAGCGGAAGCGAGCGGTCGTCAGACCGCGAGGAGGTGGTTCCCCTACGACCGGAAGCGAGGGGTCGCCAGGCCGCAAGGCGGTGGTTCCTCCGATTCGCGTCGGCGCAGTGGACATCGAGCGCCCTTCGCCCTATCGGGGGTCGGGCGCTCGATGTCCAGATTCACCCGAGCCCTCGGCCCGGATCGCGCGGTCGCCGCTGGGCCGAGGGCTCGGGTTCTCCTGCCCTCCGCACTCAGCTTGCGCTATCGGAGAGGAGCTGAGTGCGGAGGGCAGGATTCGAACCTGCGAACCTCTATAGGACAGGATCCTAAGTCCTGCGCCGTTGGCCAGGCT